>QBVL01000001.1 GCA_003284375.1 Prochlorococcus sp. AG-311-J23
CATCCACTTACAAGATCAAATCCATCCCTAATCTTATTAACTAATAACGGAATATCCGCAGGATCATTTTGCAAATCACCATCAAGTGTGACAACTATATCTCCAGAAGAAATATCAAACCCTGCTGCCATAGCAGCCGTCTGTCCATAGTTTTTACGTAGAAGTACTCCAACTAATTCTGGTATCTCAAAGCTTAGTTTTCTTATCACCTCTGCGCTGTTATCTGATGAACCATCATTAACTAAAACCAGTTCAAAAGTTTCCTGCATAGGCTGTAAAACTTCTAATAGCTGATTCACCAAAAAAGGAAGACTTTCTTCTTCGTTATAGATAGGAACAACTATTGATAGTGAAACATTAGAATTCATTCAAAACTCCTAATAAGGGTCAATTAATCTTCTTTAGAGTTTTTCACTCTGATAACAAGAGATCACTCTTCCAGCCGATCTAAATTTAGATCGGTAGTGAGAAGAAATTTTTCCAGGTTTCGGTTGAAATAAACCATCAATCTCTATTCCATTATGCCCATCAATTACCCCAGAACTATGAATATAAAAACCATTATCAATGTGTAATCCAACGTGGGAACATTTCTCAGATGATCCAAAGAAAAGTAAATCACCAGGTTTTAATTCTTTACCTAAAGCTTTTATATCCAATGCAATATTTCTACAGAATTTTTCCTGCTGATAAGCATCTCTTGGTATCCAAATGCCTGAACTTGCAAAAGCAGATTGAACCAAACCAGAGCAATCAAAATTTGGACCTATAGTTCCGCCCCACAAATACTCATTACTCATTTTTTTCGCAGCCTTAGTCCAAGACAATATCCCAGGAATCCTAGAAATAATTTTCTCTTCAGTAAATAATTTAGATTTCCATGATTCTATTTTTGAAGCTTGATGAATTAATTCAGAAAATCTAAACCAACAAATATAGTCATCTTCCAAAAGACGCACCTTAACTCTATCGATAATTTCCTTGTTTTTAAAATTAGATTTTAAATAATCAATCAGCTGAAAACTCCTACCAATACTTGCTTGTGTAACCAATTCATCACTATTTTCACTTTTAAATCCATCAATATTTGTTCGCAGTTTCCATAAACTTCCCACAACAAATGAAGCTTTAGTTAGCAAAACCTCTAAGGTCATATTGAATTCTTCTCGAGCGCTATGGCGTTCTACCGACAAGACCCTGAGATGGCATATTGCCTGAAAGGTCTACTCGATAGGTTTGAAAAAGAAGGTCGTCCAAACCTTCTTGAAAATATTGCAATAACATGCGTCCGTTATAACAAGCAAAGTCCATCTACATCTAGTGGATATGGGACAGGGTGGAATTCAAACAAAAATTTTTATCCTGCAAGCGTAGTGAAAATAGTCTATGCATTGGCAACTCATATTTGGCTTCAACAAGACTTAATCGTTGAATCAGAAGAACTTAGAAGAGCTTTACATGAAATGATCTCAAACTCCAATAATGACGCGACGAGTTACATTTTAGATCTTTTAACAGGTACCACAAGTGGTCCATCACTTAATGAGTCAAACTTTCAAGAATGGAAAATCCAAAGGCAATTAATTAACTACTGGCTAGCTGATCTTAGTTGGCCTGAAATAAAAAATTGGAACTGCTGTCAAAAGACTTGGAATGAAGGACCTTTTGGAAGAGAAAAAGATTTTTATGGAAAAAAAAATGAGAATCGAAACAGCATGACAACCGATGGGAGTGCCAGAATCTTTGAATCATTAATGACTCTTGAAATGCTCCCAAAATTAGCAAGCGAGAATTTAAAAAAAGTTTTTCAACGATCACTCGATCCAGTGGCTCGCAAGCAAGATTTAGAGAATCAAGTAGATGGTTTTTTAGGTGCAGGCCTTCCCTTGGCTTCTAAGCTTTGGAGCAAAGCAGGGCTAATGAGTGAAGTTCGCCATGATGTCGCTTGGTGGGAGTCGCCTAATAAGAATCCCATGCTTACGGTCATCTTTACAACTGGGAAAGAATTAGTCAAAGATCAATTTTTACTTCCTGCTATTAGCAGTGAGTTAAACAAATTAGCTATTTAACAATAAGTAAAATTCCAGCGAATAAAATAGATCCCAAAATAAATCCAACAGCCAAAAGCACGGCTATTATTGGTGTATTTAAATAAACAGATATAGTTGCGAGTTGATTACCCTTTGCTTCAGACACCTTTAAAACTCATAAAACTCACTTTGATTAAAGCATCTAACTCTGCCAAAAAACAAAAAAAGTTAAACTGATAAAACAATTTTTAAAAAACCAAAGAAGTTTTTATTGACATCAAAAAAATAGTTCAAATAAAATTTGATTTTGGTTTCTTATTTTGTAAGAATTGAATATCTTTATTACTTTCTTTTTCATTTATAGAAGTATCTTCTTCATCTATTTTTATATTGATTATTTTTTCATTTTTTTCATTTAAATCATCATCTAATAAATTGATTTTAGTTGATTTACCTGAGTCTTTTATCTCAAGATTGTTTTCGATTATTGAATTTTTAGAATTAATATCCTCTAAAGCAGTTATATCTGGAGATTTATTTTGATCAACTTTTATAATATCGTTAATTTCAGAATTATCAAACAAATTAAAATAAAATCTACCTTTTGCAAAAGATACTGAGGTAAATACAAGTATTGAACCTAGAATAATAATCAAAAAAATATTCGAGAATAAGCTATTTAGTGGAGACCAAAACAGTGTTACTTTAGCAGCTTCATTTGTTTGTTTATATGTGTCTAAAGAGGGACTTAAATCTAAAAATATATCTTGATTAATCCATCCTTTATTAGCTTTCCTATAGGGAGACTCACTTTTAGTGAAATCAAAAACCTCTTGGATTCTTTCTTTAAGCACAGGCTAGTTTTACCTAAAACTACAAGAACGAAAACATAGCAGAAAGTCAGAAAAAAAAAGTTGCTTTTATATAGATATTCGTGAAATTGAATTACCCAGCAATAAATACCATCGCAGAAACAAGAATAGCCGAAGCCAAAATCCCTATAGATGCTATTGACACGATCTTTCCAGTGTTTAATGAGACGGATACCGTTAACAATTCGGTTCTTGAATCTCGTTTTTGTTGTGAATTAATTTGAGTTGGAGAATTAACTTTCTTACGGGCTTGAGCTTTCTTCTCCGCTGCTGCCTTCTTATCTGCTGCTGCCTTTTTCTCAGCTAAAGCTTTCTTCTCCGCTGCTGCCTTTTTATCAGTTTGAGCCTTCTTATCTGCTGCTGCCTTCTTATCAGCTTGAGCTTTCTTCTCCGCTAAAGCCTTCTTATCAGTTTGAGCCTTCTTATCTGCTGCTGCCTTTTTCTCAGCTTGAGCTTTCTTCTCCGCTAAAGCTTTCTTCTCTGCTTGAGCTGTTTTCGCTTGCACTTTAAATCCAAAAATTTGCCTTATTCAAGCATCCGGATCACAATGATTTTAAAAATCTTGGTTAGTTGCAATGAAGTAATGCAATAGATTTTTTTGTATACGTATTTAAATCGTATAAATCATTTGCAGTGAACAAGAACGGAGAGGGAGTAATTCCCATTAGAGGAAAAAAGAAAGGGACGGAAAGGGTTGGAAACAATTCAAACGGGGGACAGCGATTTAATCCGCTTCATTGGAAAAATATTAAGCAAGAGCAACACCCAATACTAAAGAGAATAAAAACCAAACTCATAACCACAAAAAAATTAGGGCAATAATGTAAATATACAAAAATGAAGACAGGGCATAAAAAGGTTAATTATTGAGTAATAGAGCGTTAGTGGAACAACCAGAAATTAGGAGTTTCTATTATAAAAATAGAGCACAAATCACTCTCCTACCTGAAGTAATAGAATTAAAAGAAGTTCGCTTTAAGTACGACTGGATTACTTATGGTGAACTTTATAAGATGTGGATAAAAGCTTATCTATGAATTAAATAGAAACCATCTCAAGAAGAGTTAAGAATGGAAATATATAAAGTAGTAGAATTATGGAAACCAGAAGTTACTAAAAGATGGGAGATTTTAATAAAAAAGACCAAGGGAAAATGACAGTCAATGAAGTCAAAACATTCCCTGTGCCATTTCCTCTAGAAGAGATTAAAAAAAATATATCTATCAATAAGAAGACTCCTACTAAACGACCTAAGGAAGAAATAATTAATCAAGCAATACAGTTTCATCTAAAAGGTAATATTTCAGAAGCAGCAAAATGTTATCAGTATTGTATAAACCAAAGTTTCAAAGATCAAAGAGTTTTTTATAATTATGGAATCATAATGAAAGATCTTGGCAAATTAGAAGACGCAGAAATCTCATTCAACAAAGCACTTGAAATTAAACCTGATTTCGCAGAAGCACATTACAATTTGGGAATCATATTGAATAATATTGGCAAATTACAAGACGCAGAAATCTCATTCAACAAAGCACTTGAAATTAAACCTGATTTCGCAGCGGCTCACTCAAATCTTGGAAACATATTAAAAGATTCTGGCAAATTACAAGACGCAGAATTGTCATATCGCAAAGCAATTGAACTCAAACCTGATTTCGCAGAGGCTCATTACAATTTGGGAATCATATTGAATAATGTTGGTAAATTACAAGACGCAGAATTGTCATATCGCAAAGCAATTGAACTCAAACCTGATTTCGCAGAGGCTCATTCCAATCTAGGAAATATATTTAAAGATCTTGGCAAATTGCAAGACGCAGAATTACATACTCGCAAAGCAATTGAACTTAGACCTGATTACGTAGAGGCGCATTCGAATTTGGGAAGTATATTGAGAGGTATTGGCAAATTAAAAGAAGCAGAAATATTACAACGAAAAGCAATTAAACTAAAACCTAATTTCGCGCAAGCACATTACAATCTGGGAAATATATTTAAAGATCTTGGCAAATTAGAAGAAGCAGAAATCTCATACCGTAAAGCAATTAAAATTAAACCTAATTACGCAGAAGCGCATTACAATTTAGGAAACATATTTAAAGATCTTGGCAAATCACAAGATGCAGAATTATCTACTCGTAAAGCAATTGAACTAAATCCTAATCTCGCAGAAGCATATTTAAATCTGGGAATCATTTTGAAAGATATGGGCAAATTGCAAGAAGCAGAATTATCCACTCACAAAGCAATTCAAATTAAGCCTGATTTAACTGAGGCGCATTCTAGCCTTGGAAAGATACTTTTAAGAAAAGGAAACCATATTGAAGGAATTAAACGTATAAAAGAAGCAACAGGATTCATTAACTTTGACTTATTAAACGGACTATCAATAAACTAATATTAGTGAAAAATATAGTCCCATGAAAAGAGCAGACTTAGATAAAGCAAATCTAACTCCAAACTTTATTGGCTCATGGATAATCGAACCTACTTTATGCGAAGAAGTAATAGCTTACTTTGAAGGAAATAAACACCAACAATTTCAAGGTACTACCGCTGGAGGTTTGAATCTAGAAACTAAAAACAGGCAAGACATAACTCTTTCTCCAAAGGAATTAAACTTACCAGAAAACAAAATATACTTAAAATACTTTCAAAGTTTATTCGAATGCTATAAAGACTACAATCTCCAGTGGCCATTTTTAGCAGAAATAGTTAATCATCTAGATATAGGTAACTTTAATATTGGAAAGTATGAAGCTGGACAACACTTTCAAAAGATACATTGTGAAAGGTCTGGATTAAGTACTCTTCATAGACTTTTTGCTTTTATGACCTATTTAAATGATGTTGAAGAAGGTGGTTCAACATATTTCAATCATTATGATCTAGAGATAAAACCGAAGAAAGGATTAACTCTGATTTGGCCCTCTGAATGGACACATTCTCATAAAGGTAACATATTGAAATCGGGATTAAAGTATATAATAACTGGTTGGCTAACATTTCCAAAATAAATATTAGCGACAAAATTTAGAGTGGTTACTTTATGATATTATTGGAATATTGACATAATTCAAATGAGATTTGCAAATATTAAAGACAGGAAATTTACGACAATTATTCATCAGTTCTCACTTGCCTTTTATAATACTTATATACAGCAAATAAAACATACAAAATGGAATCATCACAAATGGAAAGGTCTTACTTTAATGAAAGATCCAATGACTCTTAGTGTTTACATGATGATAATTCAGGAGCTTAAGCCTAAAACTATCCTTGAATTTGGAACATATGATGGAGGTAGTGCTCTTTGGATGGAAGATATTATTAAATCTCTCTTATTAGAGTGTGAAATACATACTTTTGACATCAATAAAGAAAGAGTAAATCTTCCAGAAGATAGCAATATTAAATCGCATAAACTCGACAACAACAAAATCAATGAATTCATCAATGAAAGGAGATTTTTATTCGAAAAAATGGAACGCCCAATTCTAATCATTGAAGACTCACATGTTAATTCTGCCGGAATTATTAGATCTCTTGATCCATTCTTAAAATCTGGAGATTACCTAGTAATAGAAGATACCTTAGATCAAAAAAAGTATCAAGAAACCTTGCTATCTGAGAATGGTATAAAGAATATGAATTATGAGGTTGATACTTTTTACTGTGATTTCTGGGGAGTAAATAATAGTTGGAACGTAAACTCTATTTTTAGAAAAATATAGAATAATTGCTAAAGAGAGATAAGATTTAGCAATATTTTTAACATAAAATCTCAACACATTTAGAACAATACATGAGATCTTGGCATCTAAAAGCGAATAAATAATATTCCGCAAATCCTTAAAATGATCTACATAGACTAAACTGACCTATAAACTACAAATTTTCTCCTGCATTCACTGTGGTGCTTACGTATACCTAATAACTACATTCCTTATCTAGTTTCCAAACAAACCTGAATACTCATATGCTTTCTAAGTATTCAGGTAGTCCTTTTACAAACCCAGAACTGATACATCTCTCTGAAAGTATTTGGATGTTTCTCTTCAAAATTTTCCCAGTTTTGGTAAGTTTGTTTTATGAGATTATGTCTTGATACTTTTTAGTTTGAGTAAGTATTTCAATAGCAGGTTTCAGCATATCTTTGTAGTTCTTCCATCCACCAACAGATTTTGAATTAATGGTGGTACGGACTTCAACATTACTTCTTGTTGAAACTGAGCGAGGACTTAGATGAGGTGTTAAAAATGAATCTTGCCATTTCCACCCTAACCAAGAGATCAAGGAGTTAATTTCTTCCTTAGGATTGCTGACTAATAAATCATAATTTAAGTCGTATATTTTTGATTGAAATCTATTTTTATATTTTGTCATTAAGTCTTCTTGATCTAAATAAACTCTTGTGCAATCAACTAAGGAAGAGGAATATTTATTTCCTTTAGCAAAATGTGCTCGGTAAATTGATAAGATATTATCTAAAGGATTTCTATAGCAGTGAATAATTTTTGCGTTTGGTATTTGCCGAGCAATAGTACCTGCATATTGGTAGTTGTATAACCATTTATTAGTTGTTATATTTAATTTAGTCTTATGATGTACTTTATCTCTATATAATTTTGAAAGACTTATTTCTTGTTTAGACTTCATACACTCAAGGAATGATTCCTCTAGAATATTAATTTCACCCAGATCATATACATCATTGCTCATACTAAGAATTGATTCCAATAATGTAGAACCACTTCTAGGCATTCCTAAAATAAAAATACTCTGAGGATAATTTTCTTGTTTTTCTTGATTAATATCTTTTTTATCCGATTCAATTAGTAATACTTTGGACTTATTGATTAAAGTATCAGAGTTAGATGGATTAAGATCCAGTTTAAGGTTATTTGCTAATTGAAGGTATTTAGAACTGTCTTCGTAATTTTTTTCCTTATGAAGAATATTTGCTCTTGCGAAGTAAATATCAATCTGATCTTTTTTGGATTTGTTTTTTATAATACTTTCAGAAAACAGTTTATCCTGCCACATCTTATTGTCATCAGTAAATTTAAGTAAGGATAAAGAATAGTATCCGCTTGCTAAATCTGGTTTCAGTTCAATTGCTTTGCGGTATGAATATTCTGCTTCTTGTAATTTGCCATGATATTTCAAAATTAATCCCAAATTATAGTGACCTTCTGCGAAATCAGGTTTGAGTTCAATTGCTTTTCGTTGTGATATTTCTGCTTCTTGTAATTTGCCAAGATCTTTTAATATGTTTCCCAAATTGGAATGTGCCTCTGCGAAATCAGGATTAAGTTCAATTGCTTTTCGTTGTGATATTTCTGCTTCTTGTAATTTGCCAAGATTACTCAATATATTTCCCAGATTTGCATGTGCCTTTGCGTAATCAGGATTAAGTTCAATTGCTTTGCGAAACCACTTTTCTGCTTCTTCTGATTTACCTAGACCTTGTAAAATTGCTCCATAATTAGATAAAACTCTGTGATCTTTTAACCCTTGATTTATACAATACTGATAAAGTTTTGCTGCTTCTTGAATATTTCCTTTTAGGTAAAACTGAATTGCTTGATTAATTATTTGTTCTTCAGAAGGTTTAGAAGGTTTAGTAGGAGCAATTGTAGTAATAGTAATATTTTCTTTGATTTCACCTAAAGCAAATGGAACTGGAAATGTTCTTACTTCAATGACTTTCTTCTTTTCTTCTCCTTCTTGACCAGAACTATCCATCTTCTCTTATCTTTTCTCTCTTTTGGTTCTTCCGATTTTACTACTTAAGTAAAGCGGATACTGGAAATTGGTTAGTGTCCTGAAGTTACTTAAAGATCTATTGACCTGAACTCTAATGTTTTCTTGTTCATCTTTGAGCATATTGATTACTCTGTCCCACCATGCCTTGACTTCTTCAGTACCTTTTCTTGCTGCTTCTGTTTCTGGACACATTGCTCTCCACCTCTGGAACACACTGCCATTTTTGCTGAAAAAGTTTGGTTTACCACTGCTAGTGAATGCACTTAAATTTCTTTCCCACTTTTCATCTGGTGGAGATGGAGGAGGAGAAAAATATTCTCTGCTTCTATTAGTAAAAATATTTGTTTTGCAGTTGGAATAGTTCCAACTTGTAGTACCAACAGTACCAATTGGTGAATCAAATACTGGTGCTCGCTGCTCTAACCCACCTTCCCGAGTCCAAACGTAAGGCGTACGTTTTACTTTGATCTTCCTCCAACCATCACCTATCTCAACCATGTTTGTTAGTTGTTCAACTTTCTTGTGACATCCAGCACCACAACTAAACTTTTCAATCACGTTGGTTTGCAGAACAATTTCTGATTGAAGTGCAGCAGCAAATAATAGTGGAATCATTTGAACACCTTTAACTTCTTTTCAGCAATCACTGCTGGATGCAAAATCAACGCATGGGGTTCACCAATATTGGATCTGTTTGAAAAAGACTTAGGTTTTATCCCTTCAACCCATCCGCTTTTGTGACACCAATTGATTGGAAAATTATCTCCACGCTTGTGATTGTCTGGCATTTTTAGACTGCTGAACTTACACCAGAACCCCTTACCTGTCCCAAGTTCAACCACATCTGGAGAATGACGTTTATCTAAAAAACCAAGTGATGGGTAAGCAACAGGACAACATGGTGGTTCACCTTTGATTTGACGGCAGCGACAAGGATAAAAAACTTCGTCTGCTTCATCAATAAAAACTACGTTCCCTGTATGCGTTACTTGAGCGTACATAGGAACACGATTGGTCAAAATATCCTTTTTGAAAAACAAAGTATGAGCAGCAACTGAACCACCTACACAGAACGATGCGAAGGCAATAGAAGTGAGCGTTGTCTTCATAGTCATCTCAGGGGTTTACAACGTCCAACATTCGTCCTAAATCGTCGGTCATCTTATGCCTGAGGTTTGTTGATTTTGCTCTTCTGGTCATCGTCCTAAAGGTATCTGCTTCGTTTGTTTTTGTTAGAAACTTTTGCCAGATTCCATGTTGGTTCTGCCAGTAAATATGAAACTTATTCATTACTTTTCACCAAGAATTGTTTATCAAATTAAGCACATAGATTTGAGTCCTAAAATGTTAGGTCCCCATTACGGGACCAACTTACCAACAACACATTTCCTGAGATCCTTTGCAGCAACTTAAATTCTTACCAACAACAAGGAAGCGTTTACCAACAACAATACCAACAACACGTGTTTGAGTTAGCATGAATCCGTCTGAATCCTTGTGAACCCCTTTAATCAGTCATATCAGTAGGTTTGAGCGATTATGAACTTGTCTGAATCCGTCTGAATCTAATGAAAAACGGAGAGGGAGGGATTCGAACCCTCGACAGAAGTTGCCTCCTGTAACTCCTTAGCAGGGAGCCGCTTTCAACCACTCAGCCACCTCTCCATTCTCCATACCTTATCAAGTCAAAGCTCAAATAATTTGTATTGTGATCCTCTACAAATTTTAAGTGACAACTCTAGGAAGTCTATTTCGGAAACTGCAAAGGACTTCCCATGGAATTGATCCAGACAAATCACACCAATCTTGCGGAGAAATGCAAACCTCACCATCAGTCCCAAGAAGAGTTAAAACCTGACCTGTTTTAATATCTGGTTTATCAGTTATGTCAAAAACCATTTGATCCATTGCAATTGCACCTACTTGAGGAACCAACACTTCATCTATTGAGGCTGATATTTTTCCAGACAGGCTTCTGCTGACGCCATCTGCATAGCCAATAGCAACGACAGCAAGCTTGCTTTCCCTTTGAGTTTTAAAACAATGTCCATACCCCACTCCAATTCCTTTTCCAACATCCCTAACCAAAGTAACGCGAGCCTTAACTTTCAAAGCTGGGTTAAGTTTCAAATCAGACTCAAAATCATTTACAGGAAAATATCCATACAAGCTAAGTCCTACTCGAACCATATCAAAATGAAGACGACTATCTGAGAGTGTTCCCGCAGAATTTGCCAGGTGTCTGCACAGAAGTTTTTTTCTTTTACTCAAACTCTTTAAAACCTTTTCAAATCTATTCAACTGAATCTGAGTGAAACTTAGTTGAGTATTATTTTCCAGATCTCTATCAGCAATTGCCAAATGACTATATATACCTTCTAAAGATATATTTTCAAGACAATCAATCTTACATATTAATTCTTCAACTTGGCTACAATCACAGCCAAGTCTCACCATTCCTGTATCGATTTTCAAGTGAATAGGAAATTTTTTATTCTTGTTTTCTGCGATATTATTACAAATAATTGCCTCACGAATTCCGCTAATAGTAGGAATAAGATCCCAACTAAAGGAAGAATAAAGTTCTTCAGAATTTATTAGATTTCCAAGAATCAATATCTGACACTTAAAGCCAGCATTTCTTAATTGAATCCCCTCTTCTAATGTAGCTACTCCCAGACTATCAGCGCCTCCGATTAGAGCAGCCTTTGCAACAGTCTCTGAACCATGACCATATCCATCTGCTTTTACTACTGCCATCAACAAACAATCTTTGCCAATAAAGTTTTTCAAAGCTCTTGAATTTTTTTCAATAGCTTTCGTATCGACCTCAACCCATGCGCGACTTCGAGGATCAGGGTTCATTACTTTGTTAGTTATCCCACCAACAGTGAAAGATCTTTCTCTTTTATTGATCTTTGACATACCGGGCATGTAATCAATCTAATAAGGGAAACTGCAACAAGCCTCCAATACCACTAGCATGCCGCTTAAATAGCTTGCGTGCATGGGTCAAGTTCTTGTTTTGAATGCATCCTATGAGCCATTGAACATCACTTCATGGCGTCGTGCGACTGTTTTAATGCTTAAAGGCAAGGCTGAAAGTCTTGAAGAAGATGACTCACACAATATTAGGCAAGATGTAAAAGCACCTAC
This sequence comes from Prochlorococcus sp. AG-311-J23, assembly GCA_003284375.1. Taxonomy (GTDB): domain Bacteria; phylum Cyanobacteriota; class Cyanobacteriia; order PCC-6307; family Cyanobiaceae; genus Prochlorococcus_B. Next base: position 11,834 of record QBVL01000001.1, read on the forward strand.
AGTAATCAGATTAAGACAATTTATTAGAGTTCCATATCGTGATATTCCTCTTTCTAGAAAAAATATTTTTCAACGAGATGATAACTGTTGTCAATACTGTGGTCAGAAAAATAAAAAACTTTCAATCGATCATGTTTTACCCCGAAGTAGAGGAGGAACAGACAATTGGGAGAATGTAATTACTGCTTGTCTGCAATGCAATGTAATGAAAGGGAATAGAACTCCAGATGAAGCAAAGATGCCATTAAAAACAAAACCCTATAAACCTTTAAATAACATGAGTTTTGAGACAACAAAACAAATTCATTCTGGCCGCCATAAAGAATGGAGTAAATATGTAATTGGATGGGGAGCGTAGCTTTTTTTAATCTTCAGATTGATTACTAAGGTCTTCCATTTGCCTTTTTTGCTCTTCTGCAATACATGCACCTATGACATCTTCCAATTGACCTGAAAGAACTTGCTCGAGGGGAAAATTAACTCCTAATCGGTGATCAGTTGTTCGATTATCTTTGTAGTTATATGTCCTAATCTTTTCACTTCTATCACCTGTGCCAACCTGAGACAATCGAGCAGATCTTTCCTTTGCATTAGCCTCTGCAGTTTCTAATTCTAATAATTTAGCTCTTAAAATCTCCATGGCTCTTTCTCTATTTTGCATTTGAGAACGTTCTTGCGTACAAAAAACTCTTATACCTGAGGGCTTATGAAATAAATCAATAGCTGTTTCTACTTTATTTACATTTTGCCCGCCAGCACCACCTGATCTTGCCGTACTAATTTCTAGGTCAGTAGATTCTATTTTCACCTCTACTGGATCAGCTTCTGGCATAACAGCAACAGTTGCAGTAGAGGTATGAACTCGTCCTTGAGATTCAGTTGAAGGAACTCTTTGAACTCTATGAACACCTGCTTCAAATTTTAATTGGCTATAAACAGACTCTCCTTTGACTGAGATAATCATTTCACGAAAGCCACCCATATCAGCTTCTGTTGAACTTATGGGTTTTACATTCCATCCGAGTTTTTGTCCATATCTCTCATACATTCTTGCTAAATCGCCAGCCCATAAACAAGCTTCATTTCCTCCTGCTCCAGCTCTTATTTCAAGCATCACACTTCTTTCATCTCTTGGATCTTTGGGTAAAAGAGCCAAAGTCAGCTTTTGAATCAATTCATTTTTTGAGAGTTCGAGATTTTGAAGTTCTTCTCTAGCTAGAAGTTCCATCTCTTTATCATCTCTGCTTTCTTTTACTAATCCTTTAGCTTCTAAACACTCTTCTTCTATTATCTGGAGCTTTAAATAATCAATTACTAATGGCTCTAAACGTGATCTTTCTCTAGCAATTGTCTCTAATTTTTTTGGATCTGATGCAACATCTGGATCAGCTAATTGCAGCTCCAAGTTTTGAAAACTACTTTTAGCTGTTTCTAACCTTTTAATTAGGGTTGAAGAATCCATCCTTTTTATTCCCTAAATCTTTAGATCAACAGCTATCAACTTTCTTTTTTTTCTTCTGAAGATTTATCTTTTTGTTCACTTGAGTCCGATGAGGCCATACCATATTTCCTCATAAATCTATCTACTCTTCCTTCCGTATCTAAAATCTTCTGAGTCCCGGTGAAGAAAGGATGATTTCCACTCCAAACATCAACCTGTATTTCAGGCTGAGTAGAACCGGTTGTCATCACAACTTCTCCATTACAAATTACTTTTGCTTCTGGATACCAAGTTGGATGTATCTCTGGTTTAGGCATGATAAAAAAATGAAAACTTTGAGGGGGAAAAGTAAAGTTATCTCTTTGAGAATTGAGGAGCTTTACGAGCTTTTTTAAGACCATATTTACGTCTTTCTTTTGCTCTAGGGTCACGACTAAGGTGGCCCTCTACTTTTAGAGGCTTACGATTATCAATAGATAAAGTACATAAAGCTCTAGCAGCTCCTTGCTTAATAGCGTCAGACTGACCAGTCAATCCACCACCATAGACATTAACTAAAACGTCATATGATTCACTCAATCCTAAGGTTTTCAAGGGAGCTTTAACCGCAGATATATATGCAGGATTAAAATTCAAGTAATGGTCACCAGGCCGACCATTGATGATTATTTCACCTTTTCCAGGAGTTAATCTAACTCTTGCTACGGATGTCTTACGTCTACCAGTTCCCCAGTAAACTACTTTGTTTGTGGAACTAGTCATTTCGTAACAGATTCAGAATTTAAAGAAAGAATTTTAGGTTCTTGCGCTGAATGAGGATGATCAGAGCCTTTATAAACTTTGAGTTTCGTAAATAATTGCCTTCCTAACCTTGTGTGAGGCAGCATTCCTTTAATGGCCTTTTCAACTATTCTCTCAGGGATTCTGGATTGAAGAGCCTTAAAGGTTTCCACTTTTAAACCACCTGGACGTCCAGAATGTCTGCGGTAAAGCTTTTGATCTGATTTTTTGCCGGTTACTTTGATCTTTTCTGCATTTACGACAATAACAAAATCTCCGGTATCTAAATGAGGAGTGAAATTTGGCTTTGTCTTACCCCTTAGGACACTGGCAACTTCAGTTGCTAGTCGACCAAGAGTCTGATTCTCTGCATCCACCAGAAACCACTGGCGATCTATTGAATCCGGCGATGGAACTGATGTCTTGTTCATTTTTTCTGAACACCTTTAACACTGAATAAGCATTATCGTTTTGATAATACTGTTTTAAGGAAGTTATCAAGTCAAAAAATTGACCTGATTCTTCAGGAGAATGATTCTACACTTTCACGGCTTAAAACTGGCCTTTTTGTTCGGATAAAATTTAAATTACTGATTTAACAAAATTCTCATATATTTTTAATTTATTAATCTTTTATTTAGCTTGTATATTTTGACGGCTTAAATATTGGGAGAGAAAAACTTGGGAAAGTGTCAAAACTTTTATCTTTTGAAAAGATATTTTCCTCATAACCAACTCTTATCAAACATAGACCATGCGGCGGAGCAGCCTCTTTAACCTCTGAGCGCAAACCCTTTCTCCATCTATGTATAAATTTTTCAAGAGAAAGTCGTTTTTCTCCAACAGCAACTAATTGGCCCATCAAAAGCCTAACCATCCCATACAAAAAACCACTGGCCTGAATTTCAACTGTGACTATATCCCCATTACGAGAAATAGAAACATCTTGCACTGTGGTCAATGAATTACTTCTATTACTTCCAGCTTTTTGAAAGGCTGCAAAATCATGTAAACCTAATAAATCATTCAGAGCAAGATTCATTAAATCGATATCCAATTTAAATCTATATTTATGCCAACATATATTTTGAAGGAAAAGATTTGGATAGGAACCATTAAAAATAGAATATCTATACCTTCGATATTTTGCCGAATAGCAAGCATGCCAGTCACTGGGAACACCTACTGCTTCAAGAACTTTAATTGATGCTGGAAGTCTGCCATTCAAGGCTGATGCCCATTTATGAGTAGGAATTGGTCCAGTGCAATCAAAATGAACAACTTGTCCTGAAGCATGAACTCCTGAATCAGTTCTGCCTGCTGCTATTGCCTTTACTGGTCTGATTGGATCAAGTTGAGCAATTTTTTCTTCTAAAGTTCCTTGAACAGTTATTGAATCTTTTTGATTTTGCCAGCCTTTAAAACCTGATCCATCGTATTGAAAGACAAGTGCAATTCTATTCGTCAAATTGAACTAATAAGTAAAAAGTATGAATTGTTTTTATAGAGTTAATACTCTAAACGAGCTCAACAATAGCCATTTCAGAATTATCACCACGTCTTGGAGTCGTTCTAACGATTCTTGTATAACCACCTTCTCTATCACCATATCGCTCTTGAGCCTTTTCAAAAAGTGCATGAACTAATTGCTTATCGTATACATATCCAATAGCTCTTCTCCTTGAAGCAAGACTGCCATCTTTAGCTAAGGTAATCATTCTCTCAGTTTCATTTCTCAAAGCTTTAGCTCTTGCTTTGGTTGTTGTAACTCTACCTTCACGAATTAGTTGAGTAGTTAATCCTCTTAAAAGTGCCTTCCTTTGATCCGCAGGGAGACTTAATTGTGGAATTCGACGTTGATGACGCATTGGATTAGCTTTGAAATTTAGTAGCAAGAAAACTGAAAGTCATGCAGAGGTTCTACTTTGTGGAATAGAAATTCCAATTCTCTCTAGAGCTTCAATAACTTCATCAGCGGATTTAGAACCGAAGTTCTTAATTTCCAATAAATCCTCATAACTGAAACCCATCAAGTCAGAAACAGAGTTCACTTGGGCTCGTTTTAGGCAATTGTAAGCTCTTACGGATAAGTTTAACTCCTCGAGGGGAATTTGGGCCTCTGCTGCAGGCTCTGGCTCTTCAGGAATCTCTTCTACCATTGAGACAGTAGCAAGAGGTTGAAAAAGTTCGATTAATTGATTAGCAGCTTCAGCTAGTGCATCGTCTGGAGAGGTGGATCCATCGGTGACCAACTCCATTTTTAATCTTTCTCTAGTTGATCCCCCCTCCGCTACAGCAGTTTCATCAATAGTAAAATTAACTCTATTTATAGGCATAAATACAGCATCTATTTGAAGCAAATCAATTGCACTTGTCTCTTCATTTCTTCTGTCAACTGGTCGATACCCAACGCCTCTTTCTACATGTATTTCTAGTTCTAGGTTATGCCCTTCCTGAACTGTTGCTATTGGACGATCACCATCAACAACTTCAACTTGAGATGAAAATTGTATATCTTTTGCTTTAACCTCAGCTGGTCCTGTTACAACAAGTCTTCCGATCTCAAGCTCTTGACTACGACTGTCAACTGAAATTTGCTTACAATTCAGAAGAATGTCTAGCACGTCCTCTCTTACACCAGGAATTGTTGCATATTCATGATTGACACCTGCAATCCTCACAGCAGTAACTGCGCTGCCCTCAAGTCCGCCCATTAAAACTCTGCGCAGAGAATTACCCAAAGTAGTGGCTTGACCTCTTTCAAGAGGTCCGATCAGGAAGACGCCTGTTTGGGAGCGATCATTAGAAACTTGATGGTCGATCCTGTCTATCTGGTATTGCAACACGGTCTAATGCGATGTGGAAAATAAAGAAAAGTTCACTTAAGTGAGTAGATTTTAAACGCGTCTGCGCTTAGGTCTCCTGCAACCGTTATGAGGAAGAGGAGTTACATCTCTGATCAAAGTAATTTCAAGACCAGCTACTTGCAACGCTCTTATTGCGGTTTCACGACCTGAGCCTGGCCCTCGCACGAGGACTTCTATTTGACGCATTCCTTGCTCTAGTGCCCTTCGGGCTGCAAGTTCAGCTGCGGTCTGAGCGGCAAAAGGAGTCCCTTTTCGAGCCCCTTTAAATCCGCTTGCTCCTGCTGATGACCAGGATATGACTTCACCAGAGGTGTCAGTAATTGAGACAATGGTGTTATTAAAGGTGCTTTGAATATGCACAACTCCATTTGGAACGTTGCGCTTTGACTTCTTAGAACCGGATTTCTTTGAGGTTGTAGCCATTAGGCTGAGCTTTATTTAAAAAGATTTAGTAAATTACCAGCTGGTAACAGGAGTCTTAAGAAATTATTTCTTTCTTCCTGCAACAGTTTTTCTAGCTCCTCTCCTTGTACGAGCGTTAGTTCTAGTTCGTTGTCCACGAACAGGGAGGCTCATTCGATGCCTTCGTCCACGGACACATCCGATATCTTGAAGTCTTTTAAGCGCCATTCCTTCTTGGCGCCTCAAATCTCCTTCAATAGTGAATTCTTCAGTAACAGCTCTGAGCTTCTGAATATCACTATCTTCTAAATCCTTTACACGAATATCAGGATTAACTCCTGATTTCTCGAGGATAGATTGGGCTCTGGTTAAACCAATGCCGTAGATGTAAGTAAGGGCAACTTCTACCCGCTTTTCGCGAGGTATGTCGATGCCTGCAATCCGTGCCACTTAGGGATAAATCGAAGAGGACAATTAAAATCATCATAATTTAATGATGACAGTTGTTGAAAGAAGCAAAAAAATTAATCATTTAAGACTTCTTCATAAGTCAGGAATCAGCCCTGACGCTGCTTGTTACGAGGCCTTTTCTTGTTGATCACATAGATTCGGCCTCTACGCCTCACGATCTGATCGTCAGGACTAATTTTTTTGACTGAGGATCTAACCTTCATTTGGTGAGACTCTCCTATTTCCAAACTATAACCTTACTACATCGTCAGCCTAAAGATTTCTCAATGGATGAAAAAACAACATCTATGTCAGCATTACCTTCTATCTCCTCAAGAATACCTTGCTTTTTATACAAATCAATTAATGGAGAAGTTTTCTCTCTGTATATGTTCAGTCTGTTAGTTATAACTTGTTCATTGTCATCCTGTCTCCCTCTTTCTAAAAGCCTTTTAATTAAATAATCATCATCGACTTTTATTAATATGACCCCTTCTAAAGGTTGCTTAATTTTTTCTAAAAGATTTTTTAGAGAATTAGCTTGATTGATATTTCTAGGGAAACCATCCAGCAACCACCCTTCATTAATATTTACCAATCTTCCCTCAACAACTGAGAGAACTAACTCATCACTCACTAATTCTCCTTTATTCATAATTTCAGCAGCTTTAAGACCTAAAACGGATCCAGAGGAGACCTCATCTCGAAGTAAATCTCCAGTTGAAAGATGTACTAGTCCGTATTTTTTGCAGAAAAGATTTGCTTGCGTGCCTTTTCCTGCTCCAGGGGCGCCAAGGAATAGTAATTTCTTTTTCATTTAAATAAAAATAATAGTAAAAATTTTATTCACGTACTAATCCTTCATATCTTTGAGAAATGACATAAGTCTGAATCTGTTTAGAAGTGTCAATTGCCACTCCTACCAAAATCAATAATGAAGTTGCCCCAAGCCCTTGAAAAGTTTGAACATTAGTTGCTCTCTCTACCGCAGAGGGAACAATAGCAACTGAACCAAGAAATAATCCACCAAGTAAAGTAAGGCGGTTTTGAACACCTGAAAGGTAATTAGAAGTAGCACCTCCTGGCCGTACGCCAGGAATTGCGACACCACCCTTCTTCAAATTAGAGGCTATGTCTACTGGATTAATTGTTAGAGAAGCATAAAAGTAAGCGAAGCCTAAAATTAATGCAAAAAAGGTTATTGCATATGGCCATGGGTTTGATGAACCTGGGTTAAGTGAACTCGCAGCCTTAATCAGTAAAGGGTTTTGAGTGAAATTTGCGATTGTTATTGGCAGAAATATTAATGCAGAAGCAAAAATTATTGGCATAACTCCACCAGCATTTAACTTAAGAGGTAAATAACTTTGCCTACTTGGCAAAAGGGCCCCTCCACCCATTTGGCTTTTTGCACTCACAATGGGAATCCTCCTAGCACCTTCTTGAACAAAAATAATACCCACAATAGTAATTAAAAAAACAATCAAAAGAATGATTATCCCAAGGACATCAGCTCGATCTCCAGTTTGAGCTTTTTCAATAGTAGAGCTAAGTGCCTTGGGCAAAGTAGCAACAATATTCAAAAAAATAACCAATGAAGCTCCTTGGCCTATCCCTTTTTCAGTAATAATCTCACTAAGCCACATAACTATCATCGATCCAGTAACTAATGCCAGTGATGTTTGAACAACAAATTCAGTTTCTCCAAGGCCTTCGACCGCATACTGTCGAAGAATCAAAGCAAAAACCGTGCTTTGAACTAATCCCCATCCCAAAGCGACGTATCTAGTGATTTGAGCAATCTTCCTTCTTCCTGCCTCTCCTTCATTTTTTTGTAAATCTTCTAATTGAGGTAGAGAGGCAGTCAGCAATTGAATAATGATTGACGCATTAATAAATGGGAGAATACCTAGTGCAAAGATTCCTAAAGTTGATATTCCTCCACCTGTAAAAATATCAAGAAATCCAATCAATTGTCCCCCCTGATCGATAAAAGTTTTAAATGCCTCTCTATCTATTCCAGGCATCGGAATATAAATTCCTAATCTAACAATTAACAATAAACCAAGGGTCGTTAAGACTCTTGCTCTCAATTTTTCATTGCTAAAAATCTGGGTGATTACTTCACCTGCACTTGCATTTCGACCACGACTTATTAACATTTAAAAACTATGATTTATTAGAGGTTAGTGTATAAAACTAAACTTTTAAGATAAAAAATTAGTTTTATAGCTCACATGAGCCACCGACTTCTTCAATTTTCTTTCTAGCAGATGTTGTAAATGCTGATGCTTGAACAGTCAATTTCACTTCTAATTTCCCATTGCCAAGGATTTTTAGAGGATTTTTTGGTTTAGTCAAAATACCCTCCTTGACCAATAAATCAAGGTTAACTACTGTTCCATCTTTAAATGCATTCAACCTAGAAACATTAAGGACAGTAAAATTTTTCTGATTAACAATTGGGAAATGCTTTAATTTTGGAACTCGTCTATATAAAGGCATCTGACCACCCTCAAACCCTGGGCGAGTAGGTCTTCCAGATCTGGATTTTTGTCCTCTCATGCCAAACCCGCAACTAGCACCTTGGCCAGCAGCTATACCTCGACCTTTACGCATTTTTTTACGTCTAGACCCTTTATTTGATTGAAGAGATTCTAATTTAATAGTCATGATTTTTAGGAATAAATCTGCTCAAGTGAAATACCACGCTCTTTTGCTGTGGCTTTATGAGTTCTTAACTCACTTAAAGCAACCATTGCAGCACGAGCATTATTAAGAGGGGTCTTACTACCTAATCGCTTCGCAAGTACATTTTTAATTCCAGCCAACTCTAAAACAGTACGAATTGAGCCCCCGGCAATTACGCCTGTTCCAGGTGCTGCAGGACGAATCAACACACTTGCAGCTCCATCTCTACCGTTAGAGAGAGTTGGGATCGAACTATTGCGAGTTAAAGGAACACGAACTAAATGTTTTTTGCCATCAGCAACTCCTTTACGAACTGCACCAATAACATCTCCCGCTTTTCCAACACCAACGCCAACTTGTCCTTTTTCATTGCCTACTACAACTATTGCTCTAAAACTCATTTTCTTTCCACCCTTGACTGTTTTCGAAACCCTTCTGATTTGGACAACTCTTTCTTGCCATTCAGAATCTCTTTCTTGACCTCTTCTATCTCTTCTTCCTCCGCGTTTTTCACCGCGGTTGCGACGATTTTCCTGCCTCCCATCAGCCGCAGGAGGGGCATCTGATGATCCAGAAGTTTTTTTATTTGGGGACTGGTTTTTAGAGTCTGTCATTATTAAAGCAATGATTAAAAGTTCAAGCCTGCCACTCTGGCAGCATCGGCTAGAGCTTTAACCCTGCCATGGTAGATGTTCCCACCTCTATCAAAGATAACTTGTTTGATGCCTTTTGATAAAGCTTTTTTTGCAACAAGCTCTCCAACTGCGGTGGAAGCATCACAACTTCCAGCATTAACTTTTAAGGAAGCTTTCAAGTCTTTATCAAGAGTTGATGCTGCACATATAGTGTTCTGAGCATCATCATCTATTATTTGAGCATAGATGTGGTTATTAGAACGAAAAACGGCAAGTCTTGGTCGAGATTCTGTTCCGCTTAAGTTTCTCCTCAAGCGTTTATGTCGTTTTTGGGTCTGTTGTTTTCTAGAAAGTTTTGACATGGCTAAATTTTTTTAAAGACAAATAAATAAGATTAAGTTTTGCCAGACTTACCAGCTTTTCTAATTATTTGTTCTCCTTCATATTTGATTCCTTTTCCTTTATAAGGTTCTGGGGGCCTGATTGCTCTTATTTTGGCAGCTTCATTGCCAACTAATTCTTTATCAGGTCCAGTTACAATCACATTTGTATTATTTTCAACTTTAAAAGTTATACCTTCTGGAGGAACAACCTCAACTGGATGACTGTAACCCGCACTAACAACAAGAGTTTTTCCTTTTACTTGGGCTCTTGATCCAACACCAACAATCTCAAGTTTTTTTGTAAAACCATTACTAACTCCCTCAACCATATTGGCAACTAGAGATCTACATAGCCCATGCATTTCCCTGGACTGTCTCTTTTCATTTATGGGTTTAACCAAAATAGAGTTTTCTTCTTTGCTAAGGCTTACACCATTAGGAAGAGTTCGTTGCAGTTCCCCTTTTGGACCTTTTACAGTTATCGAAAGCCCTTCAAGTTTTACATCTACCTTTTCAGGAAGGGAGATTGGTTTTTTTCCAGTACGAGACATAATAAATACCTAATCAATCAACAGACGTAGCAGAGGACTTCTCCTCCAACACCTTGCTTGCGAGCATCACGATCACTCATGACTCCGTTAGAGGTGGAAATTATTGCAATTCCAAGACCCCCTAAAACTTTTGGTAATCCTCGAGTATTTTTATAAATCCTCAACCCTGGCTTACTAACTCGCTGCATTGAACGAATAATTGGTGAGCGATGCTTTCCAGTGTATTTCAATCCAAGAATGAGCTGCTTTCGAAAGCCTTCTCCTTCCTCATTGATTTCGGCAATAAATCCCTCACGTTGAAGAACCTTAGCGATACTAAGAGACATTCTTGAAGCAGGGACTTTAGTTTTTTCATGACGTTTTTCACTCGCATTTCGTATGCGAGTTAGCATGTCTGAAATTGGATCGTGGTTGGCCATAGTATTTAGCTAATCGAAGTCATTTTTTACGGAAGGGCATTCCCATTTCACTTAGAAGAGCCTTACCTTGTTCATCAGAGGAAGCACTAGTCACAATTGTGATATCCATACCTCTAATTGTGTCGACTTTGTCAAAAGTAATCTCAGGGAAAATAAGTTGCTCTTTGACTCCAATGGTGTAATTTCCTCGGCCATCAAAGCTTTTTGGACTCACACCACGAAAGTCTCTGATTCTTGGAAGTGCCAAATTTATGAACCTTTCCAAGAATGCATACATGCGATCACCTCTAAGTGTGACTGCGCAGCCTATTGGCATTCCTTGTCTGATCTTAAAAGTAGCAATTGCTTTCTTAGCCCTTGTCACAAGAGCCTTCTGCCCCGAAATTGTTGCCATCTCCTTTAGAGAGGCTTCTACAGCTTTTGAATTCGTTGCTGCTTCACCAAGACCTCTATTTAAAGTGACTTTCTGCACCTTAGGGACTTGATGAACATTTTTCAGACCAAGATCTTTTAAAAGCTTTGGTCTAATTGTCTCTCGGTAGCGGGTTTTTAGTGACATTGTTGGAAAAAAGTTAATTCTGGTCTTGGTCAGAATTCAATTGGGAAAAGAAAGTCTGTTTTAGTTAATTCAGACAAAGAAACAGCGAATTAATCAATTAATTCCCCAGTCTTTTTTAATCGTCGTTTCTTTGATCCGTCTTTATCTACAAAAATTTCAACTTTACTAGCAACTTTTTCTTTAGTTGAGTAGATCATTACATTTGAAGCATGCAATGAAAATTCCTTAGTTTCTATTCGACCTGTTTCTCCTTCCTGCGAGGGTTTTAAATGCTTTGTTTTTTGATTAATTCCTTGGACTAAAACTCTATTTTCATAGGGAAGTGTTTTAAGGACTTCACCGGTTTTACCCTTGTCCTTTCCAGAAATAATCTGAACTGTATCTCCTTTACGAATCTTCATTTTGATCCGATCAGAAGAAGCTTTGGTTTTGTTAATTGCTGGCATGACTAAATAACCTCCGGGGCTAAAGAGACAATTTTAGTAAAATTACGCTCTCTTAATTCTCGTGCGACAGGACCAAATACCCTTGTACCTCTTGGGTTTTGATCATCATTGATAAGAACAGCAGCATTGTCATCAAAGCGAATTGAATTCCCAGTCTCTCTACGCATTGTTGCTCTAGTACGAACAACAACCGCTTTAACTACATCTGATTTTTTTACTCCCATATTTGGCATCGCATCTTTAACAGCAGCAACAATTACATCGCCTACATGGGCATAACGGCGATTAGAACCTAAGACCCTTATGCATTGCAAACGCTTGGCTCCGCTGTTATCGGCAACAGTTAAGTATGTTTCTTGTTGAATCATTTTGCCGCCTCCTTAGATTTCATACCCTTAACGAGAACATCTGTGACCGTCCATCGTTTGTGAGCGCTGATAGGAGGAGACTCCTTAATCCGAACCCTGTCTCCCACTTTGCAATGATTTTCTGCGTCATGGGCTTTGTATCTAGTCGTACGACTAATAATTTTTTGGTAGATGGGATGTGGGAATCTGTTTTCCACCGCCACGACTACTGTTTTTTGCATTTTGTCACTGACAACAGTGCCGACCATTTCTTTAAGTGCCATAACTAGAAAATCAAGATGTTGTGTTGGAGCGGCTTCGCTCGTTAGAAACCGTTAAAAGTTGAGCCAATTCGGTTCGAACCTCTTTGAAACGGTGAGTTTTAGCTAGCTGTCTAGTGGCTTGCTGAAAACGAAGATCAAAAAGTTCTTTGCGAAGATTTTGAATCTTGTCTGATATTTCGGAATCAGAGAGATTCCGTACATCTTTCGTAGTTGTTTTGCTCATGTTGATGACTCCGAATCATCTGCTGTAACTGACGTTTTAGCAGGTTTATAATTTCCCTTATTGAGATCTTCCTCTAGGGAAATAAATTTTGTTTTTACAGGCAACTTGTATTGAGCAAGGCGCATTGCCTCTTTTGCAATTGCCTCTGTAATTTCATCTCCGCCCATTTCAAACAAGATTCGACCAGGTTTGACAACTGCAACCCAAAATTCTGGATTACCTTTACCAGATCCCATTCTTGTTTCAGCAGGTCTCATCGTTACTGGCTTATCAGGGAAAATTCGAATCCAAATCTGTCCTCCCCTTTTTACATAACGAGTCATTGCTCGTCGACTTGCCTCAATTTGCCTTGAGGTGACCCATCCACAGTCTTGAGCTTGCAATGCAAACTGACCAAAAGCGATTTTGTTGCCTCTAGTAGCAACACCGCGCATCCGGCCTCTTTGTTGTTTACGAAATTTGGTTCTTTTTGGGCTAAGCATGATTAAAACTCCTTATTTACCTTCATTGGAACGATCCTCAAATTGTGGAGGCCGTCGATTTCCCCTAGTTCGTCGAGGAGAAGATCCGACAGGTAAGGGTTGTTCTTCTTTAGGAAGAACTTCGCCTTTGAAAACCCATACTTTGATTCCTAAAACACCATAAGTTGTAGTAGCAACTTTGGTTGCGTAATCGATTTCTGCTCTCAAAGTGTGTAGAGGAACTCTACCTTCGCGTGTCCATTCAGAACGTGCTATCTCAGCACCATTCAACCTTCCACCAACTTGAATTTTTAGACCTAAAACACCAGCTCTTTGAGCTCTCTGAACAGCCATTCGAATTGTTCGTCTAAAAGCAACACGCTTTTCAAGTTGCTGCGCAATATATTCAGCCAGAAGATAAGCATCAGCATCAACTTTTTCTACTTCAACTACATTTATACGGACTTGTCTATTTCTATCACCAATTGTTTTTTGAATACCCGATCTGAGTTCTTCAATCCCACTTCCTTGCCTACCAACAATTACTCCAGGCCTAGCAGTTTTCAATTCAACCTCAAGTTGATCTGCCTTGCGAGCAATCAATACATCACTTATGCCTGCTGCTCCATATTTTTTCTTGATGAAAGTACGGATCCGATCATCTTCTTGCAGCAATAAGGGATAAGTTTTACTTGGTGCGTACCATTTAGAACGATGTTCTTGGGTGATACCAAGCCTAATTCCGGTAGGGTGAATTTTATGTCCCATCAGTCTGAATCCTCAGAATTGGTTGATTTAGTGGCCGAAACAGCAATGCTGATGTGGCACGTCTGCTTTTTGATAGCAAATGCTCTGCCTTGAGCCCTAGGCCGATAGCGTTTCATTGGTGGACCCATATCAGCCGTAGCAGTGGAAATCATCAAAGAAGAAGGGTCAAGTCCAAGATTGTTTTCTGCATTAGCAACAGCTGATCTCAATACCTTTGTTATTGGCTCAGTTGATCGGTAAGGCATAAATTCCAGCATAATTAATGCATCCCTGTAAGTTCTTCCTCTTATTTGATCAAGAACACGTCGTACTTTTGAAGCAGATCCGCGGATGTAACGACCATGAGCTTGGGCTGTTGTTTTAGTAGATGAGTTAGTCATAATTAGCGTGCTCCTTTTTTATCTCTGATGTGACCTCTGTAGGTTCGAGTTGGGGCAAACTCACCTAACTTGTGTCCAACCATTTGCTCAGTTATAAAAACAGGTATGTGGCTCTTTCCATTGTGAACAGCAATTGTGTGGCCAATCATCAATGGCAGAATTGTTGAAGCTCTTGACCATGTTTTGATGACAGCTTTATCGTCATTAGAATTTTGCTTTTCGATTTTACGAAGCAAACTGTCTGAAATAAAAGGCCCTTTTTTGAGTGAACGTCCCATAACGGTTTAAAAGAATTGGTGAAGAAAGATAGAAATCATGAATCGCGACCTCCTCTACTCCGTTTAGATACTTTGCGTCGTTTTCGAAGTACGTACTTATTACTTGGCTTATTCTTCTTCCTAGTTTTCAAGCCAAGAGCAGCTTTACCCCAAGGGGTTACAGGACCAGCACGTCCAACAGGTGCTTTTCCTTCTCCACCTCCATGAGGGTGATCACATGGATTCATGACACTTCCTCTAACTTGAGGTCGTCTTCCAAGCCATCTTCTTCTTCCAGCTTTTCCAAGGCTCGTATTTCTAATTTCTGAATTACCAACCTCTCCAAGTGTGGCGTAGCATTCTTTTCTAACTAAACGAACTTCAGTTGAAGGTAATTTCAATGCAACATAATCTCCTTCTTTAGCCATGACTTGGGCACTAGCTCCAGCTGTACGAACCATCTGTCCGCCTCGACCTGGATACAGTTCAACACAATGAACGCTCGAACCTAAAGGCATTGAAGAAAGTGGTAAAGCATTACCAGTTTCAATTGGTGCATCTGGACCTGAAATAACTTCTTGCCCAATTGTTATATCCGCAGGTGCAAGTATGTATCTCTTTTCACCATCAGAGTAGAAAAGTAGAGCAAGTCTTGCATTCCGATGTGGGTCATAATGTATTGCCGCAACTTTGGCCGATACACCATGCTTGTTTCGACGAAAATCAACAATTCGATATAACCTCTTGTGCCCTCCTCCTCTATGTCGACAAGTAATTACTCCTCTATTGTTGCGCCCTTTTTTTTGATGTTTAGATACAACGAGTGAGCGTTCAGGTTTACTGGATGTAACTTCACTAAAATCAGTTACGACTCTTGAACGAGTTCCAGGTGTGTAAGGTTTGAAACTTCTTATTGCCATTGTTTTAAGCCTCCTCTGATTCTGGGAACAACTGTATAGAGTTACCTTCTGCTAGGCGAACCACAGCCTTTTTGACTTGAGGTCTCTTTCCGGAAAACCTGCCAACTCTCCTGCTTTTTCTTGGGGGATTCATAGTACTAATACCAAGAACCTTGACATCAAACATTTTTTCTACAGCAGCTTTTATGTCAGGCTTAGCTGCCCTTGGATCGACTTCAAACGTGTACTGATTTAAATCCAAAGCTTTTGTAGCCTTCTCAGTTATCAAAGGACGTTTAATCACATCAGTAAGTCGTTTATCAAAAAATTTAGTCATTACCATAGACCTCCTTAATGGTTGATAATGCGTCATCTCCTATTACCAATGAATTGGCATTGAGAAGATCAAACACATTTAATTGATCAGCAGAGATAAGCTTTACCTTCTCTAAATTTTTAATTGAGCGCTTTATAATCTCTGATGGTTTACTGAGGATAATAAGAATTTTCCCATCAGAATCAATTCCTACTCGCTTAAGTAGAGCAACAATTTCGCTTGTTTTAGGAACTTCAAGCTTTGAACCGAAGTCTTTGATTATTTTTGCGTCTGAAATTCTACTCATTAGAGCAGTACGAAGAGCTAGTCTTCGTTCCTTCCTATTCATTTCCAAGTTATATTTACGAGGCTTAGGGCCAAATATAATTCCACCTCCTGGTCGGAGAGGAGTTCTAACTGAGCCTTGTCTTGCTCTACCAGTACCCTTTTGCTTGTAGGGCTTTCGACCTCCTCCTCGAACTTCAGACCTAGTCAAAGTGCTTGCAGTCCCTTGACGGCTGTGAGCCTGTTGACGCAAAACAGCACGGTGTAATAAATCTGCAGCTGAGGATTCCTTTGCAGTCTTCAAATCAATTGATGATTCTCCAGCCTCTTTTCCTTGCCAATCAAGAACAGTACAGTTAGTCATCATTTACCTCCTTGCTGGGTAGAGACGCCAACTCTTTTGGCTGGTCTTATGTTTAAAAGAGATCCAGGCTTGCCTGGAACAGATCCTTTTACTACTAATAAATTGTGATTTGTATCTATCTTTAGAATTTCAAGTCCTCTGGTAGTGACTTTTTTACCGCCCATACGACCAGCCATCCTTTTTCCAGGATAAACACGACCTGGAGTTGTTCCAGCTCCTATGGAACCAGGCAATCGATGATTCTTTGAACCGTGACTCATAGGACCTCGGCTAAAACCATGTCGCTTTTGATAACCAGCGAATCCTCTACCCATAGTGTCACCACTAACATCAACTTTTTGACCTTTTTCGAAATCATCAACTGTTATTGAGGCTCCAAGTTCAAATTCACTGGAATTTTGTACTCGATACTCTCGAAGATGACGCAAAAGATCATTTCCTGATTTCGCAAGGTGACCTTTTGAAGGTTTGTTAATAAGTTTTTCACGAATTAACTGAAATCCTATCTGTACAGAGGCATAGCCATCAGTATCAGCAGATTTCAATTGAGTGATTCGACAGGGACCCGCTTCGATCAAAGTGACTGGAACGGCTCTGCCTTGATCATCGAAGAGTTGGGACATACCCAACTTCTTACCTAAGATTCCTAAAGACATGAGTTAAATAAACGCCAGCAAAATGGTCAATCATCTGTAAGGAGAAAGACTTGAAATCTGAATTAAATCGCCTATCTAGCCAAAAAAGTTGAAATTAATTGAAGTTCAATTTATTTGGGAATGCTAGCGACAATCAGCTGGCTGGGACTTTTTTAAACTTTTCACAAAGTTCAAAGAGTATCTCGACAAAAGAAAATTAATTCTTTTGTACTGGCCAAAAAGACTAAACGCAATCGTCTAATCTGCTCAAGCATCCAGAGGCCCGGCTAGCGGGCGGGCATAGAAAAGCTTTAGCAACTTAAAAGATTACACTATTAACACCCATTTTGTGTGATGCTTCACTTGAATAAGAGAAAGAATTTGATTTAAGGATGCCTTTATTACTCTCTGGTCAGAAATTTCGCACAGATCTTGAATCATTCGGCTGCCTTGCCATCCTTTGTCCATTAGAGGGAGGAGCAGAAACTCGTTTACTTCGAAGACTAAGAGCTAGTGGATATCAAACACAGATAACTTCCGCTCGAGGATTGGGAGATCCTGTTGTCTTCCTTACCCAATTACATGGAATCCGACCACCACATTTGGGGCATCAAAATGTTGGAAGAAACGGTGCCTTAGGGGAAGTTCAACAAGTTATTCCTCAATTAAATGAATTGTTAGTCGAAGATAAATCATTAGTTCTATGGTTATTAGAGGGTCAAGTCTTATCCAAGTCGGAACTATTAGCAATAAATAATCTCTGCCAAAAGGAACCTCGTATAAAAATTGTTATTGAAATGGGAGGGGCTCGAAGTCTTAAATGGCAACCATTAAATAAATTCATTAATAAGGATTAGAAATTCATCAATGTGATTAATCAAAATTCAACTTGCAATTCTGAAGCTCTCAGAAAAGGTAACTGGGTAAAATTAATCTGTGGTGCAAGTAATCAAGATTTACCGTCAATAAACGATCTTTGCTCAATTTATGGAGCTGCAGGGGTGCATTGTATTGACCTCGCTGCCGACGAAGCTGTTGTCCATGCAGCTCGCAATGCTATTGATTGGGTTTTCGAAACTTATGGGAAAAAACCATGGCTGATGATCAGTTTAAGCGATGGAAAAGATTCGCATTTTCGCAAAGCTTGGTTTAATCCAGACCTATGTCCATCGAACTGCTTAAGACCCTGTCAAAACATTTGCCCGGCTCACGCGATTGAAGACTCAGGTAGTGTAAATGCTAAAAAATGCTATGGATGTGGCCGATGTATTGATACATGCCCGTTAGGTATCATTCAAGAAAAAGATCGAAGATTAACTCTGAGAGATTTCGCTCCATTGTTAACCACTATCAAACCAGATGCAGTAGAAATTCATACTGCTCCAGGAAGAGGCAAAGAATTTGAAAAAACAATCAAGGAAATTTTCAAAGCCGACCTGCAAATAAAGCGATTATCTGTTAGTTGCGGTTTACAAGGACATGGCATAAACCATGAACAATTAGCAGAAGAACTTTGGCTGCGACATAAATTTCTGAGAATTCATAATCAAAAACCTCTTTGGCAAATTGATGGGCGTCGAATGAGCGGAGATCTCGGAGCAGGTGCGGCCAAAATCGCCGTAAAACTTTGGGAAAGAATACGCCCAATAGCTCCACCAGGCCCCTTGCAACTTGCTGGAGGGACTAATGAATCAACAATTAAGTACCTCCCAGAGATTAAAGGACCTGAAGGCATTGCTTTTGGAGGAAAAGCAAGAAAGATAATCCAACCATGGTTAGAGGAAGCTCAACGAAAAGGAATTAGTCTTAGAGAGTGGCCCGAAGGCTGGGAGGCTGCTCTTTCAGAGGCAAAGCGACTAATAAATCCTTGGCTTGTAAGAAAATCTTTATAATTGATTTTTTCTAGCTAAATCAATCATTTAAAAGCCTAAGTCGAGCTTAAATAATGAATAAATTTTCCAATTAACTAAAAAAAACCGGATAAAGACATGACAGGATTGAATCAAATATGCAATTATTTAAGAGATAGAGTCCAAATCTATGTCACTCCATTGCAAACATAGATTTGGAACAATGGGCCGTCGCCAAGTGGTAAGGCATCGGGTTTTGGTCTCGACATTCCTAGGTTCGAATCCTAGCGGCCCAGTTTTCAAAAATTAGTGATAGAAAAACCTTTACTTGTACTTGATTTTGATGGTGTCATCGTTGACGGCATTAAGGAGTATTGGTCAAGTTCTCATCAAACTTGTCTAAACATATTTTCTGCCAAAGAAAAAGAAATAATTTCTTTTTCAAGTGAGATTCCCGCAGCTTTTAAAACTCTGAGACCTTGGGTTCACCATGGTTGGGAAATGGTTATCTTAGCTGCTGAATGTTCAGATAAAACTAGTCAACTAAACTTAAAAGGCATTGAGAGTTTCTCAAAAAATTACTCAAAAGAATGCACTTCAGCACTTAATCGACGGGGTTGGACACCTTTTAAATTACAAGAAGCTTTAAATCAAACTAGAAGAGAAGCAATATCAAATAATTTCAATCAGTGGTTAAATTTGCATCAGCCTTTTTCTTTAGTCACGCAACGTCTAAAGAAACTTGAGACGGAAGGCATTGAATTTGCTGTTTTAACAACAAAAAGTATCGAGTTCACAAAAAAACTTTTGGATTGTTTCGATCTTCAGCCAAAGCTTGTTTTCGGTCATGAATCAGGAAGCAAAGTCGATGTCTTGAACCAACTCATACAGAAAAGAATAATTCGAGGGTTTATTGAAGATCGAAGAGCTACCTTAGAAAAAGTCTTGGAAGATCCCAAGCTAAAATCAATCCCTTGTTACTTGGCAAGCTGGGGATACTTGAAACCTCAGGATCGAAATAATTTTCCCTATGGTATTAAATTACTAAATTTAGATATTTTACGAGAACCTATTTCGAAGTGGTCTTGACTTAATAGCGTACGTCTGTACTATCGGTCTAATTGCTATTCGTTGAGGACCTGAGTATTTCGTCATCAATCCCAACGTCTGTTGTTATCCCTCTGAATTAAAGTTATTTGTCATGTCAAACGAAGGTAAGTCACTCCAATCAACTGAATCCAAGAAAATAGACGCAAAGTCTGGAGAAAAAGAAAAAGCATTGAACTTAGTGGTTGGGCAAATAGAACGCAATTTCGGGAAGGGATCGATCATGCGTCTTGGCGACGCGTCAAAGATGCGGGTAGAAACTATATCTACAGGTGCTTTAACTCTTGATTTAGCTCTTGGTGGCGGCTATCCCAAAGGACGAGTTATTGAAGTTTATGGTCCCGAAAGTTCTGGGAAAACAACGCTGACATTACACGCAATAGCTGAGATTCAACGTAACGGCGGAGTTGCTGCATTTGTGGATGCAGAACATGCTCTTGACCCAGTCTATGCAGCTTCGCTTGGTGTTGATGTAGAGAATCTACTCGTATCTCAACCGGATACAGGAGAGATGGCATTAGAAATCGTTGACCAACTTATTAGATCTGCTGCAGTCGATCTAGTAGTTGTTGATTCAGTCGCTGCACTGACGCCCCGTTCAGAAATAGAAGGAGAAATGGGTGATCATTCAGTGGGTGCTCAAGCTCGTCTAATGAGTCAAGCAATGAGAAAAATTACTGGAAATATTGGAAAGTCTGGTTGCACTGTAATTTTCTTAAATCAATTACGTCTAAAAATTGGCGTTGTATATGGGAATCCAGAAACAACAACTGGTGGAAACGCTCTAAAATTTTATGCCTCTGTAAGATTAGATATTCGTCGTATTCAAACGTTAAAGAGAGGAACTGAAGAATATGGAATTCGTGCAAAAGTGAAAGTCGCAAAAAACAAAGTTGCGCCTCCATTTCGAATAGCCGAATTTGATATTCTTTTTGGGAAAGGAATTAGTACTCTTGGTTGTCTTCTTGATTTAGCAGATGAGACTAATGTCGTCACTCGTAAAGGAGCTTGGTATAGCTATGAAGGTGACAATATTGGGCAAGGGAGAGACAATACCATTACTTGGCTTGAACAAAATCCTGAATCAAAAGAAATAATTGAAAAGTTAGTTAAAGAAAAATTAACTGAGGGCTCAGAAGTAAGTGCTAATTCGATGAGACCATTAGCGTCAGCCGCTCGACAGGCTTCTTCACGAGCAAACCTAAGCCAAGTTTCAGCGAACGGTTAAAGGTAAAAACATACTTCGTTTTATCTAATGTCAGCAGGAATCCACCACCCTGCAGCAGGTCCAACAAAGCGAACAATGATCCAAAGAATAACTAAAGCAGCAATACCTATCCATCCTGCGCGAATACTTAGTTGTATAAATTGATCTCTTTGCGCCTGCGTAACAGGAAACCAGGAGACAATACGAGGTGACTCACTCCTAGGATTTTTCTTGCTACGAGGTTTTAAGCCTTGCTCAGATCTTCGGCGTGCTTCTCCCATTATAAAAAAACAATATTTTTTAATCTAAGAGATTGATTTTAATAAGGCAATAAACGCTCTAAAGCAATCCATGGTTCAAGAGCTTCGAATATTAGTTTTCCCCAACTTCTATAGCGCATGCGGCCATCAAGTATAGCGACTCGAACATTTTCTCCCCTAATGATAGCAAGCGATTTAAGAAGGATGGCAAGGGTCTCTGGAAAAAGGAATTCTCTAAACCAGTCACGACCTTGATGCTTAAGCATTTCAACTTTAGCGGCAATCCAAGGTGATTCTAAAGTAGGCAACGGAATCACTGGAAAAATCAATTGATCCGGCGTTGGTAAATTGTACTGATTAACAATCCACCAATTGCAACTACAACAAACAATCCCATTTGTCTCAATGTTAGTAGTTTCATGAACGACTCTCAATCCAAATTCTCCAGCTAATTCACTAGTGATCTGAAGTCGTAGTTGCGAGTCATCTACCAAAATAATAGTTGGATGAGTACGACCAAGAATTAATCTTTGACACTGCCTTATAATATGACGATAAAACTGAGACGTATTTGGTAAAGGTTGTCTTTTAGGAACAAATAAAGGAATAGGTTCTTGATCAAATTTATTTCCTAAATCCACCTTTACATTGAAAGTAACTTTTTTACTATTTAAATCTAAAAAGAAAGAATCGCTTTGACCAGAGTTAGTCAGCATTAAAAGAGTATTTTTTGATAGCAGACCTGAGATAGTTTGCAATGGAAGCAAAGGTTGAATATACCAATCCCAACTTAGTTTTTGATTATCTAGTTTCGCCCATGTCACCCATCCATTGTTGACGACATGAAGAGCCCGATCCCAAGGCGTTACGGAAGGTAAGTCGTCTTTGAGAATTTCTTTTAATGCTAAAAGTTCACTACAATCAATTCTTATAATAGCATCAGAACTTAATGACTGACTGAAAAGACTTCGACTTAAGCGCTCATGAACTTCAATAATTGAAGCTTCTAAACGTGAGTGAGAAGCAATTAAATTCTCCCAATCTTTTGGAGTAATTTTAATAGACATCGATTCTCTAAGCTCATTAGAAATAAAATCAGATTCAGGAAAAATTAATTGGCGATTTTTTAATAAATCTTTTTCATTTGCAAAAATAAGATCTTGGTATCTTAGAAGCCAAATTTTTTCATCTGAAGGAATTAATTCAATTCCTTCTACATAATCGAAACTTAATCGACTAGAACTTAACTTTGGTAATTCCACTTCAAACAAGAGTCGATATTGTCTGTCTGAAAGAATCAACACAATATTATTGTTATGAAAACAAAGTGGGATCAAAAGGCCAGGCCACCAAAAATCTCTACTGTCACTTGATAATTGAATAAAAGTATTATCTTTACGACTTAAGCTTCTAGAGATCAATCTTGTTAGGGTCAAATTATGAGGCCATAGAGCAAGATTATTTTGATAGTATTTTTTTAGATGTCTATGTGAATTCACCTCAAGCATTTGTAGGACCTTTTATCAATAAATTCTTTTAATCATGTTGCCCTATCAATAAAGATGTAGAACAATACTATTTATGGAGCTTAAAACAAAATCCTCTAAAAATATTGGAATTGTGGGATTAGGTCTTATTGGCGGCTCCTTAGGCTTAGATCTCCAAAATCTTGGATATACGGTTTATGGAATTACTCATCGAGAAAAAACTGCACAAAAAGCCAGAGAAAGAAAACTAGCCCAACATGTTAGTACTGATCAGAGTGTATTAAAAAATTGTTCTCTTATTTATATTGCTTTACCACTTGAACAACTCCTAAACCCTTCATCATCTTTAATTAATGCCATTCCGAGGAATGCTGTTGTTACTGATGTTGGCTCTGTAAAAGTCCCTATTTTAAATACTTGGAACAAGTTACATCCGCGTTTTGTAGCCAGTCATCCAATGACAGGAACAGAAGAATCTGGTGTTAACGCAGGTCAACAAAATTTATTTAAAAATAAGCCATGGGTAGTTACTCCAAATAAAGAAACTGATCAAAAAGCCCTCGAAATAGTTCACCAAATTACTTTGTCACTTGGGTGTCAATGGATCAGCTCTGAAGCTCAAATACATGATGAAGCTGTTGGCTTGATTTCACATTTACCAGTTCTAATTAGCGCGGCATTACTCAATACACTCAGTACAAATGTAAAGCCTTCCTTATATTCGCTTGCTAAAAGTATTGCATCCAGTGGGTTTGCTGACACCTCTAGGGTCGGAGGTGGCAACCCAGAGCTAGGAGTCTCTATGGCAAAATTGAACAAACAAAATATAGAGAGACATTTGGTATCTTATAGGCATTCTCTAGATCTTTTTGAAAAATATTTACTTGAAGAGAACTGGAGTGAACTCGAAAAGATACTAGTTAATACACACAAAGAAAGACAGAATTTCATTTTAAAACCTACTAATTAAAGATAGGGATATTTAAATGTCTACCTTTAGATTCCAATAATTGTCTTACAGCCATCAAAGCAGATTGGCTGACGCCAGCGGTACCTTCACCAGGGTATATAGAGTCTCCACAAAGCCATAAACCTGCGAGAGGGGTTCTACTTGACAAGCCAAAAGGACCAAATTGATCTGGATGTTGACCAAGCCCTCCAACTATTCCACCAGGACGTCCTGTCCACCTTTCAAAGCTTCTTGGGGTAGAAAGTTCTTGATGATCCCAACTCGTCTCTAGCAAATCAAACTTTTGGTCTAAAATAGCTCTAATCTGTTTCTGTACAACATTTTTTTTCCTAATATATGCTTGACTATCTAAATTAGACCATTGATCAATATCTACAAATACACTTGCTATTAAGGTGGCCATCCCAACTGGTGCACGTTGATCATTTTCCATACTTATAGAAATAAATAAAGAGCCAAAATGCTCATCAAATACTTGAATATGACTTGGACAATCAACGGGCAAATCAGCACGACGGAGACCTCCGTAAAATACAATGGCACCACTTGGTTGGGGTAATTTTTTTATACTTTCACGGTATGTTGTGGATAAACCTCCAACGATAGGAATTAAATCTAGAAGAGATTGAGGAGGCAAGCTAAAAACAATATCTGATGCTTGCCTCTGTATCAAATTCTTTCTTCTATCAATCAAATTGACATCAAAAATATTTGAATTTTTTTTACTTAATATTTTGGTCACTCTATGGCCAATCAAAAGGCTTCCACCATCTCTCAAAAAACTTTCTTTCAACAAATCGCTAAGAATTTGCATTGATCCATGAAGGTGCCATAAGCCTCTGGGAGATTGGGCCATTTGAAGAACAGTTGCACCGTATAAAGCTGCCGTTCTACTTGCTGGCTCTTGGGAGTAAAGTTTTAATTGAAGGTCTAAAAAACTTCGTAGACGTCTATCTTTATGACAACCAGTGATTGTAAGCAAGTCTGCAATAGTCAACTTACTCAAAAAACCTGTTAAAAGATTTGAAGGACGTATGGCTCTAATTAATTGACTTAAATCCCAAAAATTTCTTACCGGAAGTATTGGATCTCTTTCGACAAATTCCCAGTTGCTTTCGTGAATTTTAGAACATAATGACCAGAAGATTTCACTCCCAGGAAACTGTTCTTGTCTTTCTTTCTGCCATCTCAATGGATCATGCCAAAGATTGATTGGCCTACTCCCATCCCCAAGATCAACTGAACATCCAGGATCTAAAATTTTGGCATCAGGTAAGGGAATATCTAAATAATTAAATAAACGATGATGAATTCCTCCTCTCTCAAGGCCTGCAACTTGGGTAGCCCCAACATCAAAGGTGTAAGAACCTCTTTTAAAAGTTCCCGCACAACCGCCTAATTGACTATGTGCTTCGACCAAGGTCACCTGAAAACCATCTTTAGCGAGAAGAGCAGCACCTGTTAAGCCCGCTATTCCTCCCCCAACAACAATGATAGATTCTTCAGACATAAAAAATTATCAAGCGAGAATACAGTGAATGGAGGAATTAATCAAAAAGGCTCTATCAAGTTCAAATAAAGTAAGCAACAACTCACTAATAGAAAAAATAATTCCGGTAGGAGGAGGTTGTATCCATAAAGCCTGGTGCATTCATTTCCGAAACGGCAAGAGAGTTTTTGCTAAATCAAATCACATTGACAATATTAATATGTTTAAGTTTGAAAGTGAGTGTCTTTCAGTTCTAAAAAAATTTGCTAATAAATCGTATCTCTGCGTTCCTAAAACACTTGATCTCATCAGTTATCAAAAATTATCTATACTTTTTTTAGAGTGGATAGATTTCAAACAATGTCAACAAAATCAACTTGGGAAAGGCTTAGCACTACTACATAAATCTTCGAGTGAGTGGTGCCAAAAAAATTTCGGATGGGAAGAAGAAGGTTTTATAGGATCTATTACCCAAGCAAGAGGGTGGGACAGTAACTGGGGAGAGTTTTTTGTAAATTATCGTCTTAGGCCACAACTTATACAAGCAAAAGTATGGGGGGTCCGAGTAGATGAATACGAGGATGTATTAATATATCTAAGCTCATATCTAAATAATCATCACCCAAGGACCTCAATAGTGCATGGAGATCTATGGTCCGGTAATTGTGGAAGTACTAAAAATGGTTTAGGAAGTCTTTATGACCCTGCAAGTTACTGGGCTGACAGAGAAGTAGATATCTCAATGACTAAATTGTTTGGTGGTTTTAATAAAGAATTTTATAAAGGATATGAAGAGATTTGGCCCTTAGATAAATTTTCAAAAGATAGAACTGATATTTATAATCTTTACCATTTGCTTAATCACGCAAATATATTTGGTGGATCCTACAAAGAAAATTCACTAAAAATACTAACAGATCTGAGATCTCGTGTATAACGAAATCTCAGATCTGTTGTTCTCTATCTAATTAATTTAACCTAGGTACTCTTTCTTAAGATTTTGAACTTTGTCAAATACAGCAGTTCTTTTTTCACTTGTTGTTAAGTTCTGCCAACTCCATTGGCCTAAAACAACAATTCCAAGAAGTTCAAGCAAACCAGGAAGAATTGGGAAAAAATTAACTGTATCAATAACGACCTTGATTAAAACTTGAGCTAACACAACAACGGCAATAATCCCAGCCGCCTTGCCATACTTACCCATTTGAGTCCAATCAATTTTGCTCAAAGATTCGTTAACTTTCCCCATCACATCACTGTAACGTTCTGAAAAATTAACACCTTCTGTTTTACCTGCCTTTGATTCATCTTTAGAATCTGGATTTACATCAGACATGAACACAAGCTACTAAGCAATTATGGACTGAGCGTATCGAATTAATCTAATAAATGCCATAGGCTGAATAGAGATAAGTCCGAACCAAAATAGAGAGGATGCCGAATCAAATCATTTTTTTTCATGAAAATTCCAAGATACATTGAATTCCATAACGAAACGAATTGCGATCTCTCTAGTTTTTTAAAGGCTGCAGAGCCAGAAGAAGGCTGCTGTATGCTAATCGGCAAAACAAACAGCTCAGCTAAAGATCACAAAAGAAATATTTGGGAGGTACATAACATCTGGAACTGTAAAAACATTTGGGGAGAGCAAGAATCAAAATTAATGGATCAAAATATAGGAGCGTTGACTAATCAAAAAAATATGCAATTTTCAAAAATAAATCGATTCGAAGTAAGCGCTAAAGATCAAATTGCATCTCACAAATGGGCAAGAGAAAATGATCTAGAGGTTTTATGTTGTGCTCACTCTCATCCTTCAGATGAAAACAAACCCTCAGAAATGGATCTTTTATTACACAAATCTCCTGGTCTTATGGTTATTTCAAATAAAGATGGAGATTTAAAAGCATGGTGGATTAAAAATAAATTAAACTTCCATGGCGTGAAAATTGAAATTTTTTCTTTAACGTAAGTAAATAATAGAAGGTTTTATAAATGGAGCAAAGCCAGAATGAAGCAAATTTAAGTTCTGAAGAAATTGCCAGGTACGCAAGACATCTAAGTCTCCCTGAAATAGGTATCAAAGGCCAAGAAAAATTGAAGGCAAGCTCAGTTGCCTGCATTGGTACAGGAGGGCTAGGATCCCCACTTTTAATCTATCTTGCATCAGCTGGAATTGGACGTATCGGAATAATTGATTTTGATGTCGTTGAATACTCAAATTTACAAAGACAAATCATTCATACAACTAATTCAATAGGTCTATTAAAAACAGATTCTGCAAAACAACACATACACAAAATAAATCCTTCTTGTCGAGTTGATTCATTCAATCAAAAGCTAACAAGTAGTAATGCTTTAGAAATACTTAGAGATTATGATTTAATCTGTGATTGTTCAGACAATTTTCCAACGCGCTACCTAATTAATGATGCTTGTCTAATACTTAATAAACCTAATATATATGGTTCAATTGCAAGATTTGAAGGGCAAGTAAGTGTATTTAATTTGAAGAAAGGTAGCCCTAACTATCGAGATCTTATCCCTACACCCCCACCACGAGATTTAATACCATCTTGTTCTGAAGCAGGAGTTATCGGAGTTCTTCCAGGGATTATTGGTACAATTCAAGCAGCAGAAGCCATAAAGATAATAACAAATATCGGCTATCCACTTAACGGAAGGATCCTCATTTTTAATGCATTAAAAATGCATTTTAAAGAACTAAAATTGAAATCCAATCCAGAGAATAGAAATATCCACGAATTAATAGATTACGACAGTTTCTGTTCAAAAGTTACAGTTAAGAATAATGTAGATTGTGATATAA
This sequence comes from Prochlorococcus sp. AG-311-J23, assembly GCA_003284375.1. GTDB lineage: Bacteria > Cyanobacteriota > Cyanobacteriia > PCC-6307 > Cyanobiaceae > Prochlorococcus_B. Next base: position 39,877 of record QBVL01000001.1, read on the forward strand.
AAAGTATTTCAATTAAAGAATTGAAAATACTTCTTAGCCAATCTTCAAAAGAAATACTATTAATAGATGTTCGCAACCAAAATGAATACAAACAATGTTCCATTAAAGGATCAAAGCTCATACCTCTTAGCTCTATTGAAAGTGGAAAAGCCATTAATGAAATTAAAATTCTTTCCGCAAAAAAAAATCTTTATGTCTTCTGTAAAAGTGGTAAAAGATCAATGATTGCATTAAAGCATTTAAACAAGTTTGGAATTAGAGGTAGTAATATTTTAGGAGGTATTGATGCATGGAATAACGAAGAAAATTAATTAAAACTAATAATCAACTCCCCTTTTCAAATCAACTCCTTTTTCTGCATAGTGCTTGTGACACACCATCTCTGAATGAACACTTGCTAAATCAAAATATATAGGTTGGTTTTTGCATCTTCCTGTAATGATCACCTCAGTTTCTGAAGGCTTCCGAAGCAATGTTTGAACAATAGGCTCAACTGGGAGGAGTTCCAAATCAACGGTTGGATTCAACTCATCTAAAATCACAGTCTTATAAAGACCACTTAAAATAGCTGCCCTTGCAATTTCCCATGCTCTTTCAGCTTCTACATAATCAATGGGCTTTTGTTGTCCCCTCCAAACAATCGCATCTCTACCAGATCGAAGATGGTCTACTAAATGAGGGTAACTTTCTCTAAGAGCCGCAATAGCGGCATCCTCTGTGTAACCACTACCACCCTTCAGCCATTGCAAAATCAATACACGATGACTTTTGTCCTGACTTATTCCTCTACCGATAGCTTGTAAAGCTTTACCCAACGCACTGGTTGATTTGCCTTTTCCTTCACCGGTATATATTTCAATCCCACCAACATTATTTTCAAAAAGAATTTCATCGTTATTAATCTCAGGTCGTCTGTGAGCTCTCATCTCAGAATGTAGTTCCGCAACTTTAATCAGAGGATTTGGTGCAGCTCTTCCAGTAACGATAATTTCCATACCCTTAGGTCTTGCAGTGAGTGTTTTAACAACTTCTTCAACAGGCAATAATCCCAAATCTAGAACAGGATTCAATTCGTCGAGAACAACGACTGAATACAAGGCACTCGCTATTGCCCCCTTGGCTATGTCCCAACCTCTTTGAGCTTCCTGATAATCAAATTTCGTAGATTGATCTGCGCTAAAAAATTCGCCCCTGCCAGTCCTCACTTGATCAATTAAGTGAGGGAAACCTTGCTGCAAAGCATCTATTGCGGCATCTTCGTCATACGAGCGACCTGGTCCTTTCAAAAATCTAAGAAGCAATACTCTTGTTTGTCTTTTCTCACATATACCTAAACCTATAGTCCTTAAAACCACCCCCAAAGCCGCCTGGCTTTTCCCTTTACCCTCTCCGTCATAAACGTGTAATTGTCCATGACTACGTTCCTGGCTTTCCGATGCTGTCGTAATCCCTATGCCGTTTAAAGCCACGATCGATAATTCTGCTTCTTATGAATGCAACTTAACTTCTTATACATTAGACGTCATAGAATATTGGAAATCCATACACAGATGAAGGAGAGTAAGAGTCTCAATTTAATCAAATTAATGATCTTTTAAAAAAGTGTTTTTTAGTCAACTTGAATCTTTAACTGACTCAGAACTGAAGCAATTAAAATTGTTAAGGGAGTTTATTAAAGAAATAAATCATGTGTGTGTTGCTTTTTCTGGAGGCGTTGATAGTTCTTTAGTAGCGACAATAGCCCAAGAGCAACTAGGTTCAAAAGCTTTTGCTGTTACTGGTGTTTCTCCTTCTTTAGCTCCATATTTGCTTAAGCAAGCGCGTCTTCAAGCTGCTTGGATTGGGATTCATCATGAAGAATGCCAAACGAATGAAATCAACGAACCAAATTACTTTAAAAATCCTGAAAATAGATGTTTTGCATGCAAACAAGAATTACATAAACATTTAACTGGAATTTCAAAAAAGTTCCATGATGCTCAAGTCCTTGATGGTGTGAATTATGACGACCTTCACGACTTTCGACCAGGTATTAAGGCATCTAATCAGGCGGGAGTGATATCACCTCTTGCTGAACTAAAGATAGATAAAAAATCAATTCGTTCAATTTCTAAATCATTAGGTTTACCCTGGTGGGATAAACCTGCACAACCATGCTTAGCCTCTCGTATTCCTTTTGGAGAGGAAATAAGTTCAAAAAGGCTTGAGAAGATTGCATTAGCAGAAGAATGGATTATTAATCAAGGTTTTTCAAAAGTACGTGTAAGAAGTCAAGGCCTATCAGCCAGAATCGAATTGCCAGCAAATGAAATAAATAACTTTCTTAAAATTGTTGAAAGAAGTAAATTAATTAAATATTTTTTATCTTTAGGTTTCCATTCTATAAGCCTGGATCTTGAGGGATTGATTAGTGGAAAACTCACTAGAGATATAAAGACTACTTAAAAAATAAACTCTAATGTCTAAAAGATGTTTGATTTATTTTTAACCTTTCATTTTGATCACGATGCGCGATGCAAAGATTGAATTCCTGAAGGGATCTCTCTTTCTATATTTTTAAAAGAAAATTGCTTAGCCAAAAAATCTTTAAAAAGTAACTTACAGGCTTTCTCAGGCATCGTATGGTCACCGCAAGTGAAAACATCAATAGCTGCATAACCAATCTCTGGCCATGTATGTATTGAAATATGAGACTCAGCCAATAAAGCGAGTCCGGTTACTCCCTGAGGTTTAAAGCTATGCGTCACTAAATTTATGAGTGTAGCACCAGAAATTTTGGCCGATGATGTGATAGTTGTCCTTATAAAAGCTTCATCATTAAGCTTCGCATGATCACATTGGTAGAGTTCAAGTATGCAGTGCCTTCCAATATTCTCACTAGAATTAGTTTGTATTGCGTCTATATCTTTTGACTTGCAAGAGTCACCCCATCCAGGATTTGGATGTAATTCGGAAAAAGAAGGTTCCATATTATCCAAAAATCATTCCCACAATAACCGACCAATAGTTTCAACCAAAAGAATCTAATTTCATTAATTGGGAGTTTCGAACCCATTCACCTTCAAAAGATTCCAAATGTGTTGCACTAATCAAACACTGATGATTTTGACCGACAGCCTCTAAAAGCAATAGCTGACGTTTGGGATCTAGCTCAGCCAACACATCATCTAAAAGCAAAATTGGTGATTTGCCATAAAGTATTTTAATTAATTCTAATTCCGCCAATTTCAAAGCCAGCACAATTGTCCTCTGCTGACCAGCAGAACCAAAGCGTCTAGCATCTACATCATTTACTAAAAACCGTACATCATCACGATGAGGACCTACTCGACAATGCCCCGTCACCTCTTCCTCTGATCTCATTTCTACAAGCTGCCGTTCAATACTCTCCATCCAAAGCCTTTCACTCTCTTCACCCTCAAGTTTGCTACCTGGCAAATATGTAATATCCAATTTCTCTTTACTATTACTCAGATGTTGTTGCCATTTTGAAGCTATAGGAAGTAGACGATTTAAAATACGCCTACGTCTTCGATGAATTCTTGTACTCACCAACGCCATTTGCATATCATAAGAATCCAATAGAATATTTTTATTCTTGCTGGATTCAACACTCAAATTACGCCAAAGCTGGCTTCTTTGCCTGAGCAATCGAGAAAACCTTCCCATTAAGTCAGAATAAATAGGCTCAAGTTGCTGGACAATTCTATCTAGCCAATTTCTTCTAAGAGAAGGTTCTCCTCTAATTAATTCCAGATCAAGGGCACTAAATCCTACGCTTCTCATCGGTCCAATCAAATCAATTTGACGAGTTAAAAGTTTTTCATTTTTGTAGGCTTTTCTGCCACCTTTTCTATTTAATTCTAAGGAAAGTTTTTGACCTTCTTCAATCACTGCAGATAAGCAAGCCTGATCTTGGTCCCAAAAAATTAAATCTTGGTTCCGATTCGATCGATGAGAACGTAAACTAGACAAAAGTTCTACAGATTCAAGAAGATTAGATTTACCAATTCCATTTTGACCTATAACTATCAGTCGATTTTCAGTTAACTCAAACTGAAAAAGTCGATAATTTCGAAAGTTTTTAAGTTCTAACTGATGAAGTTGAATGTTTCTTTATGGATTTTGTATGTAAGCTAATTTTAATAAGGTCTCAGCATTTGACCTTATTTTAATAACACCCCTTCGTTGGGCATGTAGCTCAGTTGGATAGAGCATCAGATTCCGGTTCTGAGGGTCGGGGGTTCGAGTCCCTCCATGCTCGTAAATTTAATTTTTCAAAGTCTAAATCCCATTGTTTTAATACCATTTGGGTCTAATAAAAACCCATTAGCTTTCAATGGATTAAGTGAAATTAACGGAGCAGCAACAGAAATGCTACAGCCAGGTAACTCCCTTCTAATTATTTCAATTGCCTTAAAAACTATAATAGACATATATTTTTCTTGTTGATCGCCTGGCTCTGCAATTAAATCCCATAAATTTGCATTTAAACCTTTATCGCTAGTTACACGAACAAAACCTACAAGATTTTCAGAAGTCTTTTGAAGGAGTGTCAAATAAAAATCACTATTTTTTAAAGCTAATTCTAATTTTTTTGGTTGATGAGTATCTTGGTTACATCTTGATAGGAGCCTATTTATTTTACGCACAGAAATGAGTTCACTACGAAGCAGAACAAAACCATCAGGAATTTGAGGAGATTTATTTGCTGAATTTAATCCAAGCATGTCATCCTGTATTTCTCATGCCTGCAGCGATACCATTGATGGTCAACAATGCACCACGCAATAATTCACTACGGCTATATGTACGTGTACTTTGAGAAGAGTCAATACTAATATCTTCACTAATTGGTGGTTGACGATTTTGATCTCTTAATCGTTTGAGAAGAGCAACTTGTAAAAAACCCAAAGGTACAATAGTCCTATTCCTCAAATTGACAGACAACTGCAAAGCTGGATCTGCACTTAATAGTTTTGACTTGTCAGTAATTTCTAAAATTAATTTCTTAGTCAAGCTGTATTCGCTTGAGATAATATCGAAAATGCCAGCGAAAGCATCCCGATTATCACTGCCACCTAAGCTAACCATATAGTGGTGGGCAACATCTAAATCAACTTTTGAGAGTGTCATCTCAACTTTAGATATTAACATTCTAAAGAATGGCCATCTCTGATTCAACATTCGCAACATCTCCATTTGGTCGGGGTCTATCTTTAATTCAGTAGCTAAAGCTGTACCAACACCAAACCAACTTGGCAAGAGGAAACGACTTTGAGTCCAACCAAAGACCCATGGGATAGCTCGAAGACTTGATAAGTCTTTTGCACCACTCTTTCGTCGAGCAGGACGACTAGAAATTTGCAACTTGCTAATCTCTTCTATTGGAGTAACTACTTGAAAAAATTGAACCAAATCTGGATTGTCATGAACTAAAGCTCGGTAATGCTCCCTTGAACGAGCTGCAAGTCTGGTCATCAATTCATTCCAACTTGGCGTAGCATCCAATTTATTAGTAACTAAGCTATTTTGAATAACTGCGGTGGTAACAGTTTCAAGATTATATAAAGCTAATTCTGGAAGACTATATTTAGAAGCAAGAACTTCCCCTTGCTCTGTTATTTTTATACGTCCCTGGAGTGTACCACTTGGTTGAGCCAAGATAGCTTGATAAGCGGGTCCACCTCCTCTTCCTACAGACCCTCCTCTACCATGAAAAATACGTAATGCTATTCCTTGTCTACTAGCTAAATCTTGGAGTGCTATTTGGGCCTTATGAATTTCCCAATTACTTGAGAGAAAACCAGAATCCTTATTACTATCAGAGTATCCCAGCATAAGTTCCTGAAGCGGTTGTTTTTTCTCTCCTACTCTTGGAAGTAATTCTCTATAAGCCTCTGCCTGGAGCAACGACTCCATTACAGAAGGAGCATGTTGTAAGTCCTCAACCGTTTCAAATAATGGAACTACGAGAAAATCAGAAGCTCCTACAGTGGGATCAATTAAACCCGACTCTTTCGCTAAAAGAAGAACTTCTAATAAATCTGATGCCGTATGACTCATCGAAATCACATACGATCGACATATACGAGTACCAAATTCTTTTTGAAGCCTATGAAGCATATGAAAAACTGAGATAGTTTCTTGAGTACTTTTAGACCACTCAAAAGCAGGAGGAATTAGTGGTCTCCGAGTTCCTAATTCTTTCATCAACCATTTAACTCGACTTTGCTCGTTCATCACTCCATACGACTCAGGCAAATCTAAATAACGAGTGAGCTCATCCAACGCATCGCTATGCCGTGTGCTTTCTTGCCTAATGTCTAAACTTGCCAATGAGAAACCAAAGATATGAACTTGATTAAGTAAAGTATCTAGTGGTTCACAAGTAAGATCGGTACTAACTAGACTATTTTTAATAAGCTCTAATTCATTCTTTAATTCATCTATAGACTTATAGTGCAAGAATTCCTCAAAACTATTATTAGTAGATATCAAAGGCTTTCCATCAGGCGAGAATTGCCATCCAGCATCCGCCAGCTGCTTATTTCGTAGTTGAGTAAGTCGTAGTCTCTCAAGCGTATAGCTAAGCTTCAAGCGATAAGGTTCCAGTCTATACCTAGCAGCCCTTTCCTCGTAGACCTCAGGGAAACGAACTCTGTCCATTTCTAAAGACTCTAGCAAAGGAGAACTTACTTGACTCCATTGCATAGATATACTCAGTTGGTCCCTTAGCTCTTGCACCGATGCAATGTATCTATCCAACATTAATTGTCTTTGGTAACAAGCTGTTCTCCATGTGATTTCAGGAGTAACAGACGGATTCCCATCACGGTCTGAACCTACCCAAGACCCAAATGTACAAAAAGCCTCATTAGGGATCTCTACATCTGGATAACTTGAAGCAAGTGCAGTAGTTAGTCTCCTTCTTAATTGAGGCATGGCATCAAACAAAACCTGCTGAAAATAATGAAGGGCATAGTCAACCTCATCAAGGACAGTCGGTTTGAATTGATGAAGCTCATCAGTTCTCCACCAAAGTCTTATCTCCTCCTCTAATTGCAACCTACATATTTCTTTCTCCGATTTAGAAATCAAGCTATTAGATTGAAGTTGCTGCAAAAGAGTGGCCACCCTGCGTTGCTTATGGCGAACAGTATGTCTAACTATTTCAGTTGGATGAGCAGTAAAAACAAGACGAATATCCATTTCCCTCATCAAACCATCAAGCTGAGCTGGAGGGACATTCAAACGACGTAATCGCTCAAATAATTGCGTAAAAGTTGCTGGAGCAGTCTGACTAGCTAAAGCTGGAGCGAAAGGGTCTATTTGATAATTACTGTTGTCTAACTTCCCTTTTTTTATGCTTTCTAAATAACTATCCTCTTCTATGCGTTGCTCCAGAATGTTTACCAACTGAAAATAAAGAGAAAAAGCCCTAGCAGCAGAAATAGCCTCAGCTAAATCCATTTTTGTAATCAATTTGACTATTGCCTGAGAGGAATTATCTTGATTTGAATTACTAGGGTCACTTAATTGCTTTAATCGCAATAATCTCTCTGTTTGATCAGTTGGACATTCACTTTTGAGAACGGTTTTCCATAGATCCTCAACTAGTTCAAGCCTTTGTTGCAATAAAGATCCAGGATCTTTATCCTCAAGACATACTGTCGAGTGATTAGAGCTATTTTCGTTAGAAGGATTTTTCAACATAAACGTATTATGAGGCAGTGCTACCGACTTAGTCACTAATAGATTTAATTCATTTGCATGAAATTTGTCTCCTCTCGTTCCATTTCACCAATACCATGCTGAAGCAAGGTCTGAATTGATACTCCTTTGGAATATGAATCAAGCCATATCATTGATTGATTTCCGTTGGTCAAAACAGATTCAATAGGTTGAAGTAACTCAAACATATCAAGCTCCTTAGCTAAAGGAGTTACATCTAATAGGAGTTCTTTTATCCAATCACGACATTTGATTTGCTTCCCATTTTTCCAATGAGATAAATTGGCATCAAGACTTGATTTAGCTGCGAGCAAATCATTTTCATCTGCTAATAGAGCCAATTCTTCTTGGGTTTTAGAGCTTGCTTTAATAGGATCGAATCTTTTCATGTTGTTTGTAAGATTAATAATTCTGAGTTCAAGTAACGCTGTAATAGCCAAAAGCAAGTCAACATCAGCAACCAAATCACATATCCTTACCTCTAATCGATCTAAAACATGAGGTCTTTCCGGACCATTTGGCCTTACTGATGTCCACAAATGTCTCTCATTTTGCATGCTGCCCTGACTTAATTGCTCTTCAACCCATGCCACATAGTGTGCGTGATCCACAAACATAGGAACTTTTGAGGGTGTCTTAGGGAATTGAACCCATCTTTGAGAATGTGCACCAGTTGAATGTCCTCCTAAGAAAGGAGAACTAGCACTTAATGCAAGAAATAATGATGCCTCACATCTAACCAAACGTAGGGCTGCGAAAAGTAAGGATAAATTTTCAATGCCTAAATTAATGTGGATACTTGCTGTTACAACATTCGTTCCATAGTTTTTTTCTATAAAAGAGTGATAAGAATTTTCTAAATCTGACCTTTCAAAAATTTTTGTATTGCCCAGACTAAGTGTGCTTCCAGGAAGAATTGTAAGTTTTTGACAATCCAGCCATCTCCGAAGTTTTTGTCTTGGAAGTAAAAGTGCATGTTTTAAAACAGCATATCTTTGATCTGGAACAGTTATGTACTCAAGATTTCTTTGATCTGGTTCTTTGACAAAATCTGGTAGGTCTTCAGTAATAGCGGATGCAACACCTACATTTTGACCAGCATATGTGCCAGTAAAAAGCTCCACTTCAAACCCCTTTAAAAGCATAAAGTTGGTCATAAATCCTAGGGTTCTAAGCAAGCTAAAGCAGTAAACATCCCTTTGGCTTTATTTAAAGTTTCTTGATACTCATTAGAAGGAATGGAATCTGCAACAACCCCCGCTCCAGCTTGCACTTCAACTGTAAAACTACTTTGATTTTTCTTACGTACAATCATCGTTCTGATAGTAATAGCTGTGTTCAATGCTCCATTTAAATCTATAGATCCATAAACACCTGAATAGGGACCTCTACGTTGTTTTTCTAATTGATTAATTAGTTGCATTGCTCTTATCTTTGGTGCTCCACTTACTGTCCCAGCGGGGAAAGAAGCAATCAGTAAGTCCCAAACATCCTTTTCACTTTTTAAAGTTCCTTCAACCTCACTGACGATATGCATCACATGCGAATATTTTTCAATAACCATTAATTCTTTTACGACAACACTTCCTGGGGTACAAACTCGACCTAAATCATTTCGACCCAAATCTACTAACATCACATGTTCAGCTCGTTCTTTTGGATCTTTTAAAAGATCTTTCTCTAAGGCTGAATCTTCCAAATCATTTTCACCTCTAGGACGAGTACCTGCAATTGGTCTCAAACTTGTTTGAATGCCCTTTTCTGTTCGTTGGGCTTTGACCATTACCTCTGGGCTAGAACCAATAAGTTGCCAATCTCCAAAGTCAAAAAACGCCATAAACGGAGAGGGATTTACCATCCTCAGGCTTCGATAAAGTTCAAAGGGGTTTTGCATAACAGTCGACTCCAATTTTTGACTAAGAACTAACTGAAAAACATCGCCTTGTTTAATAAATTCTTTTGCCGCTTCAACACTATGTTCAAATTCAGTTTTTGATGTATTAAAAGCCAAGTCAAGAGATCTATTCGATCTTTGATTCCACTTTAAAGACTTTATTGGCTTTAAAGGAGAAGCCATTAAATCTTGAAGTTCATTGATTTGTGCACAGGCAATTTCGTAAGCTTTTTGAGAAGAAACTCCATGACTTAAATTTCCATATGCAACTGCTGTTATTAGGCGTTTGACTTGATCAAAAATCAGAATTTTATCCATAAACATCCAAATACCATCTGGCAAGTCTTGATCTGATAATTGATACGTAGGCACTGAAGGCTCTATCCATTGAATTAGTTCATACCCCCACATTCCAAAAAGTTGTCCCAGTTGTGGCAATCCAGGCAAAGAAACAGATTTATAAAGCTCAAGCATTTTTCTAAGAATTTCAACTGGATTTCCTTGAAACTTTTCTTGTTTTCCATTTCTCCAGCATCTAGTCAATTCATTTCCCCTTACTACTACCTTCCAAAGAGGATCTGATGCCACCACACTCCACCTTCCGATAGTTTCTCCACCCTCTACTGATTCAAGCAATACTCCTGAAGGAGCATCATTACCAACTTTGAGCCAAGTTGTAAGAGGAGTCTCTAAATCTGCCGGCCAACTTTTTGCCAACGGAATATAATTAGCCCCACTGGAGGCTGACAAAAGAAATTCTTCCTTATCTAAATTAAGCATGACTGCATAATGGCAGCCCAATAAATATATTCAAAGGGAACACAATTTTAAATTGAATTACTTATGCATCGTAAGTTTTTTTACCGCTAAATTTCAAACTTGCTGGATTAGGATTTTCACCAATGCGTCTATTGTTGTAACCCTCTTTCAAGCGGCCTTCATTAGGTTTCTCAGAGAAAACCCCATCTTTAGGGAAAAGTAATTCTCTATCTCCCCCAGGATAAATTCTATATATTTTACTGGTTTCAATTCTTGGCTTAAATCCCCTTAATTGGGTATTCAAAGCAAAACATTGCTCTTTTCTAGCAAAATACATTAAATTTTCTCCTTCGTGCATTACTGCAGCTCCTCCTGTTGGAAGTTCAAAAACCTCAGACTTTTTACTTGTCCATGTAATTGCATATTTTTCTTCCGTTTCAGCGGAGTTTAGTAATCCACCAGTGCTACCAATGTGCTTTGGAAGTGTTCCAGGTAATACTTCGGTCATGCTTTCAATTAAATCAACTTTTTCTTTATATTTTTAAATTAGCACTTTATTTTGTGCCTTTTGACTCATTACACATCAACTTCACACGCGTCAACATTAACCTTAAAGATCAAATTCTTTTGATTCAGAAACAGGAAAAAATATTGTCATTCCACTATCTCGCCTATTAGTAAGCCGTCCTCCAAGGCTTTTCAAAAGCCTTTGAGTTGCAGCCTGACTAAGTTGCAAATTACCCGTAGCTGGATTCCAACTTAGTACTGGTCCAATTTCTTCATTAGAAACACTTTCTGACAATCCAGAATGAGTGGTAGTTGAAAGCTGAGTTAAAATCTGAAGCTTTAATCTCTGCCCAGCTGGTCTTAATTTCAAAGTTAATTCTCCCCCCGCTTGTAATCCACGACTGTTCCTGTCAATAAGACCTGTCAACATTAACTCAAGTCCTTCTGAGTCACTCAAAACTTTTGGCAAATCCGGTGTGATATCAAGAATGAGTGTCAAGCTTTTTCTCTCTAACTGACTTTTCCAAACTGGAGAAAGCATTGTGAGCATTTTACCCAAATCGGTTAAAGCTAAATTTGTTTGTTTAGGCTTACTTCTCTCTAGCTCCACTGCATTAAAAATCAAACCAAAACGATCAATTTGCTCCGTACATTCAATATCTATTTGCTTTAAACGGGTTTCAACCACTTTAGGTAAATCTTGCTTTCTTAAAAGGGATCTTATTAAGGTTCTTATTGTCGCTAAAGGAGTTCTAATTTCATGTGTTAAAGCCTCTAGCAAGGAAATTTCACTATTTTTTGAACTGGATTTCTGATCATTAATTAAATTGTCTGGCAAAGTTTGAATATTTAGACTTGGTGCAATATCTGCGAGACGTTGAGATAAAAGAGGCCAAAATACTTTCGACAAATCATCATTTGTTTTCAGCTGTCCCATCTCTTCAAGTGCGTTACGCAAATTATTTGCTTGTTCAATATTTTCTGTATTCAATCTATTATCAAGCAGTGTCAAAAGATCACTTAAAGTTCCCGGATCACTTCGCATTAATAATTTCCTCTCGTGAGGTTTACCTTCCAGAGCTAAAGCAATTTGAATTTCAGGAGTAATAACTATAAGTAATGGGTCATTTCCATCTTCCTCAAGAAGAGACAGGCGCTCATAGCCTCCAGTATCATTTTGGAAATCCAGAGAAGTAGATTGACTGGGAGGTAACATCCCCATAGAAGGATTTGAAATGTTTAACAAATCCTTAGGAGCCCACACCCATCCTTGAAATTTCTTGAGTAATTTAGGTTCGTACAGAGCAGGCAAAGGTGAAGACAACCACAAACCTCTTGTAAGGTTCATTGGCAACAGGATGTCTGACTGAAGAGTATCAAGAGCTGCCCACCACATTCTCCTTACCGCTGCTTCACTGCTTGTGGCATGAGGCACACCCTCGGCCATTCTTCTTTGTAAAGCTTGAATAGTCACTGGAGGCGTGATCATAGGGACCTCCAAAACCAATACAAACCTTTAAATCCATTTGAATAACCAGATTTTAAAGGATGTAAAGGCATAAAAATTGAATTTACCACCACTCAAGAGTTTTGCTCAATTGTCTATTTGAAAGGCAATGAACAATTAAAATATCTAGAGATAAATTAAGACAATTTTACATAAATTGTCTATGAGTGGGTTAGTAATGAAATTAAGGCTTAGGTTTAACAATAACTAATTCAATTAACTAATGAATAATCTGAAAGTGAGGATTCCTTCCTTTACATAGACAAAAAAACTTAACCTCAAGATGGTAATGAGTATTAACCATAAATGAGTCTCACTGTTCTATTTTGCCTCAATTAATGCTATTACAAAACACATGGGTAAGAGTATTTAATCAAAGATTTCTTCTTATTGACTGACCTCGTCTAGACACAGACAAACAAAAGCCCAGACTTATAAAATTGACAACTAACGCAGTTCTTCCATAGCTCATAAAAGGTAAAGGGATTCCAGTCACAGGACCTAGGCCAATAGTCATAAATATATTCACCATAATTTGAAAAATAAACATTGAAGTTATTCCAATAACAATCAAAGATTCAAAATCAGTACGCGCCTCAATAGCTATCTTTATTAATCGGACAATTAGAATAAAAAATAAAAATAAGACTAATAAAGAGCCTAAAAAACCTGTCTCTTCTCCAAGAGCACTAAAAATGAAATCTGTGTGTTGCTCTGGAATGAATTTTAATTTTGTTAATTGACCTTGCATCAGACCTGATCCAAATAATCCTCCAGATCCAATGCCTATTTTGCTTTGAAGCATATGATATCCACCACCTAAAGGATCTTGGCTAGGATTAAGAAAAAGGATTAGTCGATCTCTTTGGTAATCTCGTAAAACAGACTCCCAAATCCAAGCAGAGATTTTCGCTATGAATAAATGAAAGAAGACAACGAATAAAGTTAGTAATTTTTTTTGATTTGGCAGAGACTTGTATGACAAAAAACCAATAATTGGAATCCAAATAAAAAGTCCGCTTTTAAATAAGTATGCAAGTAATCCCGTTATCAAAGTAGCTAAAATAATAAATGCCCACTCATATGGCATTCCTGACCAATACAACATTCCAAGAAGTATGGCTCCAAAGACAAGAGATGTGCCAAGATCAGGTTGTATAAAAACCAAAATCCAAGGTAAAAAGAAAACTAATAAAGGTTTAATTAAATGAGTTAAATCAGAAAATCTTTTTTGATCTAAGATGGAAGCCAAAACAAGTATTAAGGTTAATTTTGCAAACTCAGATGGTTGAATATACAAACCAGCAAAGCTCAACCATCTTTTTGCTCCCAGAGCAGTAGTACCACTAATATTTACATACACAAGTGTTGAAATAGTAAAAAAGTATATTGTTAGAATATATTTTCGTAAATCTTGTAAAGGGAATTGAGCTAAAAAATAAATAATTAAAGACCCTATATAAGCAATAATTACATGTTGATGCCAATCTGTAGTTCCTAGATTTCTTTGAGTACTTGCAATTAAGAAACAAGACAAATGTACTAAAATTAAAGGTACAATCCAAATTACAAAATCTATATTTTTCCAAATTTTTTTATTTCTAACTAATTTAAAAGAAGATATTTTATTGCGACCAAAACCCATCATTAATTTAAATCACTGTTTAATAGATAATGCATTACACAAAGTCCCAGCAAGTTCTAAAAATACTTTTGCTGTTATTGAATCTCGAGATGTATGAACGACAGGTAGATCCTTACCTGTGCCTGAAAAAATATCTGTCTCTATTGGTATCTGAGAGAGTAAAGGGACATTATTCTCTTTGGCTAATTGCTTTCCTCCCCCCGAACCAAAAATCTCATATGATTTATCTGGCTGATCTGGAGGGATAAAATAAGTCATATTTTCTATAACTCCGATCACAGGAATATTCATTTGTTTAAACATTGCCAAGCCCCTTCTTGAGTCTTGAAGAGATACATTTTGTGGAGTTGTAACTATTATCACACCTGCCATGGGCACGGCCTGAGCCAAAGAAAGTTGAGCATCTCCGGTACCAGGAGGAAGATCTACTATTAAAAAATCACGTTCACCCCAAGAAGCTTGATATAAAAATTGTCGAATAATTCCATTCAGCATTGGGCCACGCCAAATTACTGGCTGATTTTGATCAATTAATAATCCCATTGAAACCATTCCAATTCCACAAGTTTCAATGGGAATAATTTTTTGTTCTGCACCCGAGCCACTGACTTCAGGAGTTATTTCGCTAACACCAAGCATGTAAGGCGTATTTGGCCCATAAATATCAGCATCAAGCAAACCAACCTTGAAACCCTTTTGACTAAGGGCACAAGCCAAATTCACGGCAACAGTACTTTTACCAACTCCACCTTTCCCGCTACTTATAGCGATAACATTTTCCACTTTTGGTATTGGAGTTAATCCCTGAGATTGACCACCATGGCCGGCTTGACCAATAGGATTCTCCGAAGATGGGGATGAATCACCTATCTCAATTTGTACTTCTTCTATATCTTCCAATGACTTAATGCTTTCTCTAATACCCTCTGCTATCTGACCTCTTTGAGCTATCGCAGAATTAGGTAGTGTCAGTCTTACAACAATTTTCGGTGGCTTTACTGAAACTATTTCCAGCCATCCGAGTTCAACAATAGATCGTTCACTTCCTACATCCTTGATTGAATGAAAGGCTTTTAAAACCTTCTCGTTGATTTTCATTCTTAATTTCTATTACGTTCGATGATAGTAAAAAGATCGGCACATATTCCAACTCATCGTCCAATGATATTCCCTTTAGTAATAAGAAAAACTATTCGCAATACAAACTTTTCCAATATTGGTGTGAAATATGCATCATTTAAAAGTATTTTTTAAAGAAAGCAAAATACAATTAATTTTGTCCTCCTCACAAGATCAAGCCAATTTACCGGCAAACAATTCAAGAGATCGAGCCAAAAAGCTCGTTTTAGAGCTTCAAGACGAAATTTGCGCTGGCTTAGAGACTATTGATGGAGAAGGCAAATTCCTAGAAGAATCTTGGGAGAGACCAGAAGGTGGTGGTGGACGCTCAAGAGTCTTGAAAGATGGAAAAATCTTTGAACAAGGAGGGGTGAATTTTTCTGAAGTACATGGAAATGAACTCCCACCCTCAATCATTAGCCAAAGACCAGAAGCAAAAGGGCACTCTTGGTTTGCGACAGGTACCTCAATGGTTCTTCACCCCAAAAGTCCCTACATACCAACTGTTCATCTTAATTACAGATATTTCGAAGCAGGTCCTGTTTGGTGGTTTGGGGGAGGGGCGGATTTAACCCCTTTCTATCCATATCTATCTGACACGCGTCACTTTCACTCATGCCATAAAGCTGCATGTGACACAATTGACAAAGACCTACATAAGGTTTTCAAACCTTGGTGTGACGAATATTTCTTCCTAAAACATAGAAATGAGACAAGAGGAGTTGGAGGTATTTTTTATGACTATCAAGATGGATCCGGCTTGCTTTATAAAGGACAAAATAACAATGGGAATGCTTCTAAAATCTCAAAAGAGATAGGGGAATATTCTTTGAATTGGGACAATCTTTTTTCACTCGCCAAAGCATGCGGGCAGGCATTTCTACCCTCATATGAGCCGATAATAAAAAAACGAAAAAGTCAAATCTTTTCAACAAAAGAAAGAGATTTTCAACTCTACAGGCGAGGTAGATATGCTGAATTCAATTTGGTATGGGATAGAGGAACCATTTTTGGATTACAAACAAATGGAAGAACAGAGTCAATATTGATGTCATTACCGCCCTTAGCAAGATGGGAGTATGGATATAAGCCAGAAGAAAATTCACGTGAGGCGTTGTTAACAGATCTATTTACTAAGCCTCAAGATTGGTTTACAGATAAATCCCTTGAAGAGAGGTGTTTAACTCATCAAGCATTGGATTAGATAATAAAATTCTAGATTATTCCATTTAAAAAAGCCTGAACTATTTCAGTAGCTAGGAGCTTTATTGTTTTTTTCCTGGTTTTTAGATTTCTAAGATTTTTTTCTAGTAACCCCTCTAATTTACCAATTTCAAGAACCCTTATTTGCCTTCTTGGAGCACCTAAACCTCCTCTAAACAAGACAGGAAACCGTCCAAATGTTCTGGCGATTGACTCATCTAATTTATTTGGTTGGTCAGAAAAAGGAGGAATCAATCCTGAACCAACACCATGCTTACCATATGCATCAAAATGGATCTCAATCGCATACCCTCCACGTTTAGCGAATCTCTTCCCTACTGACCAATTAGTTCTTGGATCATTAGCATCATCTATATTTCTTATTCCTGGGTCATAGGAGCTGATGTTTAAACCTTTTTTTATGCCAAGTTTAACAATTGATTTTTGTAATTTTAAATTCCAAAAAAGTTCATCACTAATTCCAGGATGCATAGGGTTGAGACCAAACTTATCCACAGCTTCGCCAGGTGTGCCAGCACCAGCTAATCCCTGTGAGTCTGCGTGGCCAGCTAATATTAAAATGGGGATATTTTTATCTACCTCTGTACTACCAACCCAAGTCGCATGAATATTCGAAGATTCCCCAATGATTAGGTCAAAATCTTCTTTAAAATTACTGGTGTAATAAATTTTAGAAATAGTATAAAAAGCAATTAAAAATACTATTAATTTCAAACTATCTAATAATTTATTTCTCAGCACTAATAGTCACTAAATAGGAGAAGAGAGTAGAGAGTTTTCACTACTTAGCTCAAGACTTTCAGATAATTCCAACTGAATTGCTATCAGTTCATCACGATGAGCTTTGATTCGTAAAACACTAATATCCGATAAATCTGAACTTAATAACTTAACTTCTAATGATTCCTCTCGTTTGGATTTAATACGATAAATTATTCCGGCAAGAGGTGCACCAATTGCAGCCAGTAGTAAAGGCCACCAACTCAAAGAGGGATAAAGCTGAATCAGAACTAGACCCAAACAGGCAGAACCCACTCCTCCGAGGCAAGCTAAAAAGATCACCAAAAAAGCACTAGAAGCAACATTGCCACTGAAGATCAACAATTTCTGTTCAACATTGCCTCCTTTTTTTTTCCAACCACGTTCTTCCAACCAAAAACTAATGCCTTTCAAAACTTCCAGGGGAGGCAAAGGAGACTGAACATCTACGATTGTTGTACGGTCCTTACTAGCAGCTCGCAAAAAGAATCCCAAACCTATCGCTAATAGGATCGTGAGAAACAAAGTTGAGGAGAATGCAGATTGCATCGCAAAATTACGATCCTTTTTATATTAATTGTTCTGAAAAACATAGCTACAAAAATGAGCTAAAGAAATCAAGAAATTTCAGAACAGATCAAATCGTTGGATTTACTGAATATTTTTCATCATTTGAGGTACTAGAATTAAATCATTAAGAAATCACTACTGAATTAAATTTCCATTAAATTTTTATGCCAATAAAACTTGATGAACCCTCGACTTTCAATATCTTTGATCAAGACATAGATAATGAAACTGTGATGGCTTTAAGCTCATCTTCAGCTTTAGCCATTGATACCGAAGCAATGGGATTAATTCATGGTAGAGATCGGCTATGTTTGATACAAATATGTGACGAATTTGATAATGTTATTTGTATTCGTATAGAACGAAATCAACATTCAGCACCACACTTAAAATCTATTCTTGAGAACCAAACAATTGAAAAAGTATTTCATTTTGCAAGATTTGATGTCGCTGCCTTAGCAAGTAATCTAAGCATTGAGGTTAATCCAATTTTTTGCACGAAAATTGCAAGTAAAATAGGAAGAACTTATAGCCCAAAGCATGGATTAAAAGAAGTAATTATGGAAACTGTTGGAGTGGAATTAGATAAACAAGCTCAAAGCAGTGACTGGGGAAAAGTTGGTGACTTAACT
Organism: Prochlorococcus sp. AG-311-J23; assembly: GCA_003284375.1. GTDB lineage: Bacteria > Cyanobacteriota > Cyanobacteriia > PCC-6307 > Cyanobiaceae > Prochlorococcus_B. The sequence continues at coordinate 58,227 of QBVL01000001.1, forward strand.
CAAAAACAACTTATCTATGCTGCAAATGATGTTAGATATTTACTAGGGGCAAAACACAAGCTTGAGGAGATGTTGAAGCGTGAAGAAAGGTGGGTTCTAGCAAAAAAATGCTTCCAATGCGTACCAATTTTATCGGAGCTTGATAGAAGAAGATTTACAAATATCTTTGATCATTAGTTTTCAACCTAAAAATGTATTAATCCTCAAGCATAAAATTCTCCTCTTCTTTTAGAGCCTTTAACAACTGATCAAATGAGGCAGCGGCAGATACACTTTGTTTTTTATCCTTATTTAAAGTTTGCTCAAGGAAACTTTGGGCAATTTCTTTTCTGGATTGCAAATCTTTTTTCCCTTCTTTAGCTGCAGCGACCTCTACTTTTCGTCGAGCAGCTGAAATACTTATACTTAAAGATGATGCTAATTGAGCACAAATTTTAAGATAATGATGATCTTCAATTAGCGGCATATGCAGAAGCTTGAATAGACAATCTTTATAAAAAATCTTTTATTAGATTACACCTCACTATGAGCCCTGGGACAAGTGAGACGAAATACTAAGTGCTATAGAGTGACTTCCGCCCTCGGGACCCATCCTTTTAGCCCCTCTTAAGCCAATCATCTTTCTATCTAAATCAGAATTGAGTAAAAACCTCACTTGTTTTGCGAGATCCTCATACCCCTTAGCAATAGCCACCGAACCTCCTAATAAACGACTTTGACGCTTAGCAAAATTGAAATTGAATTGATGTCCTTTCCCAGGGAAGGACACGCATGGGATACCTAAACCTACTAATTGTTCAGTAGCTGTACCTGCATTCGCTACTCCTACTTCTCCCCACTTAGCCCAACAAGAAAATTGGTTATCACCAATCAAGATAAGTAATGAGTTCTTTTTCCATATTCCTGAAATACCATTTTCACCTGCGGAATGATAAGTAGATTTAAAGCCTAAGTCCGTCAATATTAATTCAATTTTTTTGCTAATTATAGATGAACTTAAAGGAACAAATACTGCAATCGAAGATGTAATTTGAATAAATTGAATTGCAATTAAAAGTTTTTTAAAATTCTGATATGCCTCAGGGAAACGACTTCCACACAACAAAATCAAACGTCTATATCTTTTATAGTCATCAGGACATTCTCTCTTAGAAAATCCATCCATCATTGGATTCCCCGGCGATAGTGCTTTGACGCCATGATTTCTCAAACCTCTAGCAGTGATTTTGTCTCTTACTGCAACCATCCTGCAACGACTAGATCGCATCAACCAATATTCCCATGGATCCCACTCAGTGCCTTTCAATCGATGGTAAAAATCACTCAAAGCGGGTCTTGGACCACTCACCCATGTGTAATCACTTTTAGGAGTGCCAATAAAAAAATAATTTGCGCCACTAGCCCATGCAAATAGAAGAGGTAATAAATCTCCAACTGCAACGATAATTCTTCCTTCTTTGGCTGCTCTATGAATCAAAATCCATTGACTCCACAGACTTCCTAACAATCCAGCTTTTAAATCTAAAACCAAACCACTAAAACTCTGATTACTAAATCCTCCGCTTGGCAAAAATGTTGAGGGGCCAATCTTTGCAAGCCAACCATTTTTTACAAGCGTTAAAAATGCTTTCCCATCTCCAACCATCGGGAGAACCTCTAGGGAGATATCTGGATTCATTTCATGGAGAGCTTCTATCACCCTGCAAGTGATCGTGTCTTCTCCATGACCATTACACAGAAACAAAAGATTTTGTTCGGTTTGACTGATACGATTTGAATTGGAAATGAAACTTTCATTTTCGGCGGCATGGCCAAGTGGTAAGGCAGAGGATTGCAAATCCTTTATCCCCAGTTCGAATCTGGGTGCCGCCTTTATAAGTTTACGCTTTATTTTCCTGAGAACCCTTCCCAGCACTATGCTCCATGTGTAGCGAGTAGCAAGTCTCAAGAAGGTCTAATGGTCGGTAAGTGGTCGGTAAGTTGCTTAGGTTATTTCAGCAAAAGCAAGTCACACTTTGTATTCTTACAGTTACCGACCAGAAGCACCAACAAGAAGAATTTTTATTGGTAAAAATATTTTTGAAAAATATAAAAATCCCCTGACAGACTAGGCAGCATCAACACAAGCATTGAACTGATGCTCTACTAATTTCCAACCATTACTTATCAGTTCATTCCAAGTTTCATAAGAAGACTGATAGTCCAATCTTCTTGTGTTCTTCAACTTGGTTGGAATGCCTTGCTCTGTGCAATACCACAGTTGAGTAAAGACAGTAGGGAATGCCATTGCAGATTTAGGGTCTCGTATAAACAACAAGCAAAAATCTTTAGCAGGAGCAACTAACCATCCTGATGGAGTTGTTTTCATTTCTCTTACTGGTTCATTCATGTAACTGATGTCTGAGGGTGGATTCATCTATAAGAAGAGACAAAAAAACCACCTGCTCACTGGTGGTTCTTTTGAGGTTTAGCGATGGGGAATAAACTAATACAAATATACTATCTCTGTCTATACGGGCAACTATTCGTAAGGAAAATATATTCTTCTAGGGTATGTAATATCAAAATACTTCGTACCCTTTCGCTTGTACCGATATAACTGGTGTCTAGGGGTACGAGAATATAGTACGATAATGCGTTATAGTACCACTAGCGAATGAGTTAGTTATGACTGTCCGTGGGTATTGGAGGTGTAGCACAGATCATCAAGATCAAGAGCGTCAGGTGCTTGCTCTGGAGAAAGCAAACTGTGAGGTTATCTATGGAGACAAGATCACAGGAACTAGCAATTACGGAGATAGAGAAGAATTATCTAAGTGCTTAGAAGAACTACAAGAAGGTGACCTTCTAATCCTTGAAGATCTCACGAGACTTGGAAGAACAATGGTGACCATGTTGGTTGAGGTCAACAAACTCATTGAGCGAGGCATATTCATCAAGACTCTGGATGGTCGTTTAGATACCTCATTGATGAATGAAGAGATTGTCAGGTTGATAGTTGGAGTTATGGGTTACTCAGCAGAATGTGAGTTGAGAAATATACGTCATAGAACATCTGAAGGTCGTGCAGTTGCAAGAAGTAGAGGAGTGAAGTTTGGTGCTAAACGTAAGTACGACAAGTTCCAGATTGAAGAAATCATGAACAAGAGGAACCAAGGTATTGGTTATGGATCTATTGCTAAGTCAATGGGTATGAGTAAGTCCACAGTGCAGACAATCATTCAACGTGAAGGTGTAGCAGCATGAACACTTTTACTGTCTCTGGTTTAGTAAGTGGTTACAGGATTCAGCATCAAGTACCTGCTGTAAGCATTCATCATGCAATAAAAGTCTTTCAAGAGTTATTCCCAAAATCTAGGAATGTTTATGTACTTGAATAAATTATTGAAACTTTATTTATAATCTATCTCTACATTTTCTTATAAGCGTATTACAGGTAGAAGGATCCTCATGATTGAGTGCAATTGCTTTTTCATAATAATCAATTGCTTCCTGATATTCTTTTAGATCAAATTTATTATTTCCCATGTCTATATACAAATTTGGATTCCTATCATCAAGGTCAATTGCTTTTTGAATATTTTCACTTTGCTGTTTATAGCAAAAAATTGAATCTTGCAACTTATTAGATTTTTCAAAATTTCTTGCTGCCAATCCCCACCAAAATCCATTCTTTATCTTGTGTTCCGCATCCTTTTTGTATTGAGGTTTCTCGAATTTCTTTTTATATAACTTACATTCATCTTCATCATTGAATTCTGTCCCGTCAGAAGCACGATAAATTTCTTTTTTACTATTTGAACGAGTATCTTCCAGTGCTATCGCATGTCTAAAATATTTACTTGCTTCTTCATATTCTTCTAAATCGTGCTTACAATAACCTATCGATTTATAAGGGTATGGATCTTGATCATCTAAATTTATTGCACCCTTGAACAACTCAATTGCCTCTTCATATTCTTCTAGGTCATATTTACAATCACCGATATATGAATATATATCTGGATTCTGATTATCTAATTCAAGTGCTCTCTTGAAATACTTTATTGCTTCATCGTATGCTTGACATTTAGAATTTGATAACCCAAGAACAATACATGCTTCTACACTTTTACATGATTTTATTTCTTCTAAATTCTTTTCATATAACTTACATTCATCTTCTATATTGAATTCTGTTCCGTCAGCAGCACGATAAATTATATCCATTGCAATATTTTACTTCAAAACTTGTATTTGCATTAGATCCGAAATTTACAAATATCTGTCTACAAATAACAATTACCCCAATTCATGACTAGTGGTTGCTTGCACAATTTGGTTCAGGTGTTATTCATAGGTTCCGCTAAAAAATATTGCACCTATTCCTTGCTGCTTTAGCAACTCTTACTCCTATAAATCCTTCAATACTAGGAAGAGCAAGGTTGCTCTATCCCTTAGTGCCACCGAGGACTGGTTGTGGTGCTGGATGCCATTACAAGAATGAAGCATTATCCATGCCTGAAAATGCTAATAATGGTTGGAGAAAAATAAGAGTAAAGAGGAGTCAATACATATGGAATTACAAGACTCAGAAGTTTGAAAATCGTACGTTCTTATCAACTCTTAGTAAGGAACGATTACTAAAACTTGGAAGGAGTGAGGATGATGTGGGCGTTCCTAATACTATAAGAAATGTATATGTTCACTGCAAAGATAAAAAACTTACGTTCAGCGATAGAGAAATTGCAAGAAACATATTAGGCAGAGAAAGAAATACCAAAGACACCCATGATGAGAATGATATTCCTATCATTGGATCTTCTCAGGGATCTCCTTTTTATTGGTATCAAGGTCTATGCCAGAAAGAAGCACAAGCATATAAAATTGATACTCCAATGCAAAGATATCTTTATTACTTAGAGAAGAATACTGGTAGAAAAGATCTATATGATAAAGACTCTGAAGAGGTTATTGCTTACTGATTCTTTATACTATAAACCTCGTTATAGTACTTCTTGAATGATACCTATACGCCTCTAGAATGCCCCTAAAAGTATAATGGCAAACTAAGTAATCTGTGCTATAATAGTAGCATTCAAGGGGCATCAGCGAAGGTCGTTTCCTGTTACCTGAAGAATGAAAAGTCAATAATTAGACTGACAATAAACCCTCATAGATTTCAGTATTATCTGTGAACTAATTACCTGTTCAAAATTATCATTTTATTTTTCAATGACTAAAGAATTTGCCGTGAAACTTCACGTGCTTGACGAGCGTGAGGAATTGTTATGTGGCATGGAAAAGTCCTTCAAGGATAAAGGAAATCGGGATGAACTATTGAAACATTTACTTCTTGCATGGAATATCTTTGAGTACCAAACTCAAACTAAAGATGAGATAGAAGAAGAATTCTTACCAAATAGAAAGTATGGACCAATAGGAGGAGGAAACTAATGAAAGGAAAAACTAATCATCCCTATGCGGAAGATGCCATCTATTGGATTGAGGTGGTAATCAAACAAGAATGTGGGGGTCACTTGAAACCTTACAAATACATCAGTACAGAAGCAAAGTTGGATTTTCTTACAGAGAAGTTCAACGAACTCAAACTAAAACTAGACGAGGAAATCTAAAGAAAAAAAAGAGCACTGTAGGGAATTACAGTGCTCTGATAAAGCGGAAAGTATCACCAGTAAGACAAAGTTGGTGACAGTTCATATATGGTGTTTTCTTATAAGGATCTAGCACTCATTTCTTGTAGTGTTCTTTCTTTCAATGCAAGTATTCCTAACTTATGGATATCGCTATAACCACACCTATATTGCTTCATCAACTTGTTCTCATCTTCTTGTATATACCTTTCTTTCCTTGAGTAACTTATATGCTTTCTTTGAGTGTTTACTGGAAGGTCAATGTGTTCACTACGTTCACACATTGATTTGAACCTTCGGTTCAACGTCTTAGCGTATTTATTCATATTAGTAAGCGGTAAATCCTAAAGTTAGTCTTTATACAACCCTGATAAACGGCGACATTGTTATTTATGTAAGTACACCTACTAAATGACTATTTTATATACAAAGCGTAACAAAGTAGTCATACTTACTCTCATAAAATTGACTTGTTAGACGTAATGAGTCTTTTGGAATTGTATTTACTCTTGACTGTGATCTTTGATCGCTTATTTGTTACTTAGTTCAGATGAAAAGAGAAATATACAAGTTGTGACGCATAATAAGTTATTGATTCATTCACTCAAGAACGTCCTTGGCAGTCAAAGGTAATAAAAAGAAAGAAGCATCTGCTCAAGATTTCAGAGCAGTTCTCTGGGCAAGTGCAGATAAACTTCGTGCTCAGATGGATGCTGCTGAGTATAAGCATCTTGTTTTGGGGTTGATTTTTCTCAAATATATTTCTGACACTTTTGTTGAGCAGCAGCAAAATGTTTTGAAAATGGTGAGCGACCCAGACTCGGATTATTACCTTGGAGATGCCCCTGATGATCATCAAGAAGCATTAGAAGATCGTGATTACTACACGCAAGAGAATGTGTTCTGGGTTCCTTCGGAAGCACGTTGGGAATCTCTTAGAAATCAGGCAAAGCAACCAGATATTGGACAACTCATTGATAAAGCATTGGTTGCGATTGAGAACGAAAATATAAATCTACGATCCAAGTTAGATAAACGATTTGGTGCTGCTCAATTGGAACCAGGTCGAATGGGTGAATTGGTAGATCTGATTTCCACTATTGGGTTTGCTGAAGATAGAAATTCAGGAGACGTATTGGGTGAGGTTTATGAATATTTCTTAGGTCAATTTGCCAGTGCTGAAGGTAAGAAGGGTGGGCAGTTTTATACACCTGCTCATGTAGTCAAAACTTTAGTTGCTGTGTTAGCACCAGATGAAGGTCGTGTTTATGACCCATGTTGTGGTTCAGGTGGAATGTTTGTTCAAAGTGAAAGGTTTGTTCAAGCACATGGGGGAAGAAGAGATCAAATATCCATCTTTGGACAAGAGAGCAATCCCACTACGTGGCGTTTGGCAACAATGAACCTAGCGATCCGTGGATTTGCTGCAAATCTTGGAGAAGGACCTGCTGATACCTTTGCTCGTGATCAACATCCTGATCAGAAGTTTGATTACATACTTGCTAATCCACCATTCAATATTTCGGATTGGGGTGGAGAGAAATACGAAAGTAATCCTCGTTGGATTTATGGAAGACCACCGGTAGGAAATGCCAACTATGCATGGTTGCAACACATGCTTTGGAAACTTCGACCAGGTGGTCAAGCAGGTGTGGTGCTGGCAAACGGATCAATGAGTTCCAACACCTCTGGTGAAGGAAAGATTCGTGAAGCGATGGTACGAGGTGATGTCGTTGAAGTAATGGTTGCTTTACCTGGACAGTTGTTCGTCAATACTCCGATTCCAGTTTGCTTATGGTTTTTGACTAACGATAAAACTAAACGAGGACGAAATAGACTTGGCGAAACTTTGTTCATTGATGCTCGTCAAATGGGCACAATGAAGAATCGTGTTGAGAGAGTTCTAACTGATGAAGATATCTTGAAGATTGCTCATACTGTTCACTCTTGGCGTAATGATCAGGACTATGAAGACATCTCTGGTTTCTGCTACAACGCAAGTCTTGAGGAGATTGAAAAGAACAGTTTTTTCCTAACTCCTGGGCGGTATGTAGGTTCACCAGACGAAGAAGACGATGGAGAACCTTTTGACGAAAAGATGAAAAGACTTACTGATTTACTCAAAGAACAACAACAACAAGGGGTGAATTTAGATCAGCAAATTGCTGAGAATTTGAAGAGGATAGGATATGACATCTAATTGGACTCGGAAATTTCTTTCTGAGGTATGTACAAAAATAGGAAGTGGACAAACACCTCGAGGTGGTAAAGAGTCATATAAGGGGGGGGATTTTTCATTAGTGAGAAGTCAAAATATTTATAATCAAGGTTTTACAAATACCGGGTTAGTTTATATCGATGATAAGCAAGCAGATCAGTTATCAAATGTTGAGGTTTTGAGTGGAGATGTATTGATCAATATTACAGGAGATTCTGTAGCAAGAAGTTGCATGATTCCTGAAAGAATCTTACCTGCCAGAGTCAATCAACATGTTGCTATTTTGCGAGCAGATAAGAAAAATCTTCATAACGGATACCTAAGATATTTCTTGATATCTCCAAAAGTTCAAAGTTTACTTTCTTCTCTTTCGTCGGGTGGTGCTACGAGGAAAGCACTTACAAAATCAATGTTGGAGTCATTAGAAATAGTCTTGCCAACTTTTTCTGATCAAAAAGCAATCGCTCATATACTCGGCAAACTTGATGAAAAAATTGAACTAAATCAAAAGACTAATGAAACACTTGAAGGAATAGCGACGGCACTTTTCAAATCTTGGTTTATTGATTTCGATCCAGTAAAAGCAAAAGCAGAAGGTCATTCAACTGGATTGCCTGATGAGATGAGCGAGTTATTTCCAGACTCATTCGAAAATTCTGAATTAGGTGAGATTCCGTGCGAATGGTCTATCTGTTCAATAGGAGATTTATTGGATCTTGAGAGAAAGTCAATACAACCTGGGGATGTACCTGAAGAAGTATTTGCTCACTACAGCATTCCTGCTTTTGATGAAACGATGCTTCCTTCAAAAGAATTGGGGCAATCCATCAAAAGTAACAAATACCTTGTCAGTGAGGGTGTCTTCTTAGTATCAAAACTAAATCCAAGGTTTCCAAGAATATGGTTGCCATCATTTAGCGACAAGGAAAGAGGAATATGTTCTACTGAGTTTTTAGTTTGTAGAACTAAGAAATCAATTGGTATTTCATTTGGATATTGTCTATCTAAAAGTCCAGAAGTGATTCAACAAATGATTGAATTAGCATCTGGGACATCTAATAGTCATCAACGAGTACGACCAATAGATTTCACATCAATTACTACTATTTGTCCGTCGCAACCTTTGCTCAATTTATTTACTGAAGAGGTTGCACCTTTTCTTCAAAAGATACCTCACCTTCTTGAGCAAAATCTAATATTGAGTAATTGTCGCGATGTTCTACTCCCAAAACTCATCTCAGGTGAACTAAGAGTTCCTGATGCGGAAAAGATGCTTGAGGAGGTTGGCATCTAATGGCATTCATGACGGAAGAAGAACTTGAGATGTTGTCTCTGGAGTGGTTCAAAGAGATTGGATATTCGTTTATTCATGGTCCACATCTTGCAACAGATGGTAAATCACCAGAAAGAGAAGACTTTCGCCAAGTAATACTCATAGAACGTCTTCGTACGGCACTAAAAAAACTAAATCCAGAAGTTCCATCAGCAACGATTGAGTCAGCAGTTCTTCAACTTACAAATCCAAATACTCCTGGACTATTGCCTTCTAACAGGCAGTTTCATAAATGGATCACAAGTGGTCTGCCCATTACATATATGGATGGAGACCAAGAGATTGGTATTCGCCTCAAGGTTATTGGATTTGATAATCCTGCTTCTAATGATTGGTTGGTAGTAAATCAACTAGAAGTGATAGGTCCTAAACGGACTCGAATTCCTGATGTGGTCGTATATATCAATGGTCTACCCATAGCAGTAATTGAACTCAAAAATCCTACTGATGAGAAAGCAGATATATGGGCAGCATTCAACCAACTTCAAACTTATAAGGACAATATTCCAGATCTATTTACTCCAAATGTTCTTTTAGTGATTAGCGACGGTACTTATGCAAAAGTTGGTTCTCTTTCTGCTTCTCAAGAACGTTTTCAACAATGGAGAGTGATTGAGCAGGAGCAAGATCTTGACCCCTTAGGCAAATTCCGAGAATTAGAAACTCTTGTCCGTGGACTATTTGACAAACAGCGATTACTTGATTTCATTAGATCTTTTTGTCTTTTTGAGGATGATGGAGAGATCATCAAGAAGATTGCTGCTTATCACCAATTCCATGCAGTAAGAACAGCAGTTGAAAGAGTTGTAGAAGCAAGTAAACCCGATGGAGACAGGAAAGGTGGGGTTGTGTGGCATACCCAAGGTGCTGGTAAAAGTATTGAGATGGCATGTTTAGCAGGCAAGTTACTAACTGATCCACGTCTAAAAAATCCAACATTGGTAATGGTTACTGACCGTCAAGATTTAGATGGTCAGTTGTTTGGAGTCTTTGCTGGAGCAAAAGAACTTTTAGGAGAAGCACCAAAGCAAGCAGACTCAAGACAGGACTTACGAGATATTCTTGATAACAGACCTAGTGGTGGAATTATTTTCACTACTATTCAGAAATTCGCTACGGAATCAGATGAGGAAAAATTCCCAACTCTGACTGATCGAAAGAATGTAGTAGTGATATGCGATGAAGCACATAGAACTCAATACGGATTCAAGGGGCGTATTGACTCAAAAACAGGAGAGATCAAATACGGATTAGCAAAGGCACTAAGAGATGCTCTACCACAAGCAACATTTCTTGCTTTTACAGGAACACCTATCTCCCAAGATGATCGAGATACTCAAGCAGTTTTTGGGCATTACGTTTCTATCTACGACATTCAACAAGCAGTAGAAGATGGTGCAACAGTTCCGATCTACTACGAATCACGATTAGCGAAGTTGACACTCAAAGATAGTGTTTTGCCATTAGTGGATGAAAAAGTTGATGAGATTTTTGAAGATGAGGATGATATCCCCTCTAATGAAAAAGCAAAAGGTAGATGGGCAGCATTAGAGGCACTTGTAGGTGCTGAACCTCGTCTAAAAGAAGTTGCATCAGATCTAATCGCTCACTATGAGCAACGTTCTAAGACTCAACCAGGCAAGGCAATGGTAGTAGGAATGAGTCGTGATATTTGTGCTCGTCTTTACAACACAATTATTGGTCTACGTCCTGATTGGCATGATTCTGATCATATGAAGGGTGCAATCAAAGTTGTCATGACAGCATCAGCATCTGAGTCAAAACTTCTTCAACCTCATCACACCAGTAAGCAACAGAAGAAAGATTTAGAAAAACGTTTCAAAGATCCTGCTGATCCTCTCAAGATTGTTCTGGTTCGAGATATGTGGTTGACGGGATTTGATGCTCCTTGTTTAGCAACTATGTATGTAGATAAACCAATGAAAGGTGCAAATCTTGCTCAAGCAATTGCACGCGTAAACAGGGTTTTTAGAGATAAACCAGGTGGTCTTATTGTTGATTACATTGGCATTGCTCCTCAACTCAAAGAGGCACTAGTAACGTATACAGCAGCAAAAGGCAAAGGGAGACTGAATCTCGAGACAAGTGACGCGGTACGTATTCTCAAAGAGCAACTACAAATTGCCAAAGATATTCTTCATCCAGTGGATTTCAGTGGATTCCAAGAAAAAAGTAAACGACTAGAGACTTTATCTATTTGTCTCGATCACATACTTGCCATCACGGGTGGTAAGCAAAGATTTTGTGACACTGTTTTGAAAATTACGAAAGCAAATGCTCTCTGTGGAACAACAGATGAGGTCAAGGATCTTGAAGATGATGTGGTATTTCTTCAAGCACTAAAAGCACTTTTGATCAAAGGTCCTGGACAAAAACCTCCAAGAGAAGGAGTTGATTATCAATTGCAGCAACTTCTTTCAGACTCTTTAGTTGCCGAGGGTGTCACCGATGTTTTCAAAGTTGCTGGTCTCAAGAATCCAGATATCAGCATTATGTCGGATGCTTTCTTAGAAGAAGTCAGCAAAATTCCCCAAAAGAATTTGGCAGTTGAATTACTTCAACGTCTCATAAAAGATGAACTGAAAAGTAAGTTCAAAACAAACGTCGTCAAACAAAAACGTTTCAGTGAAATGCTGACTGCATCATTGAATAAATATTCAAATCGAGCAATTGAAGCAGCACAGGTTATTGAAGAATTGATAGCAATGGCGAAGAAGTTCCGTGAGGATCTTGAGCGTGGTATTGCCTTAGGACTTGATTCTTCTGAGCAATCTTTTTATGACGCCCTAGCAGATAATCCATCTGCTCAAGAATTGATGAAAGAAGAGATATTAGTAAAAATGGCAAGGGAACTTGCTGAATTATTGAGGCGAGATGCAACTATCGATTGGCAATACAAAGAGAATGTTCAAGCAAAACTAAGACTCAAAATAAAGACTCTACTAAAGCGTTATAAGTATCCTCCTGATCAACAAGCAATTGCAGTTGACTTAGTGCTTCAACAAGCGGAGACGTTAGGAGAAGAACTTACATCTTGATGTATCTCGTATTGTCGCTCTCTTAGTGTTTTCCAAGTGATTCCTTCGTAATAGAGATAGTTACCACCAATATGAATCTCTTTTGAATCTGCGTCTGGTGCAGCATCACCAACAGAAGTAATTTTTTCGGGATCCCTGTTTGTAGTGGATATTTTATTTTTTGAAGATTTCCTCTTTTTCTTAGTAGTTTTCATAAGACTCTCCCACCAGTTTTTTTCATCTTGGAATGAGTGTCATAGATAAAGTCTTCAATGATTTTCGATTCTTTGATGTATGCATGTCTTCTAGAAATTTCTTTCAGAGCATTCATAGCATCACTAGAGATGTAGACAGGATTAGTCATTGTGAGAATTGATAGTTTTATGAATTAGTTGTTTTACGAACCCAGATTTTGTTGTGTAGTTCTTTTGGCAATAAACCTCGAAATCTTCTAATAGTTGTTGATCCGCTCCCCTGAAAGAGATGCAGATATTCGATCTTGCTGGTACTTGAGTTTGCATTCGTGTTCTTTGATAAGAGAAATTTGATGATTCAGTCTTCGTACTTCATTCGCAATTATTGAAAGCAACGCACCATAAAAATAGTTTGCGGATTCATTTTGCGGATTATCCGCAATTTCATTGAAATAAGTATGCGTCAGAAGCAAATGATTTTTTATATCGACTAAATAACTACAAGATGAACTTTTTGAATAGACCATGCCTCTACCTCACAAATAGGTAGGGGTTTTTTGTTTGCCCATGATATTTATATGCAAAATTTATGCATGTTTATTTGTATGCATGACTATTTATATAAATGTGGGATTTAGAATGTATATTTTTTCGTGAAAACGCTGCCTGAGACTGAATAGAACAATATTTTTTTGACCTTTTTTTATCTTACGGATTTAGTAAGTGTGTACACACTTGTCGGAACATTTTGCCGAATTTTAGAAGCAAGTTTCTTATCAGCAATGTATTTCAGATAAGTCTTCTGCAACTGATCAGGACTTGTATGACCATTACTTGCAAATGAAGTGATGTCTGGGTACTTGCCCAAAGTAGGTGCATCTTCAAGCATTAGTCGGAATGCTGTATGTCTAATAGTTGTCCATGATTGTCCGCCTTGAAACTTTATATCTGATGCTTCAATGGCATATTTCAGAAGATGATTCAAAAGATCCCTGACACCATTTTCAGATTGTCTACTGACATGAGGAGCAACTAAAAAACCTTGTGGTTTTCTTTTGTTCAATCTTCTCCAGAACTTATAAGCATCAGGTCTGTAGTGGGTTGTCTCATGGATTTCTCTGTCACCTTTAGTCTTCTGAAGATTACAAGTAACCTCATCATCAGACTCCTCAAACCATTCACTCGTTAGTCTTCCCATATCTTCAGATCTAAAAAAGAAGAACCACTGAAGAAGTAGAGCATCATGTAGATCAACCCAATTACGTTGGTTATATCTATTGAACTTGAAATCAAGGTTGAAGTATTCCTCAGGAGTAAGAGAATTTTTTGCAGTACCACCAGAAAGTTCATTCACTGTTTTGAGTAATGCCTCCCACTGACTTTTCTTCAAGTGAGCAACCTGTTTGTATTGTTTGGTGATCTCTGGAAAATCAGGAAATTTATGACCTGAATAATCATCAGCAGCAATATCAAAAAGTTTGTTTATAAGAGTCTTCAGTTCTGCTTTAGTTCCACTGCCATTACTGTTATTTCTCGTCTTTGCTTGAAGTTCTAGTAAGTCGAAATAGTCTCGAAAATGTTGTTTAGTTATCTCATCAAGGGTGATTGAAGAAAAAGGTTGATCAGCAAGACCATAACCAGAAGCATTCCACTTCCTAAGTTCCTCACGTTTCCACTTCTTGAAACCTCGCTTCGGTTCTTGTATTGGTACTTCCCTTCTCCAATACTGATCCCAGTAATGCGACAAACAGTGCTTACCAGAATTGGCATCTTTTATTGCTAATAATTTCTTCTGCTGCTCAGTACACCAATGAATAGCAATCTTCGCTGCCTCCTTAGGTTCATCAGTTCGAGTAGACCATGAGATAGACCTACGTTTCTTAGAAGTTCTCTTGCGATTATCAATGTCTTCTGGTGGCAACCAATCAGCAAATAAGTAAGGAGAATTACTTTGCTTTTTTATGACCAGATTTGTTGGATATCCAGTGTGCTTATTCCCAATAGATAGAGCATTCCTATGGTCATGAACATTCAATCTATTCCATTTTTCAGGTAATGAACTCTTCATACTTACCGACCAGAAGTCTTGCTACTACAGCGATTTCACCGTTTCCTTGTCCACATTATAGCACACTTTGGTCGGTAAGCAGTCGGTAAGTTGGCGTTTTAGGACCTGGGAAACCATTGCTATAACTAAGTTTCTAAAACTAAATTCCCCCTTCGAATCTGGGTGCCGCCTTAATTATTATTCGTTTAATTTTCCTGCAAAACCCTTCCAGTAAAATGCTCCATGTGTAGCGAGTAGCAAGTTTCAAGAAGGTTCAGAAATTAATAAATTGATTTTGATACCAGATCTTAATATTGATCACATAACCATTCTTACAGTTAGCGTCTAAAAGAACCACTAGCAAAAGCTTGTAAGTAATCAGGATGACAAATGTTTACATCTTATATTAACTACTTGATTAAATATTTTTCTATGTTGTGAAGGTTTTTTTTCATTACAATAAAATAGAAGGATTCACATAGAAACATTATTCATGAATTAATATTAATTATATTAATCAATAAGAACAGTGTCTGATCAAATTGAATTCAGTTCTTTTTATAAATTATTAAATTTAATAAAGGAAGGCAAATCCGAGCAAATATCTTTATTAGATGAAAAAATCAATGACTTCAAAAATGGCAATAACTCGAAAAGTTTTCTTGATGAATTAGGATCTCTTTACCTTTCTATTGGCATGACAGAATTATATAATTTTACGAATACAAGAGATCTCCAGGAAATTGGACTGATTGACAAAGAAGGATGGGAAACTCTTTCTTCTACAAATCAACAAGAATTACCTGTATATCTAGCAAATAAAATGATTGAGTACATTAAAGAAAACAAAAAAGTAAAGGAACTTTCCTGCAAGTGGAATATTAAAGAAGGTGAAATAAGAACGCATATAACTAAAATGGCAAGATATATAACTGAAGGGATTATTGATGCAATTGAATAGTATTAGATCCTGATTAATACTTTATATAAAAAACCTATTTTAATACTTTTATCTTTAAATAGATAAATTATAAATTAATAATCATTATCTGCCACGCAAATACCTAGACACCTTATTCCGTTACCAGAAGTTCTTCCACAATGATTACATAAAACTTTTTCTTGTTGATCTTTACCTTCATTGTCTTTATTTTTTCGTTCAATATTCTGATTTTTTTCAAAATAAGAATCTTGAAAAATATTTAATTTATTCATGTAAAATACTGATATTAGTTTTCTTTATTTGTATTAACATTAACGAAGTCATGCCTAAAAAAACAATTGGGATTGGTTTTGGAACTTGGGCGTGGGGGAATAAGCTTGTCTGGGGCTACAAAGCTGGAACAGATGATATTTTACTTAAAAAAACTTTTTTCGAGGCAATAAATGGAGGATTAGATCTAGTTGACAGTGCAGATTCATATGGCACTGGAAGTTTATTTGGGCAAAGCGAAAAGCTGATCGGGGATTTCTTAGAAGAGTTACCCAAAAGAAAGCTCAAAAAAATTACTATCGCAACAAAGCTTGCGCCCTTTCCATGGAGAATTGGTCGCAATGGTCTAAATAAAGCTTTTCAACAAAGTAATCAACGTCTAAAAGGTAATATGACAAGAGTACAACTTCATTGGAGTACTTATCGATATGCACCCTGGCAAGAAGAACAATTACTAAATGGACTAGGAGATTTGTACGAAAAAGGTTTAATTAAAGAAATTGGACTCTCTAATACTGGTCCAAAAAGACTAAATTTTTTATTCCAAAACCTGAAAAAAAGAGGAATTAAAATTAGTAGTATACAAATGCAACTTTCGTTGCTGACAAAACCATCTTTAGAAGATGAAAATATCAAAAATATATGTGAAGAAAATGAAATTGAATATTTAGCTTATAGTCCATTAGGACTGGGAATACTAACAGTTCCACCTGATAAACATCCTGAGCCTAAAACATTCTTACGACAAAAATTATTCCAAAGAATACTTCCTAAGACAGTAGAATTGAGAACATTACTAACTAATATTGCTAAAAAGTATTCAGTTTCTCAGGCGCAAGTTGCCTTGAATTGGATAAGATCTCATGGAGCTAAACCAATAGTCGGGATTCGTAATCCTTTTCAAGCTAAAGATGCAATTTCTGCACTTAATTGGTCTTTAACTAAAAGTGAAAAACAAAATCTTGATTTTTGCAGGAAAGAATGTCTAGCAAATATGCCTCAGAATCCTTTTACTAGTCCATAAAATGAATTCAAGTATCGGAACTGACAATAACCTTCATTGAATCTGAAGAGGTAGGGAGACTAATGACTTTTGCTGGTGGAGTTGGCTGAGAAATTGAGCTTTTTTCAACAATTTCTTTATCAGGCTCTTTTTCATCTTTAGCACACGCCTCCAAAGCTTCCCTCAACAACGAGTCAAAGGTTGCACCTGGCAATCTATGCCTAGCGACCTCAAGGAATGTAAGTGGTAAAGACTCAGATGCCGCATCTTTTAATGCAGGATTATTCTTTCTATGATCTTGTTCATCCTGAATGGCTCGAATGAATCTGAGAGTTACTTCATGCTTCGTCGACGCTTTAATCAAAGTATCGTTATCTCTTTGACCGTTATTTGCCTCTTGTTCTAAATCATTAATTCTACTCTCCAAACTTGTAAGTACTTCATCAGCTTCTTTCCCAATATGAGAAAGTTGTCCGTCAGACAAGTTTGGTAAATCAGCTACATAAACTTTGCCATGATCTCTAAGGGTTAAAAAAGTTGGTCTTGGGCCACTATTTTGTCGCATACCCGAATCTGATTGACCTCCTAAAGGCTTTCTAGGGGGTGTCGGACCTGCAGAACTTCTCCTACGCGTTAGACGCTGTTGATTTTCAAAAGACATAGAGCTAATTAAGATCTAACTTCGCATTACCCGAACTTATATCCGGCTTGCGTTTTTTTTACATCTTACTGTCTTTTCACCCTTATAGAAAATCTTTTTTAACCTTCATTTAATTTATGCAAAAACTGTAATGGAGAATTTTATAAAATTACCCTCATAACCTCAGCTAGATATTCCTAAAATATTAATATGCTTTGAATTATTCTGACTTTCAACAACTTGACCTATATTCCAAGCCTCAAAATCATTTTTTGTACATATTTCTAATGCAGAATTAACTTCATTTTTAGGAACAATTAGACAAAAACCTATCCCCATATTAAAAGTATTCCAAAGATCAATTTCAGGAATATCTCCAGCATTTTGTAACCAATTAAAAATTGCAGTTTTTTCCCAAGTAGTTGTATCTATTTGAGGTGACAATCCTGAAGGGAAAACTCTAGGAAGATTCTCTGGCAAACCTCCACCAGTAATATGCGTCATTCCATGAATTGGTAAATTTTCTCTCAACAATTTTTCAACAAGTTGAACATAAATTGCTGTTGGTTCAAGCAAGGATTGGATCAAGTTTCTGTTATCTTTCCCATAAAGAGTACTTTCATCCACATTCGCCATAGAAAGAACTTTACGAACAAGACTAAAGCCATTGCTATGAACTCCGTTACTTTTAATCCCAATAATCTGATCTTCACAATTAATGTTCTTTCCGTCTATTAAGTCATGGTTTTCAACGATCCCAACACAAAAGCCTGCGAGGTCATATCTTCCACTGGGATAAAAACCTGGCATCTCAGCAGTTTCGCCTCCTAAGAGAGAACAATCCGATTGGCAACAGCCTTCTGAAATCCCCTCTATCACCTCAGCCAAAGCATCAGGAGTTAAAGTTCCGCTTGCTATGTAATCAAGAAAAAATAAAGGCTTAGCCCCATTAGTTATTACATCATTGACGCACATTGCAACTAAGTCTATTCCAACCCCAAAATGACAACCATATTGTTGAGCTAATTCTAATTTTGTACCAACACCATCCGTCCCAGAGACCAAGACTGGACTTTCATAGCCTTTTGGAATTCTTATACATCCTCCAAAACCACCTAGCCCGCCTATGACCTCACTTTTATGAGTTTTTTCAACGGATGATTTAATTCTCTCCACAAAGGCTCTTCCAGCAGTAACATCAACTCCCGCAGTTTTGTAATCCATCAGTAAAAAGCTTTCTTATCAAAAAGATATGAACCCTAATATGAAATCCATATGGGATCAGTATGCAATCAACTTATTTCATTTCAATCATAAGTTGATGAAATTAATTTGTTTACCAACATAGTGGTACAAAAAATCTTCCAAACTAATGCTGAATTAAAAGATTGGCTTAGTGAACAAAATTCAGAAATAATTTTCATCCCTACTATGGGGGGACTTCACCCTGGACACCAATACTTAATTAAGAAAGCAAAAGAAAGAAAAACTAATAAAAACCAAATTGTTCTTGTAAGTATTTTTGTAAATCCATTACAATTTGGCAATGGTGAAGACTTCAAAAAATATCCCAGAAATCTAAATAGAGATGCTGAATTAGCTTTTAGTGCAGGAGCAGATGCAATTTGGGCTCCAGATTATGATGAAGTGTTTCCCGGTGGCGAAGATTCACATTTTAAAATTGAAGTTCCTAAAACATTGCATAATCAATTATGTGGTGCTGAAAGGAAAGGTCATTTTGATGGAGTCGCAACCGTTATTATTCGATTGATAAAAATTATCCAACCAAAAAAACTTATTCTGGGAGAAAAAGATTGGCAACAATTAATTATAATTAGAAAACTGTTTCAAGAACTATCAATACCTGTAAAAATTGAATCCTATTCCACACAAAGAGACCAAAGTGGATTTGCTTATAGTTCAAGAAATTCTTATCTTAGTCATTCTGAAAGAGTAAATGCTCAATCATTACCTAATGCAATCAAAGAAGCAAAAACAGAATTTGATAAAAGGAAAGTAATAAATCTCACAAAAATAGCTTCGATATTTAAAGAAAATAATTTGAAAATTGAATATCTCAAAATCGTAGATCCATTTTCATTAAAAGAAACAGAAAATATCAATAGACTATGCCTTTTGGCAGTGGCAGTAAAATGTGGGTCTACGAGGCTAATTGATCACACTTTTCTTATGCAAAGAAAACCAATTATTGCGATTGATGGTCCTGCTGGTGCAGGGAAAAGCACAGTAACTAAAGCATTTGCCAAGAAACTTGGTTTTATTTATTTAGATACTGGCGCAATGTATCGAGCAGTGACTTGGTTAATCATAAGCAATTCTATTGATCCAAATGATCAAGCGGAAATCAAAAATATCTTGCAAGATTCAAAATTAGAATTTAAGACCTCAAGCTTTGTGGAGCAAAAAATATTCATTAATAATATTGACGTAACAGAGAAGATACGATCCCCTCAAGTGACTTCAATGGTTTCCGAAATTGCCAAACAACAATTTGTAAGAGAATTATTGACGCGAAAACAAAAAGTAATTGGAAATAATGGGGGCTTGGTTGCAGAAGGAAGAGACATAGGCACAGCTGTATTTCCAGATGCAGAAGTAAAAATTTTTCTTACTGCATCTCCAACAGAAAGAGCAAAAAGAAGAGCCCTTGATTTAAACAAAAGAGGTTATGAATTCTCCAGCATTGAAGATCTTGAAAAAGAAATTAAAGAAAGAGATAAAAAGGATAGTGAACGAAAAATAGCTCCTTTAAAAAAAGCTCAAGATGCAATAGAGCTCGTAACAGATGGTATGAATATTGAAGATGTATTAAAAGAGCTGATTGATATTTTCAGATCAAAGATTCCAGAGGAAGTCTGGCCAACGCCTAATCCGTGAGACTATCTATTAATCCATCCATAGCATCATCAAGTAAATCTATAACTTTGTCGAATCCATTTTGACCACCATAATAAGGGTCAGGGACTTCATCTAATTGAAAGTTTTTTGAGTAACTTAGAATAAGCTTTATTTTAGAATTTACAGGATTATTTTGATCTTTAGTTAATGATTTAACAGCGTCGAGATTATCCTTATCCATAACAAGAATCAGATCAAATTCATATAAATCATTTTCTTCGATTTGTCTCGACCTACTGGTAAGTTCTATCCCCCTTGATAACGCTGTTGATCGCATTCTTTTATCAGGAAGATTTCCTACATGCCAACTACCAGTTCCTGCGGAATCAACTACAAACAATTTTTCTAAATCTCTCTCTTTAATTTTTTGATTAAAAATGCCTTCAGCGGCAGGCGAACGACAAATATTTCCCAAGCAAACAAAGAGAATTTTTTTTACCATTTTTCGAATGTCTTTACTTTATTTTAAGTCAAAAAGGATATTATTTATATAGCTTTCAGTCCATAGCTCTCCAAAAAAGCTTCGCAACATTCCTCTTGCAGGATCTTTTTCCGCCCTATATCGCATATATTTTTTTTGACCATTTAACAGTTGAAAAGATCTTTCCTTAGAAGTTATTTTTGCATCTCTTAATAAATCAAAGAAACAATTCAAGTATTCATCAAAAGCAGGTTTAATTGTCTGATTAATTAAGTTGTCACCTTCTTCTCCTAATGGAATCCTAGACCAAAGAAAAGCTGGAGAAAAGTATTGTCTAGCATCAGAAGGTATATCACCTCCTGATGGAATTTTAGATTGCCAATGAGCATGTATAGGTTTTAATTTATTCCAAACATGTTGAGTATGAGTTATATCATCTTTTAAAGCTGGTTGAAGATCTAATGCAATAAGATGTCCATTTGGAAGTGTGACAAAATCGGCTCCAAAAAAAGGCAGATCATAATTATTGAGAGGTGAAATTACCAAATTCATGACAGAAGTAATTTCACCTGCTTGCAAGCAAGCACATCTAGCCTGTCGTATTTTTTCCATCTTTAGAGCCCATGTTTCCAAAATAACTTTTTTAGGATTAGAACTTGAACCAAAAAAAGATTCTCTAAACAGAAAATCATTATCTATTTGATAAGGTCTAGTTTGAAAAGTAGAAAAGGCCTTAATAGTTTCATCTAAGAAATAAGACCAACGCCAATTACTTATTGAAATAGGATCCTGACTATTATTTCGAATAATTTGCATTTAAAAAATAAACTTAAGAATTAATGTTTTCTAGGCTTAAAGGAAATAAAAATTCTTTCATATATTTCTCTGACCATTCTTTACCGAAAAAGCCAGAAAACAAACCATGAGCAGGATCTTTTTCAGCACTATATTTATCATAGTCTATATGCAATAAGCTGACCTCTTGAGATTTAATATGATTCTCGTTAGCTTTAGACAAATCAAGATTTTTCCAATAACATTTAAGAAAAGAACTAAAAATTTTTGGTAAAATATTTTCCGCTTCAAAATTACCTCCTTTGCAAAATAGAGCCCATGGCGAGAAGTACTTAGTTGGATCATATATATTACTTTTCATATCAGAATTAAACTCACTAAAACATTTTTTCAGGCTTTTCAAGCCATCAAAATATCTATCTAAATATTCTTTATCTTGAACTAGAGGCTGAAAATCAAGAATAGCAACTAGCTTTTGTTTTTTTTCAAACCACAAAAGGTCAATACCCATAATTGGCATATCATTTTGTTCATTAGGATAAGCAACTGAATTTAATACCTGAAGGCGATCTCCTGCGTCCAATCTGGTGACTCTCCATCTTCGAAATCCTGGAACATCCCATAACCAGCTGTTGAGTTTACAATTACCTTGTTTTGAAACGCATTCACAAAATTCATTCGGAACAATCAACCCTTTACCGCCATGTTCAAGAATATTTTTTGTTAACTCACTTAACAGGTCATTAAACATATACAGTCATCTCCTTACAGAGTTTAATAACGTCTTCTCACTTAAAATAATTAAATCAGTTAAAGAGAGTAAATACAAACCTTTTACACTTTTATATCTCATAATAGATATCTTAATAGATAATGAATATAAATAAAATAATGGTCTTAAAAAAATATAAATTTTATTACTCCGTGCTACCTTTTCGCTTTTTATTTGCAAAAAATCTAAATAAAACTTTCCCTATCGCTGCAATTAAATTTCCTTCTAATTCATTAAAAATATCCATATTATATTTAAAAGATCTATTGGCCTCTTCTATAATTGAATCTGCTATCTTTTGATCAATAGGAAGATTGTCTAGGGTATTTCTATACTTAATCTTAAATTCTTTTTCATCGCTGATTTCATCAAAAATATAAAAGCTAAGTCCATCATCACCAGGAAGATTCATAGCTTTTTTAGTAATTGTTTTCAAAAGCTGTCCTCCAGACAAGTCACCTATATATCGGCTGTAATGATGCCCAATTAAAAGTTCAGGATTATCTTTCGCGATTTCTCGAATTCTTGCTTCATATTCAACAGCTGGCTTTGAGGGTTTTACCAATTCAGACCAATTACTACCAAAGTAGAACGACAAATCTTGCTCTAATTTTTTCTTTCGAAAAAGCTCTTTAAATCCAATTGGAGAAATTATCGGATGAGAATTTTCACAAAGTTTTTCTATCTCTTCCTCCATCGCAGAGTAAACAAAATACAAATCAGCTAATAAATTTCTGTATGAGGACTTATCAACTACTCCCTTAAGGAAACAACTTATAAAACCTGTATTTTCAGCCATCGTATGAGACTTTTTAGTCCCTTCACGAAGTTGACTAGCGAAGGCTAGTGCCATGAGTTCAAAATCATTTAATCAAAACTTACCACTTAGACATAAGCTCAACATTATATGAATTAATCGCTGAATAAAAATCATGGCAAAATTTGAAAAGCTTACTGCTCCATCAGAAGGCCAAAGAATTACTTTTCTTGATGGAAACCCAGTAGTCCCAGACCACCCAATTATTCCATTTATCAGAGGGGATGGAACAGGAATAGATATTTGGCCAGCCACACAATTAGTCATCGATAAAGCTATTGAAAAAGCTTATGGGAAAAATCGATCCATTGAATGGTTCAAAATCTATGCAGGTGATGAAGCTTGCGAGTTATACGGAACTTATCAATATTTACCAAACGATACCCTCGAAGCGATACGAACTTACGGAATAGCAATCAAAGGACCTTTAACAACTCCTGTAGGTGGTGGGATTAGATCTTTAAACGTATCTCTAAGACAGATTTTTGATCTATATTCATGTGTTAGGCCTTGTAAGTATTACGAAGGGACTCCAAGCCCTCATAAAAAGCCTCAGGATTTAGATGTAATTGTTTATAGAGAAAATACTGAAGATATTTATATGGGTATTGAATGGGAATCTGAAGATCCTGAATGCATCAAATTGATTGACAAACTCAATAATGAAATAATTCCAGCCAGCCAAAAACTAAAAAACAGGAAAATTCCAAGCGGATCAGGAATAGGCATTAAACCAGTTAGTAAAAGTGGTAGTCAAAGACATATCAGACGTGCAATTAAACATGCACTCACCCTTGAAGGGAACAAAAGACATGTGACCTTAGTTCACAAGGGAAATATCATGAAATTCACTGAAGGAGCTTTCAGAGATTGGGGATACGAATTAGCAACCACAGAGTTTAGGAATGAATGCGTTACCGAGAGAGAAAGTTGGATTTTAGATAATGTAGAAAAAAATCCTCACATCTCCTACGAGGAAAATGCTGAGTTAATTGATCCAGGTTATTCGTCTTTAACAGAAGAGAAAAAGAAAGCTATTTGTGATGAGGTTTGTTCCGTTCTTACAATCATTGGAAGTAGTCATGGCAGTGGTAAATGGAAAGATATGGTGATGGTTGATGACCGAATAGCAGATAGTATTTTTCAACAAATTCAAACTCGTCCTCAAGAGTATTCCATACTTGCAACCCTGAATCTTAATGGTGACTACATATCGGATGCGGCCGCTGCAATTGTTGGTGGACTGGGGATGGCACCTGGTGCAAACATTGGAGATAAAGCGGCTATTTTCGAAGCCACCCATGGAACAGCTCCTAAACATGCAGGCTTGGACAGAATAAATCCAGGTTCAGTAATACTAAGTGGAGTAATGATGCTCGAATATTTGGGCTGGAATGAGGCAGCAAAATTAATTACAAATGGATTGAGCAAATCTATTTCAGACAAACAAGTTACTTATGATCTAGCTCGATTAATGGAACCACGCGTAGAGCCTCTTAGTTGTAGTGATTTTGCTAAATCAATTGTTGAAAGATTCTAACTAATTTTGCTTAGAGTCTTCACAAATTAAGCAATTGAATCCATCAATTTTAATACTTCTAGTAGTGTTTTCTCATTTCCAAGATTGCCTGGGAAAGTAACTACTGGTAAATTATATTGATCAGAATCACCTGTTACTATTGACAACCCTGGTAATATTTGTCCTTGTAAATTTACATAATTAAAATTCAACCCTTTCTGAAGTAAGATTTGTGTTGTAATACCTCCTTTACTAATAATATAACCCAATTTATTAGTTATTTTTCTAACTAGAATTGACATAAACTCTGCAAGTTCAAGCCCAAAAGTCATTCTTTCAGAGTAAGAAGAAAACTTCATTTCTTCTCGAGAAGTATATAAAACAGGTACTTTTTCTAAATCCAAAATATCATCTATTTTCGATAATAAAGTATACTCAATTTCTAAGATTGCCTGTTGACGATCTTCTAAAGCAAATATATTAGCTAATTTACTGACTGGTATTTCCAACCCTTTGCAGCAATTATCTATCAATAAAACCTTTAATTGATCTGTCGCTAATTTCACATGGGAGCCAACTATTATCAAACCTGGCTTATATTCATACTCATTATTTTTCGATTTCAAAGAAACTAAATCTGCAGTGCATTTAGGGTTAGTTGGCAATGCAGATAAACAATTTATAAAGCTTGCTGCAGTCCTAAAAAGAAATCTTTTTTCTTTAGAAACTACTTTTATCGCATTCACTAGTGTTTCTAGATGATGAGGTAATTTAGCATCCACAATCACTGAAGTATTATTTTCTAATTTAGACAAAAATTTTAAAAGAGATTCAAAACCATCTTCATCATTAAAAGCCATGTCTAATTGTTTAATTTTAACGTGCAATATATTTTTCGCCTGAATCTTTCCAAAACTTTTTTCTTCAATCCATTTAGCTAAATTACTAGTAGAAAATCCAAAAATATTATCATGACCAAAATCAGTAGTATGGACAGGTATACCATTCAAATAATGAACACCGTTTTCAGTTGTTCTTCCACCTTCCAAAAAAGCTGGAATGTGAAATGTTGCATCAAATGGTCCTAATTCTTCGGCAAGAATTGCAGGTTCCAAAACACCATGACCACGTAAGGTTGAATCACCTCTACTAATATAAAAGAAATCATTTTTGGAATATCCTTGTCTTACAAAAAATTTCTTAATAGATGAGCATATTTCTCTAGTTTTTTTAACAGCCAAAACAGAAGATAAAGCTCTTGTGTTCGCAAGTATAAATATTAAAGGAGAAGACTGTTTAAATGCTCTCTCTAGATTTTGTTCATCCCAATTTAACAATAATGGGCATCCATAAACAGTTTGAGATCCAGTTGGATCATCATCAAAAATAATTATTTTCATAAAAAATAAATCTATTATTCAATCAAAGATTTATTCAAATCTCTCCCAACTTTCAGGAACTTGAATATAAGATTTATTTAAATCGGCAACAGACCCACATCCCAATAGTTTCATAGTTCTCACTATATCTGTTTGAAGAATTTCTATAGCTCTGGCAACGCCTTTCCCTCCTGCAGCAGCAAGTCCATACGCGTATGCTCTACCGATCAAAACTCCTTTCGCGCCAAGACATAATGCTTTAACAACGTCACTACCCCTGCGAATACCTCCATCTAGCAACACATCTATTTTCCCGTCAACTGCAGCTAAAATTTCGGGCAAAACACGAATCGTGGGAGCAACGCTATCAAGTTGCCTGGCTCCATGATTAGAAATAACGATCGCATCAGCCCCTAGCTCTACCGCTTTTTTTGCGTCATCACCAATATGTATACCCTTAACAATAATTTTTCCACCCCACGCTTCTCTTATCCATTGAAGATCATCCCAAGTAACCACTGATTGCTCTAAAGCAGGACCAATTGCCGTGTAACCCATAGGGCCATCATCTAGTTGAACATTAGGAAAACTCATTAAGCCTCCATCACTTAACCATTGAGTCATCCAGCATGGTTTAACTAATATTTGAGGAATATAAGGAAGCATCTCCAAAGGATTCATTGATAAAAGCTGTTGAGTTCCTGATCGCATATCTCTTTCCCTCAAACCAGATACGGGTGTATCAATAGTTACAACTATTGCCGAGAATCCTGCTTCTTTAGCTCTAGCAATTGTTTTTAACGCGACTTCTTTACCACCAAGCAAATAAAGCTGATACCAAGCTGGCCCGTTTGTAGCAGCTTTAACGTCTTCCAATAAACAACCTGAGAGAGTCGACAAGGTATATCCAGTTCCAGCTTTTCCTGCCTCTCTAGCTGCAACAACTTCTCCTTGAGGATAAAACATTCTGCTACTCCCTACTGGTCCCAACAAGAAAGGAAGTTGAAATTGCTGATCTAAAACAGATATTCCAAGATCACACGATGGAACAGAAACTGCACATCTAGGTCTAAATAAAATTTCATTATATGCGTTGCAATTTTGCGAAAGTGTTTGTTCTCTATCTGCACCACTATCTATATAGTTAAAAACCATTGCCGGGAGACGATTTTTAGCTCTAGACCTGAGGTCATCAATATTAAGTACCCCAGGAGAGGAAACATCTGCTCCTAACATTATTCATCACAAATTCATGAATTATGAATCTATAATATATTGAACATAGTTGCAAAAACGAACAAAATATTGAAATATTTGTGATACAAAAAGCTATAAATTAAATTTAATTAGTTAGAAACTATACTCATCAAAAACTTAAATAACTAAAAAGAATTATGCTGAAAAGTGGTAGATAAATCTATATATTCTTCTGGCTTGATTTCCAGCTTTCTATCTCCAGTAACCAGAGAATTCCTTGGGCTAGTCCAAGGCTCTAGACAAACCATTTGTCTAGGAGGGTCAGTCCATATGACTGTTGTATCCATAGGCTCTTGATGAATTAATTCAATTACATTCCTAGATAAACAATCAATCAGTTTAACCGAAGAAGAAGGATAAGAAAGAAAATCAACACCTTTATCTAAAATTCTTATCTGATCAGAGACATTAGTAACTTTCATATTAGTTTGATCAATACATTTTTCAGGCAAACCATCTATCTTTATTTTTTGTGTATTTGAAACTTGAAAATATGGATGCAGACCAAAACTGAAAGGCATAGAATCTTGGCTCTGATTATGAATTTTAATAGATATTTGAAGACTTTTTTCTTTCAAGCACACGTCCATCCACACAGTAAAAAAGAAGGGAAAATAAGACCGTGTATCCTTTGTATCACTGAGTTTGAGCCTTATTCCTAGTTTATCTTTTAACAAACCTATTGACCAAGGTAAATCTCTTGCGAAACCATGCTGTTTTAAAAAATACTTCTTGCCGCCATTTGAATAGCCCTCAGACAAATCACCGCATATGGGGAAGAGGATAGGTATTCCTCCTCTGACACTTTTATCTTTGTCTAGAAAACGCTCTAAATCAAAGTACAAAAGTTCCTTCCCTTCGCTGTGCCATTCAGTAATCAACCCTCCTCTTTCAGGAACAATTCTTATTGATGAATCGAATTCAGGATTTGAATATTCCCAATGAGGATAAGGCTTTGTCTTTTTTTCGAAACTGACGGTCATCGATTAGAGCTGATTAATCCATTCTAAAAGAGCGGAATTAACCTGATCGGGCACTTCATCATGCGGACAATGACCAGCATCTAAAACAACTTCTTTTGTATTTGTAGGAGTGTGTTTTTTATAAGTAGCCCTTTTACCAGGGGCATTCATCCAAGGATCTCTATTACCCCAAAGCAATAACAATGGTGCCTTCAACTGAGCAAATAACTCATCAAGTGGTTTTCCCTGAGGTCCTGCTGGATCGAAAACACTTTTGAAGACATTAAAAGCACCCTTATCCAAAGATGGTTTTCGAATCGCTTCGACTAGTTCATCATCTACGTTAGATGTATCAATATAAACTTGATTTAAAGTACGTTTAATTGTTGAGGGCTGTCTAAGGTTTTCAAAAATTATTCTTTGCAATAAGGCATTTTTGAGAAAGATACCAGCAACAGTTTTTCTAGCTGTCGCCCAAGTTCCTTTAGTTGTTTTCTTGTCTTCACTAAAATAACCAGCAGCATTTAATAAAACCACACCTGCTGCTTCTGGACCCATAGCCGCACCACTAGCAAGCGCAGCATATCCCCCTAGAGAGTTACCTACAAGTATTGTAGGTCTCCCAATTTTTTCTTTTACGTAAGCAACTATTTGATCTTTCCAAAGTGGACCTCCATAAGCAAGACCACTCGGTTTGGAGCTTTTACCAAACCCGAGAAGATCTAAAGCGTGAACTTCATACTGCTTTCCTAGTACTGGTAAGTTGTACCTCCAGTGAGTTGTAGAGGCACCAAAGCCATGAATTAAAAGAATCGCTGGACCTTTTTCTTCATCGGTCTTAGTTTTATGAGCTTCAGGAAAAATGCTCAGACTATGAACGGAATGACCTAAGAATTTCCAATCAGAAAGATTTTTTTCTACAACTGAGGAAACCATTTAAAAATAAATTCTAACCTTTAAATCTTAGTAAATAATTGATAGAAAAAGATTAATGGTTTTATTTCTTTTTTTCGAAATTCCCTCACCTTTTTCAAAGAGTTTTCCATGATTTCTAAACTAATCCAACTGGATCAGCTGCTATGTCATCAGGAATAGAATTGCCTCCCGAAGGGGGTTTATCTTTCAAGACAACTCTTAGCAAAACAGGAGCTAAAAATGTTGTGCCAATGACCATTAACAAAATGGCAGCCTCAAGTGAAGGGGTAAGCAAACCAGCACTTGTTCCCAATCCTAGAAAAATTAATCCGACCTCACCTCGAGGCATCATTCCCAACCCAACTACTAATCTATTGGTTGGTTTATCAATGACAAAGCACCAACCAGCAGCGATTTTCCCAATAATTGCCACAATAAATAAGAAACCAGCCACAACTAGAGCAGAGCGACTCTGTGGATCAAGAGGGTTGATGACAGAAAGATCCATACCTGCTCCAACAAGCACGAAGAAGATAGTTGCGAAGAGCGATACCAATGGCAAAACAGATTGTTGAATTGCGTGATTATTTTTTGAACTACTTAATATCAATCCAGCGGCAAAAGCACCCAAAGCAGCTTCTAAACCTATTGCAGTAGCAACAAAACAACTTAAGACTAAAATCACGAAAGAAGCTACAACAACAGCCCCAGGAGCTTTAAGTCTCTCAAGTAACCAATCAAAGGCTGGAGCCGCTGTTCGACTTAAAGCAATTGCAGCAAATACAAAAACAGTTGCAGCTAGTACTAATTTAACAATGGGAGAGATTTGTAATGATCCACCCGTAGCAAGAGCTACTACAACGGCAAGAATAACAATCCCAAGTATGTCGTCTAACACTGCTGCGCCAATAACAATTTGACCCTCACGAGTTTTTAAATAACCAAGCTCACCAAACACACTTGCAGTAATACCTATGCTAGTCGCAGTCATAGATGCACCTGCAAATATCGCGGGAATTATATCCACTTGGAAAAGAAACATTAATCCAAAAGTTCCAAAAGCAAATGGCAAAATCACTCCTGCCATTGCAACAGTGAAAGCTTGAGCTCCAACTGCTACGAGTTCCTCTAATTCACTCTCCAGACCTGTTAGAAATAACAACGCGTATAGACCTAAAGTTGCTACTGCTTGTAATGATGGAAAAGTTTCAAAATAAATATCCGGGACTGCTTCTTTGGGTACTGAAGCAAGTGTGCTAATAACAGAAACAAAACCTTGATTTAACTCAGCATTAGCACTTGGCGGCAATAGAAGATGTAATCCTGAGGCACCAATTAAAACTCCCGCAAGAAGTTCGCCGACGATTGTAGGCAAACTTAGTCGAACCAAAATCTCGGCTAAAGTCCTTGCCGCTACAAAGATCATCAAGAAATTAATGACCCCTATCAGCGTTTCTGCCACCTCAACATCATGAGTATTAAGTGCTGAGACTAAAGGAGTTAATACCATCAGGGTTTTTGGAAAAGCCTTTTCTTTAAAACATAAATTACCTAATCACAGGGCATATTTGGCATAAATATCAAAGGTGACTTAATCAACAAGGTGTGGATCTGAAGTTACTCACTGATTACTAAGGCTTTATTGGCTAGCGTCCATAGACATTTGAAGCCCTTATGAGCAGCTCCCAGTCACTAGACCTGCGTCTACCGACCCCAGGATGCTATGCGGATCCTGTTCGGGCTGGCATGGATGCTGATGCAGTATTCGATGGAATGACTGAGCATCTCTTTTTTACTCTTGGCAAACTTGCTACATCTGCAAGCCTGAGAGATCTCTACATGGCTTTGAGCTTTGCTGTTAGAGACAGATTGATGAGTAGATATTTAACAAGTCAAGAAACAATAAGAGCTAGACCTCAAAAAACAGTCGCATATCTTTCAGCTGAATTTCTCATAGGACCTCAACTAAATAATAATTTATTAAATCTAGGCATAAAAAAAGAGGCAGAAGAAGCACTTAAAAGGTTTGGGATTGAATCTTTAAATGAGATATTGGAAGTAGAAGAAGAGCCTGGGCTTGGAAATGGAGGGTTAGGAAGACTTGCAGCCTGCTATATGGAATCACTTGCCAGCCTTCAGGTTCCTGCAGTGGGATATGGCATTAGGTACGAGTTTGGAATTTTCAACCAATTGATAAGAGATGGTTGGCAAGTAGAAGTTACTGATAAATGGCTCAAAGGTGGATGGCCTTGGGAATTACCCCAACCAGATGAAGCTTGCTTGGTCGGTTTTGGAGGCCAAACTGAGAGTTATACGGATGACAATGGAAATTATCGATCTCGATGGATTCCAAGCGAACATGCTATTGGTGTTCCACATGATGTGCCTGTTCTTGGTTATCGAGTAAACAGCTGCGATAGATTGAGATTATGGAGAGCTGATGCAACCGAAAGTTTTGATTTCTACGCTTTCAACATTGGCGATTACTACGGAGCAGTAGAAGAGAAAGTAGCATCAGAAACACTATCAAAGGTTCTATACCCCAATGATGGAACTGACGAAGGAAGAAGACTACGTTTAAAGCAACAACACTTCTTCGTAAGTTGTTCCTTGCAGGACATGCTTAGAAGTTTAGAAAAGCGGGCAATAGCTGTTGAGGAGTTCCCAAATCACTGGACAGTTCAATTGAATGACACTCACCCAGCTATCGCAGTTGCAGAGTTAATGAGACTATTAATTGATCAACACAGATTGGATTGGGATAAAGCCTGGGAAATCACCAATAGATCAGTTGCGTATACAAACCACACTTTGTTGCCCGAAGCTCTGGAGAAATGGGACCTTAGCCTGTTTAAAAACTTATTACCTAGACATTTAGAACTTATTTATGAAATAAACAGACGATTCTTGCAACAAGTAAGACTAAAATATCCAGGCAATGACTCAATTTTAAGGAAGCTTTCAATTATTGATGAAGATGGAGGAAAAGCTATACGAATGGCTCATTTAGCTACAATTGGAGCACATCATGTCAATGGAGTAGCTGCTCTCCATTCAGATTTAATCAAGAGACAATTACTACCAGAATTTGCAGAACTCTGGCCTGAGAAATTCACTAATGTCACAAATGGAGTTACTCCACGTAGATGGGTAGCTTTAGCAAATCCTGAACTTTCTAAACTTCTTGACAAAGAAATAGGTCCTAATTGGATTACCAATATGGATTTATTACTAGGGTTAGAAAAAAAAGAAAATGACTCTAACTTTTTAGATCTTTTTGCATCGGCTAAGTTATCTGGCAAAAGAAAACTAGCTGGTTATATACATAGACAAACTGGAGTGCTTGTAGATCCCTCAAGTTTATTTGATGTTCAAGTTAAAAGGATTCACCAGTACAAAAGGCAACACTTGAATGCTTTGCAAGTCATCGCACAATATTTAAGAATTAAAAATGGAATAACAAAAAATATTGCACCTCGTACCGTCATTTTTGGTGGTAAAGCTGCGCCAGGTTATTTCATGGCCAAGCTAATGATTAGATTTATTAATGGAATAGCAGATGTAGTTAATGCAGATCCAGATATGGATGGATTACTAAGGGTAGTTTTTCTTCCCGATTACAATGTAAAGCTTGGTGAGCAAGTCTATCCAGCAACTGATCTTTCTGAGCAGATTTCAACTGCTGGGAAAGAAGCCTCAGGGACTGGAAACATGAAATTCGCAATGAATGGAGCATTAACAATTGGAACCCTTGACGGAGCTAATGTAGAAATCAGGGATAGAGTTGGTGCAGATAATTTCTTTTTGTTTGGTAAGACAGAATCAGAGATCATGGATTTAAGAGATCATGAATACAATCCAAATAGCTTTATTGCAGAATCGAATGAACTACAAGAAACTCTTAAGTTAATAGAAGTTGGGCATTTTAGTAACGGAGATAGTGAGCTGTTTAGACCAATAATAAATATCTTGACAGGGAACGATCCTTTCTTTGTCATGGCTGATTTTGATGATTACCTACGCGCACAAGATGAGGTTAGTAAAGCTTGGAAAAAAAGTAAAAAATGGAATCGTATGGCATTGTTAAATACTGCTAGATCTGGGTTTTTCTCTTCAGACAGATCAATAAGAGAATATTGTCAATCAATATGGAAAGTTAAGCCATTACCTGTAGAGATAAGTTGTGAAAAATAAATAACTATTTATCTGGCAAGTCTGGTGTTTGATGTAATAATCTGTTTAATCTTAACCGATCAATATTAAATGGATCTGGAGCAAGCTCACCAGCAACCTCTCGAAATGTATCTTCAACTTCATCAGAAACTTTGACATCAAAAATTCTTTCCATTAAAGCTTCAATAGAATATAAATGAGCATTAATATTTTCTAGGTCAGCAATTACTTGTGTAATTGATTTATCTTTTTTCTCAATAGTTCCAGTTTGAAAAATCTCTTCAGATCGATCGGATGAGTTGAGATTCATTTTCTTTTGCAAATCTTCTAAAACACGTCCACATAAAGTTCGAAAAGATTGAAGTCCAGCCCAATTGATCTCTTGCTGTTGACGCAAAGTGGGAAACTCTCTAATTAGACGATCATGTTCCCTGTAAAATCTTTGGCAATCTGGACATTGGCATGGTTCTTCAGACACCTTCATCGAGGCAGCTTAAAACCATCATTGCATTTCTTAGGCCGTCATAGGGGGCTCACCGTTAAAGAAATCTCCTCCTTCGTCTTTATCATCCAATTCAGAGCTTTCTGGAAGAGGCATTTCAATGCTAGAGACAACTTGAATGACATCTCTTAATCTCATTGAGTCAGCAAACCAACCCATCGCTTGCTCTGTATCACTTCTTCCTTCCGCATCATTAGCTTGATCTTCATGAGCTTCGGCTAGAAGTGTTAACCAACACAAGCATCGAGCTTGAACAATTGATAAATCTAAATCACTAGGTTGAGAATTGGATATTTGCTCACTCTCTTGTTGAACAAGCAATCGCAAGCGAAGATCGTGAAGCTGGGCCATGTTGACTTATTCACTAAAACAACGCTAGCGAGAGAGTAATGATTTTGCACATCCACCAGATATAGGACTAAATATTTTTAGTTTTTATTCGTTTTTCGCACGGGGCTGGCGGGACTCGAACCCACGACCTACGGTTTAGGAAACCGTCGCTCTATCCAACTGAGCTACAGCCCCCTGAAATTAATTATGCCTTGAGGCATGATGGAGGTGAAAGCAGGGGAGGTGATCGCAATTGAACTTCAGCAAAAAGCTGAAGAATTCTATTGAGGAAAGTCCGGGCTCCTATTTGGCCAGGCTTGCTGGGTAATTCCCAGTGCGGGTGACCGTGAGGATAGTGCCACAGAAACACACCGCCTAATGCTTGATGGGGAAATCCCGACAAGCGCGGCAAGGGTGCAAAGGTGCGGTAAGAGCGCACCAGCAGCATCGAGAGGTGCTGGCTAGGTAAACCCCGGCCAGGAGCAAGGCGAGGGGCAATGGATGGCCATAGACCTTGCCCCTAAAGAGAGCCGCTTGAGGCTAGCGGTAACGTTAGTCCCAGATAGATGATTACCCATTCGCTTTCTTAAGAAAGAAGAATGAACAGAACCCGGCTTATGACCTGCTTTCACTTTTATTAAGTTTAAACAAAAATATTACAGGCAAAATTCTACTTTTATCACTTAAATAATATGCTTTAATTCATTATGAAAATTTCAAATCACAGAGTAGAGGAAATAATTAATTTTATTAAAACTCTAAATTTAGATCAAAAATTTCAAAAGGAGTTTACAAAAGAAAAAATTAAAAATATTTTATATATAAATGAATCATTAACTCATAGTTCAGCAAATAGTGAAATTAATTATGAAAATCTTGAATTTCTTGGTGACGCAGTTTTAAGACTCATTGCATCAGATTTCATAAAAAATAAATATCCATATATGCAAGTAGGAGAACGATCTGAACTTCGCTCACATCTTGTAAGTGATCAATGGCTAGAAGAAGTTGGTAAAAAAATAGAAATCAACAATGTATTAGTAATTGGGAATAAAGCCCTTAGAGATAAATCAGCAAACGGAACTATTCAAGCGCAAGCAACCGAAGCATTAATAGGAGCTTTGTATGAAAGTCTGACGATTGTAGAACCTATAAAAGATTGGCTTATTCCATTCTGGGATGAAACAAGTAAAGAAGTTCTAGCTGATCCTCATAAGAAGAATTACAAATCAGCACTTCAAGAATTGACTCAAAGTAAAGGCTTATCAATTCCAATGTATAAAACAATTGAAATTGATAAAAAGCATGACAATCCAAAACGATTTTTGTGTAGTGTTTATGTCAAAAATCAATCGATAGCTGAAGGAAGTGGAAAGTCAATAAAACAAGCAGAAAAAGATGCTGCAAATAAAGCATTGAAGTATTTCGAGAAAAACGTAATTGATCAGTAATTAGTTTCCTTACAAAAAAGAAAATCAGCTTTTTATAAGATCTTTTAGAGGAAGTGTTAATAATTTATCCCAATTACCCCCTTCAAAAAGCACTGCCGCTTTATCACCACTTATTCTTTGAACAAATCCTTCATAACCATTGTAAATTGACTCTTGGTTATTAACAGTTACTGTAGTCCCAGGAAGAATAGGATCTTTTGAATCAGTCATAATTAACCATATTCAAATAAACTTTTAAATAAAGTCTACTCATAAAAATGATCGAAAAAGATAAATGGATGTCAATAGGTGAAATTGTTGCTCCGCAAGGTTTAAGAGGAGATATTAGAATTAAACCCAGTACTGACTTTCCTGAGAGATTTACAAAACCTGGGAAACGATGGATTCAAAAAACCGACGAATTACCTACTGAAATCAAATTAACAAAAGGAACGCTTATTCCAGGTAAATCAATCTATGTACTTTCTATCGAGGGAGTATCCAGTAGAAGTTCTGCTGAAGAAATTATTGGTTGGAAATTTGTTATCCCAATTGATAGCAGACCGAGATTGAGTAAAGATGAGTACCATTATTTTGATTTAATTGGTCTAGAAGCAAGACGTGGTCCAAAAAAAGCTCTAATTGGTCACGTAACTGACTTAATCAAGGGAGGGAATGACCTTCTAGAGATAGAGTTAGTGGAAGGTAAAAAAGTTTTGGTACCCTTTGTTAAAGAAATTGTCCCAGAAATAGAAATCAAAGAAAAATGGCTGCTAATCAAACCACCTCCAGGCTTATTGGAACTCTAATAATTATTCAGGTTTTTAATCAGAACCTCACAAATAGATTACAAAGTTCTTTATGAAAATAACTGATAACTCCGTAATTCCTGTAATTCTTAGTGGTGGATCAGGAACAAGACTTTGGCCACTTTCAAGAGAAAGTTATCCTAAACAATTTCTAGCATTAGATTCTCGAACAAAGAAAACACTTTTGCAGAAAACTTATGAAAGGCTTCTAGGTTTAGAGGGACTTGGAAATCCCATATTAATATGCAATGAGGATCATAGATTTATAGTTGCAGAGCAATTTAGAGAAATAAATACTGATCCACAGGCAATTATTCTTGAACCCGTAGGGCGTAACACTGCACCAGCAATTGCAGTTGCTGCTCTTCACGCAATTTCTTTAGGAAAAGATCCTTTGCTATTAATTTTGGCAGCCGATCACTTGATAGAAAATATCATTGAATTTCAAAGAGTAATTCAATCAGCAAAAGTATATGCAAAGCAGGGTAGATTAGTGACTTTTGGGATTGTTCCAACTTGTGCAGAAACTGGTTACGGTTACATTGAAGCAAAAGAATTAGTTGATGGCGATCAAATAGATGGTATAGAAATAAACAAATTTATAGAAAAACCTAATCAAGAAATAGCTGAAAAATTAATAAAAGATTCTCGCTATACTTGGAATAGTGGTATGTTTCTTTTTAAATCAAGTTCAATAATAAGTGAATTAGAAAAATTTTCTCCAGAAATAATAAATTATTGCAAAGTTGCTATTGAAAAAGATGTAGAAGATCTTGACTTTCTACGGTTAGAGCCAGATTCATTCAAGAAATGTCCGAAAATATCTTTAGATATAGCAGTTATGGAAAAAACAAAGTTAGGTACCGTTCTTCCTTTAAATGCAGGATGGAGTGATATTGGAAGTTGGAAATCTTTGTGGGATATTAGTCAAAAAAATAAAGATGGAAACTACATAAACGGGAAAATAATAGCTGAAAAAAGTAAAAATTGTTATCTAGAAAGCGAACAACGTCTCATTGTAGGAATAGGGATAGAAAATCTAATAGTTATAGATACAAATGATGCTATATTGGTTGCCAATAGAGATCAATCACAAAATATTGGAAATATAATCAAAAACCTTTGCTCGAAAGACTTTCCAGAAGGTAAAATTCACAAGAAAATTTATAGGCCTTGGGGTAATTACACTACAATAGTTGAGGGAAATAGATGGTTAGTAAAGCTCATAGAAGTAAAGCCAAATGCTTCTCTTTCTTTACAAATGCATCATTTCAGAGCTGAACATTGGGTTGTCGTTAACGGAACAGCATTAATAGAAAAAAATGGAGAAAAACAACTTTTAAATGAGAATGAAAGCACGTTCATTCCTTTAGGTTGCAAGCATAGATTAAGCAATCCAGGAAGAATTAAACTTGAGCTAATTGAAGTTCAAAGTGGAGAGTATTTAGACGAAGAAGACATCATTCGCTTTGAAGATTCTTATGGCAGGACAGAAAATCTTAGTTGATTAAAAATAAATTTTATTATTTTAAATTCCTGGTAATTAATTAGATAAAATAATTTATAGTTAAAAATTTTTATTCCACGGTTACACATTTTGCTAAATTTCGAGGCTGATCAACATCTAAACCTTTATGTGCTGCTATGTGATAACTAAATAACTGTAAAGGTACAACGGTTAATAGAGGACTCACCCATTCACTAACTTTTGGAATAGTAAATAATTCATCAAATATTTCCGATTCCGGTCCAGATATAGATACCCCAATTAAACGAGCATCTCTAGCTTTCGCCTCTTGAGAGTTACTCAGAACTTTTTCATAAACAACTCCAGGAACAGCTAAAGATACCACTGGAACATGTTGGTCTAAGAGTGCTATTGGTCCGTGTTTTAGCTCTCCCGCTGGATAGCCTTGAGCATGGATGTAGCTGATTTCCTTTAGTTTAAGAGCACCTTCGAGTGCAATTGGATAATTTATTCCTCTACCTAAGAAAATTACATCCTTGGTTTCAACAAATAAATGTGCTATTTCCTGTGATAGGGAATCATGCTTTTTTATAAGATCTGTTAGCTGTTTAGGAATTAATCTCAAATCATTAGAGAGATCTAAAATTTCTTGAGGGCTTCTCTTTTGTCTAAACGAAGCAAATTGAAGTGTTAGACCATAAAAGGACAACATTTGACCAAGAAAGGTTTTAGTTGCTGCAACACCTATTTCGATTCCTGATCCAATATCAATCACATTATCTAATTCGCGACCAAATGAACTATCAATCCTATTAGTAATTCCCAATTGATGAAAAGAAAAATTAGCATCTTTAGTCGAATCCCTTCTCCTTTTTTCCATCCTTAAGGCAGCTAAGGTATCTGCGGTTTCACCTGATTGACTTACTCCTATTGTCAAAGTATTGGGGGAAAGTGGTGGGGGAGCATACCGAAATTCACTCGCGAAGTATACCTTTGTAGGAACTCCTGAAAACTGTTCCAACAAATAAGCTCCAACCATACCTGCATGTCTACTCGTACCACAGGCAAGTATTTGTATTTGTTCTATTTTTTCAAGGCTAGACTTAGATATCGGAAAAGCTACTGGATTTTCAGTGAGAACATCCATAGGCAAAAATCTATCTATCCATAGCTGTGCCGTCTCTGGCTGCTCATAAATTTCTTTAAGCATGAAATGACGGAAATTTCTTTTATCCGCAAAAAATTCCGTTCCCTTGAAAAGCGATGGTGCTCTGTGCTGCCTATTTCCATCATCATCATAAAGTTCAATTCCTAATGGAGTTAAAAGTGCAATTTCATGATCTCTTAAAGGTAAAAATGTACGGGTAAAACCTACTAATGCTGGCGTATCACTTGCACAGAAAAACTCACCTTCCCCGAAGCCAAGCACTAATGGTGCTTGCCCCCTTGCGACTACTAAAGCATTCGGTGTTCTAGACCAAATCACTGCTATCGAATAAGTCCCCTCTAATACCGCCATAACCTTTTGAACAGCTAATAATAATGTTTGTTCATTAGGGGACAATCCATTAGCCAAAGACTCTTCTATCTCTAACCCTATTAAATGTGGGATTATCTCAGTGTCAGTTTCCGAGATCAATTTTATTCCTTTAACTTTCAGACGTTTAGATAACTCTCTGTAATTTTCAATAATCCCATTTTGCACGACTGCAAATTGCCCTGAAGAATCAAGATGAGGATGAGCATTCCTTTCATTAGGTTTACCATGCGTAGCCCATCTGGTATGGGCAATACCCACATGGCCTTTTGGGGGGTTTTTTTTAATTAAATTGGAGAGATTAATCAGCTTTCCTTTAGATTTTATGACATTTAATTGTCCATTCTGGTCGTTATTTAAATTATTAATTGTTGCTATTCCTGCTGAGTCATATCCGCGATATTCCAGTTTCCTTAATCCATCAATAAGTAAAGAAGAAACTTCTCTTGATCCAATAACCGCAAAAATGCCACACATATATTTAAGTTCACATAAAAAATATTTGTATAAAATAAACTTACTTTAAGAAAAATACTAATTTTTAGTAAGCCAAACCCATACTTCTCGTTGTTTCATCACCTAAATAAACCCTAATACTTAGGAAATCCGTTGGACAAGCAGTTTCACACCGCTTACATCCAACACAATCTTCAGTTCTTGGCGATGAGGCTATCTGTGAAGCTTTGCAGCCATCCCAAGGAACCATTTCAAGTACATCTAGTGGACAAGCTCTAACGCATTGGGTGCAGCCAATACAGGTGTCATAGATTTTGACGGCGTGTGACAAGTTACAGCACTAGTTTCTTGATGTATAAAACTATACCTAAAGATTTGCTTCATAAAAGAAATTAGTTGCAATCTAGTCACTTTTGTTAACTCGACACTCTAACCCGTAGGATTAGAAGTCAGGTCTAAGAAGGTTATGTCCCAGGAAGCAATCCTTGAAAAAGTTCGTTCTATCGTCGCAGAACAACTTAGTGTTGAAGCTGGTGAAGTTAAGCCGGATTCAAATTTCCAAAACGATCTCGGTGCGGACTCTCTCGACACTGTCGAACTAGTGATGGCTCTCGAAGAGGCTTTTGACATAGAGATCCCTGACGAGGCTGCAGAAGGCATTGCCACTGTTGGGGATGCAGTCAAATACATCGAAGAAAAACAGTCTTGAGGTTTAAATGATGGAGAAACTCCATCGAGTTGTTGTTACAGGTCTTGGAGCAATAACTCCAATTGGCAACAACATCGAAAGTTACCTAAAAGGACTTCAATCTGGGCTCAATGGGGTTGATCAAATAACCCTCTTTGATGCCTCATCTCATGCATGCAGATTTGCAGCAGAAGTGAAAAGTTTTGATCCAACAGGCAAATTAGAACCAAAAGAATCCAAAAGATGGGATCGTTTCTCGAAATTTGGAGTAGTTGCCGCCAAAGAAGCCCTGAATCATTCGGGTCTAGTAATTGACGATTCAAATGCTGCAAAAATTGGTGTGATTATTGGTTCTGGAGTTGGCGGATTGCTAACGATGGAAACTCAAGCTCATGTTTTAAACAACAAAGGACCTAATCGAGTTAGTCCGTTTACTGTTCCCATGATGATTCCCAACATGGCTACTGGTCTGGCTGCAATTGCATTGGGTGCAAAAGGTCCGAGTTCAGCAGTTTCTACTGCTTGTGCCGCCGGATCAAATGCTATTGGTGATGCATTCAGGCTGCTCCAACTAGGCAAAGCAGATGCAATGGTTTGCGGAGGAGCAGAAGCAAGTATTACTCCCTTAGGAGTCGCAGGTTTTGCAAGTGCCAAAGCCCTATCATTCAGGAATGATGATCCATCAACGGCAAGTAGACCTTTTGATTCTCAAAGAGATGGTTTTGTAATTGGAGAAGGAGCAGGAATATTAATCCTAGAAACTCTTGAACATGCCTTGAAAAGAGATGCCACAATCCATGCAGAAATAATTGGCTATGGAACTACATGTGACGCCCATCACATTACCTCCCCTACTCCAGGTGGAGTAGGGGGTGCAGAAGCTATGAAGCTTGCATTAATTGATGGACAAATTAATCCAGAAGAAGTTGATTACATCAATGCTCATGGAACTAGCACTCCAGCCAATGACAGCAATGAAACATCTGCAATAAAAAGTGCTTTAGGAAATCATGCATATCAAGTGCCTACAAGCTCAACAAAATCCATGACTGGACATTTATTAGGGGGTTCTGGTGGGATAGAAGCTGTAGCTTGTGCTCTGGCAATAAAACATGAAATAATTCCGCCAACAATTAACTATTCCAATCCAGACCCAAATTGTGATCTTGATTATGTACCCAACACAGCAAGAGAGAAGAAATTAGGCATTGTCCTATCTAACTCATTCGGGTTTGGCGGTCACAATGTCTGTCTAGCTTTTCGACAAATGATCTAACCAATTTCATTTTCTCTTTCCACTAAAAATTCTTTTCCTCAATTCTTAATTCACAATGGTTGCCTTGACTACTTCCCTAGACACGCTTTGTGTCAACAGCATCAGGATGCTCGCTGTTGATGCAATTAATAAATCAAAAAGTGGTCACCCAGGACTCCCTATGGGTTGCGCACCAATGGGTTATGCATTGTGGGATAAACACTTAAGTCACAATCCAAAAAACCCAAAATGGTTTAATCGAGACAGATTTGTTCTTTCAGCAGGACATGGATGCATGCTTTTGTATGCCCTTCTGCATTTGACTGGTTATGACTCGGTAACCATTGATGATATTAAAGAATTTAGACAGTGGGGAGCTAAAACTCCAGGACATCCAGAAACATTTGAAACTCCTGGTGTCGAAGTAACCGCAGGACCTTTGGGAGCAGGAATTTCAAATGCAGTGGGATTAGCGATTGCAGAATCACACCTAGCTGCAAAATTCAATAAGTCTGATTCAACAATTGTGGACCATTACACCTATGTGATCATGGGAGATGGGTGCAATCAAGAAGGTATTTCTTCAGAGGCCTGTTCTCTTGCCGGTCATTTGAAACTCGGAAAATTAATAGCTTTATACGATGACAACAACATCACTATTGATGGAAGGACTGACGTCTCATTTACAGAGGATGTCTTAAAAAGATATGAAGCATATGGATGGCATGTACAAGAAATTCCCGAGGGGAATACAGACGTAGAGGGAATATCTAAAGCTATTGAAAATGCAAAAGCAGTCACAGATAAGCCATCCATAATCAAAGTAACTACAACGATTGGCTACGGTTCCCCCAATAAAAGTGATACTGCAGGTATTCACGGCGCCCCTTTAGGTGAAGAAGAATCGGAACTCACAAGGAAGCAACTAGGTTGGTCTTACAAGCCTTTCGAGGTCCCTCAAGATGTCTACGATCAATATCGTCAAGCTATTCAAAAAGGCGCAAAACTCGAAGAAAAATGGAATGAAACTCTTTCTACCTATAAAGAAAAATATCCCAATGAAGCATCTCAATTTGAGCGTATGTTGAGAGGCGAACTCCCTGAAGGATGGGATAAAGATTTACCAACCTATTCAGCTGATGATAAAGGGGTCGCTACTAGAAAACATTCTCAAATATGTCTAGGAGCTCTCGGTCCAAACATTCCTGAACTAATAGGAGGTTCTGCTGATTTAACTCATTCAAATTACACAGATATAAAAGGTGAAACTGGATCTTTTCAATATGACAGTCCTGAAAAACGTTATTTACATTTTGGTGTCAGAGAACATGCCATGGCAGCCATATTGAATGGTATTGCCTATCACGATAGTGGATTAATTCCTTATGGTGGAACCTTCTTAGTCTTCGCAGACTACATGAGAGGATCCATGCGTCTTTCCGCACTTAGTGAGCTAGGGGTAATTTACGTTCTAACCCATGATTCCATAGGTGTTGGTGAAGATGGCCCAACACATCAACCCATAGAAACCATTCCATCATTGAGAGCAATGCCAAATATGATGGTTTTCCGTCCAGGCGATGGCAATGAAACCAGTGGTGCTTATAAAGTTGCAATAAAAAATCGTAAGAGACCAAGTTCCTTATGCCTAAGTAGGCAGGGTATGGCGAATCAACAAAATTCGTCCGTAGACAAAGTTGCTTTAGGTGGATACGTTCTTGAAGAGTGCGATGGCACCCCTGAACTAATACTTATCGGTACCGGAACTGAACTTGATTTATGCGTTCAAGCAGCGAAAAAACTAACTACCGAAGGTAGAAAAGTGCGTGTTGTTTCTATGCCATGCGTTGAACTTTTTGAAGAACAAAGCGATAATTATAAAGAAGAAGTTTTGCCTTCAAATATAAGAAAACGCATAGTAGTTGAAGCTGCAGAAAGCTTCGGATGGCATAAATTTATTGGTCTTGATGGTGACAGCGTAACTATGAATAGCTTTGGAGCATCTGCTCCAGGTGGCTTATGTATGGAAAAATTTGGATTTACAGTTGAAAACGTAATTGAGAAATCTAGAAATCTTCTCAACAAATAAAATTAATCATATAATTTCTAATTAATTAATCCAAACAATAAAGTTAAACAAAGAACTAATTTTCTTTGTTTAACTTTATTGGAGTTAATTCAGCTGCACCTTTTGACTTTATTTGATCGTTTAATTTATCAAGATCTTCATCTGTAATTTTTGTATTCATTGGACAATGATTAGGGCCACACATTGAACAAAACTCTGCTTTTTTGAAAATTTCTTCAGGTAAAGTTTCGTCATGATATTGCTTAGCTCTCTCTGGATCCAAGGACAATTCAAACTGTTTGTTCCAGTCAAATTCTTTCCTAGCCTTACTTAACTCATCATCACG
The DNA here is from genome assembly GCA_003284375.1 of Prochlorococcus sp. AG-311-J23. Taxonomy (GTDB): domain Bacteria; phylum Cyanobacteriota; class Cyanobacteriia; order PCC-6307; family Cyanobiaceae; genus Prochlorococcus_B. The sequence goes on from QBVL01000001.1 coordinate 102,364, forward strand.
ATCACGAGCTCCTGATCTATGTCTTGCTACATCTGCAGCATGGGCAGCAATTTTATACGCGATCAAACCTTCTCTGACATCCTCAGGATTTGGCAAGCCAAGATGTTCTTTAGGTGTCACATAACAGAGCATGGCAGTCCCGTACCAACCTGCCATGGCTGCACCAATTGCACTTGAGATGTGATCATAACCAGGAGAAATATCAGTTACTAATGGACCAAGGACATAGAAAGGAGCTTCTGAACACTCCTCCATTTGCTTTCTAACGTTGAATTCAATTTGATCCATAGGTACATGACCAGGCCCTTCAACCATGACCTGAACATCATGCTTCCAAGCACGTCTAGTCAATTCTCCAAGGGTTTTCAACTCAGCTAGTTGAGCTTCATCTGATGCATCATGAAGACATCCAGGTCTTAAAGAATCACCCAATGAAAAAGTACAGTCATAACGTTTAAATATTTCACAAATATCATCAAAACGAGTAAACAAGGGATTTTGCTTGTAGTGATAAAGCATCCATTGAGCAAGAATTCCTCCCCCACGACTAACTATTCCAGTAATACGACCTTTAACCTTGGGTAAATGTTCAATCAATAAGCCTGCATGAATAGTTTGATAATCAACTCCTTGCTGACAATGTTTTTCTATTATGTGTAAAAAATCATCCTCAGTTAACCTTGAAATAGAACCATGAACACTTTCTAAAGCTTGATAAACAGGAACTGTCCCAATGGGGATAGGTGAAGCATTTATAATTGCAGTTCGTACCTCATCTAAATTAACTCCTCCAGTAGAGAGATCCATAAGAGTATCTGCGCCATATTTAACAGCCAGCTCAAGCTTCTTTAATTCTTCACTAATATCACTTGCATTTGGTGAAGCACCAATATTTGCATTGACTTTACATGTTGAGGCAATACCGATCCCCATCGGCTCTAAGTTCACATGGTTAATATTTGCAGGAATAATCATTCGACCTCTCGCGACCTCTTCCATAACTAGAGACTCAGGAAGATTCTCACGCTTTGCCACGTAACTCATTTCTTCAGTAATTTCGCCTTTGCGAGCAAAATGCATCTGAGAAACATTAGTTTTACCTTTTCTGGAAGCCACCCATGAATTCCGCATGAACTAAAAAGCTATTGAATAAAAAAGGAGCGATATGCATAAAGATCACAAGATTTCACTTTCCTTACACTGGTACAAACCAGATCAAGTTCAGAGGGTGTGATCTCAGCCATATAGCAAAGCGATATGGCACCCCTAGTGATAAATACAAATTAGCTCGAAATCCGGAACTAAACCCTAAAGTTTTTATAGATAAAATTTTCGAATCAAAATTTTTGATCATTCATATCTTTTTTTATCTCTAAAAACAACATTCTGCGTCGACTAAATCTTCTAACCGCGCCAGTCAAAACCAATCCACTTCCAAAAGCTAAAGCAGGTATGGCTTGGACTTTATTTTTGCCCTCTCTATGCAAAAAACCTGTAATTGCTAATAAAATTAGCAAGGGTGCTGAAATTGAGATTAATGGGTTCCCAAATTTGTTCATACAATCAAGCGTCTAGATGTCTTAGAGAGTTTTAGATGCCATGACTAATGTTTGAGACAAAATTTTTATTCCTAATTCCAGGCTTTTTTCATCCAAAGAAAAATATCCACTGTGCAATGGAGCACAACCTTGATCGCCAGCTACTCCTAATCTAAACATGGTGCCTGGAACATCTTGCAAGAAGAAAGCAAAATCTTCAGCTCCTAGTGATGGATTTTCTAAATAAACAATGTTTTCTTGATCCATAAAATTTTTTGCACAGGTAGATAACAAATTAGTCAGCTCTGGATCGTTATAAACTGGAGGCGCGATCGACTTGAATTTTATATTCGCCTTACCTCCATAATTAGAGGCTATATTTTGTACTATTTCCTCAATCCATTGAGGCAAATTTTCATAAAGGCTTTTATCAAGACACCTTACTGTACCAAGAAGCTTAACCCTCTCAGCAATTACATTAAAAGCATTGCCTCCTGAAATCTTCCCAAAGCTAATAACTACTGGCTTAAGAGCATCCAAACGTCTACTAATAGCCTCTTGAAGTCCACTAATAACTTTTGCAGAAATCCAAATTGAATCTATGCCTTCATGTGGTCTAGCTCCATGCCCTCCATTGCCAATAATATCTATTTCCAATTCAGCCGCGGCGGCTGTAAAAGTACCAGGTCTTATTCCAATCTTGCCAACTGACAAATCGGGATAAACATGCACACCGAAGAGAGCTTGAACTCCTTCAAGAACTTTTTCAGCTCTCATCCAATTTGCACCTTGAGCAATCTCTTCAGCAGGTTGAAAAATGATTCGGATTCGAGAATTTGTAAATTTGTTTTTTGCTAATACTTTAGCCACACCTAAACCAATACAAGTATGTAAATCATGGCCACATGCATGCATCAGACCTTGAATTGAAGAAGAATAATCTAAATCTGTTCTCTCCTCTATTGGCAAAGCATCCATATCAACTCGCAAGCCAACAACAGGTCCGTTTTTATTACCCATTTCAGCTACCACGCCCGTTTTGCCAACAGCTTCTTTTACTTCCCAACCTGATTTTCTTAGCTCACCTGCAACAAGAGCAGCAGTTTGATATTCCTGACCGCTTAGCTCTGGGTGAGCATGGAGATGACGACGTAATTGAATCAAATCAGGCAGCATATTCTTGGTTGAAGCGTCAATTTTTTTTTCTAAATCTTTCATTTATCGTCCAACGCAAGAAATGCAATCAAATCATTTGTAGGTCTTGGAGGCCAACGGCGAATATTCAACAACCAATCTTTCTCACGATATCGAATATCTAATCCAGCCGCCGCAGCCCAATTACTTTCAGCTTCACCTGAGAAGCCTTTACTCCATAGAAGAGCACTTAATGCTGCTCTCGCATCTGCAAACAAAGGATATTTACGGATTAATATTCTGATTTTCTTTTCAGCGAGTTCAATATCGCCCAATTGATAAATTGCAAGCGCCTCACTAGACCTAGCCATAGCTATAACATTATCTGAAGAGGCAGCTTGAGCAAACAAATTCTTCGCTTCTTTCCAATTATTCATGGAACCCATCACATTACCTAAGTTATATAAAGCTGAAACATCTTTAGGATTAATGTCTAAAACATAGTTGTAATCTTTACTGGCGTCCTCCCAACGATGCAAGGCTTCTTCGGCAATTCCTCTGTTCAGATAAGGATCTAAATCTTCAGGCGAAATTTCAATAGCCCTAGTTTGATCTTTAATTGCTCCTTTAGGATCACCAAGAGCTAGACGAATATTACCTCTATTACTTAAGGCCGCCGCATCATCGGGGTATTCATTTAAGTAAGAGCTCCAATCTTTTTCAGCTCGAATGAAATCTCCTTCTTTACTTTCTTGAAGAGCCTTCTCGAATAAAACTTTAGGAAGAACTTTGGCTTGGGTAGAAAATGGTACGAAAACAAAAAATATTGAAAGTAAAAGTAGTAATTTAAAAACTCTTCCAGAAATCATGTATCTATATTATTTGAGGAGGTTAGCAAATAATGTTTTTCAGCTGCTGGAGTAACAACCCTTCCCCTAGAAGTTCTCTGCAAAAAACCAATTTGCATTAAATAAGGCTCAACCACAGTTTCAAGCGTGGTTGAATCCTCTCCAAGTGCAGCAGCCAAAGTCTCAAGTCCGACTGGGCCGCCTTGATATTGATTAACTAACAAACCTAAATAACTTCTATCTGTTGCATCTAAACCTCTTTGATCCACACGATGTAGATCAAGTGCATCGTTGACAATTTCAATATCAATCTTTTTAAAAGAAGAATGCACTTCTGCATAATCTCTTACTCTTCGAATCAGCCTATTTGCAATTCGGGGAGTACCTCGACTTCTTTTGGCTAATTGATGAGAGGCTTCCTCTGAAATTAATAAATTAATGAGTTTTGCAGATCTTTTAATGATATTTTCAAGATCTAAATAATTGTAAAAATCTAGTCGCTGCGTTATGCCAAAACGATCTCGCATAGGGGAGCTTAATGCTGCAGGTTTAGTCGTAGCACCTACTAAGGTAAAAGGTGGTATTTCGATTGATCGCATTCTCGAAGAAGTACCCTTCCCTATAGTTAAATCTAATCTTCTATCTTCCATCGCTGGATACAAAAGTTCCTGTGATACTCGATTTAATCTGTGAATCTCATCAACAAAAATCAATTCACGTGGCTGCATATTAATCAATAATCCAACAATATCCCTTGGCCGTTCAAGAGCAGGAGCGCTTGTAACTCTGGCTTTAACCCCCAATTCCTCGGCAATAACAAGAGCCATGGTAGTTTTACCCAATCCTGGTGGCCCGTAAAGCATTAAATGATCAAGTGCTTCACCTCTTTTTAATGATGCTTTGACTGAAATCTCAAGAACTTTTTTTAATTCGGATTGACCTACAAAATCATTAAAAGATTTAGGCCTGAGTGAATCTTGTTGAGATGATTTAAGCTCCTCCTTTAAAAGACTGGGACCAACCAATCTCTCCTTTCCTTTATCATTAGGAAGAGAGGAATGATTAGTAATTGAAGACACAATTGCCATGAACGAAGGGTAGTGGCATCTCAACTAAAATGGAGGAAAATTGAAGAATGAGCAAAAAAGAAAAGAAAAAGTCCAAAAAAGATTCCTCAGTTGATAGAAATCGTCGATTAGCAGAAAATCGACAAGCAAGATATGAATATGAAATCCTAGAAACACTTGAAACTGGATTAGAGCTTCTTGGAACAGAAGTTAAATCAATTAGAGCTGGAAAAGTAAATTTAAAAGATGGATTTTGTCTAATTAAAAAAGATCAAATTCAACTTCATAATGTTCATATATCACCTCATAATCATGCAGGTAAATTTTTCAATCACGAACCACTGAGAATCAAAAAACTTCTTGCACATCGAAAAGAAATCGAGAAATTAAAAATCAACTTAGATAGAAAGGGTTTAACAATAGTACCTTTAAGTCTTTATCTCAAAGGCTCATGGATCAAGTTAAAAATAGGTATAGGCAAAGGAAGGAAGCTTCATGACAAAAGAGAGCGAGAAAAGATTAATGACTCAAAAAGAGATTTAGCTAATGCTCTAAAACGTTTTTAAAAGAAAAAATTATTAGTTTTTATTCGAATTTTCGTAAAAAATCAAACTTTAATAATCCTTTCTCATGTGACATCCAAACTAACATTTTCTGGTGGGGGTGTTGGATCAGGATCAGCAATGAGCATGTGTTGTAAAACGATTTCAGGACGCTCGCTATCTCTCCATCTAATTCGATAAGCAGGCATTTTTGTGCCCCTGCTTGTCGTTTGCTCAACCGGTTCCATAACCCAACCGCGTCTTGAACGCCCTTGGGGGTTCCTTTTCACAACAGCATCTGCATGCTTGAAACGGAAACCAACTCTCTCGCCACTCATCTGAACAAAATACTTACTCGCCTATTATCCACTCTGATGGGTCACTTTCCAGTTTGTTTTAAATTTGATTCTGGTCGTAAAAGTGGAAATGCTATGACATCTCTTATGGAAGGACTATCCGTCAACAGCATTACAAATCTATCTATTCCTATTCCTAGACCTCCTGTTGGAGGCATTCCTACTTCAAGAGCATTGATAAAATCCTCATCCAAGCTTTGAGCCTCAAGATCGCCTGCTTCCTTTTTCTCTTGCTGTAAAAGTAAACGTTCTCTTTGATCAATAGGGTCTATTAATTCGCTAAAAGCATTAGCAATTTCTCTTCCAACAATAAAAAGTTCAAATCTTTCAACTAAACCTTTTTTGGTCCTGTGTTTTCTAGCCAATGGAGAAATCTCAATTGGATAATCCATCACAAACGTGGGTTGAACCAGTTCAGACTCTACCGCTTGCTCAAAAGCTTCATTTAATAGGAATCCGACATTATCGGCATTATCGGGCACTTGAAGCCCCTTTCGACGCATTTCAGCCCTGGCAAAATCAACATTGTCTCCAAACGATTCAAAATCAATTCCAGTAAATTCCTTAACCAAATCATGCATCGTGGCCCTTCTCCAAGGAGGTTGCAAATCTATTTTTTGCTCTTGATAATTAATTTTGGTCGATCCACAAATCTTTTCGCAAACTGACGAAAGCAAGTCTTCCGTTAAATCCATCATGTCGAAATAATCTGAAAAGGCCTCATAAATTTCAACAGATGTAAATTCAGGATTATGCCTAGTGCTAATTCCTTCATTTCTAAAAATTCTTCCAAGTTCATAGACCTTTTGAAATCCACCAACCACAAGTCTTTTAAGATGCAATTCTGTTGCAATCCTCAAATACAAAGGCAAATCGAGTGTGTTGTGATGAGTTATGAAAGGCCTTGCATCCGCTCCTCCAGCTTCTGATTGTAAAACTGGGGTCTCGATTTCAAGAAAGTCTTTTTCATCTAACCATCGTCTAATTGAACTAACTAATAAAGCCCTAGTTCGAAAAGTTTTTCTTGACTGCGGATTCACAATTAAATCTAAATATCTTTGTCTATACCGCTTTTCTACATCTGCAAGTCCATGCCATTTATCTGGTAGGGGTTGCAAAGATTTTGATAGCATTGACCATCCAAAAACCTTTATTGAAAGTTCACCTCTATCAGTTCTTCTTAATATTCCACTGACTCCTATCCAATCACCAGAATCAACGAGAGAGGTAATGTTCTCAAAATTATTCTTTGGATTCTCACTTTCTTCATTACGATTTAAGGTTGCCTTTTCCAAAAAAAGCTGAACTGTGCCTGTTTCATCGGCAAGAGTAAAAAAAGCAAGTTTTCCCATCACTCTTCTCGAAGTTACTCGCCCTGCGATAGATACTTCGTCTTTTTTTTCTTCGCCATTTGGCAAGTCTTTATATTTTTCCTGCAAAATAACGGCAGAGTCAGTTGGTCTAAAATTCAAACCATAGGGACCTTGACCAAGGTTTTTTAGTGCTTTTGCCTTCTCAAGGCGGGTATCTCTTAATTCAGACAAGGCAATGGGTACATACAGCAGGATTAAACAATTTCAAATGCAAACCTATCAATTTTGAGCTATTAATCTTTAACTGGCAATAGCAGTAGGAAATTCCCCAGTTCTTTGAGAAGCATAGCCAATACCTCTTACAGTTAAAATCAATTCTGGATTCCTTGGATCAGGTTCAAGCTTGCCTCTTAAGCGAGCTACATAGACATCCACAACTCTTAAATCTGCCGCTCTTCTGGGAGGGTAACCCCAAAGCTGTTCCAAAATTTCTGCTCGTGGTACAACACGACCAGGGTCACGAAATAATAATTCCAGCAAGCTAAATTCTGTATATGTAAGCCCTATCCTTTCTCCTCCTCTACTGACTTGCCTTCTATTAGTGTCTACAACCAGATCACCAAGCTTCATCACTCCTTGACCTGATGGAACCTCTCTGGGCTCATCAACAGTCGGAGCAGGTCCGACTCTTCTCAAAATTGTCGCAATTCTTGCTTCTAACTCCTTTGGGCTGAATGGTTTAGCTAGGTAATCATCAGCGCCTAAATCCAAACCTGCGACTCTTTCTGAAATCGCTTCAAGAGCAGTCAAGAAAATTATTGGAACACAAGACTCTGCTCTTATTCTTCGACAAACTGCAAAGCCATCCATCTTAGGGAGCATGACATCCAGAACCACTAAGTCTGGTGCTTCTCTGTGAAAAACCTCTAGCGCTTGTTCCCCATCCTGTGCAGATAAAACTTTATAACCAGCAAGATTTAGTCTTGTAACCAAGACTTTCAACACTGCTGGTTCATCATCAACAACCAAAATGCAGGTCATGAGATTAGCTGTTTCTTTAGTGACAGGACCATCGAAATTTTATGTCGACATGGCTTATTGTTATATGACGATATCATCTTCAAGTAAGGTATTCAAAGCCATTTGACTAATCTAAAAGACAGAGTCCCCACTAATAAATAAGTATTTATTCTATTTTTAAAGCTTTAAAAAATTTTTCATTAGTTTTTTTTATAAGTAAGAAGAAGCCATGAGGAGAAAAATGGGGCAACTAATCCAGTAATTATGACCTCGGAAATTAATACAAAAATAGACCATGAATGAAACCAATTATTTCTCAAGACGCTATAAAAAAAAATTTTTTGAATCCAAATAGAAAAGCCAACAAAAGCAGTTCCCAAAATAGCCATCAAACCAATATTTAGAAATAATTCAATTTTTTTATTATGCAATCTATATGTACTCCAGACAACAGATAAAAGTAGTAAAGATGGAACATAAGAAACATCATCAATTGTAAAAGAATCTATAAAGACACCCAACCAAACTGCAGCTATGGAAGACTTCAAACGACTATTTCGAAGAGAAAAAGGCAACAATAAGATAACAGGCCAACATGGAGTTATTCCATTTATCTTAAGCCAATCAGGAGCTGTGATTATACAAAATTGTAAACAAATTAAAATCAAAAATATTAATATGTTTTTATTATTTTTGAGCATTATTTTTCAAGATTTGAACCCAATCGATCGCCTCAGGTGATGCAGTTAATTGAACTATTGCATATGGAGATGGCAAGGCTTTTTCATTCACAGACTTAACAACTCCAATTGTTAAGTTCGGGGGTAATAAAGTACTTGCTGGAGATGTAGTAACAGCATCTCCAATTCTAGCTAAACTGTTTTTATTTAAGAAAATTAATTTTGGTCTATTTGTACCCATCCCAGTCAAAATCCCATGGTGCTGAGTGCGATCAATCCAAGCTCCTACCTGATGACCAGGATCAGTCAACAATCTAACTCTTGCGGTCAGTGGAGTTACGCTGTCAATTAGACCAATTAAGCCGCCTGGACCAATTACTGTTAGTCCTTTTAAAACACCATCTTTTGAGCCCTTGTTAATTTCTAACTGTTGCCACCAATTTCTTGAAGATCGTGATATCACAGCAGCTGAAATTCTTTGACCAGTATTAAAGTCTTTTAAAGAAAGAGCTCTTCTTAAACGAGTATTATCTTCTTCAAGTAATTTTAATCGAATGCTTCTTTCAACATTATCTCCTTCCTTAATCCACTCGCGTTGAGCTGTACCTGGGAGTATGGGTTTTAGTAAAACAGAGTATAAATCTAAGTATCCTGCTCCTTTTGACCAACGAATCCCAAATAATAAAGCTCCAGATAAAAATATTACCCAAAACCTTCCTCTTAAAAGCAAATTAAAAGCTATTTGCTTTCGGGATTTAATCATTATTCAATCTCTAATTACATTCCTAGCAAAATCAGGCGTATCTAAAACTCTTCGCATTGATTTAAAATCATCTAGAACCAAACCACAGCCGTTTACGACACAAAGTAATGGCTCCTCCGCTACGTGAGTAAAAATTCCTGTTTCATGACTTAATAGATCACTAATTCCTCTAACTAGAGCCCCGCCTCCGGCAAGCATAATTCCCCTATCAACAATGTCTGCCGCTAGTTCGGGTGGAGTTCTTTCTAGAGTTCTTTTTACCGCATCAACAATCTTATTCAAAGGCTCTGACATGGCTTCGCGTAAATCGCCTGCTTTCAAGTTAATTGATCGAGGCAAACCTGAAAGTAAATGTAGTCCTCTTACATCTATTGATTGCAAATCAAATTCATTAGATGGAAAAGCTGATCCAATTTTAATTTTTATCTCTTCAGCTGTTCTCTCGCCAACAACTAAATTATGTACTTTTTTTAAATAGGTTGCGATGGAATCATTGAGTTCATCGCCTGCAATTCTCACAGATTCACTTAAGACTGTCCCGCCAAGACTTAAAACAGCTACTTCAGTAGTTCCTCCACCAATATCAACAATCATTGTGCCTATAGGCTCTGTCACTGGCAAAGAAGCTCCAATCGCAGCTGCAACAGGTTCGTCAATCAAATGCACCTCTCTTGCTCCCGCGAGACCAGCCTCGCGCACTGCTCGTCTTTCTACGCCAGTCACGCCACTGGGAATACCAACTACTAGTCGAGGTGCAATTATTCCGCGGCCCTCATTGCATTTTTGAATAAATGTCTTAAGCATTTGCTCAGCCGCATCAAAGTCGGCTATTACACCATCCCGAAGCGGCCGAACGGCACGAATATTTCCTGGTGTTCGCCCTAACATTAATTTCGCTTCATCGCCCACTGCAAGAGGGATCCCCTCTTCCAAGTCCATTGCTACAACCGAAGGTTCTTGCAGGACGATTCCCTTGCCAGAAACATAAATCAAGGTATTTGCTGTACCTAAATCAATCCCAATATCCCGGGAGAATTTGAAACGGTTAAAAAACACGGATTTCAATCATTTGAGCCATCATAAAGAGAGTTGAACTAAGATAGATATATCATTTAGCAACCAGTAAATAGAGGAAGTAATGATGGCAATAAATTCAGTCACTCTTGTTGGCAGAGCAGGAAGAGATCCTGAAGTTAGATATTTTGAATCTGGAACTGTAGTAGCAAATCTAACAATGGCTGTAAATAGAAGGAATCGCAACGATGAACCAGATTGGTTCAATCTAGAAATTTGGGGAAAGCAAGCCCAAGTAGCTGCTGATTATGTAAAAAAAGGCTCTTTGATAGGCATCACTGGTAGCTTCAAATTGGATAGTTGGAAGGATCGTAATACTGGAGAGGATAGAAATAAGCCAGTTGTTAGAGTTGATCGTCTTGAATTATTAGGATCCAAAAGAGATTCAGAAAATAGTAATTTTCAAAACAACAATTTTAATCAGCAACCAAGTAATAACGACGAAATTCCATTTTAAAATATCTTTTTAATTGTTAATTAATTTACGGAGAGTTTTATAAATTAAAGTTATCAAAGCTGCAGAAATAGTTAAGATGATGATTATCTTAAATATACTTGAGAAAGGACTAATCAAAGTTTCAATATTTGCATAATTATCCCCTAAATAGAATCCTGTAATTGTTAAAAACAACGTCCAAATCAAGCTTCCTGCGGTTGTCCAAATTAGAAAAGGAGTGATAGGCATTAACTCAACCCCTGCTGGAACTGAAATCAAAGTACGAATTCCAGGTACTAATCTTCCCCAGAAGACTAAAGAAACTCCATACCTGTTGAACCATTTACGACTGCGAGCAAGTTCCTGAGGCTTAATTCCAAGCCAACGTCCATTCTTCTCAAGCCATTTCTCAAGTCTTTCTTCATTCACTAATCTGCCAATTCCATACCAAGGCAACGCCCCAATAACAGTTCCGATTAAACCTGCTAAAACAACTGGTAAAAAATCTAATTGACCTTGAGACACATAAAAGCCTCCAAGAGGCATAATCAACTCCGAAGGAATTGGCGGAATTAGGTTTTCCAAAAACATTGCCAATAAGATCGCCCCATAACCAATCCACTGATTGGTCTCAACTGCATTTCCTATAAATACTGGTAAAGAAGAAATAAATTCAGATATTTCCATTTAGTTTCAACTGTTTAAATAAAATCAATAACGATATTGCTCTGTCTTGTAGGGACCTTCGATTGGAACATTAATATATTCAGCTTGCTCTTGAGTTAACTTAGTTAACTTTGCTCCAATCTTATCTAGATGAAGAACAGCCACCATTTCATCTAAATGTTTGGGCAAGACATAAACTTTGTTCAAATATTTAACGCCATATTTAAATAGTTCAATTTGAGCTAATACTTGATTAGTAAAAGAATTACTCATAACAAAACTAGGATGACCAGTTGCACATCCAAGATTAACTAATCTCCCTTCTGCTAGAAGAATAATTTTGTTACCGCTTGGTAAAGTTATGTGATCTACTTGGGGTTTAATATTTTCCCATTCATAAGACTTTAAAGAGGAAACCTCTATTTCATTATCAAAATGGCCAATATTACAAACAATCGATTCATTCTTCATCCTAATCAAATGCTCATGACGAATCACTTGGAAATTTCCAGTGGCAGTAACAAAAATATCTACATCTTCCACCACTTCATTTAATCTCACAACTCTATAACCCTCCATTGCGGCTTGAAGAGCACATATTGGATCTATCTCAGCAATCATTACTGTCGCGCCTAAACCCCTTAAAGACTGCGCAGAACCTTTTCCAACATCTCCATATCCCATAACAAGGGCTACCTTGCCAGCCACCATGACATCTGTAGCTCTTTTGATTCCATCCACCAAGGACTCTCGGCAACCATAAAGATTATCAAACTTACTTTTAGTCACAGAATCATTTACGTTGATTGCTGGGAAAACAAGTTCTCCATTTTTTTCCATTTGGTAAAGCCGAGCTACACCTGTTGTGGTTTCCTCAGTAATTCCTTTGATAAAAGATTTAGCTTTTGAATAAAAAGTTGGATCTTGTGAAAGTTTTTTCTTAATGGAAGCAAATAATGCAATTTCCTCTTCATTTGAAGGGTTATTAAGAACTGAAATATCTTCTTCCGCTTTGCTCCCAAGAATAATCAATCCAGTCGCATCACCACCATCGTCAAGAATCATATTTGCAGATTCACCATCTCTCCACTCAAAAATTTTATGGGTATATTCCCAGTATTCATCTAAAGTCTCACCCTTCTTGGCAAATACTGGGACTCCTGAATTTGCAATAGCTGCAGCAGCATGATCCTGAGTGGAAAAAATATTACATGAAGCCCATCTCACTTTCGCACCAAGTTCAACGAGAGTCTCAATAAGAACTCCTGTTTGAATAGTCATGTGGAGACTACCTGCTATGAAAGCCCCTTTTAAAGGTTTTTGGGATCCATATTTTTTTCTCAGTGCCATTAAACCAGGCATTTCTGTTTCAGCGATCAAAAGTTCTTTTCGCCCGAATTCTGCTTCGGTTATATCGTTAACTACGTAATCAGTATTATTCTCAATACTGTTGAGATTTGACTTGGTTGCTGCGAACATAAGTTGAACTCTCTATGGGAGATGGTGGAAAAAGATACTGAAAAACAATTCAAGGTTTTTAATTCATTTGCTCAGCAAACCAATAATTTCTGCTGGACTCTAGATAAACCTGAATCAACGATGTCATTAGGATCAACGTTAACAAAAATATTTCCAGATCTATGCATTCTCCTTTTAAATGGGCCTCTTGGAGCAGGAAAAACCACATTAGTTAAAGGAATTGCAAAAAGTCTAAAAATTCAAGAGCCCATTACTTCTCCAACTTTTCCTTTATCCCAACATTATCCTTTGGGATCGCCTCCATTGGTACATCTTGATTTGTACAGAATTGAAGAAAAAAATGCGGCAAACGAATTTTTTTTACAAGAGGAAGAGGAAGCTAAAGCCATTGGTGCATTGATGGTTGTTGAATGGCCAGAAAGGTTATCACTGCCAATGCCTGATGCTTGGAGAGGAAAATTAGAATATTCCTCAGAAAATCAATCCCGTTTTTTTCAGCTAATTCCTCCTTTAGATAAAGACAATAAATTATCAATATCATCTAAGTAAGGTTGTGGTTCTATCGCTCCAACTCCCTTGCAAACATGCGAGCCACATGCAATTCCAAATTGAATAATATCTTTAGCACTTTGTTCACTGATTTGATCTAATTCAACAGAGATGAGTTTATAAATTAATCCTGCAGTGAATGCATCACCAGCTCCAGTTGTATCAATCACAGAAGAGGGGATAATCGCAAATGATTTGCCAAGGTGATTATTGAGTCGCCATAAAATGGGATTTGATCCATCGGTAACTACAACAGATGGTCTTTGTGGAAGAGATGAAGAGATTTCAGTTGGATCAGAGGTATGAAAAAACCATTGAGCCTCCTCTTTAGCGAGTTTTATTAACGAAACGTTTTTTAAAATTGACAATATTTGATTTTTTTCTTTCACAGAGGGTTCTGAGACGGTTGAAACTTGGTTTCGCCAAAAAGTTGGACGCCAATTCAAATCAAGGGCAATCTTTATTCCTGAATGCATAGCATTTTCGATACACCACAAAAAAGCTTTGGATGATATTTCTGAAGCCAAAGGAATTGTTCCTGCCACTAACCATTGCGCATTTTCCGCAACCAATGGCCAGTCTCGAATAATTTGTTCCAAAGATATGGCTTGATCGGCAAATCCCAAGCCTTTATCACCCTCAAAGCCTTCAAAACATCTTTCTCCATCAGAGTCTCTACGAACCAATACAACTCTTGTTGGACGAAGAGTATCTTGCTGTAATCCAGAGGTATTAATTCCCTTTTGGATTAATAGATTATTAAAATCCTCTCCAAAAGCATCATTTCCTAAAGAGCCAATAAAAGAAACCTTCGCTCCTAGTCTGCTCAAGGCACAAGCAACATTAGCTGGAGCGCCACCAAAACAATCTGTTATTGGCAAATCACTAGATGGGTCTCCACCAAGAGGACCAAGTCGATCTATTAAAGCTTCTCCAATCGCAATGACACTTCCAGCACGCATGTCTAATTAAATATCAATAGCGTTATTATTGGTGATTTACAGTTTTTTATTTCCAATACAAAGATGTTTATGTAATTCAGAAATAATTTTAGTGTTAGCAGCAGGGAAAGGAAAATCAAAAAGTCTGTCCGGAGATACCCAAAGTAATTTTTGACTCGCTAATGGTTTTGGCTGACCTGATATCCATGCACAAATATGAACAGTAAAATAAAGCTTCTTATGGGTATAAGCGTGTTCAAAAGATAAAAGCTTTTCTCCAACGTTGACAACAATCCCAAGCTCTTCTTTTAATTCTCGCTCGATAGTTTTCTCAATCGATTCGTTGGGAATTTTTTTTCCTCCTGGAAATTCCCACATTCCGCCCATACTTGAGCTTTCTAATCGCTGATCTATAAGCAATTCACCTTTTTGATTAAAAACAAGCCCAATTCCAATTTCTTGCAGAGGCTTTATTTTGGTCATTTCTTTTTTAGGAAAATCTTCAGGATCGTACTTTGTATAAGCAACACAAAAATTTTGTAGTGGGCAAGAAGAACAACTTGGTTTTTTGGGAGTACAAATAATTGCCCCTAAATCCATCAAAGCCTGATTGAAATCCCTTGGACTTAGCGTTTCAATCAATAACGAGCTGAATTCCCATAATTTTCTTTCATATTTAATAGATTTTCTTTCAATGGCTAGCAATCTAGACAAAATTCTTTTTACATTCCCATCCAATATTGGGGTTGGCAGGTCAAAGGCAGATGAGATGATACTACCTGCAGTACTTCTACCGATACCAGGAAGAGACATCCACTTATCTATTTGATTAGGCCAAGAATCTGGATCTTGATCTCTATTTTTGCCAACAAATTCAACTAATATTTTAGAGGATTGATGTATTCGTTTCGCACGTGAATAATAACCAAGACCTTGCCATATCATAAGAAGATTCTCCAAATCAGCCTCTGCTAAACACGACAAGGTAGGAAAAACCTTCATCCATTTTTTCCAGTAAGGAATTACGACCTTCAACTGAGTCTGCTGAAGCATGACCTCGGCGATCCAAATTCCATAGGGAGATATACTTTCGCCCAATTGAGGAATAGAACCATCTTTCTTCAATTTCCAGGGTATCCAGTATCTACCATTTGCCCTGAACCATTCCAGAAGTAAATTTTGGATATCTTGAGGAGAGTCAATAATGTCCGTCAAAATTGAAAAAATGTTTTTAACACTATTATTATTTTAATAATTTTTATCAACTCAAATTAATACTTATTGAACAGCTAATGCATAAAATAATATGAATAAAAAATCTATTCACTTTACTAAAGATATATCTTTAAGTAAAAATAATTTATATCCTTCTCTAAAAATATGAAGCAATTCTGGAATTGGAAAAATTATCAAATTGCATGGCAAGTAGAAGATAAAGATAAGGATTCTAAAATCGCAATAGTGTTAATTCATGGTTTTGGAGCATGTAAAGATCATTGGAGATTCAATCAAAAAAATATTAGCTCAATTGCACCATGCTATGCATTAGATTTGATAGGTTTTGGAGACAGTAGTCAGCCAAATTCACAGATTTCATATGAAAAGAAAACCTCTAAAAATTTTAATTATTGTTTCGATAATTGGAGTCAACTAGTTTATGATTTCTGTAACGAAATAGTTAAAAAACCTGTCCTATTAATAGGAAATTCGATTGGGGGGGTAATTGCCTTAAATACATCGAAAAAATTATCTCAAAAATGCTTAGGGGTAATATTAATTGATTGCGCCCAAAGGACAATGGATGATAAGCGATTGGCGGAGCAATCATTATTAATGAGATTTTTTAGACCAGTGATTAAAACTCTTATAAGACAACGATTTCTTAGTTCCAACATTTTTAAAAATGCAGCAAACCCTACTTTTATTGCAAAAATTTTAAAAATGGCTTATCCAAGTGGAAATAATATTGATGAGGAGTTAATAGACTTGCTCTTCAAACCAACCCAAGGGAAAGGAGCTCCTGAGGCTTTTAGAGGGTTTATCAACTTATTTGATGATTATTTAGCTCCAGATTTACTAATGCAATTGGATAATCCAGTATATTTAGTCTGGGGTGAAAAAGATCCTTGGGAACCTGTTAAAGAAGCTCAGAAATGGCTTGAAACTTTTGAGTGTGTAGAAAGTTTGGATATTATTCCTGGAGCTGGACATTGCCCTCATGATGAAATGCCAGAGAAAGTTAACCCTATTCTTACAAGAATAATTCAAGAAGCCATATAAGCTTCAACCGATTCTCCAGTTTTTCGTAAGCCTCTTAAACCGTCTCTTTCTAAATTTCTAACCCTATCTCTACTAATACCCAACACTCGACCAATACCTGTGAGACTCATTGGATCATCACCATCCATGCCATATCTCATTCTTAAAACACGGTTTTGTAATTCCGGTAATTGTTCAAGTAGTGTCTCCAAATCACCTTTCATGCAGTCGCTTTCTATTTGTTCAGAAGGCATATCAATTTCGTTAGATAATAAGTCCAACAAAATAGTGTCTTCACCATCACCAATTTTGGTTTCTAAACTAACTGGCTGTCCAGCTCTACTCATTAAATCTTTCACATCATTCTCAGGAAGTTCTACGTATTCAGATAGCTCTTTCAATGTTGGAGTCCTAGAAAGTTCTTGACTTAACTCTCTTTGCCCTTTTTTAAGCTTATTTAGCATTTCAGTTATATGAATAGGGAGTCTTATAGACCTGCTTTTCTCCGCAATTGCTCGTGTAATGCCTTGGCGAATCCACCAATAAGCATAAGTTGAAAACTTATACCCTCTTGTAGGATCGAATTTTTCAACGCCCCTAACTAAACCAATAGTTCCTTCTTGAATCAAATCTAAGAGTTCCATATTTCTTTTTGTATATTTCTTAGCAACACTGACCACGAGGCGAAGATTAGCTGCAACCATCCTTTCTTTTGCCCTTTTACCACTTTTCAACTTCTTTTTTAACTGTATGGGAGATAATCCAGCCTTATCGGCGAAAAAGTTAATGTCTGGCTTTTCACCTAAATCACTCTCAAGTTCAGCCTCAAGATTTTCTAGAACCACTAAATCTTGGACTTGTCTTCCTAATGTAATTTCCTGCTCGTGAGACAACAATGGAACTCTTCCGATATCTCTTAAATATGAACGAACTAGGTCAATATCCGTTACGGACCTTACAGAAGCAGCGGAAGATGTATTTTTCGTCTTAGTAGCCTCTACTGCCGTTGTCATAGGATTGTTGAGTTTTGTAAAGCTTACTACTAAGAATTGTAAAGATCAAATGAGAATAGCTCGGCTTTCCACACTTTGAGTAAAAATACTCATTCGACTTCTACGTCAGTCTGCCCAAAAGCCAAGAAGCGGTTTTCAAATAAATCAAAACTCCTGCAACATCTGTGGCGGTAGTAATAAATGGAGCCGACATTAAAGCAGGGTCTAATCCCATGCGATCAAAAAGCAAAGGTAAAGCTGCTCCTGCAGTAGCAGCAAGAGTGGTAATAGCAATCAAGCTTATTCCCACAGCTGTTGCGACCAAAGGTCCCTGTCCTTGCCACCAAGCAAAAGGCACAACGAATACAGCCATCAAGACTCCTAGCAAAACTCCTGCCAAAGCTTCTTTTGCAATAGCTTTAAAAAGACCAAGTCGTTGTATTCGTTGAGTACTCAAACCTCGAATAACAACCGTTGAACTTTGAGCTCCAACATTGCCTCCCGCGCCAATTAGTAAAGGAATAAAAGCAGTCAACAAAACTACTTGCTTTAAAACCTCATCATTCATAGCAATAACTTGAGTTGTTAATCCATTTGCCAAAACCAAAACTGCAAGCCATACAATTCGACGTCTGGTCACCACGAATAAGTTGCTCTGAAAGTAATCATCTTCATCCCCAGCCTGAACCGCTCCAGCTGCATAAATATCTCTAGTCGCCTCTTGCTCAATAACATCAATCACATCATCAACAGTGACAATGCCAACTAGTCTTTTTTCAAGATCTACAACTGGTAAAGCTAAAAAATCATATCTTTGTATTGCCCTTGCAACTTCCTCTTGATCAGTATCGGTTCTTACATTGACAACTTCTCTTGTCATGACTTCCCCTATCAGTGATTCAGGATCAGCTACTACTAGATCCCTTAACGATAAAATTCCAGTTAAATGCCTCTCTTTGTCGGTCACATAAAGACTATAAATTGTTTCTGAAAAAGTAGCTCTTTGCCTAACTAGTTTTAAAGCTTGTGAGACACTAAGAAACTCTTTCAAATCAATAAATTCCGTAGTCATTAATCTGCCAGCGGTTTCAGACTCATACCCCAAAAGCTGAGCAGTGACTCGTCTTTCTTCAGGACTAAGTTCTGCAAGTAAACGCCTGACAACTTTTGCAGGCAACTCATCAAATAGTCGGACACGATCATCGGGTGACATTTTTTCAACCAAATCGAGTACTTCGTTTGACCTCAAACGATCTAAAAGATTTTGTTGTACTGAAGGATCTAAGTATTCGTAAACTTCAATTGCTTCGTTTTTGTTCAAAAGCCTGAAAGCCAAGGCCTGCAAAATCATGGGCAAAGTTCCAATAGCCTGAGCTATATCGACAGGTTGCACAGGGCTCAGAAGTAATTTGACGCCGTCATAATTCCCAGCAGAAAGCATTGCCTCTAATTGCTGGGCAACCGCATCAGCAACCAAACTGCCATTAGCCAAGGACTGATTCTCACCAGATGCCCCTGTTTGTTCGTTCATATTTGGAGCAGCAAGCCATTATTATTTTATGGCTAACTCTAGTTTTTTATTACTTCCATATCCATGTCCGTAAATATCAGCAAAGTGGAGGTCTTCACTTTTAAAAATCAGAAAATAACTTTTGATCATTACAAAGGAAATGTTCTATTGATTGTCAATGTCGCAAGCAAGTGTGGATTTACAAAGCAATACAAAGCTCTTCAAAATCTTCAGGATAAGTATGAATCCAAAGGCTTCAAAGTTTTAGGATTTCCTTGTAATGACTTTGGGAACCAAGAGCCGGGGCCATTGGAAGAAATAAAAGAATTCTGTTCAACAACTTATGGAGTAAATTTCCAACTTTTCCAAAAAGTTCATGCCAGAGGCCAAACAACAGAACCTTTTACAACCTTGAATCAAGTAAGTCCAAGCGGAGAAGTTGAGTGGAACTTTGAAAAATTCCTCATTAATACTAAGGGAGATGCAGTCGCAAGATTTAAAAGTTCAATAGAACCAGACAGTATTGAAATCAAACAAGAAATTGAAAAATTACTCAATTAAGCATTTAATTTCTTAGCAAGGATGTGACCTAAACCGATAGCCAAAACTCCAATGAGAACAATTGTTATCGAGTTAAATAAAAACAATTTATAAAGGCCTTTATTTAGCAACTCATATAAGCTAGAAGACCAGCCACTAAAAGTAGTCATAGAGCCACAAAGTCCAACACCAAGTGTTAATTTATACCTCTTTAAAATGTCTAATGAATTAAAAAATCCTAATAAAAAGCAACCAATTAAATTGATTATAAAAATTTCATCAATTTGCCATCGAAATAAAGCTCCTGGAATTGCTCCTAGAGAGATTAAAAAAAATGTATTGTTTTTAATCTCTCTACCCATCTATTGATTACCTAAGAAAAGTCCAAAAGCAAAAGCAATGATTCCTATAGACGTAGAAATTATAAATAACTTTAAAGCTCTAATAAATTTCAATCGCAAGCATAAATCAAAAAGATCGTTAACAAATGAAGAAAAAGAACTGAGACTACCCAAAAAACCAATTGAAAAGAATAATACTAGTTGATAATAATAAGTAAGAGCTCTAAGTTGCTCTACAAGGGAAAGGAATAAGCCAAGGCAAAAAGAAGCAAAAGTATTAATTATTAGGATTAAAAAATCTTTACTTACAGTTATTTTTTCTAATTTACTAGAAATTTTAAATCTAATATTAGCACCTAAAATTGCTCCAATAGAAACAAATAAAATCTCATCCATTTATAATATTAGTCAGATTTCAACCCATCCTCTTCTATAAAATAGCTGATCGAAATTCTGACATAAGACACTAACTAATAACCAATTTCCATTCTCATTACTTTCCCATACTTTAATAACATTAACTGGGGTTCCTGCTGTAACAGTAGTTAATGTAGTGGAATAATTAGAGGCTGAAGTAAGCAAGTCAAATCGTTTTAATGCAATTATTGGTGATCCAATATTATTTTTTCTATCCTGAATAATTGATTTTTGAGCACCTCCAGCAGGCAATGTAGTCGGAGCCACTAAACCAATACATAAAAGCCATGTCCATACGATAAGAGTACTAATTAAATTCATCAAATATCCAAAGTAGCAAGATCAAGATCAACACTATGAGTTTCAATAAATTCTCTTCTTGGTGCAACTTTATCACCCATTAAAATTGTAAATATCCGATCAGCTTCAAGCGCGTCTTCAATCTCAACTCTTTTCATCATTCTAGTTGTTGGGTCCATGGTTGTTTCCCATAATTGTTTAGGCATCATTTCTCCTAAACCTTTAAATCGTTGTATTGTATAATTGGCTTTTTCTCCAAAACTTGCAAGAGTTTTTTGCATATCTGATTCGTTATAACAATATTTATGATTCTTTCCTCTTGTAACTTTATATAGAGGAGGACAAGCAATATAAATATATCCGCCTTCTACTAGATCCTTTTGATACCTATAAAAGAAAGTCAAAAGCAACGTTCTTATATGAGCACCATCAACATCAGCATCAGTCATGATTACTACTCTGTGATATCTAAGATTTTTAACTTCAAAATCCTCCCCTTTTATGCCTAAACCAAGAGCAGTTATTAAAGATTGAATTTCTGTATTTTTATACATCTTCGCATCATCAGTTTTCTCAATATTTAGAATTTTTCCTCTCAAAGGTAAAATTGCTTGAAATTTTCGATCTCTTCCCTGCTTAGCCGATCCACCCGCAGAATCTCCCTCAACTATGTAAATTTCCGATTCTGATGGGTCTCTTGAACTGCAGTCAGCCAATTTTCCTGGCAAAGTAGAGCTTTCTAAAACACTTTTTCTGCGAACCAGCTCTCTAGCTCTTCTTGCTGCCTCAGCAGCATTAAACGCTTGTATTGCTTTCTCTAAAATTAAGTCAATAACACCTGGGTTGAATTCTAAATATTGACTCAGAGATGTACCTACTAAACTATCAACAATTCCTCGTACTTCAGTATTACCTAATTTAGTTTTTGTTTGACCCTCAAATTCTGGATCTGGAACTTTTACAGATAGAACAGCTGTTAAACCTTCTCTAATATTTTCTCCTGCTAAATTCGAATCTCCATCTTTTCTTTTACCTCTTTTTTTTGCAAATGTGTTGAGGGTTCTAGTTAAAACTGTTTTCAAGCCCTCAATATGAGTTCCACCATCTATGGTGCGAATATTATTAGCAAATCCAAGAATGCTATCTGAATAAGCATCAACGCACCATTGCATTGCTGCTTCTACTTGAACTCCATCTTTTTCTGAATTGACATAAATAATCTCTGGATGTAATGAGTCTTTTGCCTTAGTCATATATTCTACATATTCTTTAATTCCACCTTCATAAAAATAAACTTCTTCATGTGGAGTTTGAGAAGAATCATTAGATTGCTTTCTCTCATCACGAAAAACGATACGAACCCCTCCATTTAAATACGCTAGTTCTCTTAGTCTCGAAGATAAAATTCCGTATTCAAACGATATTCCATCCGTAAAAATTTGATCATCCGGTTTAAAACAAACAGTAGTACCAGTTAGATTTTTATCTGATTTCGGGAGATTTTCAGACTTTAGGCTCCCAATTGATGCGCCTCTTTCGAACCTCTGGAAATGAACTTGTTGTTGCCTCCTAACTGTTACTTCCACCCATTCACTTAAAGCATTTACAACCGATATTCCAACACCATGTAAGCCTCCAGAAACCTTATATCCACCGCTTCCAAATTTGCCACCAGCATGCAAAACAGTTAGAACTGTCTCAAGAGCACTTTTACCAGTGCGAGGATGTAAGTCAGTTGGAATTCCCCGACCATTATCTGTGATTGATGCCGAACCATCCTCGCAAAGCAATATTGTGATTTGATCACAGTGACCCGCTAGTGCCTCATCTACCGCATTATCAACAACTTCATATACAAGATGGTGAAGTCCTTTAGACCCTGTTGAGCCTATATACATTCCAGGCCGCTTCCTTACAGGCTCCAAGCCTTCAAGAACTTGGATCTGCTCAGCACCATAAGCCGCTTGGACTTTTGAATCTTTACTCATTCTGATAAACGGATGCAAGCAAGGTTGTATTGGATACGAGCATTAGCCGAAACCTTTCCCGAATTTCAATTTAACATCGGTATCAAGGAAAGTCTCAGGAAAAATTTAAAACCAAATTAAAAAAATTTAAGTTCATGCAATTACTGCTAATAAAACCCCTAAAAGACAATCATGCAAGCCAATAAACCTATTCTCATAGCTCTTATGGGCCCGACGGCAAGCGGTAAAACTGAACTTGCTATTGAGATTGCAAAAAAAATCAATTCAAATATTCACAATATCGATTCTCGCCAAATCTATATTGATATGGACATTGGCACTGCCAAGCCAACAGAAGTTCAACAAAGCCAAGTAAAACATTTTCTAATTGATGTTTGCTTACCATCTAAACCAATCAATCTTCATGATTTTCAATCCATAGCCAAAACATCAATCGAGAGAGATCTAGAACAAAAAGGTATAACTTTACTTGTAGGAGGAAGTGGCTTATATTTTCAAGCCTTGATTCGAGGACTTAATCCTCCAGCGGTATCTCCTCAAAAATTCTTAAGAGATCAACTGGAAAATATAGATAAAACCGAACGACACAAATTGTTAAAGCTTTGTGACCCTTTATCAGCGCAGAGAATACATCCAGAAGACTCAATAAGAATAATCCGTGCTCTTGAAGTTTTTTATGCAACAGGAAAAATGTTTTCGAAACAAAAAAGCTTGATACCTACTCCTTGGAGAGTTTTGGAACTTGGATTAAATCCTGATAATTTAGTCAGTAGAATCCAACGTAGAACTGAAGAAATGTATAAAAAAGGTTTAATAGAAGAAACAGAAGATTTGATCAATAAATACGGAAATGATTTACAGTTGATAAAAACTATTGGATATGGTGAATCAAGGTCTATGATTCATGGAAAGATAAATTATGAGGAGGCTTTAGAAATAACAATAAAACGAACGTGCCAATTAGCCAAAAGACAAAAAACTTGGTTTAGAAATAAGCATAATTCTAAATGGCTAAATAACGATAATGCTTTGCCTGAAGCTTTAGCTTCTATCTATGAGTTTCTAGGTTGATTAGATCATATATGATTAGAATTGCTCCAAAAGGTTCTTTCCACGTTAATTAATTACTGAATGCCACCACGTCCTCGTTTTGATCGTCGCGCTCCAGAAAGGGAGTTGCCCAACATTAATGAAAGAATCAGCTATTCAAGCTTAAGGGTTGTTGATTCAGATGGCACTCAACTTGGTGTCATAAGTAGAGAGGAAGCTCTAGAGGTCGCTAAAGAGAGAGAATTAGATCTTGTTTTAGTAAGTGAGAAGGCTACTCCTCCTGTATGCCGAATAATGAATTATGGAAAATTCAAGTTTGAGCAAGAAAAAAAAGCAAAGGAAGCTAAGAAAAAATCGCATCAAACAGAAGTTAAAGAAGTAAAAATGAGGTATAAAATTGACCAGCATGATTATCAGGTCCGTATTAGTCAGGCCACTAGGTTCTTAAAAGCTGGAGATAAAGTCAAATGCACGGTTATATTCAGAGGCCGCGAAATTCAACATACTGCTCTAGCAGAAACTCTTCTAAAAAGAATGGCTAAAGATTTGGAAGAAAAGGCTGAAGTACAACAATCGGCTAAAAGAGAAGGAAGAAATATGATTATGTTCTTAACCCCTCGTAAAACTCCTCTTTTAAAGAAAGAGAGTGAAACAACTGAGCCCAAAAAAGCTTTGAGAACAATTAGTTAAATTAAACAAAATTGTCATATGACAAACAAATAATTGTCACTAGCTATTCTATTTATTAATCTAGCCACATTCACACCTGGCATATAAACGCGTGAGATTCCACATTCAACAGGACAGTGAAATCCCTGCATCAAGCCAGTTGTATAACCAAGTTTGTTTTGCAATTGCAGCAAGGCATTACCCACCTGGACATAGGTTGCCCAGCACCAGACAACTTGCAATGCAAACTGGTTTACATCGAAATACAATAAGCAAAGTCTATAGACAGCTAGAAACAGATGGCGTTGTTGAAGCTATTGCAGGATCGGGTATTTATGTTCGGGATCAGCACAAACAAAAAGATTTAAGAAGTGACTCTCATTCAATACGAAAAAAAGGTACTAAAGATGTGGACCATGAGGTCCGAAAAAGTATTGATGAGCTTTTAAGTGCTGGTTGCACCTTACAACAAACAAGAGAATTATTTACTCGTGAAATTGATTGGAGGCTTAGGTGTGGAGCCCGTCTACTTGTTAGTACTCCAAGAGAAGACATAGGAGCGTCATTGCTAATTGCAGAGGAATTGGCACCTCATTTAGATGTTCCCGTAGAGGTTGTCCCCATGGAAGAACTAGAGAGTGTCTTGGAGAGTTCGAGCAAAGGAACAGTCGTAACTAGTAGATATTTTTTACAACCATTAGAAGAATTAGCCAAGCGCCACAAAGTAAGAGCTGTAGCTGTAGATCTAAGCGATTTTCAACAGGAACTCAATATTTTAAAAAAACTGCAAACAGGAAGTTGTGTAGGGATAGTAAGTATCAGTCCAGGAATATTAAGGGCAGCAGAAGTTATTTCACATAGTATGCGCGGCAATGAACTCCTTTTGATGACTGCAAACCCAGATGTAGGAAGTCGTCTTATTGCCTTATTAAGAGCAGCTAGTCACATAATTTGTGACAGCCCTAGCTTACCTGTGATTGAACATGCGTTAAGGCAAAACAGATCTCAATTAATGAGAATGCCACAAATACACTGTGCCCATAAATATCTGAGCGACTCTACAATTGAAGAATTAAGCAAAGAGATTGGCCTTCTAGAGTAGCCAACTAATTATTGATAAATGTTTAAAACAATAAAATCTGACTTCCGCATTATAAAAGAACGGGATCCTGCAGCTAAAGGTTTTTTAGAAATAATCTTTTGCTATCCGGGTTTTCAAGCTTTAATTATTCACCGCATTAGTCACAAATTATGGACATACAATCTTCCATTAATTCCTAGAATTTTAAGTCACTTCACAAGAATTCTAACTGGTATAGAAATTCACCCAGGCGCGAAAATTGGCCGTGAAGTTTTTATTGATCATGGAATGGGTGTCGTTATTGGAGAAACAAGTGAGATAGGCAATCGTTGTCTTCTATATCAAGGAGTAACTTTAGGTGGTACGGGTAAAGAAAGCGGGAAAAGACACCCAACTCTTGAAGACAATGTAGTTGTAGGAGCTGGTGCAAAAGTACTAGGAGCTATTTACGTTGGGAATAACACAAGAATTGGAGCAGGTTCAGTTGTCGTAAAAGATGTTGAGGCAAATAGCACAGTGGTTGGGATTCCTGGAAGAGTCGTTCACCAGAGTGGAGTAAAAATAAATCCACTCGCGCACTCTGCTTTACCAGATACTGAAGCGAACGTTCTCCGTAATCTGATGGAAAGAATTGATCAATTAGAAAGTGATATTTTAGGATTACAAAATGTAATTAATACTATGAAAAAATATGGCAATCAACAAGATGAATTTGTTGGAGAATCTCAAAGCTTAAGAGATAAAGAAATAATAGAATTTCTTGGGGATGATTTAAATACCTAGGTTAAAACTATTACTCATTTAAGAGTTAAAGCAAGAAAGGCAATCTTTTGCTTTCATTTTCTAAACATTTCATAGTCACCACCAAACCTATTAAATTGAAAATTAAAATTAAAATTGAATCCTTATAATCTATATAACCTTCGATGATTGTAGTTCGCAAAGAATCTAATATTTTATATACAAAATTTATGTTTGTAATCCAAGCTATATTTCCTAAACTTTCTTTTCTATATAATATAGGAGATGTTAAGAAAACAAGCTGGAGAATTATAGGAACTAATTGAGCAATATCTGTAAAACGAACACTAATCAAACAAATAATCAACGGGAACCAATATATGAAAATAAATAAATTAATTAGTGGAATCCAAGAATAAAGAAGAAGATTATTTAGTAATGAAAATTTTAAGAAGAGAAATACGAAAAATACTAGTATAAATGATTGGATAAAAGTTTGTAATTGAAAAGACCACTCCTCGAAAGTATAGAATAGAGGCTTTAAATTCATATTCTTAATGTTTGAAGAATTATGAGAAAAAAGTTGGGGAGAATTTGATATTGAGGAACTAATTGAATTCCAAATAACCAAACCGATTCCCAAGTAAATAAAATAAGAACGAAAATCTTGCACCGAAAAAACAGTTCCATATACAAGCCCCAAAGTCGCAATTGACAACAAATTCGAGAAACCCAACCAAAAGCTACCTAATGTAGTTCTGGCGAACCTAGCTCTTGACCTTGAGGTGGCTGTATACCACCAAGCTCTTCGAGTTTTAAACGCAAATTTAAAATTATCTAGTAACATTTTCTTTATAATAATCATATGTATGGTAATAATTTAAAGCAGATTCTAAGGGACCATCATAAACAATTGAACCATGGTTAAATACAATACCTCTTTGACAGAATTTTTTTAAAAGTTCTTCTGAATGGCTTGCTAAAAAAATTGTTGCTGCGGAGTCCATAAATTTTTTCATTCTGTCTTCAGCTCGCTCAAAAAAATCAGAATCACCTGTACCAAACCCCTCATCTATCGCGAGGCAATCATGGGGGAAAGACGTGAGAATTGAAAATATTAATCTAGCTGCCATTCCTTCACTGTAAGTCTTAATTGGGAGTGAAATATATTCACCTAATCCAGAAAAATCTATTATTTCATCTAAAAATTCTGGGAACCCATTTAAACTATGCTTTCGAAGTAAATAATGAGCTTTACATGCATCTATCCCATTCAACTCAGAACTTGTTAAAAACGTCTTATGAAGCATAGGATAAACATCTACATGAATTTTAAGATCACCATTTGTAGGTTGGTAAATACCAGAAATAAGTCTCAAAAAACTACTTTTGCCGGAACCATTATGACCAATTAATGCAACTCTTTCACCATTTGTGATTGTTAGATCAATATTATTTAGTGCAATGATATTTGTACCTTGTTTTGATTCAGTTAATTTACCCCCCGTTATATTAATAACTTTATCAGCGAATCTCTTTGTAATTAATCTATGTTCAGGACAATATACAGGAATAGAGAGAGAAATATTTTGCATTTCTATCGCAGGCTTAGTTAACATTTCTACTGATGTTTCTGAAAATGATTGAATAAGTGCATTAATGTCATCTATAGATAACTTTTGATGAAGTACATGATTAAAAAAAGTTGATACCTTAACCAAAGCTTTTCCTGAAATCCAAGGATTTATTGACTCTGGTTGATATAAATTCATTAAAGTAATATTTTTACTAATCTGCTTTGTGAACAGTTCTGCCATAAAAATTTTATTTTCTAGAATAAAACAATCTTTTTCTAATTGCTTACAATTTATCAAATCAGATTTAGAATCTTCAAATAATAATTGACATACAATATCTGAAATTAAATAATTTTTAGTCTTTAAAAGACCTGCCCAGTAATTTAAACTTTCAAAATCAGCTTTTCTACCGTAAAGATTAAAAAATAACTTATTTATCTTTAATTCAAAAGATATATCTTCAGAAAAATATTTTTGATACTCATCTTGTAATGATAATTGCTTAGAGATATCCCTCAAAGATGATTTCTTTTTAGATTCTGAAATCCAATAATTCAAACCAGATGGATCTCCAGGTCTACCAAAATATGCTATGTAAAATTTCTGTAAAGTATTTGTATCAATTTTTATCATCTAAAAATAATTTTAAGATTCAACCTTTTTAGCTGCTGGTTGAAACATAAACATTGAGTAAATTACATTTCTTCTCATATTAATCATCATCTCTAAAAACATATCATAACCCTCATTTTTATACTCAATCAATGGATCTTTTTGACCGTATCCTCTCAATCCAACTGATTCCCTTAAAGCATCCATAGCTTGTAGATGCTCTCTCCAAAGGGTATCAAGTTGCTGAAGAATAAAAAACTTTTCAGCTTCTCTCATTATTCCTGGATGACTACTTTCAACTTGAGATTCTTTGAGATCATATGCATTTCGCAACTGTTCTTGTAAAAAAGCTTTTAACCCATTTACGTCTAGTCCTAAAAGCTCTTCAGGTTTAAGATCTTTTAACAAATAAATAAACTCCTTAACTTTAGAAAGTAATTTATCTAAATCCCATTCCTCTGGAGGTAAATCTTCGTTGACATATGCTTCAACAATTTCTTCCATTGTCCTTTCACCATAGCCTAAAACTTGAACTTTTAATTCACTCCCTTTAAGAACTCTTTTTCTCTCTGAATAAACTGCTTTCCTTTGATTATTCATTACCTCATCATATTCAAAGATTTGTTTTCTAATGTCGTAGTAATAGGTTTCTACTTTCTTTTGAGCTCCTTCTAATGAACGCGTCAGCATTCCAGATTCAATAGGCATATCTTCTTCAACTCTGAAAGCATTCATCAATCCAGCCACCCTATCTCCACCAAAAATGCGCAATAAATTATCCTCTAAGGATAAAAAGAAGCGAGTACTACCTAAATCACCTTGACGACCTGCTCTACCTCTCAATTGATTATCTACCCTTCTGGACTCATGACGCTCAGTCCCAATAACATGGAGTCCACCAACCTCTCGAACTGTTTTTTCTTCAACTTTTAAAACAGATTCGTATTCTTTTTTTATCAGATTTATTGCAATTCTTAATTCAGAAATATTTTTATTATTGGTAGGCGTTTTTTCTGCTGCAGTTGCAATATAGTCATCCAGTTCAATAGAACTTAAAGTCCTATCTCCCCATTCTTTTACTAATGTTGATGCTAATAACTTTAGACTTTGATCAGTTTCTTCACTTAATAAAACTGGAAATAAACTTTTCAAAGATTTTGATTGTTTATTTTTTTGATTATTTAAATTAGAGCTATCTGTATTTGCCTGAAATCCTACTGAATTAGAACTTCTTTGAAGGGGTATAGGAGGTTTGTGTCCCTCCTCAGGTTTAATCAATCTCGATGAGAGAACTTCTTTAATTTTTAATCTAGCCATATAATCACTATTACCTCCAAGAATAATATCGGTACCTCGTCCAGCCATATTGGTTGCAATGGTGACAGCACCACTTCTTCCAGCTTGAGCAACTATTTCAGCTTCTCTTTCAACGTTTTCTGGTTTGGCATTTAATAAGTTATGAGGTATGTCTTGTTCATACAAAAGCGTACTAAGTAATTCACTTTTCTCTACGCTTGTAGTTCCAACAAGCACAGGTCTTCCCTGTTTGTGCACATCAGCTGTTTCCTTCGCAACTGCTCTCCATTTTGCCGATTCCGTTTTAAAGACCTGATCAACCCAATCTTCTCTTGAAATCTTTCGATTAGTAGGAATTACAGTAGTCTCTAACTTATAAGTTTTTTCAAATTCAACCTCCTCAGTTTTTGCTGTTCCTGTCATTCCTGAGAGTCGAGGATATAAAAGGAAGAAATTCTGATATGTAATAGAAGCTAATGTTTGCGTCTCAGGTTGAATAGGGAGATTTTCTTTGGCTTCAATTGCTTGATGCTGACCATCACTCCACCTTCGACCTGGCATAACTCTTCCAGTAAACTCATCAACTATGACCGCTTCCTTGTCTCGAACTATGTAGTTAACGTCCTTAGTAAAAAGTTCTTTAGCCTTTAAAGCATTTGTTACATAGTGAGCCCAGGGATCTTTTGGATCAAATAAATCGTTGACATTCAACAGTGTTTCAGTTTTAGCAAATCCTTCATCTGTGAGAATACAGCTTCTCTGTTTCTCATCAACTTCATAATCACCCTCTGGTTCAACACCATCTTTAGTAAGCTCTTTCGCCCTAGCAAGGGAAGCAACTATTTCTGCAGCCTTTTGATACTTCTCTTGAGCTCTTTCAACCTGCCCAGATATTATTAAAGGTGTTCTTGCTTCATCAATCAATATTGAATCCACTTCATCAATGACACAATATTGAAAATTTCTTTGAACAATCTCGGATTTATCTGCAGCCATATTGTCACGCAAGTAATCAAATCCCAACTCAGAATTCGTTGCATAAGTGATATCGCATTCATAATTTTTTTGTCTTTCTAAAGGCAACATAGATTGTTGAATCAAACCGACACTCAACCCAAGAAAACGATGAACTTGACCCATCCACTCGGCATCTCTTCTGGCTAGATAATCATTTACGGTAACAACATGAACGCCTTTGCCTGTCAATGCATTTAGATAACTAGGGAGTGTGGCTACCAGTGTCTTTCCTTCTCCCGTTTTCATCTCTGCAATTTGACCTTCATGTAAAACCATGCCACCTAACAATTGGACGTCAAAGTGACGCATCCCTAAGACCCTCTTAGATGCTTCTCTAACTAGAGCGAAAGCTTCAGGCAACAAACCATCTAAAATACCTCTCTGTTCATCAAAGGTTTGAGTTTGATCAAATCTTTCCCGATAGCTAAAAGTCCGAGATCTCAACTGGTCGTCTGTACAGGAAGAAAAATCTTCTTCAAAAATATTTATATCAGAAATTAGAGGTGAAAATCTCCTTAATTTTCTGGCGTTAGGATCACCAAGAAGCTTTCCAAGCATCAAAGAACTCTTAATATAATTCAAGTATATAATAGTCCACAACTAATACATGAGCCAAAGGCCAATAAAACTTTTATCTTCTGATTAAATAAATAATTATAATAATCAAAAAATAAGATTTAATTTAAAAATAATTAATACAATTTTCTTACAATTAAAGTCTTTGAGATTAAAAGAGACATATTAATTCAAAGATGAGGTTAATACCATTAATCCATACCAGGTTATAGTAAAGTATTGATAATTTTTTTATATAGATTTGGCCAAAACAGCTCTAATTACCGGAATAACAGGTCAAGATGGAAGTTATCTTGCAGAACTATTAATTTCCAAAGGCTATAATGTTCATGGAATTCAAAGAAGAGCAAGTCATGTAAATACTTCAAGACTAGACAATATTATTAAGAATAATGATCATAAAGCTTTGAAACTGCATTATGGTGATCTTACTGACAGTGCTAATATATTCAAAATAATACAAGAAGTTCAACCTGATGAAATTTATAATCTAGCCGCACAAAGTCATGTGGCTGTAAGTTTCGACTCGCCTGAATATACTGCTCAAACTAATGCATTAGGTCCTCTGAGGATTCTCGAAGCAATAAGAATATTAGATCTTACAAGTAAAACAAAAATATATCAAGCTAGTACATCAGAATTATATGGCATGGTTCAAGATATTCCCCAAACAGAAAATACACCTTTTTACCCTAAAAGTCCTTATGGAGTATCTAAACTTTATGCATATTGGATAATGATAAACTACCGAGAATCATATGATATGTTTGCCTGTAACGGTATTCTTTTTAATCACGAATCACCCAAAAGAGAAGAAACATTTGTTACTCGAAAAATAACAAGAGCACTTACCAAAATTGATAACCAGCTTCAGGATTGTTTATATTTAGGAAATATAGATGCAAAAAGAGACTGGGGGCACGCTAAGGATTACGTTGAAATGCAATGGAGAATGCTTCAACAAGAAAAACCCGAAGATTTTGTTATTGCTACTGGAAAGCAAGCATCAGTAAGACAATTCGTTGAGATTTCAGCTAATCATTTAAATTGGGAAGGTATAATTTGGGAAGGTCACGGAATAAATGAAATAGGCAGAAGGAAAGACAACGGAAAAGTAGTTGTCAGAATTGATCCAAAATATTTTCGACCCTCTGAAGTTGATACCCTTTTAGGAGATCCTAGTAAAGCACACAAGAAATTAGGCTGGAAACCAAAATATTCTCTAGAAGAATTAGTAAAAGAAATGATTGATTCTGATCTTCTCATAGCAGAGAAAGAGTCAAAAGATAGAATCCATATAAATTAAAATGGGAATAGATTTCACAGGCCTTATTAGTAAAAGTCTTAGTCAACATACAAAAGAAATTATAACTAATAGTCAATCCGAGACACTTACATTCTATTTCGATAATTTTATAGGAAATCAAAATATCCAATCTGATGCTCTACAAAGTTCACACAACTTAAAAGTTAATACTATTGATCATTCTGAAGAAGACATATTTTTTATACGTTCTATTTTCAACAAATTAGATGAACTTATCGATCTCGACTTTTCGGAAACTTCTGTTAGTTCAGATTCAGATATAAATTTTCATTCCGTATTAGAATCGTCAACATTTGATGAAAATACTTTAGGAGAAATAATAAAACAAAAAAATCAAACGAAAACCTGGTGGGATATTCTTTGGAAGAATAAAAGTGAGTTAAAAGCATTACAAATTGAAGAGAAATATACCTTAATTCATGAAATTGGACATTCCCTTGGTCTATCTCATCCATTTGAATCACCCACAAATGATATGTGGAATACTAAGGATACTGTAATGTCTTATAACTTTTCAAAACTAGACTGGGATGATTGGTTTAGCGAGGACGATATTAAAGCATTAATTAATATATGGGGAAGAGAGGATGACAACGGTTTTTTAAAGTTTAACTTAACGAGTGGATCTTACAAATTTATTAGAGAAAAAGAGAATAAATGCTTTTTAGAACATGAAAGCCAAAAGAAAGATATAACTGGTCTAAGTTATATAGAGTTCTCTGATAAAACATATTATGTGAAAAAAGACATTATTAAAATTTTTGATCAATTAGATTCCATTGATGATATTAGTTCCAAAGTGTACAGATTGTATAGAGCAGCATTTGGAAGATTCCCCGATGGTGATGGACTCGATTATTGGATTACAAAAAATAGATCGGGTGCAAACAGCTATCTTCAAACTGCAAAATCATTCCTCTACTCGAATGAATTCAAAGAAATTTACAACGATATAAATACCAACCAAGATTATCTTACTAAACTATACGAAAATGTTTTAGATAGAGTTCCAGATGAAATTGGCTATAACTATTGGTTAAATCAATTAGACAATAATCTCGAAAGTCGTAGTGAGGTATTAATAGGATTTGCCGAATCAAAAGAAAATAAACAAGTATTTATGTATGAAACTGGATTGCTTTGATCATGTTAAAATTATAAAATTTATGATGTTATAAATTCTATAATTATATTTTCATCCTTACTCTTTGCTACAATAAGGGAATAATTCAAATCGTTATCTTAAAATCAAATGACAACTATTAATTTCAACAATAAAGAATATGAATTAGAGTCATTAAGTGATAGCGCAAAGGCTACGGTAATGAGTCTGCAGTTTGTTCAAAATGAAATAAAAAGACTTGAGGGTAAGATTGCCATTAGTAAAACTGCAGAAACTGCTTATTTAAGTGCTCTACAAGAAGAACTAGGTAATGAATGATCTTTTTGAAACCTTATTATAAAGTTCATGGAAGCTCTAAATATACTTAATAATGAATCATTCTTACTTCTCAAAAATAATGATTTACTTATACCCCTAATTAAAAAAATAATCCTCAATGAAGCCCTAAATAAAATAGTAATTACGAGTCAAGAGTTATCAGAATTAAAGGATATATTCATGAAACAAAATCAACTAAAAGGTGATGATGAACTGAAAATTTGGATGAAAAAAAATAATATTGAGGAAGATAATTTAATTAATCTAATTAAGAAACCAATCCAGATAACTAAATTTTGTGAAAAAGAATTCAAACATAGAACTCATTCCCACTTCTTACAAAGAAAATCTGATCTTGATAAAGCTGTTTATAGTCTAATTAGAGTTAAAGATCCCTTCTTAGCAATGGAAATTTATCATAGGATTTCAGAAAAAGAAGCTAGCTTCGAGGATCTTGTCAAAGAATTTTCAGAAGGATTAGAAAAAGACACGCGGGGAGTTATTGGACCAGTTGCTATCAATCAATCTCATCCACTTGTATCTAAAATTCTCCGATCAGGTAAACCGGGAGAAATCTTCTCTCCAGTATTTATTGATCCTTGGTGGATACTCATAAGAGTAGAATCAAAAATAGAGCCAGCCCTAGACGAAAGAATGGAAGAAGCAATGTCAAATGAACTCTTGGAACTATGGTTAACTGAGGAATCACAGCAAATTGCAAAAAACCTAGAAAAAGAATTTTCAGCTTCCAAATAACCAGAAAACTATCAAATAATCCAGGAGATTTACAATGGTTCTACAAAATTCAAATATCTTCAAAGGACTTAATAAAGAAGATATAAAATTATTAGAAGAAAAATCTAAATATTTGATTTATAAAATTGGTCAGCCGCTCAGTTCTAATAAAAATATTCAAAGTAATGTACTCATTATTTTAAGTGGCACAGCAAGACTACTGGGAAATGAAAATGACAAATCAATAACAATCGCAAAACTGGGAGCCGGTTCATCTGTGGGTCTTGCTTCTCTTCTTCGTGCTGAAGCATGCGAAGATGTACATGCTTCAACTGAAGTCAAAGTTATATCTATCCCAGATCAATTAATCATTGACCTTTATACAAAAAATCTTCAATTTCAAAAAAACTGCAATGATTACCTTTATCCATCTGAAGTAAAAGCAATTGTTGAGAAATTAATTTCTCGAAGTCCCAGAACAGATATTAATGTCAAAACTGCATTTAACGTTTTATTCAAAAATTCTAATATTCAAACTTTCAAACAAGATGAAATAATACCTTTAAAGGAAGATTTTATAAATATTGTTGCTAGCGCAAACTATGAAAACAAAGAAATTGGGGATTTATTAAATTGTGAAATAAAACCTAAAGCAAGACCTCCCTTCTTTTTAAGAGTAATTCAGATACCAAAAAAGATATATGAAATGTTTATGGATAAAGCATTAACAAATAATCTCAATATTGATAATGAGACAAATGAAAATGATGATGCGAAGTTTGCTCCACTTCTTTTAGAAAGAAGTACTGCGAATGTAGGAAGATATTCACCCCAAAAAAACAAATCAATTATCAGAGGAAATGGAGAAATTAGAGAAGCACTTGCTTGTCTACAAATGTTAGCCAATGATTTAAATTTACCTTTTCGTAATGACTCTGTAGAAAAGATACTAAGAGATGAAATTAGAAGAGGAAAAAAAATCAATTTAGATCTGTGTGGAAACCTTTTATCCCTACTCGGATTACATGTATCAAAATCTAAAATCAAAAAATCCTATGCTTTAAGAATGCCTGAATCTAGTCTTCTTTTATGGAAGAATAGTTTTGCGCTAGTACATAATAGTAAAAATAATCATTTAACACTTGCTTCTCCAAAAGAAGGGTGGATTGAAATTAATGAAGAGAACTTTGAAGAGAATTTTGAAGACGATATTGAATTCATAGCAGTTGAAAGAATTAATACAACTCCTAATAAAAAGTTTGGTTTAGAGTGGTTTATTCCTTCTTTAAAAAAATTTCAAGGTGTATTAATCCAAGTTCTGATAGCTTCTTTTATTGTCCAACTTTTTGGATTAGCAAATCCCTTATTAATTCAAGTCATTATAGACAAAGTCATTTCACAGAGAAGTTTAGATACTCTGCAAGTTCTAGGCATAGCGATGGTATTTGTAACTATTTTAGGGGGGGTTATTGGAAGTCTAAGAACATTTTTATTTACAGAAACAACAAATCGCATTGATACCAGACTAGGGTCAGAAGTCATAGATCATTTATTACGACTTCCATTAAATTACTTTGATAAAAGGCCTGTTGGAGAATTAGGAAGCAGAGTTGCAGAATTAGAAAAAATCAGAGACTTCTTAACTGGACAAGCTTTGACAACGATATTAGATGCAGCTTTTTCAATTATCTACATAGTAGTAATGGTTATCTATAGTTGGTTGTTAACACTAATAGCCCTTGCAGTAGTCCCCATACAAATACTTTTAACACTAATCGGAGCTCCTCTATTAAGACGTCAAATAAGGGAAACAGCTGTTGAAAACGCAAAGACTCAAAGTCATCTGGTTGAAGTCTTGACAGGTATACAAACTGTGAAAGCTCAAAACATAGAAACTGTTAGCAGGTGGAGGTGGCAAGAACTATACGGACGCTATATTTCTCGCACTTTTGAGAAAACAATCACTGGAACAGCTTTAGGACAAACAAGTCAAGTTTTGCAGCAATTATCCCAATTACTGGTTTTATGGGTAGGAGCCTCACTGGTCCTAAGCGGGAATTTAACTTTAGGACAGTTAATTGCGTTTAGAATTATCTCCGGTTTTGTTACACAACCTCTTCTAAGATTAAGTAGTATATGGCAAAGTATTCAGGAATTGAGAGTTTCATTTGAGAGACTTGCCGATATTATTGATACTCCTGAAGAATCAAGTGAATCAGACAAATCAAACATAACATTGCCAGAAATCAAAGGTAAAGTTCTATTCAAAGAGGTTTATTTTGCATTTAAAAAGAATCAACCTGAAGTTCTCAAAAATATTGATTTAGAGATAAGTGCTGGGATATTTGTAGGAATTGCAGGCCAAAGCGGCAGTGGAAAAAGCACACTAATGAAATTATTGCCAAGACTTTATAATTTAAACAGAGGAAAAATACTAATTGATAATTTTGATATAAGTAAAGTGGAGTTATATTCACTAAGAAGACAAATTGGTATAGTTCCTCAAGATCCACTTTTATTTGCAGGAACAGTTAGTGAAAATATAGCTATTACAAATCCAGATGTCTCTGGAGATGAAATTATCGAGGCGGCTAAAATAGCTGATGCTCACAATTTCATCATGGATTTACCTCTTGGTTATAGTACTAATGTTGGAGAAAGGGGAACCTCTTTGTCAGGAGGACAAAAGCAAAGACTCGCTATTGCAAGAACTTTAATAAGCAGACCTAAAATGTTAATTATGGACGAAGCAACAAGTGCTCTTGATTATGAGACTGAGAGAAGAGTATGCGAAAATTTGAAAGAAAAATGCAAAGGGCTTACAGTTTTCTTCATAACACACAGATTAAGTACTATTAAAAACGCTGATAAAATAGTTATGATGCATGATGGCGCCGTTTGTGAAATTGGAACTCATACAGAACTAATAAATAAAAAAAGTCGTTACTACGCTCTATATCGACAACAGGAATCAAGCTAATGTCAAATCAAATTATCACCAAAACCTTGTTAAATTTTAAACAGCTAATAAAGACTTTAAAAAAACAGAAACTCATTAACAAGCAAAGTCTTGAGAAGATAAAAAAAGTTGAATTAACTAATCCTATAAAACTGGAAACAATAAAGAATCTCAGAGAACATAAAAAATATAAAAAAATTGTTGAACTGCTCAAGCCTCACAGTTTTCTAGAAAAAGGACAAGATTGGCTCGAATCAAAAGTAAATAATGAGAAGCAAGAAGTTGTTTTACGTCAATCAGCTATATGGGCACAAAGTATCACATGGACAATAATTGGTGGAACAGTTTTTGGAATTATTTGGTTATCATTGGCAAAAACCGAAGAAATAATAGTAGCTCCAGGTAGATTGGAACCAATCACGGGGGTTATTGATATTCAGATGCCGGTTGGTGGGATAGCAGAAGAAATTTTAGTAAAAGACGGAGAAAGAATAAATCAAGGGCAAGTATTAGTCGCACTTGATAATGAAATAACATTGGCAAAACTTAAAGCATTCGAAGACAATCTAAAAATCAATCAAGAAATTTTGAGAAGACTAGAGCCTCTAACAAAAGAAGGTGCGATTTCAGAAGTTCAATATCTTCAACAAAAAAACAAAGTCAATGATCTCAAAAGAAGTGTTATAGAGACTCAAGTGACTATGAAATATCAGAAAATCACTGCTCCAATAGATGGAATAATTTTTGACTTAAAACCAAAAGGAAAAGGTTTTGTAGCGAGATCTAGCGAACCAATAATGAAAATTGTGCCATTTGATGATTTATTAGCAAGAGTTGAAATAGACAGTCGAAATATAGGATTTATAAAAGTAGGGAAATTAGCAGATATAAGCATTGATTCATTTCCAGCTTCTGACTTTGGTGTCATTAAAGGCGAAGTCACAAAGATAGGTTCAGATGCACTTCTACCTGACCCCGCATTGAATAAAGGATATCGATTTCCTGCAGAAATTAGATTAACTAATCAATATTTGAAAATAAAAAAAGGACAGAAATTGCCTTTACAAGTTGGTATGAGTTTGAGAGCAAATATAAAACTCAGGAAAGTGTCTTATTTGCAATTATTATTAAATACGTTTAGTCAGAAAACTGATTCACTAAGAACTCTTTAAATGAAGGTAAAGTAAATTAATTAAGCAAATTAGTTATTAAAAGAATAATCTTGTTAATCATAGAAAATTATGAATGGGAATAGAAACTTGTAACAAGAGAATAAAATTAAATAGATCCTTGAACTATTAAACAGATTATTCCATTTTACTTATTCTTAAGAAAGTAAAACATGTTGAAAAATTAAAAAGCCAGCCTAGAGAGGCTGGCTTTTTAATTAATGAGTAAGAAATAAAAAACCAGCCTATGAAGGCTGGTTTGGAATTAATAAAACAAAGTGTTAATTAAGCCTATTAAGCAATAATGAGGTCGTTAGCACCCGCATCATTAGTTGTGTCTACGAGATCAACACTAGTAAGACCAACAAGTTCAACAACCGTATCATTAGTACCTTGCTGGAAGACAATGTAACCATCATTAGTTGCATTGTTATCAGCATCGTAAGCCATGATAACTGTTGCACCACTGGTGGTGATATTGGCTGCTAAGTAATCAAGTGCATCACTTAAGTTATTAGGATTAATAGTCACTGCTGATGCAAAAATGTCAGCATCATCAAGAGTTAGTATTCCAGATCCAATTGCGTGAGACTTGAATACACCTGCGTCAGTACCATTTGTAGCTGTGGTATTAGCCTGAACAGTAGGAGTACCTTCCAGGTCAAGTAAGTCAGAGAAATTAGCTGCAGTAGCTGCCTTAAATCCAGTGATTTTGTCACGACCTGTAGCTAGAGAATCACCATCAGCTATAACAACGACTTTTTGTGAATCGTTTGTTGTGCTGTTTGTACTAGAGATAGTGATTGTGTCAGCACCTGTACCAGGAGTAATACTCAAAGCTCCGGATGTTGTCGCTTTAAGTGTTCCAGTAGTCACGCTGATGGTATCATCTCCAGCTCCTGTCAAGACGGCAATACCTGAAGAAGCACCAGTTGCTCCTACCCAACTACTTGCAGTAACAGTAACGGTATCAGCACCGTCTCCAGTAGTAACTGAGATGTCCTCATCAGCAGCATTTCCTAAACCAAGTGAAGTAACCGTAACAGTTGCATCACCAGAGAAAGTAGCTGCAGAAACCGTGACCTTGTCAGTATCAGATCCTAAAAGGTTAGCTGTTACGCCACCAGTCTTGAAGGCAGTATCGAAGAAACCACCGGTCGTAAGGGAAACATCTCCAGCTGAAGCATCAGAATCAAGTGTAATTGTCTCAACATTACTTACATATCTGAAGTTGCTATCAACAGCTGCTAATGCAGCAGCAGTCAGGGTAATGGTGTCTGTACCAGCTCCACCATCAATTGTGTTCCAAACACTACTGCTTTCAAGATGAGTAATAGCAGTACCTGAAATTGCTTCGTTACCGCCATTACCGTTGTAAGTAGAACCAACAGTACCGAGAGCGATTATGTCCGCACCTGCAGAACCTTTAACGGTTGAACCAGCAATCAAGTTACCGGCAATATTCAATACTCCAGGGAGAGCAGAAGCATCATAAGTTGCAGCTTTAGTAACAGCAGCATCACTGAGTGTTACGTTTGCCAAATTGGTACCAGTCATATTGATCGTGGTGACCTTGTTAGCAGTAAACGAATCAAGGATCGAAGTTAAATCAGAATTAAGCGCTTTGGGATTAGCGTGAATGTTGATTGTTTCAAAACCATTAGCTGTTAATGCACCTGTTTCATGAGCATTTCCCAAACCGTCTCCAAGATTGAGAGTTAATGAATCTGATGTTCCGCTACTAGTTTGTAGAGCAATAGTGGTAGCGCCAATATCAGCAGAAGCTGTAACTGAAGCCGCTTGACTGGCAGTCAAATTAGTAACGGCGTTAGTCGCACCACTCAAAATGAGTGAAGTGATCTGACTACCGATATAAGTTAAATCAAGTGTTCCCCTTAAGCTTAAAGTCTCGAAATTCGTATACTTACCAGCTTCAGTTGCATTGTTGATGTGCCCTACATTCGTTCCAATGATAAGGGTATCTGAACCAGCTCCAGCATTTACAGAACCTTTAGTTGAGGTTGTAAAAGTAGCACCAGAGGTAATTTTGTCATCACCTGAACCACCAGTAGTTACCGTTGCAGTGTTGCTACTTAAAGCAACTTGAATTCCACCAGAGTTTCCTGAGGCATCAATAACATCTACATCAGCATCAACAGCTTCTATATCAACTGCTCCAGCACCTTTGATTGTAATTGTTGAATCAGCAGCCATACCAGTGATAGCGGCATCATCACCCGAATTACCAGCACCGAAAGATGCGTTAGTAGTCGCATCAATGGTCAATGATGTGATCGTATTGTTTCCACTCGCAAGGGCAAGAACGTCGATCTTGTTAGCTGCACCAGTTGAC
Organism: Prochlorococcus sp. AG-311-J23; assembly: GCA_003284375.1. Taxonomy (GTDB): domain Bacteria; phylum Cyanobacteriota; class Cyanobacteriia; order PCC-6307; family Cyanobiaceae; genus Prochlorococcus_B. The sequence goes on from QBVL01000001.1 coordinate 143,720, forward strand.
TTAACAGTTGCAGTAGTTGCAGTACCAGCATTAGTTATGTCAGAAGCAGCTCCTGCAACGACACCACCATCAAGAGTAATGTTGACAGCATCGGTTGTAGTCTTGTAATCAACGGTTGTGGTATCTCCCATTGTTACCGTGCCATTACCTTTATGGATGTAGGTAGCGCCAGTTGGAAGATTATTTACATCAATAGTTGCTGTTGAACGATTGTTGGTAAAAGAAGTTAGACCTGAGTAATTAGTTGCATCTACTTGGACATAGTCAGTGGTGTCAGCAGCCTCTGTGTTTACAGCACGTACTTCAAGCGCTTCAATATTTTTAGTGTCTGCAGCAGGTATAGCGATTGCACCTGTATCAACTACTCCACTGATTGTCAACGAAAGAGTATCGGTACCTACACCTCCATCGACTTCGTCATCAACAGTAAAAGTACTTCCTGACTGAGGAGTTGCTCCTCCTGCAGCAGAGTAAACAATAGATCCTTTATATGTATCTGCGCTGCTTGAACCAGTTAAAGTATCTGAGCTAGTTGTTAGGTTCGTTGTTGTTGTAGTAGTAGCATCTGAACCGGTTGTCATCGAAGTGACAGTTGAAGTTATTCCAGCAGCTGTGTGCGCAGTAGCGCTAGTAATTGTACCTAAATATGTTTGCGCAGATGTGAACGCAGTACTTGTTTTGAAAGGACTAGTAGTAGCTGGCTGATATGCAAGAATTGCAGTTGTGCTTGCTTCAACTTCAGCGGTGTAAGCAGCAGCAGCAGCGACCTTATTAGTTAGAGCCGACGCGTCTAGTGCTCCTTGAGCTGTGTTTCCAGAACTAGGATTTGAAGCAGACCAGATAAGGTCAGTAGCTACATTAGAGAGATTTAAATTTCCTTTTTCAATTTCCTGTGTCCAATAAAGAAGACCAGTAGCGTCCGCACTGCGACCAAATAAATTTAAGTAAAGCTGATTTACCTGCGCTTCAACTGTTTTAGAACCAACTGTTGAAGTTTTGTATTCGTCTTGAGCGTAAATCTTGTCAGCAAATTCTCTTGCAGTTGATACGCCGCTTGAGCTTGAAAGCCAGTACTTGATACCAGCTGGATCACCGGGACGCCCAAAATAGGCGATGTACTGCTGTTGGAGTTGGGTTGAGGTTAGTGTGGACATGTAAAAACTACTTTAGAAAGGGTACTCCGCAGTATTTTTCTGCGGCTGCCGAGAACCCTTGTCTGGGCCTGGCAATTCTACATCAAGTAAAAACTGTTGTTAATACTCGATTGCAGTTGGCCGGCTAAATATACCTAAAGAGCGTCCTTAGGCAAAGCCCTTTTGTATTTTCAGTAGTGATATCAAGATAAGCAAGAGCGGTTGATTAAATTGAGTTTCTTTCTAAATTTAATTTTTCAAACCCTGAGATTGACTGCAGTACAATTGATCAGAAAGAAAAATAGCTGCAAAAAAAGTAGTAAGTTCATTTGTTGAGAAACTATTTTTAAAGCTGTATTTAAGTTCACTTATTTTACTGGCACATACAATTCTTCATCTTTTTTCGAGATTCTTAATGAACTTTTTAAGTTATTTCATGATTTCGTTTGTAGGTATTCAAAAAGATATTCTGAATACTATTTCGTGTGGAAATCATTCCAAATGAAACCTAAAGCGTTAGTAATTGGATGTTCGGGGCAAGATGGTTCATACATGGTCAAATCACTCCTTCTGAAAGGTTACGAAGTAATTGGCACATCAAGATCAAAAAAAGTACTCCATTCAAATCACAAAACCTTAGGAATCTCGAATCAATTTTTAGTTCATCAAGTTGACAATCTTAATTCCAGCCAAATAAGTGACTTAATAGTTACTGAAAAACCAAGCGAAATATATAATTTAGCCGCACAATCTTCTGTTGGAAAATCGTTCAAAGAGCCATTAAAAACAGAGCAAAGTATCGTAATGGCTTCAGAGATTTTATTGAGTAATTGTAGAAAACATAATTTTAGTGGAAGAATCTTTTTTGCTGGAAGTAGCGAGATTTATGGTTTAACTAAAAAACCAGCAAAAATAGACTCTGCTTTTAATCCACAAAATCCATACGCTGATGCAAAGCTTGAGAGCATGAATTTAGTCAAAAAATATCGAAACGAATATGGAATTAAAGCTGTAACAGGGGTTTTATTTCCACATGAATCCCCTCTGAGAACCGGGCAATTTGTAACAAAAAAAATTGTCGATGCAGCCAAGATTTGTAATCTAGATAAATCTCATAAAATAGAATTAGGAAATTTAAATATTTCTCGCGACTGGGGATGGGCAGAAGAATATGTAGAAGCTATGTACTTAATAAATAACAGAAAAAACGGAGTGAAAGATCACATAATATGCACTGGAATACTAACTAGTCTGGAAACTTTTATTGATAAAGTGTTTAAATTATTTAACTTAAACTGGCAAGATCATATTATAATTAATAAGAAATATTTTAGATCAACTGATATCGAAAAAAGTTTCGGAGATCCAAAACAAATTTTCAATGATTTACAATGGAAGAGTAAAAAAGATATTGATAGTATAATTAAAAATCTAATCAACAGTAATATTTGTCAAAAGATATAAAAAAACATTAATCAATAACTAAATAATATTACTGATCGTATTTCTTCTGACTTTCTATACCTCTAATCAATCCCTGCAATCTCTTACCTATTTTCGAAAATCTATGTTGCGAAATCCATTTTTCTTTAAAATCTTGATGATCTTTTGATAAAAAAGATCGATATCCAGAATCAAAAAATTGCTTTATACCATCTTTAATAAGTTCTGAACTGCAGCCAGGCAAATGGTAGGTAACATCCTTTACATCTTCGAAAATTTGTTGTGGTGTAATCGCGACTGGTGTTCCAGAAGCCAGAGAGTGTCTAACAGATGCACTGGAGGATTCATTGGTTGATTGATATGGTAGAACAATTAAATCCATTTTAGTAAGAATATTTAGCGAGTTTTTTTCAGTCATATAATCCGTTTGAATATCAATTATTTTATCTAAACCTAATACTTTTATCTTTTCTTTTAACTCTTCAACAAAGTAATCGTAAGTGAAGTTATACTTAGCTGTTAACATAGTTAAAGTCATATTTGGATAAATATCTTTAAGCATGCCCACAGCTTCAATTAATTGAATAAAGCCTTTATTAGGTAAGGCGAATCCGAATGTGGCTAGCTTAATTGATTTAAACCTCCAGTTAAATCTTCGACTAAAATTTTCAGATTTAGGGAAATAATCAATAATTCCGTGAGGAAAGAGAGTGGCCTTTTTATCCAAACCGATACTTTTCAACCGATTTAAATCTGATACTGTATGAACTAGTAAGCGATCACATCTTTGAATCTCAGGGGAAAGATTCTTAAAATTTAATTCTGTTGAAGGTGCAATTGTAGAATGCAAAATAATGATGACCTTTATATTTCTTACATATAACTGGTTTAAGAAATCTTTAAATAAAGTATAATTAAAAAATCCGTAATTAAATTGTATTAATAATGTTGAAATAGAGTTCGAGGTAATTGATACTAATAATTCATTATAATTTTGAACTTCTGATGGATTCATATCCCAGCATCTAAATACAGAATCATTATCTAAAGATTCATTTTCACCATTAAATGGTGCAAAAATTAATTTATAATCATGAATATATTTTAAAATATTTTTAGAATAAGATGCAATACCGCATCTAGAATTCCATGTAGTTACAATCCCGATTCTTGGAATATCAAAATCAGAAGTAGCTAGAATTTTATCAACAAAGTTAAGATTTGATTTAGCTACATTATCCCATTTGCATCTTTCAATCGTCTTCTTTGCCTGAAGTGTTTTTTGATAGATTTCATCCTTATTGGAGGTGTATATTTCTCTCATAATAGAAGACAAATGATCTTTAGAAGGTTCCGCCCACGATGAGCAAGTAAGGCCAAAATGCGTTTTCGAATAACAATATTTAAAATCAATTAGCCATGAATTATAACTATTACAAAAGTCAAGTTGACCTCCAAAACCAGTTGTTATTACTGGCAAGCCAAACTTCATTGCCTCGCCAATAGGCAATCCAAAACCCTCCCCATAACTGGGGGCGACCAATGCGTCACTCAGTTGATATAAAGCTAGAATTTGGTCATCGGTATAATCCTCTTCTATAAAACAAATATGAGGTATATTTTTGGTGTTAGATCTAATTGATTTCAACTGATCTTTTACATCATTATGAATATTTGGAATAGTTTTAATTATCAAAGATACGTCGTCATCTTCTTTAAAGGAAGCACAATATGATTCAATTAAAACATTAACTCCTTTTCTCGGAAAACATGATGAAATATGTAAAAAGCAAAAATTATTTACACTAATGTCAAGATCAATATCTTCGTCTTTAGAATTTATATGATCAAGACCCAAAGACGAAATTTTAATCGGTATACTTAAACCATTATCAATTAATGTTTTCTTCACATATTCTGACATAACTGTAATACCATCTAAGTTTTTATTAAATTCATCTATCCAAGATGATGGGAACTGAGATTCTTCCCAACCATAAGAATGCAATATTTTCACCATACCATTCATATCAAAAACACGAGGAGGATAAAGATTTCTTGATACTATGCTTGGTAAAGATTTCTCATTTCGTGACTTTCTATATATCTGATCTATATCCTTATTTATACTAAGGAACTTCTTCGAAGGAGAATAATCAGAATCACCATCGGTTGAAGTAATAGTTATATCTTGATTTATTTTATACATTGATCTTATAAAATTTTTATTCAACAAAGCCAAACTATAATTACTATCAAATGGTCCTTCAATTCTCCAACTTCTACCTGGAATTAATTTCTTAAGTCTTCGTTTAAAATCTAGAATCTGCTCGTCAATCAGTTCTAGTGAAGATGATACTTGTTTAATAAGAATATTATCTTTTGATCCTTTATTAGTTGTATTAATTACACTTTTTACTCTACTAAGAAGAATTTCACGAGCAATAGAGTTTTCATTCATCTTATCGGCAGTTGAATTAATTAGCTTAGTTGATGAAATCTTTATCAAAGCTGAGATTGCCCTTTTTGAGGTCTCAGTCCATGAAAATTTCTTAACCGCAGATAGGCCATTTTGAATTAGATGTTCTTTAAATGATTTATCGATTAAAGCTTTTTCAATTAATTGAGTTAATTCCTCAATATCAGTTGGATTAAATAAAGCTTTTCTATCTCCAATAATCTCTGGAACACTTGTTAAATTAGATCCAATTACTGGGGCACCACAACTCATTGCCTCCAAAACTGGCAATCCAAAACCTTCATGTAAAGATGGAAAAACAAATAAAGAGCAGTGAGAATAAAGAGAAACTAGCTCTGAGTCACTTACATATCCAAGAATAATTATCATCTCCTTTTGCAAATTATTCTTTGTTATGCATTCTTCGAGCAACAACTTCTCAGCGGATAATAATTTTCCAGCTAAAACAAGTTTGTATTCACTTTGTAAGTGAGATGGAAGTTTTGCATAAGCGAAAATTAGAGATTTAATATTTTTACGGGCATCGCCTGCTCCTGAATAAAAAATATACTTTTCTAAAGGCTCCTCTTTTAATTCATCTAAATAAAATTTTTCTTGTACTTTATTAAATAAGCTTTGATCACATGCTGATGAAACATTATAAATCTTTTTGTTAGATATACTAGTATGATCACTTACTTCTTTTAAAGTAGATTCAGAGATAGCTAAAAAGCCGTCCAAAGAATGTAATTGTTGAATTTTTTCACTGTAAAAGACTTTATATAAAGGATTATTATCTAAATATGTTGATGACTGAACTAGAGGTATTAAATCATAAAGAATTGTAGTGATAGGTGGCAAATTATATTCATTACTTAATCCAACCAGAGCATTATCAAAAAATCCCTCAAAAAAACTTGTCAACAAAACAACGTCAACAGATAAAGAAGCTATGGCATAAGAACGTAATTGTTTGGCGAACCAATCCTTAGAGGCTTCTAAACTTGATTCGTGCTTGAATGGACCAGGAGAATACCAATTAAAGTAGTAAATATTAAATTCTTGATTGGATATAAGAGATTGAAAATCAGATCGAGCATCTTTTAAAAACGGATTGGCAAATAGAATATATTCATGGTCAGGATGATTCTTAATTAAATTAAAAATTAGTTGATAAGAATATCGACCTATCCCTCTTAATCTACTTCCCTCTGTTTGAAGCCCCTGTATATCAATTAATATTTTCATCTTTCAATTCACCCATAAGTTCTTTATAATTTTGTTTTGCAGCATCAGAAGATTGATAAAAAGGAATTAACATATCATTAACTGGTGAAGAGTCATCAACAGACTCCTGCAGCTGGTCTAATTGATCAGTTATTTTTAGAAAATACGATTCTTGACCAAAAGCCTTAAGAAAATATGAAAGTGGTTTAAATATGATATACGATTTAGAGGAAAAAACAAAGCTTCTAACAAAAGGAATCGATGATAGTATTAAATACATTTTACGAAAAAGCTTAGTAAATATTACTTTGTATATGTTGATAGAGTATTTAATTATTTTCTTAGCTTTGCCTAATACTCTAATAGAGTAAGCAGAATAGGGTAAATAAGATTTATTAATTTGCTTCTTTATTAAAATTTGCTCACTTTGCAAAGATAGATTTATTTTTTTTAAGTGATTTACTTCATTCTCTAGATTAATGAGTGAATTTTTTAAAAAAGAAATATTTTTCATCAGTTGAATATCAAAATCCTCTGATGCTTGAAAAGTAGATATTCCAATATTTAGATTTGATTCCCATTTAGATATGTGATTAGAAATTGATTTCATATCTGTAGAACTATTTATTGCCAAAATCAGTAAATCTTGGGCTACACCATTTAAAACTCTAGTAAGTGTAAAATTAGATTCTCCACTAAGTGGTCCTCCATTCAAATAATAGTATTTAACCTTATCAAATCCTAGATGTGAAAGCAGATATTGCATATAATCAGGGTTTATAGGATTTATATGAGTAGGGTCTAAGTAAAAAGATTTCGTGGAAACAATCAAATTATCAATACTTGGTGTTTCGAAAAGACAAATACCATTATTACTTACTATTCTACGACATTCTTTAAAAAGGATCTCTATTTGATCATGCGAAAGATGCTCAATAACATGAAAGGCAGTCACCAAAGATATTGAGTGATTAGGAATCTTCTGAAGTATTTCTATCGCATCTCCTTTAAGCACAGTTAAGTTATATTTATTACTTTCCTTAATCATCGCTGAGTTTATTTCTATACCTCTAGCTTCAAAACCTTTTTTCGAGCATTTCTGTAGCCACTCTCCTCTACCTGATCCTATATCTAATGCAGTAGGATTATTAGAAATACTAAAAATATAATCTAAAAGTTCGTCATAAATAGCTAGCTTTTCTTCAACTTGTTTTCGTGAACCTCGAAATTTATTTTCAAAGTCAAAATAAAGATCTGGCATATACTTTATTACTTTCACCAATTAAAAATATACTATCAGATTATAGCTATAGCTAAAACAGAGAATTCATGAAATATTACCAAAGAAAAAATTGCATTAACTTGTTGATAATATTATATAGATTAACTTGCTCATCATATTGAGCAAAGCTAGAGGATGATTTGCTCATCATTTTTAAATCAAATTAATTAATTCATGCAAGATCTATCCATAATTAATCATTTATCGGGTGCCCCTGGATTAAGGCTTGCAGGCTTAGGACCTTATTTACTACCAACCAAAGGGATATTGAAATTAAAAGCTTTTTTAGATGAAAATACTTTTTGGGCTCAAAATAGAAGCATAAAAAACATCAAAAAATTACTCGCTGAAAGCTCCGTAATTGTAACGATATGGGAAGGAAGACGTTTAGTAGCTTTTGGCCGAGCGACTGGCGACACTATTTATAGAGCTGCATTATGGGATATTGCAGTAGCAAAAGATAAGCAGAGATTGGGAGTAGGAAAACTTTTAATCAAAGAAATACTAAAATCAAAGAAACTTAAAGACGTTGAAAGAATATATCTAATGACTACCGACCAAAGCGACTTCTATAGACAGGTTGGCTTCAATCCAGTAACAAGCCAAGAATTGCTTGTTTTTAATACAAGTAATAAATAGCTGACTAAAAAAAATTATCTATAAATGAGATATTTATATTTTTATAATCATGAAAATTTTTAAATTACGTATAAAAGGTTAAAAGTACACTAATCTATTTAATAAATTTAGTCTATAGTTTAAAAATTAAAATATTCTGACAGGTGATCAATTAGTGGATTTAGCAAAGCTTTATCAAAAGAACAAATTGATTGATCTTCCATTGAATCCTCATGGTTTATCTAATGATATACATGAAACAGAAAGATGGATTAAAGAGTGTCTGAATATAAATAAAATGATAAAAATACTAAGACAAGCCTTTATGGCATGCAACTACATCTTGGAAACAAAAAAATCTTTAATCAGTTAGTAAAATAAAACTGTAAATTGATCCTAGACTAATATCAATTCAATAGATTCCAAAGTTAAAAGAATCTCTAAAGTTATTTTTTAATAGATAGATATTAATTGATTAATTCATTCAAAAAGTAAAATAAAATGCCCTTCGTTTATTTTTAAGCTTGGAATGTTAAATCATGTACTTACTTAATTTAATATTTTAAAAAAGCTTTTGATTTGATACTTTCAATTGCTTACCAAAAGAAAGGAGGAGGTAAAAAGAAGGAATCTATTCAGAGGAAGGAAACATAACTAATATTGATTGTGGTGTCTTTATTGGAGGAGGATTTGAAGAAGTATTATGTAGCTTTTTAAGCCCAGAGAAAGCCTCTAAAATTAATTTGAATCAGATATATATTTATCTTCATCTGTACAATTCAAAATTCAAAATCAATTATTTACGAAAAAAATTTAAATTTTGATGAATTTATAATCAAAAAAAATTGGGGGAATGATAAATACTAAGCACTGCTTGATTTCTATCATAATAATAATAATAATATAAACTTTGAAGAATTCGGGATTTCTTATTTTTAAAACAAATGGATCTTAATTAGTAGATATAGATATCTAAAACTCCGATAACAACTTTAATTAAAACTATAAAATTTTTCTTCAATTAAATTAGAGGAGTATTGAGAATTTATTTCTTTTTTGATTGAGGCTCGTTTATCATTTTGACGATATATTGATCTAGCTAACTCGATAAATTCATTGTCGAATTCTTGCTTATTCTCTTTCAATCTTATTTCATCTTCAATCTCCCAAAGAGTGATATTTATGGTCTTTAATTCTGAATAGAATCTTAATTCAATTTGTATATCAAGTTCATTACATATCTTGTTTAAATAATTTAATTCTTTTTCAACGTTCCTAAGTTTATCTCCACTCATTTTTTCTTTTTTAATCTTAAGTATAGTAATTTTATCAATTAATTCACCTAATGATATTGGGGCGTAAATAATCATAATTTTTAAATATATTAAATAATTTTTTTAGAAATAAATAGCTTAAGTTCTTCTGAAACTTCTTCAATCACATCATACCAATTATGCCTTTTCTTCTGTCGAAATATTTTCATATTAGGGTACCAATTACAATTACTGCCATCTAGTCCCCAAGTCCAATAAGGAGTATCTCTAAGCAAAAGCCAAACATTTTTTCCCATACCTCCTGCTAAATGAGCTGTAACTGTATCACAAGTAATGATTAAATCAATATTAGAAATAATACCAGCTATTTCGTTAAAGTCCCAGATGAAATCAATTTCATCTTGGTACTTACTAAAAACATCTTTAAATGAACAATTTTCAAGCTGTTCCGAACCAGGACCTTTCTGCAAACTTATTAGATTAATATTATTTTCCTTAATGATTTTGGAAAAATAATTTAAGGGAATAGACCTACCTCTATAAAAATCTTCAATTTTTGGATTTCCTTGCCAATGTAAACCAACTAAAGGTCTTTTTTCCATAAAAAATTTATCTTTCCATTTATTAATAAAAACTTTTGCTGGAGATATATATGAAGATGTTACTAATAGATTAGTCTTTGTTAGCGAAAGATATCTCGGGATCGATAGTAAAGGAATCCAATAATCGAAAGAAGATATTTCGCTTGAATCAGGAGATAAAGGATCTGTATCTACATTAGATGATTTGATCAGACTATGTAATTTAGATTGAGCACAAAAAGTAATGCATATTCCTTGATCTCTTAAATAAGGAATGTATCTCATATATTGCAATGAATCTCCTAAGCCCTGCTCACTGACGACTAATAGTTTTTCATCTCTAGAAATTAATTGTCCATCCCACAAAGGACACTTTGGCCAAACATGAGGAAGAGAAGCATTAATTTGTTTTTTTGATCTATGTTCATATTCCAACCAGCCATTTTCATAATCACCACTTAAGAGCAATAAATGAGAAAGGTTTGTATGAGCTTCTGAATAATTAGGATTAATTTTAATCGCTCTTTTGTAAGCATCTATTGCATCAGGAATAATACCTATTTCCTTCAAAGCAACTCCTAGATTATTATAAAAATGAGAATTATTTGATTTTAGTTTAATAGCTTTATTATAGTAATGTATAGCGTTATCGATATCACCTAGTAAATACTTTGTAAGACCAATATTATTGTAAACATCTGGAAAATTTGGTTGCAATTTTATCGTTTTTTCATAAAAATTTATTGCTGCATATAAGTCACCTTTTTGCTTGAAAATATTTCCTAGATTATAGTAAGACTTGAAAAAATTTGGATCATAGTGGAGACTTTCTTTGTAATACTCTATTGCTTTTAGATCATTCCCTAATTGTTTGAAGATATTCCCTAAATTAAAATATGCAGATGGAGATTTAGAACTAACTTTGATAGCTCTTTCATAGGTTTGTATCGCTTTTTCTATATCTCCCTTAGCAGCTAAAGAATTACCTAAATTATTTAATGCATCTAAATATTTTGAATTGATTTTGATTGCATTTTTAAAAGAAGATATTGCTATATCAATAAGACCTTTTTTCTGAAATACCAATCCAATATTATTATGAGCCTCTGCAAAATCAGGTTTAAGTTTAAGTGCTATCTGATAAGAGTTTAATGCTCCATCTAAATCTCCAAGACGTTGTAGAGCTATACCAATATTATTATGAGAGTTTGAGAAATTAGGATTGATTTTTAAAGCTTTTCTTAGGATAGATAACATTTCCTCATTGCGTCCTGTCATGCCACAAATAGCAGCTAAATTACTTAAAATGCTATTTGTTTCTACCCCTTCCTTAATTAACTCTCTATAAATCAACTCTGCGCTATTTAAATTAGAATTATTTATAAATTCTATTGCTTTTTTCTCTTTTTCTAGTATTTCGTTATTAGCTTTATTCATTTAAAATTTTGAATCAACTAGCAAATACCAATCAACTACTTTTGAAATGGTTGTGAATTTTCTAGTGTAGCCTTTACTTTATAGTAAAGAGTGGATCTTATCTCTACTTTCACTGAAATTATGTTCACAGGTAATTACTTTAAATTTATATTTATATTTATATTTATATTTATATTTATCAAAATCGAAAGAGCTTAAAATATTAAACTCGCTTCCTTCATTATCAATTGAAACATAATCAACGAAAGGGGGGTGCATTATATTTATTTAATAACTCAACTAAAAAAAATAGTTTCCACTAAATATCTATTTCCAAGATCACTAAAGTTGTGATTCGAATCAGAATCAGAAAAAGAATTAATTGTTGACGATTTTTTCAGTTTCAATGAAGAAACTTCTTCCTTAGAAAAATTACATATACATTTATCAATTTTATCTTTAAAAAAAAGCGGATGAAGAGATTCGAACTCTCGACATTCTCCTTGGCAAGGAGATGCTCTACCACTGAGCTACATCCGCATTAAGAGTTTTGTATCACATTTCAAGCATGCCTCACAATAGGCATTATGGTCAAATTATTGTCTCAATTAAAAAAATTCATTAACTCATTACTTGCATCAAATTACCCATTTCAATTGCTTGAAGTGCATAATTCCACCCTAAATTATTCTTAATTCCTGCCCTTTCTAATGCCTGTTGCATTGTGTCAGTTGTTAAAACTCCAAAGATGATTGGAATTCCTGTTTCTCTAGAAACACTTGCGATGCCCTTACTTGCCTCAGATACCACAACATCAAAGTGAGGGGTGTCTCCTCTAATAACTGCTCCAAGGGTAATAACTACATCATATTTTTCTTTTTTAGCAAGTGCTTGAGAAACAATTGGCAATTCAAAGGCACCAGGTACCCAAGCAATATCTAATTGTTCACTTGATTCTGATACATCAATGCCATGACGAGATAAACAGTCTATGCATCCACTTAGAAGTTTATTAGTAATAAGATCATTAAACCTAGCGATGACAATAGCTACTCTTAAAGAAGAGGAATTTACAAAGGTACCCTCGATTATCGCCATTTGATAAAGGCTTTTAATACCTATTAACAGTAACCTCTAGTGAGTAAATTTAAAACATACGATTATGAATAGTCTATATCTCTTCAATTAACTCGGATTTTCACACACTCATTTGGTGAGTTATGTATTCACCTACCAAGGCTTGAAGAAGTACTAAATGGAACCAGACTCCTGCAAGGATCTCTATCTTTTTAATGTTCGGATTTCTATTATCCTCTGGATTGGTTTGTGTCATGTAAAAAACAGGAACGCCAATTACTAAAAGCAATGAGGAGAACAAAAGTGCGTTTGCAACGATTGAATTAATAGCCAGCATGTCGAAGCTACAGAAAATTTCTCAATATTCGATAATTATCCCATGGAAGTGTTTTGTGAACGCATTACTTTAAAAATTTGTAGTGAGGCTTCACATGCAAAAAAAAAAAATTCTTCTAGTATGCGTTAATTGAGCCGAAATAAATTCAATGGCTGCCAGCCAAAACCCTATACAAGGCAGTCTATTTGGGGGGAATGAGCACAGCGATATAAATGAAGATGAAAAGCTTAATCGTTCAAAAACATCTAACGTAAATCTGTCACATCAAAAACTAAAAGAAGACGCATCGCTCAGACCCCGCATAAAACATACTGCTAAGAATCCAAATCAAATAATTGATTTGGATAAATTTTCTCATGTGGAACTTGAGGAACCCAAATGGTCACATCACAATTTACCAAAAATCGATGATCTCACTCCTGCCCTAAAACATTATGTCGAATTAAAAAAAGAGAATCCTGACCGAGTTTTGCTTTATAGGCTTGGAGATTTCTTCGAATGTTTCTTCGAAGATGCAATAACACTCTCACAGCTTTTAGAAATCACACTCACAAGTAAAGAAGCTGGGAAAAAAATTGGCAAAATCCCAATGGCTGGAATCCCTCATCATGCATCTGATCGTTATTGCACAGAACTAATTAAAAAGGGTTTATCTATTGCTATTTGTGATCAACTTGAAGCTGCTCCCGCAAAAGGCAATAAATTAATTAAAAGAGGCATAACAAGATTAATCACCCCTGGAACAATTCTTGAAGAAGGGATGTTAAGTGCTAAAAAAAATAATTGGCTAGCTTCTGTTCTACTAGAGTCCAAATCTAATCCGGAAATAATTCACTGGTCTTTAGCAAAAATAGATGTTAGCACCGGTGAATTTATTGTTCAGGAAGGTCAAGCAAGTAATAATTTACGTCAAGAACTAATTAAATTAAACGCAGCTGAAGTTATTTCAGAAAAGGACTCAATTTCAAATAAAATCTGGTACGAAGGATTAATAGAAATAACAGAATTTAACAATACATCATTCTCTAGTTTAGAGGCAATCACAACTATTAAAAATCATTATTGTTTAAATAATATTGATAGCTTAGGGATACAGGCCGATTCTCTATCAATCAGAACTATTGGAGGATTAATTTCATATTTAAATAAAACGCACCCAAGTATAGATGATAAATCTAACAATGAAATCAAAACAAATATCTGTATTGATTACCCTCGAATAAAAAATAATCGATATGGATTAATTATAGATAGTCAAACACGAAAAAATTTAGAAATTACTTCAACTCAGAAGGATGGAAAATTTCAAGGCTCATTGCTTTGGGCGATTGATAAAACACTAACCGCAATGGGTGCAAGATGCATAAGGAGGTGGGTAGAAGAACCTTTAAAAGATGTTATCGCAATTAAAAATAGACAGAATATAATTGGATTACTAGTCAAATCATCGACATTAAGAAAAAATATTAGAAAAATTCTTAGGGCCATGGGTGACTTAGAACGTCTCTCAGGCAGGGCAGGGGCTCAACAAGCGGGAGCACGTGATTTAGTTGCTATCGCAGAAGGAATTAACCGTTTGCCCCTGATTAAAAAGTATCTTAACGACCCAATATTTAATAAAACTAAGTATTTCGAATCTATTATAAATATAGATAAAGACTTGATTGAACTTGCTTCAAAAATCAATAATCAAATCATAGACAATCCACCACTTAGCCTTACAGAAGGTGGTCTATTTTATGATGGTATAAACCCTGTACTTGATGGACTTAGAAACCAACTAGATGATCATAATATATGGCTCAAGTCTCAGGAATTAGAAGAGAGAATGAAAAGCAATATAAATAATTTAAAGCTTCAATATCATCGATCCTTTGGATACTTTTTAGCTGTTAGCAAATCAAAGGCTAGCAATGTTCCAGATCACTGGATCAGAAGACAAACCTTAACTAATGAAGAACGTTTTGTGACACCAGGATTAAAAGAGAGAGAAGGAAAAATCTTTCAAGTTAAAGCAAGAATATCAGAACTAGAATATGAACTTTTTTGTGATTTAAGAACACTTACAGGAAATAAATCAAACATTATTAGACAAGCTGCAAAAGCAATATCTTACTTAGACGTTTTAACTGGACTAGCCGAATTAGCCGCTACTCAAAGCTATATTCAACCTAAGATAATAGATACTAATGAACAAGATAAATCAAGAAAATTATCTATTATTAATGGCCGTCATCCAGTAGTTGAGCAAATTCTTGTTGATAAACTTTTCGTACCTAATGATATAGAACTTGGCTCTAAGACAGATCTAATTATTCTTTCAGGGCCAAATGCTAGTGGAAAAAGTTGTTACTTAAGACAAATAGGTCTCTTACAAATAATGGCTCAAATTGGAAGTTGGATCCCTGCCAAATCAGCACATATTGGAATCGCTGATCAAGTATTTACACGCGTTGGAGCTGTAGATGACTTGGCTTCAGGCCAATCAACTTTCGTAGTAGAAATGATTGAAACAGCCTTTATTCTTAATAATGCCACAGAAAACTCATTAGTTTTATTAGATGAAATTGGACGAGGAACTTCAACATTTGATGGGTTGTCTATTGCCTGGTCAGTAAGCGAGTTCCTAGCAAAAAAAATTAAAAGTCGATCAATCTTTGCAACTCATTACCATGAATTGAATCAAATTTCTGAATATATTGAAAATGTAGAAAATTACAAAGTTATAGTTGAATATAAAAATAATTCCCTTTCATTCCTCCACAAGGTCGAAAGAGGAGGAGCAAACAAAAGTTATGGAATTGAAGCTGCTAGGCTTGCAGGAGTCCCCTCAGAAGTAGTCAATAATGCAAGGTTAATATTAAAAAATCTAGAAAAAAATAACTCCAACACGATTCAAGTCACTAAGCAAACTGCAAGTTGCAAATAAAATAAAGAACAATCCTTATAATTTAACTCTCAGCCGCTCTCAATAAAGCATTTGTAGCAGCTGCAGCTAAAGATGCACCTCCTTTAGAACCTTCCAAAACAATATATGCACAATCACTATTTAATAATCGAGTTTTACTCTCATTCACCCCAATAAACCCCACCGGCATTCCAATAATTAAACTTGGTGACTTATAGCCCTCTTCAACAAGATCTAATAAAGAAATTAAAGCTGTTGGAGAACTCCCAATTATGACCAATGGAGCATTTAATTTATTTATGGTGTCATTATCCTCAAAATCCAACCACTTATTTTTAATACCAATTTCACTTCTAGTAGTCAAAGTTGTATCAATAGACATAGAAGCTGGAGCCATACCTAAAATGCATTCGATAGTTGAATTCAAGGTTCGTTTAGCCATAGGCGATATTGCTGCCTCAGCCATATAAGTGTCAGTCAAAATCATTGCACCATTTTTTAATGCCTTAATAGCATCCTTACAAGCAGTGGGACTAAACTTTAGACATGACTGCAAGCCAAAGTCTCCACTTGAATGAATAATGCGTTCTAAAATTGATTGCTGCACCTCATCCAGTCCTGTAATGCCTATCTTAGATCTAATGTAGTTAACACTTTCGAGAAAAATTGGGTGTTCAGGTGTTTTCACTGTTAAATTTCTTAAGCTAATTTAAGGTCAAAACCTTTTAATAACATATATCTAATTTATGCCAATACATTTAATATGGGGAGATGATTATGAGGCATGCAATAGGGAAATAGAAGAAATAATTCAAACAATAATTAATCCATCTTGGAAAAGTTTTAACTATAGTCAAATTGATGGAAATGACCAAAAGCAAAATTTCAGAGCACTTGAAGAGGTCCAAAGTGCTCCTTTTGGAAGCGGAGGGAGAGTTGTACTGGTTAGAAGAAGCCCTTTTTGCAACGGATGTTCAATTGAACTTGCTAACAAACTCGAACAAGCAATTAAATTAATTCCTAACAATACATATCTAATTTTAAATAATTCAAATAAACCAGATAAAAGACTTAAGACAACAAAATTAATAGAAAAAAGCATTCAATCAAATAGCTCCTCAAAGGAAAAGAGTTTTCTTCTTCCACTGCCATGGGATATAAATGGACAACGTAACCTAGTCAAAAATATTTTATATAAATTAAATCTTAAAATGAATCATGAAACAATTGATTTAATAGTGGAAAGCTTAGGCAATGATAGCTCCCTAATTAACACTGAACTTCAAAAGCTTTCATTATTATCGGATGCAGTTAATAAAAACTTAAATACAGATAGACCGAGAGAAATTTCAAAAGAACTAGTCAAAAAACTAATTCAAAATAATTCTACTAATGCCCTAGAAATTGCCAATTTACTATTAAAAGGAGAGACAATTGTAGCTCTAAATAAAATTCAATCCTTAATTAAAAATGGAGAGCCAGCTTTAAGGCTAATTACAACGTTGACTGGTCAATCAAGAGGATGGCTTTGGGTACATTTATTAGATTCACAGGGAAATCAGGATGTCAAAGAAATAGCAAAACTTGCTGGAATTGCTAACCCAAAGCGTATTTTTATAATTCGCAAACAAATTCAAGATAAATCTTTGGAAAAATTGCTTGAATTGATGAAAAAATTTTTAAAAATTGAAGCCTCAATTAAATCCGGAACCAATCCAATCGATTCTTTTAAAGATAATCTGCTAACAGACAGTAAAATTTTGACTAATAACTGGAATAATTAATAAGTTAACTAAAGTTCAATGGCATTGCTGGTTCAAAAATTTGGCGGCACCTCTCTAGGAAGCATTGAGCGCATAAAAGCTGTAGCGCAAAGAATCAAATCAAGTAAAGAAAAAAATGATGATCTAGTAGTTGTTGTTTCCGCAATGGGACATCAAACTGATGAGTTAACAAAGCTAGCGTCAGAAATAACTGCTGATCCGCCTGATCGAGAAATGGATATGCTCCTCTCAACTGGGGAACAAGTTTCAATATCTTTATTGACAATGGCTCTGAATGAATTGGGCACACCAGCTATCTCGTTAACTGGAACTCAAGCTGGAATTATCACAGAATCAGCTCATGGAAGAGCAAGAATCCTCGAGATAAGGACAGAACGAATAAAAAATCTCTTAGATCAAGGTAAAACCATAGTCATTGCTGGATTCCAAGGAACCAGTCTTGGCATAGGAGGAATTGCTGAAATCACAACTTTAGGAAGAGGTGGATCAGATACTTCTGCAGTCGCTCTAGCAGCATCTCTTGAAGCTGATAAATGTGAAATTTATACCGATGTTCCTGGCGTTCTTACAACTGATCCAAGAATTGTTAAAAATGCGAAATTAATGAAAAGTATTAGTTGTGATGAAATGTTAGAGCTGGCCAGTCTTGGAGCAGCTGTTTTACATCCGCGAGCAGTTGAAATAGCAAGAAATTTCGGAGTAACTCTTGTCGTGAAATCCAGTTGGGACAACCTTGATGGAACAACTCTAACTAGTAATAAAAATCCTGATTTTTCTCAAGGTGGAATAGAACATCGCAGTCCTGTCGACGGATTAGAACTTCTTGAAAATCAAGCAGTCGTAGCTTTATCTAATATTCCAGATCGTCCAGGAATTGCTGCTGAACTTTTTGAATCTTTATCAGAGGGTGGTGTTAATGTCGATCTCATTATTCAAGCGACACATCTGATCGACTCTAACGACATCACTTTTACTGTTGCTGAAAGTGAATTACAAAATGCACTTGATCAATGTAAAAAACTCATTAATACTATTGGAGGTGATATAACTTTTCAAAAAGATCTGACTAAACTAAGTATCTATGGAGCCGGGATAATGGGAAGACCTGGTATAGCGTCATCTCTATTTCAAGTTCTATCTGACTCTGGTATTAATATACGACTAATCGCAACTAGTGAAGTCAAAGTAAGTTGTGTTATTGATGCAGAGTTAGGGAAAAAAGCATTACGTAATGTCGCCGAAGTTTTCAAGCTCACTGATAAACAGATTTCTATGAATCCTACGATTGAAAATAACAACGAGCCAGAAGTAAGAGGAATAGCTTTAGATAAGGATCAAATCCAAATTAGCGTGAAGAATGTTCCAGATAAGCCAGGGACTGCCTCCACAATATGTTCCACTTTGGCTGAGAAAAACATCAGCTTAGATACAATAGTTCAATCAGAGAGAAAGCATAAAGATAAAACCAAAGATATTAGCTTTACTTTAAAGAAAAATGATAGAAGCGATGCTAAATTCGCATTAAAAGAATTGATTGGAAATTGGCAAGGATCAAAACTCGAAGAAGGAGAATCGATAGTACGAATTAGCGCGGTAGGGTCTGGGATGCCTTTTACAAAAGGAACAGCAGGAAGAATATTTAGAGCACTCGCAAATCAAAAAATCAATATCGAAATGATCGCCACGAGTGAAATAAGAACAACTTGTATTGTCTCAGAAAAATATGGTGAAAAAGCATTAAATGAAATTCATTCTTGCTTTAAATTAGGAAAAAATGAAGAATAAAAATATATTATCTACCGACTAACCTATGCCTTAATTTCTTTATACGATCTCTAAGAATTGCAGCTTTTTCAAAATCTAGATCTTTAGCTGTTATTTTCATTTTAGATTCCAATTTGTCAATTAATTCAGGCAGAGATTCTAAAGATACTCCGCTATCAGAATCCTTAGAGCTGTGATCAATCAACTTATCAGCAATATCAACAAAATCATCAGCACTTCCATCTTGATTTAATCTTCTGGAGATTTCTAAGAAAGAAAGAATTGAATTATTTGCTTTCTTACCTGCTGGTTTGGGAGTTATACCCTGCTCCATATTATAAATATTCTGAATTTCTCGTCGTCTTTCAGTCTCACTAATAGCCTTTGCCATTGAGTCAGTCATTTTATCTGCATAGAGCAAAGCTAAACCTTCAACATGTCTTGCTGCTCGACCTATTGTTTGTATTAAAGATCTTTGAGATCTTAAAAATCCTTCTTTATCTGCATCAAGAATTACTACAAGAGAGACCTCAGGCAAATCCAAACCCTCTCGTAGAAGATTAACTCCAACTAATACATCATATTCTCCCAGACGTAAATCTTGAATTATTTCAATTCTCTCAATTGAATGAATCTCTGAATGCAAATAGCGAACTCTTATTTTATTTTCAGATAAATAATCTGTAAGGTCTTCAGCCATTCTTTTCGTGAGAGTTGTAACAAGTATTCTTTGATTTTTCGAAGCTCTTTTTCTAATTTCGAAAAGCAAATCGTCAACTTGACCATGTGTTGGACGTACTTCAACTAGAGGATCTAGGACACCAGTGGGTCTGATAACTTGCTCAACTATATTTTCTGTACTTTGGGACAATTCCCAATCACCAGGAGTCGCACTTATAAAAACAGTTTGTTTTGCCTTATTCCAAAATTCTATATCTTTTAAAGGGCGATTATCTGCTGCACTTGGTAATCTGAATCCATGATCTATTAACACCTTTTTTCTAGCTTGATCACCATTATACATAGCTCTTAATTGAGGACAAGTAACATGACTTTCATCTAAAAATAATAACCAGTCTTCAGGGAAGTAATCAATTAAGCATTCTGGAGCTGAGCCAGGTTCTCTTCCAGAGAGGTGACGAGCATAATTTTCAACTCCATTACAATATCCAACTTCTTTTAACATTTCTAAGTCATAAATTGTTCGTTGTTCTAACCTTTGAGCCTCGAGTAGTTTACCCTCTTGATTAAGAAATTCTAATCTATCTTTTAACTCTTTTTTTATTGCTTGAATTGCGGATTCTAGGCGATCTTTAGGAGTAACAAAATGTTTTGCTGGATATATGTTGATTGAGTCAAGTTTATTTAAGATTTCTCCAGTAGTAGGATCTACATAGCTAATACTTTCGACTTCATCTCCAAATAATTCAAGTCTTACAAGTCTGTCATCATATGCTGGCCCTATTTCTAAGACATCTCCTCTAACTCTAAATCTACCTCTACTGATTTCGATATCATTACGTGTATATTGATTGGAAACTAATGATCTAAGGCAAGACCTTAAATCAATATTTTGACCGACTTGAAACTTTACAGAAGCTTTTAAATATTCACTTGGAATTCCTAAACCATATATACAACTAATTGAGGCAACGACAATGACATCATCTCTCTCAAATAAAGACCTAGTCGCAGAGTGGCGTAACATATCTATTTCTTCATTAATTGATGAAGTCTTAGCTATGTAAGTATCACTTACTGGAACATATGCTTCTGGCTGATAATAATCATAATATGAGATAAAATATTCAACAGCATTATCCGGAAAAAATTCCCTTAATTCATTGCATAGTTGAGCTGCAAGTGTTTTGTTATGAGCTAAAACTAAGGCAGGCCTCCCAGTTTGAGCGATCAAATTAGCTATTGTAAAAGTCTTGCCTGTTCCAGTTGCACCTAATAAAGTTTGAAACTTTTCCCCATCATTTACACCTCTAACAAGCCCTTTAATCGCTGCAGGTTGATCGCCTTTTGGAACATAAGGAGCTTGAAGTTTATATTCAGGCATATACTTGTTAAAGGCTAAACAAAAATAGATTTATTAGTTCTATATTCTTCAAAATTCTATTGTAAAAACTAAGTTCACCTTATAAAACTCATTGATTGATCGTGGAAACCAATTTTAACGAATCTAAAGCCTGACGAAGACCTTTGACAGTAGCAATCATAGCTAATTCAGTATTCAATTTATTTACTGCTGATCCAATACCAACCCCATTAGCTCCTACTGAAATAGCCATTGGCACAGTGACTTCAGAGAGTCCAGAGGCACAAATCAAAGGTACATCATGATGACTCTCCTTTAAAGCAGATGCGATAGCGGAAGTCGCGGCCAAAGTAGGTGAAGCTTTTTCTATTAAACCTAAAGTTCCAGGACTCAAGGGGTGAGAGCTTGTGCCTCCTTCTGTCTGAATTAAGTCGACCCCTCTATCAACAAGATCTAACGCTAATTGAGCTTGACTATCTAAAGGCAAAACATGGGGAACGGTCACTGACAAAAAAACTTCAGGTAAAAGGCGTCGAGATTCACTAGCTAATGAGAGCACCTCATCAGCCGAGAAGAAACGCCCATCTGGATAAAAAGAATCAAAATTCCCAATCTCAATCATTGATGCTCCTGCTTTAACAGCGTTAGGGAAAAGCCTTGGTTCAACCGAACTTACACAAACAGGAATATTCGAGGCCTCTACAGCTAGCTCTATTAATTTTGGTTCACAAGCAATGTCCAATAAGTCGGCGCCCCCATGACCAGCAGCTTTAGCAATTAGAAAAACTGATTCTGGATTAAAATTACTTAAACCAGAAATTACTTTCAATAAAGATCTATTTTGAATACTCTGTTGAAGTGAAACTGGCAATGTCTGCAAACGTGTCATAAAAACATCAACTATTAACCTGATTGTGACATTGACTCAGCAAAAGAACTAACAAAATGCGTATAGAGCTCTGAAATCAAAGAAAATGTCACAATCTTCTAAAAATGACAGGTCTTGGAGTAAATGGCATATGCGTTTACACAAAAGGTTGAAACAAAATAAATCTCTGCTTCCAAGTAACTCCACTATTCTTTTAGCCATATCTGGTGGCCAAGATTCGATGGCCCTTCTCAAATTAATTATTGATTTAAAAAGACTACATAAATGGCAAGTCGAAATCTGGCATGGAGATCACCAATGGCATGTTAAATCAGAGAAAACAAAGGAAGAGCTAAAACTTTGGTGTCTGAATAATCAAATACCATTTCACTCTAATAAAGCAGATAAAAAAGAAGTTACTAATGAAGAAAAAGCAAGAGATTGGAGATATAAAAAACTAATATTGAAAGCTAATTTATTATCATCGAAAAATATACATTTTCCGTGCAAAAGAATATTAACTGGTCATACAGCTACTGATCGAGCGG
>QBVL01000002.1 GCA_003284375.1 Prochlorococcus sp. AG-311-J23
GACATGGCAATCTATCGTCCCTGGCTCATATTGCATATTAAATTTGAAAAAATTATTTTTAAAGCATTAATTAAATTAAAACTGTATTGATTGATTCAATATTTTAAAAACTATTTTATTATTTAGTTTGTAAATAATAAATTTAAAAAATATAATTAAAAACTATATTTAACGAATGGAATGACTCTTTGCTAATTCGTTGTTAACCCATTTCAGCTTTCATGGCTTCATGGATTCTCTTACTCATGATTTCATGACCACAATATTGCAAGTGCACTTCTTGAGAGCTCTTAGCAGATTTATTTTGAGAGTACTTGAGTCCTCTGTAAGTTAATTCAGCCATAAGAAAAAGTGCCATTGTTCAAGTCCCCGTTCCATGGCCTGAATCTAACTGCGACTCGAGTGGAGCCGAACGTCTATAGATACTACACAATTCATTCTCAATTTGTTGAAGCTTCTTCAAAAATTATTATCAATTTAGATCTGAAACTTTCTTTATTTCAGGGATTAAGGTTGATTGGGAAAAATTATTGCTTATAGACTCTATGTAGAGATGGATCATTCTTTTCTGTATCTTACAAAATAATTGTGTGAAAAATATTTTTCTATTGATTAACTTGCCAGTCTGGAAATGTATGAGTCTCTTGAACCTGCATTTATCCAACCGGTTGCGATTGTTTTGGAATCAATTTTGTTAACTCTGCCTCTATGAATATGTGTTAATCCAGCAGGGAAAATAACTAATTTTCCTCGTTCAGCTGTCTCATGATATTCCTGCCAGTGGAATTCTGTACCTCCAGATTCGACATCATTGCAATAGAGAATCCAAGCTAAAACTCTATGAACCGGTTCGGTTTCTTCTTCGCTAATTGTCCAGTCGCAGTGCCATTTCTTAAATCCTTCTCCAGGGGCGTAACGTTGTAAGTTGAAAATTGGATTGACAAATAATGATTGTTCTGGGGAACATTCACTAAAGAGAGGACGATCTTGAAGGTATTTTTGAAGCCCAGCATCGACTCCTCTTACAATCACCTCAGACAGGGCAAAGGCTTCTGGGTCAGTACGATCAATGGCTACAAGGCTGATATCAGTAGAAACTTTTGCAGGTTCTGAATCACTATTTGATCCATTACTGAAGGCAATACCATTGCGGTGCAAATCTTTTCGGCGATCAAAAAACGACATAACACCATCTGCAACAGATTCAAAGCCCTTATTTCTATAGCTAGCAATCAAGTTCATAAATTTTTTTTAGGATTTTCAATCGTTAAAAAAGCCAAATAGCTTGTAATAATCACTTCGGCCTAAAAGTAATTAGGGGATGCCTACAAGATGCTACTTAATAAATAAGAAATGAGAAAAGTAAATCAACTGGTTTTAATTAAGTGCAGTAAATCAAACCACAGCTTGCTCTTTAATCGATCTTAAATATCTCTTCCTTTGACCACTGCCTTCAACTTCAAAATGCCAAGTAGGCTTTTTTCTATCGGATTGCTTTAAGTCAATTCCAGGATTTCTAGTACTTAACTTCTTCTTGATCTGTGTATTCATTAAATTATTAAAGCACATTCACTCATTCTTACTGGTTCGGTCGTTACTTTCCCTCTTCTAAGACGGTTAAAAAAAAAGAGGCTAAACAAGGCCCCTTTTTAAATTTTCACCTTAAATTAGGCAATTCCTTTGTTTTTATAAGGGTCATCTCTGAAAGGTTGTGCTTCAAAACTTGGAGGTGAATTATCTTTGTACGGGTGGAATAAAGCATTCCCCATCGCAATGAGTAATTCTTGAAACCAAAGAAGTGTTCTATCCATTGTGTTCCTCTTGTGGGTTACTAGATATATAAGTTATGTGGAGCACTTATACATCAGTAAAAACGCCTCTTTTTGAAGTTTTTCACTGTAGTCGATAGAAATTGAACAGTTTTCAATTTCCTATTAAAAAAAGAGGCTTTTATTTTATGAGAATCCTTTAGGAGCCTGCTTGTTACGAACCTTGAAATCCCAAACAGTAATACCTCCATTGGCATTTACTGCAGCCAAGGCACAGTCATCAGGCCGCCAAGCGATTTGGCTGACAAGATCTCCTGCAAATGCACCTCCAACAGGATCACCCTGACCATCTTTTTGGAGAAACCAGGAAAAGACTGAACCATCTCTGGCACCTGAGGCTAAGAGCATCCCGCTATGTGAGAAAGCGAGACAAGAAATAGGTTCAGTATGAAGAATTAATTCCCCTGGAACAGTCCCTTCAGGACCATCTCCTTGAAAACTCCAAACAGTTACTCGATCACTACCCCCGGTAGCAAGAACTGTTCCAGTTTGATCAAAAGCTAGGTGGCTTGGTTTGCCAGGATATCCTGTCATCTCTGAATCTTGATCAGTTGAGCGACGCCAGAAATGAACAGAATTATCCTGACTACCGCATGCCACTATGTCTCCATCAGGGCTAAGCACCATAGATACTAGTGAGCCTCTCCACTCCAACTTTTGATTGACCTTGTTGCTAACTACATCGAAAAAAGTTACCTGCCCATAGCATGCTGTTGCTAATTCATTTGAATTAGACCAAGCAATCGCGCTGACAGTACTGGGATGTTCTTCTGACCTCCAGTGTTCTTGACCTTTTTCATTAAACACATAGACGTATTTGGTGAAGACCACTGCTAAAAACTTACCGTCTGGAGACCACTTGATGTGCTCAACCCACCCTTTCCCAAGTTCTAAAGTGTTAGTTGATTTACCCTCTTTGCTTTCCCATATCAATAACTTTCCGTCTTGGCCTGCAGTTGCAAAAGTATTTCCGTCTGGATGAATAGACATTGCGAGTAAGCCACCTTTGTGGATTTCCTTTGTTTGCCAAATGAGATTTCCGGACTTCCCTTCAAATGAGTAAAGCCCACCAGCAACGTCACCGACTAAAAAGGCTTTACCTTTTAGGGCCCATCCACAGACAATTACGTAGTCGTCAACTTGAGCAGACCAGCCCTTGTGAAGCATCCCTTTTGGACTGAATTCTTCTAGACCAGGCACTTATCAAACTCCCTAATCATTTCTTTTTCATCAAGATTTCGACCGATAAATACAAGTTGGTTGCGGCGAGGTTCACTCCCCCATTCTTTATCAGGTTGAGCAGTGAAGAGCATATGTACTCCTTGAAACACTATTCTCTTAGACTCTCCCGCATAACTAATGAATCCCTTAGTCCGAAATATATCCACACCTTTTTCTGATAGGAGTCGACTTAACCATCTATTGAGTTTTTCTGGATCTACATCACCTACTCGCTCGATAGCGAATGAACCCACTTCGTCGTCGTGTTCGTGCTCGGCTACCCACGTCCGCTCAGCTATTGGAGGAATTACAGAGATGTTCTGATCATTATTTATCTCGCCTGTAGGTGCATTATTTACTTTAGTTAATTTCATATTAAACTCTTCTGCTGTGTGTTGAGTGAATAGACCTATATCCCTTTTCTTATCAACATCTATGAAGAAGGACTTAGTCCCTTCAGATTGAAGTTGAAGGCTCACATGCTTGCCGACTGGAACTGTCTCACCTGGATTCATAGGTTGTTCTTGTTCTGCATAGAGTCTCACGCATGATTCAGCACCTGTGTTGAGAGCAGTCTCGTCTTTACCTTGGTCTGATAACAGGACGAGAGACATTGTGGGGTCTGGACCTTCTTCGAGCGTAAGTTCGTGTCGACCTTCTTCAAGTGAAAACACACCTGTCCACTCAAATGGATATTCTGGTTCAAGAAAAGTTGGACGACGCTGAAGTACTTGATCTAGATCAAAAGCACTTAGATTGAGAACAGTATCAATTGAGACGTCTGCTTGTTTACTGCGTATTACTCGAGCCATACGATTCATATCGCGTAGACGTGACTCTAAGTTGTCGAGTGATTCATCTGAAACTAGATCAGTTTTATTTAAAACAAGGACATCAGCGAAGGCAACTTGCTCCGAACTTTCATCACTTCGCCCAAGTTGTTGTTCTATGTGGGCTGCGTCCACAAGTGTGACTATGCCATCGAGTGAAAACTCATCACGGATTTCATCGTCCATGAAGAATGTCTGAGCTACAGGGCCAGGATCAGCAAGGCCAGTAGTCTCAACTAATACATAGTCAAATTTATCTCGCCTCTTCATGAGGTTTCCTAGTACACGAATTAAATCTCCACGTACGGTGCAGCAGATGCAACCATTAGACATCTCGAAAACCTCTTCATCAGCATTGATTACTAATCCTTGATCAATGCCAACTTCACCATATTCATTCTCAATGACAGCTATTTTTTTACCGTGCTCTTCGCTCAGGATTCTATTGAGTAAAGTTGTTTTGCCAGATCCTAGAAACCCAGTCAGTATTGTTACTGGTACTTTTTGCTTGTTGCTCATTTTCTTGAATTAACGACGTGAACAATTAGAGCTGTCAAGAGAAATATCAGTTAACCAATTCTCTTGGATACCCAATAGTTCAAGTGATTTTAATTCAAAGTCATCCAGCTCATAATAATTGTATGGAACTTTTACTCTTAATGTATGTTTTCCATTCTCTTTTTTAAGCGAATGATTTGAAAATTGAAGTTCTTTTAGATTGTCATAGAAATCAGTTGATATAGTCAGTTTTAAGATTTTATCTTTATCCCATGGTCGTTTATCCATGAAACCTGCCTGGTCTTCCCAGTGTTGTTTGTAAACTTTATATCCTTTGGTTGGAAACAATTTTTTTTCAATCCTGTGAACATTTTATAAATGTAGACAGGATTGAACTTGTAAAAATTAAGGGTTAATTAAAGAATTCCATTTCCCTTCAAGTTCATTACCCTCTTTCTCATCACATTCTCCACCAAGTGAATCAACAATTGTGCATGTGTTGTGGACTGCTACTGAAATAGTATTTCCTGTTGGCATTAAACCATCAGAATATATTTGATTTGATGCTACAGGGGTGGAAGTTTGTCTGCTTAGGTTTTTCAATAACTTTGAAGTAGGCTTTTGCTCAGCGAATAACACTTTCACATTGTCTTCTTTGAGCTCGGTTATTACTTTTGCAATAGTCTGAGGTCGAAGACTGGAGGAATCACCAAGAACATCTAATAAGCTCATGACTTTCAAACCAAATGCATCTCCGTAATATTCCATCGCTTTGTGCTTAGAAACAATCGTCCTTTGATTAGAGGGGATTGTAGCAACTTGTTTTTGAGTCCATTTATCTAAATCTTCCAAAATGGAATTCACAGATTGAGTTCTTTCTTTTAAAACTTTTTTAGTTTCTCTATCAAATAAGGAGATCTTCTTGTTGATATTTTTGGAAATTACATCTCCCATTTTGATGATGTTATGTGGATCATGCCAGATATGAGGATCTAATCCTCCATGATCATGGTGATGATGATCTCCTTCATCTGGTACTTGGGCAATCGGTTCAATATCGTCTCCTGCAACATCTTTAAAGAAATGTTCATCGGCTTCAAACTCAAAAGGCATATGCTCAGTAAAGAAAGCGTATTTACCAGCTTTTTTGATTTCTACAGTAAATGTTGTGATGTCTTTCTTTTCATTAAATGTAAGAACGTAGGCTTTTTCTTGTGCAACAAGTTTGTCATTATTGCGCTTAACTTCTGAATTTTTGGATCCTAATAATTCTTTAGCAAGCTCTTCTGATGCTTCGATATCACCAGAGTTGAGGATAACCATTTTCATTGCAGGATCTGCATAGTCTCCGTTGACTTTGGCAAAAGACCATTTGTAGGTTCCTGCTGAAAGGTCAAAAACACCAGCCCATTCAAAAGCTCCTTCTCCATGGCTATCGCCATGATCATCGTGGTCATCATGATCGTCATGTTTAGCAGCTGAATTATCGTCGTGGTCATCATGATCATCGTGGTCGTCATGATCGTCTATTTCTATTGCACTTACGCCAACAACAACAGTTAAGGGATTATCTAACCATTTTTTCATTGCAGGGATCATCTCTGAACCAAGAGTAAATACTTGCTTCGCACTCTTTAGTGTTTGAGCTTGCTTTGGAGTGATCTTGACATCATGAACATCCTGGTTTCTGTCAATTAAGCAGGTTACGGGCGTTGAGGGTGGTGCAATTGCAGAGACAACATCACAAACCAATGGCTCTACAGCAACAATTGATTTTGTATTTGCCTGCGCTGTCTGGTTGATTCCAGAAAATAAAAATGCTCCAACAACAAGAGAACTTTTAAGAACTGTCTTACTGATTATGGGGTTATTCTTTTTTGACTGATTTAAAAAATTCAACATTAAAAATATTAAAGCGTTTTAAAACGATAATCATTTTCATTCGGTCTTGGCAAGTATATTATGTTTCTTGTCAGCAAATCCTTTAATAGATGCCTAGCTTGATTGCTGAAAATTTGACATATTCTTATTCAAGTAAAATTAAACCTGCTTTAAGCAACGTTTCTCTAAATCTTGAACAAGGTACTTTGACAGCTCTTGTTGGTCCAAATGGAGCTGGTAAGTCCACATTATTAAGCCTGCTGCAAGGGAGTAGTAATCCGGATCAAGGAGAAATTACTGTTGACGGAAAACCATTGAGACATAATCGATCTCAAGTGGCTTTGATGCCTCAGAGGGGGAAGCTGAATTGGAATTTTCCAATTACTGTTGAAGGATTAGTTTCTTTAGGTCGAGTCAATCATTCGAAATCGACTTGTTGTGAATTAGAAGCGGCTCTTCAGCGTGTTGGAATATCTCATTTAGCAAAAAGGCGACTTGATGCTTTATCTGGTGGTCAGCAACAAAGAGCATTACTCGCGAAAACCTTGATGAATCCTGCCAAAATATTTCTACTTGATGAACCTTGTTCCGCATTTGATCCCCCCGCAAAGGAAGACTTCTTATTAATTATCCGTCAATTAGCTGATTCTGGATTGACAGTCTTCGTCAGTAGTCACGATTGGGGCACATCATTAAATGCTTATGACAAGGTTGTTGTTCTAGATAAGATTATTTTGGCTTCTGGTAACCCTGAAGAGGTGCAGGAAAAACTTAGTTCAATTAACTATCTGAGATGGAAAATATAGTCGTGATTGATATTTATGCAATTCCATCAAGCATTCATTTCTTGCGAACAATTTTGGCAGAGGCCAAAGTATTCAAGAGTATGAAACAACAGTTCAAATCTTTTAGAGGCTTTCTGGGGTACATGCATTGTTTTTACTGGGCATCCCTGCAATCGAGTGGTTTCTCCGCAGCTTACGCAAGTTAAATGATGAATATCTCTTTCAACTGGGGCATAAAGGACCTCTCCGTTAGGTAGGTGTCTCGAGCGAATTAAGCCTTGCTTTACTAACGCTTGCAAGTTCCTGTATACAGTCGTCAGACCCATTGCCTTTTCACCATTATGAAATTTTCTATGCAGTTCTTGTCCACTCAACTCATCAGTACATCTCTTGAGTTCGTTGAGAAGTTGTTGCTGTCTCTTCGTGATGTCAGGCTTGCTTTTATTCATTAGCAAGATCTCAATTTGATCTTTCTTCCTGACCATACTAAATCATTTGCTTAATGTCTTTTTTTAATACAAGTTGGTGGATAATTCCTCTTCTAATAACTTCCTTTTCAGGAGTGCTTTGCCCTGCGATGGGATCTGTATTGATAACTCATAAAAGGCTTCTTCAAGTCAATTTAATTTCACACTGTGTTTTACCAGGACTTGCCTTGGCTATGGCTCTTGGGATTGATCCATCTATTGGAGGTGTCTTAAGCGGATTAGTGGGAGCTATTGCTGCAGAAAGTTTGACAAATAAAAAAAATCAAAATTATGAAGCTGTAATGAATACAATTCTTGCTGGTTCGATGGGGCTTGGTGTTTTGCTTATACCTCTACTTGGAATCAGGATTGATTTGGAAGCTGTTTTGTTTGGTGATTTATTAACTGCAAATTTGAGTGATTTATTAAGAACTCTGATTGCGTTCTCGGCATTCATTTGCCTAATGCTATTTGGTTACGACAAGCTTGTTCATATTGGCTTAGACCCAGAAGGAGCTGCTTCAAGTGGAGTTAATGTTTCGTTTTTGAACTTAGCCCTAGGTTTCACCACTGCACTTGTCATTGTGAGCTCAATGTCAGCAGTCGGGGTAATCCTTGTGATTGCGTTACTTTCAACCCCAACTTTGTTGGGGTTGCAGAAAGCTAGATCTCTATGGATTGCCATGCTTCGATCATCCATATTTGGATTAGTTTTATCACTCGTAGGTTTTTCACTAGCTATGATTATGAATTTGCCTCCAGGCCCTCTTATAAGCGTTCTGTGTGTCATTTCATTGATTTTGCTTCCCAAGAATAATTAGATTTAATTCAAAACCTGCTTAATTTTTATTGGCTTTATTTAATAAGACTTAAAGAAGATGGGATTAGATCAAGAAATCTAAAAATAACAACGGATTGATTTTTGTTTGAATAAAATAATCAATGATTGCTTCTAATTCGTCCTTTTATTGATTGAATCATGAAGAGAACGCAACTTAATGTAAGTATTGATCCAAAACTCTTAGAAAAGATTAAAGAGAGTGCCAGGATTTCTGGTAAATCATTGGTTAGTTATGTCTCTGATTGTTTTGTTAATCAAATAGAGAACCTTCCTGTTGAATCGATAGATTCTAGATTTCAAACTATTGAACAAAGGCTTCAATTAATTGAAAATAATCTTCAATTGTCAGCACTTCAAGCTCAAAGAACCCCACCTTTTACATCTCAAGAAGTAGAAAATTTTAATGAATTCATCAAAGCTGTTTTTAGAAAAGAGTTAAAAAGAAAGGGATACAGATCAATGAAAGAGGCATGGAATGATTTTATAAATCATATAAATTGTTTTGAGCAATGGGATGAGACATGTTCTTTTAGACTTAAAGAGTCTCTTTTTATTGAACATGCTGATCCTTTAACAAGCGAAGAAATTAATCACCTTAAAGAAGGAGAAGTATGTCCTCAGCCAATCCGAACAGGGATAATTAATTGGATAAACAATTCTGATAGAGGAGAATGTTGTTGTTCCGATAAAGATTTCCCTTCACAGCAGCAAATTTGCGAAAAAGGTTCAATGTTAGTCGAAGATATATATTCTTAGATCAATTAAGATAATTTTTCGATAGTTAATTAAATCCTAAGTTGTTATTAAAAGAAGAAGAATTTGAATTGCTTTTATACTTATTTCCAAGAATTTTATAGAACAACTTTAAATTCTCAATCGCTTCAAGATTAGTTAGGTTTGATATGGATTGCACAAGGCATCCATAATTTACCCATCTTATGGACTCCAGCGCATCCGAGCTTTTTGGCTTCGATCTCTGCCTGAGATTTAGTTGGATATGCATAAATATTTTTTGAAGACGAAGAATTAGAAAGATTAATTGACTCATGAATAGCATTGTTTTCTGGACTCCATACCTTTAGCCCCATAGTTGTTATTCCTGCAGAAAATATTCCCATTCCGACTATTGAGGCATTAACCACTCCCATGGCTACAGCGCCAATAGAAACGACACCCATGGGAACAATTCCAATGCTAATAATACCCATGGGAACAATTCCAATAGAAATGAATCCAAGTGGTGCTATTCCAAATGCAATTTTTTTTGGTTTGCTTCCACAATGCGAAGGCGCTTCAGAATTGTTCTGATTGGTGCTATTTGAAGTTGTCATTATCTAAAAATATCAGTGGTGATGATGATTTCCCTCATGTGATTCATCTTTTCCTGCCTCTTCATGGTCAGTATGGCTTTGACAAGGCATCCATTTATCACCCATCCTATGAGCTCCGGTGCAATTAAAATCCTTGGCTGCTCTCTCTGCTTCTGTTTTGGTAGCAAATATTGAAAGGGTTTTACTTTCCTTAGAATTATCTGAGCATCCAATTAGGTAAAAAGATAAGGAAAGAACCAAAGTCGAAAGGATTGGTTTGAGATTATTCACTTCTCTAGTTTCGTCTAGATCTACTAGGTTCAGGCTAATTCATTAATTGTCTTTGTCATCGAATATTTTTTAAATGACAAATAAAATTTTTATCAGTTATTCAGATAAAGCTGTTATTCATTTATTCAAAACTCTAGTTTATGAATTTGATAAAGTGAGAAATCAATACCACCAATGATTTTAGAGTGTATCTTGATTCTTTATAGAATAGTGGGCCAACCTTTATAGCCAACTGTCGAGCCCCCATTGTGTTAGGGTCACTTGGTTATTAATTCAAGTAGAGACTGCTTTTTTAATTTTTCATATAAAATTATGACTTCCAAATCGACAGATAAAGGCGTTAAAGAAAAAATAACTTTGCAACTAACATCAGAAATTATTCGTCATCGTTTGCGATCTGAAGGCGCAAGATTTCACGCAAACGATAATATTTCTGAATACATTTTTCCAGGCGAACTTGAAAGTCTTGAAAAAGAAGTAGCCATGAGAGTAAAAGAATTACTCAAGTCATTATTAATTGATGTAGATAATGACCATAACTCTCAAGAAACTGCAGAAAGAGTTTCAAGAATGTACATAAACGAAGTTTTTAAAGGTAGATACAAGAAACAACCTAAAGTTACAGATTTCCCAAATGCTAAGAATTTAGATGAAATATATACTCTTGGGCCAATAAGTGTTCGCTCTGCTTGTTCACATCATCTAGTCCCAATTATCGGTGACTGCTGGATTGGAATTAAGCCGGGAGATAAAGTTATTGGAATATCAAAGTTTGCTCGTGTAGCTGATTGGGTATTTTCTAGGCCTCATATTCAAGAAGAAGCTGTCATGATTCTTGCCGATGAAATCGAAAGCTTGTGTGAACCTAAAGGTTTAGCAATTCTTGTTAAAGCTAAACATTTTTGTATGTGTTGGCGAGGAGTTAAAGAGCCTAATACAAGCATGATTAATTCAGTAGTAAGAGGCGATTTCAGACATGATCCTAGTCTGAAACAAGAATTCTTTGAGCTTGTTAAACAGCAACCCAGTGCCTTGTCTTGTAATTAGTGAGCAAAATTAATTATTAGTGTTTTACCATCTAGATCATCAGTCCTGACTTTGATCGTTTTGGTACTTCCTAAATATTTTTAATCTATACCTACGTTCATGAGCTTCTTTTTTTATATATTTCCTTAACTTAAAGAAAACTTCAGGAATTAAATCGTGATTTGATTTTTGCTTATGCCGATGAGTGGAATTGAACCACCGACCTACTGGTTACGAATCAGTTGCTCTACCCCTGAGCTACACCGGCACTAGAATAAATTTATCACTTATAAATTTATTTTTGAGTAATTCTAATAAGCCTGATTCTAATTTGGATCCTAATTTAAGAGCTCGATTGTTGAAGGAGACTAAAAATCCTTATCGGGGATTAAGAAGAGCTGTTTGGATAGCACTCTTCGGTTCAGCGGCCCTAGGCTTTTTTATTATGGTTACCAACGTCATTGCGGGAGATAATGTATCCATTAATGACCTTGCAATCCAAACTTCAGCATTAGTAATTCTCGGCTTTTTGTTATTTAAAGACAGAAGTAAAGAAGATAAAGACTAGCAATCCAACTTTGATTGGTTAGATATATTTACGCTATAGCTGGGATTGATAAGGGGGATTAAGTTGTTAACTTTCTTCTTTGGGTCACAAGCTTGAAGGCTTCTATTTGATCACCTTCTTCCCAGTTGGCAAAGCGATCACAACCTATTCCACATTCGAAACCTGTTGATACATCTTTGACGTCATCTTTATTCCTTTTCAATGAGTCTAAATCGCCTTCGAAAACGACTTGTTTTCCTCTTTTAACTCTGGCTCGGCAATTACGTTGTATTTTTCCATTTGTTACGTAGCAACCAGCAACGGCACTTTTACCAATTGAGAATATTGCTCGAACCTCAGCGACCCCAAGTGCTTCTTCTACCATTTCTGGTTCTAGAAGACCCTCCATAGCTAATTGGATATCTTCTAAAAGCTTATAAATAACCTCGTAATCTCTTACGTCAACGCCATTTGCATCAGCGGCTCGTTTAGCGCCTGATGCCATTGAAGTATTGAATCCTACTATGACAGCACCAGAGGCGGCTGCTAAGTCAACATCAGTCTCAGTGATTTCACCTGGAGCTGATAGCAATACTCTTACTTGGACTTCGTCTTTAGGAAGCTGCTCTAGAGAACCAAGTATTGCTTCTAAGCTTCCTTGAACATCAGCTTTGAGGATGATATTTAATTCTTTAAGTTCACCCTCACTTGCTTGCCCAGACATCGACGAAAGTGACACTCGTCTTGAAGCCATTTGCTGGGCAAGTCGAGCTGCACGAGCATCGTTTGCTCGTTCTCCAACCACTGCTCTCGCGGCTTTTTCATCTGGATAAACTTCGAATTCATCACCAGCTGTTGGAACTTCGCTAAAGCCAAGGGCTTCGACTGGATAAGATGGACCTGCTTCTTTAATCCTGGATCCATTTTCATCCACCATCGCTCTTACTTTTCCAAGTATTGGACCAGCTGCAACTACATCTCCTGATTTGAGAGTGCCGTTTTGAACTAATAATGTTGCTACAGGCCCTTTCGCTTTGTCTAAGTGGGCTTCAATAACTGTACCTTTAGCCAATCTGTCTGGGTTTGCTTGTAAATCCTCTACCTCAGTTACGAGCAAAACCATCTCTAAAAGTTTATCGATGTTTTCTCCTTTAATTGCACTAACGGGAACCATTACCACGTCTCCACCCCATTCTTCTGACAATAAATCATGCTCTGATAACTCTTGTTTTACGCGATCGGGAGAAGATCCTTCTTTATCAATTTTGTTTATTGCTACGACAATGGGGACTTTTGCTGCTCTTGCATGGCTAATAGCTTCTAGGGTTTGAGGCCTAACGCCATCATCAGCAGCTACAACTAAAATCGCTACATCTGTGACCCTTGTTCCTCTAGCTCTCATCGCTGTAAAAGCTTCATGCCCAGGAGTGTCAAGAAAAGTAAGTTTCTTAGTCGATCCATCATGTTCAGTTTCAATTTGATAAGCGCCAATGTGTTGAGTAATGCCTCCAGCTTCCCCTGCGGCAACCCTTGCTTTTCTAATAGCGTCTAGTAAAGATGTTTTTCCATGATCAACGTGCCCCATCACCGTAACGACGGGAGGTCTTCTAGTTAAGTATTTTAAATCTCCCTCCTCAATCATTTCAACTGTCTTCTTCGCTGCTTCTTCAACATCATCTTGAAGAACAGGTACTCCGAATTCTTCAGCAACTGTTTCGATTGTCGCGAGATCTAGTGATTGAGTAACAGTTGCAGTAATTCCTTTGAAAAATAATGATTTAATGATTTCCGAACTTTCAACACTCAACATGTCAGCAAGCTCTTGAACTGTGAGATTGTCTTCTGGAACAACAATCATTTCGGGTCTTACAAGTTTTGCTTCTCTAGCGGCTCTTAATTCCATCGCACGTCTTCGTTGCCTTTGACGAGTTGTTTCTTTTTTACGTTTTTTGAGAGCAGTTAAAGGCTTTCGATTGTCTCTCTTTCCAGATTTGGGCTTCGATGGTCGAGCCAAGCTTGCTGAGAGAACAACTGCTTGTTGTTCCCCTGCGAATCCACCTCTTTCTGCAGTTAATGCATCATCATTCTCTCCAATGATGTGGACTTTTTGACGCTGTTTTTGAGGAGATTTATTTCTTAAAGCATCAAGCTTTGCACTGTCATCCCAGTCAGGTCTTCCTGTCCTTCTTGGAGCTGCAGCGGTACCACCAGGTCTATAAGTTGGCTTTTTAGGAGCTGCTGGAGTTGGCCTGTTTACAGGTGGCCTTGCTCCAGTTGAGTTTTCTCTTTTAGGTCTAAGGCTAGTTGGGGAGTCAGTCTTTCTTTGTGGAGCATTTGGTCTGGCTTGTGGCTTTTGCAGTTGCATTAATTCACTAGGTGCAACTGGTTTTCTCATGCCAGTTGGAACCCCTGGTCGATTGTTAGAACGGTTTGGGCCACCAAGGGACCTAGTAGGAGATCCAGGTCTGTTTTGAATACTCCCTCTTCCTGGTGCTCCAGCTCGTACTGGTGCTCCAGGACGGTTTTGACCTTGAGTAGGTCGATTTGATACTCCACCTCGATTGATACCTTGTCGATTTGGCGAAGCTGATCGACCTGACCCTCCCATTCTGTTATTAGGACTAGGTCGATTTGATACTCCTTGACGATTGGCAGAGGCTGGGGTTTTTGGTGCGCCAGGCCTTAATGGCATTATGGGTTTGTTTCTTGCTTCGTTTGTCTGAGGTTTATTTACAGGTTTTTCTCTTCGTATTGGTGCACCTACGAGTTCAAGAGTATTTCCTTTCGTTGGAGGCTGAGGCGTCCTCGACGATAAATTCTGTTTATTTTGACTTTTAATTCTTTGGATATTCCCTTGACCAGTTTTCTGAGGAGAAATATCACCTTGATTATTTCTTGTTTTTGCTTTTTGGTTATTAGGTTGTAAGTGTTTTTTATCTTGAATATTTATTTTTGGTCTGCTTGGAGGTGCTAATGGTCTCTTTGGTTCCTGACGATTAATTTGCTGTGGTTGACTAATTGGTTTTTTAGATAATTCAGATCTTTTTGGTTGGTTGATGAATTTTTCATCTTTTTTTTGTTCGGGATGTGGAATAGTCCGCTCGGTTTGAGTTGAGGGCTTCGTAATAGTTGGTTTTACTTCTTCTCTTGGTTTTGGAGGTAATGGTTTGTTTGGTTTAGAGGGTGCGGTTATTTGCTGTTGTGCTGGAAATTTATTTTTTAATATTTTTTGGTTATTTGATTGAGATGATCCTTGGTTTTTGACTAAAGTTTGACTTGGTTTTAAAGGGGTACT
Organism: Prochlorococcus sp. AG-311-J23; assembly: GCA_003284375.1. Classification (GTDB taxonomy): domain Bacteria; phylum Cyanobacteriota; class Cyanobacteriia; order PCC-6307; family Cyanobiaceae; genus Prochlorococcus_B. The sequence continues at coordinate 14,822 of QBVL01000002.1, forward strand.
CAACTTTGCTTGTGAAAGCTCTGATTGATCGGGGATATTTTTAGATTCGGTCTTTTGATCCTTTTGAGTTTTGACAGGACTTTTCTTAACGGAAAGAATTTGTTTATCTAATTTCTTGCTGGACTTAATGGTCGTTTTTAAATTATTGCTTGTTTTTAGAAAATCTTTGATTTGATTTGCCTCAAGACTGCTTATCGAGCTGCTGTGGCTCTTTGCTGCTATTGCAAGTTTTCGAGCTGCATCTAGCACATCTTTATTGTCAAGGCTTAAATCCTTGGACAATTCATAAATTCTGATTTTGCCGCTGCTGGTCATTAATGTTGTGCTTAAACTTTAAATTGGTTTTTGAGTTGAATGAGTTCTCCTAATGAACATCATGCCTCAGTATCTGAATCAATGCAGGTATTAAGTTGTTTTTGGAGCATATCGAAAACGCTTGAGTGAATATCACATCTCAAGGCCTTTTGTAATCTTTTACGCTTCAAAGCTTCTTCAAAACATGACTCAGTTGGACAGAGATAGGCTGATCTTCCCATCCCGCCTGAGAAAACTACTCCATTCTGAAAATCTCTAGTAACTTTTAAAAAATACTTGCGATCAAGAACTTTTTTGCAAGTTACACACCTACGCAGAATGGGTTTTTGACTCACCGGGTTCCTTCCTCTTCTGTAATTATTTTATCTTCAGAAGTAACCACATCTTCAATTGTTTCCTCAATATCACTTTCTTCAGTTTCCGTGTCATCAGTATCGATATTTGAATCAGTTTCAGTAGATTCAAAATCAGATTCAGATTCTGTTTCATTACTATCGATATCTGACAATTGCTCATCTTGAAAGTCTTCTTCGTCTTCTGGCAGGGGGTAAAGCTCTCTTAGACGTGCATCTTCTTCTGCTCTAGCTGCCTGTTCTGCCTCTAATCTCTTCTCAGCTTCTCTCTGTAAAGACTCTTCTTCTTCTCTTTGAGAAATTAATTCTGCAACCTCCGAATCTTCAGTGTCTTGATCATATTCTTGTGAATTTTTGATATCTATTTTCCATCCTGTAAGCCTTGCGGCAAGTCTTACATTTTGCCCTTCTCTTCCGATTGCGAGGCTAAGTTGATCAGGTGGGACCAAGACATGAGCATGCTGACCTTCTGGATCAACAAGTCTAACTACTTCAACTCTTGCTGGACTTAAAGAATTACAGATGTATTGAACAGGGTCTGCAGACCAACGAATTACATCTATTTTTTCTCCACGAAGTTCGTTTACTACTTGTTGAATGCGTGCCCCTCTAGCACCAATGCATGCTCCAACAGGGTCCACCTCTCTTTCAATACTGTCAACAGCTACTTTTGTTCTGGGGCCTACTGCTCTTGAAGGTGGATTTGCTTCACGAGCAACAGCAACAATACGTACGGAACCCTCTTGAATTTCAGGAACTTCATTCTCAAATAAATAAACAACTAATCCAGCGTTTGACCTGCTAACAAAAAGTTGAGGCCCTCTCCTGGGAATTTCACTAACTTCTTTGAGGAATACTTTAAATGTTGCGTTTGCTCGATAATTATCATTTGGCAATTGATCTCGTCTTGGAAGCTCTGCTTCTACTTCTGGTCTACCTAAACCAGAGCTTACTGCCATAATTACTGACTGTCTTTCAAATCTAATGACCCTGGCAGTTAGAACTGGATCCTCTAGGTCAGCAAATTCCTCTTGAATCATTCTTCTTTGCTGATCTCTCAATTTTTGGGCTAAAACTTGCTTGGTTGTAGCTGCAGCCATTCTTCCAAAATCTTCTTTCTCTGGAGTCACATCTAGTACAACGGTATCGCCAACTTGAGCGTCATCAGCAACTTGCATAACCTCAACTATTGCTATTTGATGATCATCGCTCTCAACCTCCTCAACTATTATTTTACTGGCTAAAACTCTATAACCCTCCTCTTCTAGATCCAAACCAACATCAAAGTTGCTAAAATAATCTTCCTCAAAAGGATCTTCACTGATACCTAAATAAAGGGTTCTTCGATATCGTTCATAACCTTTTAGAAGTGCTTCTCTCAAAGCAGCTTCGACGACTTGTGATGGAAGCTTTTTTTCCTCACTAATGTCTTCAATTAAGTTATTTAAGCCTGGGAGTAAAACAAGAGCCATCGATGATGGGATGTAGAGATGAGAATGATTGGGTTAGATAATTACTATCTAGGTTTTAACCGGAGGGTGTTGTGAGTCGGACTTGGATCACGTCTTCGACCGGTATCCGTTGAGTTTTGCCTTTTTGATTTATATGAAGTTCATTATCTGTCCTTTTTAGAAGCAAACCGTTTGTTTGTTGTTGATTTTTTTTTAAATCCTGATAAGTAACTTCAATAGGAAAACCCTTGAATGTTTTAAAATCTTTTTCCTCTGTCAAGAAATCACCAATCCCCTCGCTGCTGATTTCAAGATTAAAAGGTTGATCAAGTATTGAAGAACCTTGGATAGCTTCATCAATGTATTGACTAAGGATAGAACAGTCATCAAGAGTGACATTCTTTCCAGGATTTTTGTGTCGGATATTTACCTGAATTGATAAGGGGTTTAGATGAGTAAACATCTTAAAATCAGTTACATCGAAGCCATAATTAGTAGCTGATTTTGCTGTGAGAACCTTCAATTCTGAAACGGTTTGATTAGACAAAAGGCAGTGTCGAAGTCGGGCAGGATGCCCGAGTGGTTTATGTGTTGTCCCGCCTCTATTATAAGAGGTACCGTCAGGCAATCAAATATTACTAGATAAAGGTTTCGGTTACCTCTAAAATCAAGTTCTTTTTATTTTGCATTCTTCTACTTTATTCTTTGCATAGGAAATTTCTGGTTATGGTTAGTTTTAGAAAGTTAGAGATCATGAGGATATTCAGAAATAAATTGTTCCTTTTCTCAGTTCTTTTTTTCTTTTTGTTGGGACCTAAATCTGTATTCGCGTTAGAGTTTTCAAGCAAGTGAATCACACAGTTTTGTTGCTAACGTGGCCAGTCGGGTTTCACCATCGGTAGTCCGGATTGATATTGAAAGAGAGCTTCAAACAAATGAATTTGAATCTGATTTGTTAGACCCATTATTAAGAGATCTTTTAGGCGATTTGGGGACTCTTCCTAAAAAAGAGAGGGGGCAAGGTTCTGGAGTGATAATTGATAGTTCTGGGTTAGTTCTCACCAATGCTCATGTTGTGGAAAGAGTTGATCGTGTGATAATCACTCTTCAAAATGGAAATCAAGTAGATGGAACAGTTATTGGAACTGATCAAGTTACTGACTTAGCTTTGGTCAAAATCAAAGATTTTCCTAGCCTTGAAAGTGCAAAATTGGGAGATTCAGAAGATATTCAGGTTGGGGACTGGGCAATTGCTCTTGGGACTCCTTATGGTCTTGAAAGCACTGTTACACTTGGTATAGTTAGTAGTCTTCATAGAGACATTAATACTCTTGGTTTTTCTGACAAGAGATTAGATTTAATTCAAACTGACGCTGCAATTAATCCAGGTAATTCTGGCGGACCATTAATCAATGCAAATGGAGAAGTTATTGGAATAAACACTTTGGTCAGATCAGGCCCAGGGGCTGGACTGGGATTCGCCATTCCAATCAATCTTGCTTCAAAAGTTACTAATCAACTCCTAGCTAATGGTGAAGTTATTCATCCTTATCTGGGAGCTCAGTTGGTTTTATTAAATGAAAGAATAGCTAAAGAGCATAATCAAGATCCTAACGCATTGATTTTTTTGCCTGAACGATCAGGAGCACTTGTTCAATCTGTTATTCCTCAAAGCCCTGCAGAGGAGGGAGGCTTAAGACGTGGTGATCTTGTTATTAATGCAGAGGGAACTGAAATTAATGATCCTAGGTCTTTACTCATACAAGTTGAGAATGCCCAAATAGGAAAACCCTTTGAACTGGAAGTCGTTCGAAATAATAAAGAGATTAATCTTTCTATTAAGCCCGCTGCATTACCGGGAATTAGCTAAAAATCTTGCTACTGTCTTTTGAAAAAGGTACGACAAAATGGATCTCCAAAATCAAATGAAACAAGCAGTTGCTCTAGCTGCTGTAGATCAAATTGAAAACGGGATGATTGTTGGCCTTGGCTCTGGTTCTACAGCTGCTTTAATGATTGAAGCTTTGGCTGTGAAAATAAAATCAAAAGAAATAAAAAACGTTGTTGGAGTCACTACATCTTTTCAGGGTGAAGTTCTTGCATCTGAATTAGGAATACCACTGAAATCTCTCTCCTCGGTTTCAGTGATTGACCTTGCAATTGATGGCGCAGATGAAGTTGATCCCAAATTTCAACTAATTAAAGGAGGAGGAGCGTGTCATGTTCAGGAAAAACTGGTGGCTGCTTTGGCTAAGAAATTTATAGTTGTGGTTGACTCCACAAAACTTGTTGAAAAATTGAACCTTGATTTCAAATTGCCAGTAGAGGTTCTTCCTTCTGCTTGGAAACAAGTCCAAAAAACATTACAAGATCTTGGGGGAGAAGGAAAACTAAGAATGGCCCAGAAGAAGGCGGGACCTATAGTTACTGATCAGGGCAACTTGATACTTGATTTGAACTTTAGTGATGGTATCGACCAACCTGAACTATTGGAGAGTCAAATTAACAACATTCCAGGAGTCCTTGAAAATGGACTTTTTGTCAATCTGACAGATCAAGTATTAGTTGGGAAAGTAGAAAATAATGAAGTAGGTGTTGAATCACTTAAGAAGATTTAGAATTTCTAATTCGTATCGATTCTGCGTGACTATGCAACCCCTCGCTATTAGCTAAATGCACAACTGCATTTTTATTTTCATTAAAAGCTTCTCTTGAAAAATTAATAACTGAAGTATTTTTCATAAAAGTTTCTACTCCAAGAGCGCCAGCAAATCTTGCGGTCCCTGAAGTAGGAAGAGTGTGATTTGGTCCCCCAAGATAATCTCCAATAGCTTCCGGGCTCCATGGCCCCATAAATATTGCTCCAGCATTCTTGATTCTTTTTGATAATTCTTCTGGGTTCTCTACAAGTAATTCAAGATGTTCAGGAGCAAATGTATTGCTTAATTTTGCGCAATTCTCTAAGTTATCACAAAGGACTATTAAACCCCATTTAGAGATTGATTCTTGGCATATTTCTAATCTTGGATGATTAATTAATTGACGTTCAATTTCTGAAGGCAATTGTTCTGCTAATTTTTTATTAGTAGTGATTAATATTGCCGAAGCTAAAGGGTCATGCTCTGATTGAGCTAACATATCAGATGCAATATGCTCTAATTTGGCTGATTGGTCAGCGATTATTAGGATTTCACTTGGACCAGCCAGTGAATCAATCCCTACCTTTCCATAAACTTTTTTCTTTGCCAAAGTTACATAAATATTCCCTGGTCCAGTAATTACATCTACTTTTGGAATTGATTGAGTGCCACTGGCAAGGGCTCCAATCGCTTGAGCACCTCCGATACGAAAAACTTTGTTTATTCCAGCAAGGTGGGCCGCAGCTAGAACGGTTTGGTTTAACTCCCCATGAAAGTTGGCTGGAGAGACCATGATGATTTGATTTACTCCTGCAACATAAGCAGGAATAGCATTCATCAAAACAGTGCTTGGATAGGCGGCCCTCCCGCCAGGGATATATATTCCTGCTTTTTCAACGGGACTCCATTTTCGTCCTAATGTTTCACCATGGGGTCCGGTATAATCGATATTTTTTGGTACTTGAAGACTATGAAATTTTTCAATTCTTTTTTTTGCTAATAAAAGTGATTCTTGTAGTTCCTTTGGAGTTTCTTCCCAAGCTTTCATTATTAAATTTGATGGAACTTGAAATTTATCCGCTAGAAATCCATCAAAGCGAGAGGTATATTCTTTAAGTGCTTCATCCCCTCTTTCACTAACATTTTTAAGAATATCGTCGACTACTTTTATGGCTTTATCTTGAACATTTCCAGATGTTCTATCAGTGATATTCTTGAGTTCAAGCTGAGCCTGATCAATATTGTTAACCGTTTTTATAGTCAATCTTTTTGAAGGGGTCTCTTGAACCTCATTTTTATTAATCATTTTCGTCATGAACTTTTGGCTATTGGTTCAATTTGATCATCTTATGCCTTAATTTAGATTTATGTAGATCTTCTTCATGGTCTTGAGGTAGTGTGGTTTAACATAAGATTAAAAAATTAAGCCTCCGTGGCAAATACCAACTCAGCTAAAAAGCGAATTCAAATTGCGGAACGCAACCGCCTTGAAAACAAAAATTACAAATCTACAGTGCGCACTTTAATGAAGCGATGCTTTGTAGCTTGTGGAATATTCGAAAAAGAGCCTGGAGATGAATCTAAAGCAGATCTTCAAAAAACATTTAATTTAGCCTTTAGCAAAATCGATAAAGCTGTTAAAAAAAGGTGTTTTGCATAAAAACACTGGAGCCAATCAGAAATCCAGACTTAGCGTTGCACTTAAGAAAGTTTTGAAAGAAGTTGTTTGAGAATAAATAATCTAAGACCTATTATCGTAAGAACATTTTATTTTCATCTTGAGTGATTCCAAAAGTTCAATAATTGATAGCCATTGTCATATTGTATTTTCTAACTTCAATGAGGATAGAGAAAAAGTAGCCGAAAGATGGAGATCACAAGGCGTTAAAGCATTGTTACATGCCTGTGTAGAGCCCTCTGAAATCCCTGCTATTAAATCAATGGCTGATCAATTTCCGGAGATGAGATATTCCGTAGGAGTACATCCTTTAGATTTACATCATTGGGGACCAGATACCGCAAATGTTTTAAAAAATGCAGCTCTCGATGATAGTCGAGTTGTTGCAATAGGAGAATTGGGACTTGACCTTTTCAAGGCAGAGAACTTGAGCGAGCAACTTTCAGTTTTAATGCCGCAATTAAGCTTGGCTTTTGAATTGGATTTGCCAGTCATTGTTCATTGCAGAGATGCAGCACATGAAATGCTAGAAGTTTTTTCTAAGCTTTCTAAATCTGGCCGCTGTCCAAAAGGGGTTATGCATTGTTGGAGTGGCAATGTCAAAGAGATGAGAGAGTTCCTTGATCTTGGCTTTTATATAAGTTTCAGTGGAAATGTAACTTTCAAAAACGCTTTTGATATTCATGAATGCGCCAAAGAAGTTCCGCAAAGTAGATTTCTAGTAGAAACCGATAGTCCTTTCTTGTCACCCGTCCCTCATAGAGGAAAAAGGAATGAACCCTCTTTCGTAAAGTATGTAGTAGAAAAAATTTCAGAGATTAGGAGTGAAAGCTTTTCTGAAATTGCTGAGAAAACCACTCAAAACGCTAGGGAATTGTTTGCGTTGCCTTAAATATCATTATTTTCTCTAGTTTATTCTCTGATTTGAGTGTAAAATTAACTATTGTCTTGCCTAGGCGTGGTATCTGCGCTTAAACCTTTAAGGTTCTACCTCTAGAGTTAGTTGGTTTGTTAGTTGATTAAGTAAGCTCAATTTAAAACTCAGTCTTCTAGAAGATTGTTTTTTGTTTTTTCTTTCTAAAAATCATTTTTCGACCTAAAGGACAAGACATAAACCCCGTCCTCTACATATAAACCCAGGTTCTCGAATGAGCAGAAGCGCGATTCAGGTAGCCAAAGCAGCTACATATCTGCCTGATCTGGTTGAGGTGCAAAGATCAAGTTTTAAGTGGTTTTTGGAAAAAGGCTTGATAGAAGAATTAGACAATTTTTCTCCCATTACAGACTATACAGGCAAGCTTGAGTTACATTTTGTAGGATCAGAATACAAGCTTAAGCGTCCTAGGCATGATGTCGAAGAAGCAAAAAGAAGAGATGCAACCTTTGCTTCACAAATGTATGTCACTTGTCGCTTAGTTAACAAAGAGACCGGAGAGATTAAAGAACAAGAAGTTTTTATAGGTGAACTGCCTTTAATGACTGAACGTGGAACTTTTATTATTAATGGAGCTGAAAGAGTAATAGTCAATCAAATCGTTCGAAGTCCAGGAGTATATTTCAAAGACGAGCAAGATAAAAATGGTAGAAGAACTTATAATGCAAGCGTTATTCCTAATCGTGGAGCATGGTTAAAGTTTGAAACTGATAAAAACGATTTGCTTCATGTTCGTGTAGATAAAACACGAAAAATAAATGCTCATGTCTTAATGAGGGCAATGGGTTTGTCAGATAATGATGTTATAGATAAATTACGACATCCTGAGTTTTATAAAAAGTCAATAGATGCAGCGAATGAGGAAGGTATAAGTTCAGAAGACCAAGCATTGTTAGAGCTTTATAAAAAGTTGAGACCAGGCGAGCCGCCTTCAGTAAGTGGTGGACAACAGTTGCTCCAGACAAGATTTTTTGATCCAAAACGATATGACTTAGGAAGAGTTGGTAGATATAAAATAAACAAGAAATTACGCTTAACTATCCCTGACAACGTAAGAACACTTACAAATGAGGATGTTCTTTCTACTTTAGATTATTTAATCAATTTAGAGTTAGATGTTGGTGGCGCAACGTTGGATGATATTGACCATTTAGGTAATAGAAGAGTTAGGTCAGTCGGTGAACTTCTACAAAATCAAGTTCGAGTTGGTTTAAATAGACTCGAAAGGATAATTAAAGAGAGGATGACCGTTGGGGAAACAGATTCACTTACTCCTGCGCAATTGGTAAATCCAAAACCTCTTGTGGCAGCAATAAAAGAATTTTTTGGTTCAAGTCAATTAAGTCAATTTATGGATCAAACCAATCCATTAGCTGAATTAACGCATAAAAGACGTATTTCTGCTCTGGGGCCAGGAGGTTTGACTCGTGAAAGAGCTGGTTTTGCCGTTAGGGATATTCATCCATCTCACTACGGAAGACTTTGTCCGATTGAAACACCTGAAGGACCAAATGCAGGTTTGATTAATTCGTTAGCAACTCACGCAAGAGTAAATGAATACGGTTTTATTGAGACACCATTTTGGAAAGTAGAAAATGGTCGATTACTCAAGGAAGGTGATCCTATTTATCTTTCTGCAGATTTAGAAGATGAATGTAGGGTTGCCCCAGGTGATGTAGCTACAAATGAAGAGGGCAAAATAATGGCAGAACTTGTTCCAGTTAGGTATCGACAAGATTTTGAAACAGTTTCTCCTGAACAAGTTGATTATGTCCAACTATCTCCAGTACAGGTCATTTCTGTGGCTGCATCCTTAATTCCATTTTTGGAACACGATGATGCTAATAGAGCTTTGATGGGTTCCAATATGCAGAGACAAGCAGTTCCTCTTTTGCGTCCAGAAAGGCCTTTGGTTGGGACTGGTTTGGAGACTCAAGTTGCTAGAGACTCAGGAATGGTTCCGATTTCAAAAGTAAATGGATCTGTGACTTATGTTGATGCGAATGCAATTGTCGTTACCGATGATCAGGGAAATGATCACACTCATTACTTGCAAAAATATCAGAGATCTAATCAAGATACTTGCCTAAACCATCGGCCTATAGTTTTTAATGGTGACCCAGTAATCGTGGGGCAAGTTTTAGCTGATGGTTCGGCATGTGAGGGAGGGGAAATAGCTCTTGGTCAAAATGTATTAATTGCATACATGCCATGGGAAGGCTACAACTATGAAGATGCAATTCTTGTTAGTGAAAGGTTAGTTAAAGATGATCTATATACATCTGTACATATAGAAAAATATGAAATAGAAGCTCGTCAAACCAAGCTAGGTCCAGAAGAAATAACAAGAGAAATCCCAAATGTCTCAGAAGAAAGTCTTGGGAATTTGGATGAAATGGGAATAATACGAATAGGGGCTTTTGTTGAGAGTGGTGACATACTTGTTGGGAAAGTAACCCCTAAAGGGGAATCAGATCAGCCGCCTGAGGAAAAACTTTTAAGAGCTATTTTTGGAGAAAAAGCTAGAGATGTAAGAGATAACTCTCTACGAGTTCCCTCAACTGAAAGAGGACGAGTAGTTGATGTGAGAATTTATACAAGAGAGCAAGGTGATGAGCTACCACCTGGCGCAAATATGGTTGTAAGAGTCTATGTAGCGCAACGCAGAAAAATCCAAGTTGGCGATAAAATGGCAGGCAGGCATGGAAATAAGGGAATTATAAGCAGAATACTACCAAGAGAGGATATGCCTTATCTTCCTGATGGCACACCTGTAGACATATGCCTCAATCCACTTGGAGTCCCAAGCAGAATGAATGTAGGGCAAGTATTTGAGCTTCTCATGGGTTGGGCTGCCTCAAACTTGAATTGCCGAGTTAAAATTGTCCCATTTGATGAGATGTATGGACCAGAAATGTCTAATCAGACTGTACAAGCCTATTTAAAGGAGGCTGCAAAGCAGCCAGGTAAATCATGGGTATATAACCCTAAAGACCCTGGAAAATTACTCCTTAAAGATGGTCGAACAGGTGAGCCTTTTGATCAACCAGTTGCCGTTGGCTATGCTCACTTCCTAAAACTTGTTCACTTAGTCGATGATAAAATTCATGCCCGCTCTACAGGTCCATATTCATTAGTTACTCAACAACCTCTTGGTGGAAAGGCTCAACAAGGTGGACAGAGACTTGGGGAAATGGAGGTATGGGCACTTGAGGCTTATGGGGCAGCATACACTTTGCAAGAGCTGTTAACGGTAAAGTCTGATGACATGCAAGGTCGGAATGAGGCTCTTAATTCGATTGTTAAAGGCAAGCCAATTCCAAGGCCTGGGACTCCAGAATCTTTCAAAGTTTTAATGAGAGAACTTCAGTCCCTGGGATTAGATATTGGAGTTTATACCGATGATGGAAAAGAAGTTGATCTAATGCAAGATGTGAACCCTCGTAGAAGCACGCCAAGTAGACCTACATATGAATCATTAGGGAAAGAATACGAAGAGTAATCGACTCAACCTAAACAAATCATCTAAAAACACTAATTCTCTCATGACTAATAGCAATCTACGTACGGAAAATCATTTTGATTATGTAAAAATAAAACTAGCCTCGCCTGAAAGAGTAATGGAGTGGGGGCAAAGAACTTTGCCTAATGGTCAGGTTGTTGGAGAAGTAACTAAGCCAGAAACAATAAATTATCGAACACTTAAGCCTGAAATGGATGGATTGTTTTGTGAAAAGATTTTTGGTCCTTCAAAGGACTGGGAATGTCATTGTGGGAAATATAAGAGGGTTAGACATCGTGGCATTGTTTGTGAGAGGTGCGGTGTTGAAGTAACAGAAAGTCGGGTAAGGAGACATAGAATGGGATTTATTAAATTAGCAGCGCCCGTATCACATGTTTGGTATTTAAAAGGTATTCCTAGTTATGTAGCTATTTTGTTGGATATGCCTCTAAGAGATGTTGAGCAAATTGTTTACTTTAATTGTTATGTGGTCTTAGATATTGGAGATAGTAAAGATCTAAAATATAAGCAGTTACTTACAGAAGATGAATGGCTTGAGATTGAAGACGAGATTTATGCTGAGGATTCAACTATTGAGAATGAACCTATCGTTGGCATAGGTGCAGAGGCCTTAAAACAATTACTTGAAGATTTAAATTTAAAAGAAGTTGCTGAGCAATTACGAGAAGAAATTGCTACGAGTAAAGGTCAAAAAAGGGCTAAGCTTATAAAAAGATTAAGGGTAATAGATAACTTTATTGCTACAAGTGCAAGTCCAGAATGGATGGTTTTAGATGCGATACCTGTAATACCTCCTGATTTGAGACCTATGGTGCAACTAGATGGGGGCAGATTCGCTACCTCAGATTTAAATGATTTATATAGAAGAGTAATTAATAGGAACAACCGTCTCGCTCGTCTTCAGGAAATACTAGCTCCAGAAATAATAGTCAGAAATGAAAAAAGGATGCTACAAGAGGCTGTAGATGCTCTTATTGATAATGGTAGAAGGGGAAGAACTGTAGTTGGTGCAAATAATCGCCCTTTGAAATCATTAAGCGATATTATCGAGGGTAAGCAAGGTAGATTTAGACAGAATTTGCTTGGAAAAAGAGTTGATTATTCAGGTCGCTCGGTAATAGTAGTTGGCCCCAAGTTGAAAATGCATCAATGTGGATTGCCAAAGGAAATGGCGATAGAGCTTTTTCAGCCATTTGTAATTCATAGATTGATTCGCCAGAATATTGTCAATAACATCAAAGCTGCAAAGAAATTAATACAGAAAGCAGACGATGAAGTAATGCAGGTATTGCAGGAAGTCATAGATGGTCATCCTATCCTGCTCAACCGTGCTCCTACTTTGCACCGATTAGGCATTCAAGCTTTTGAGCCTAAATTAGTTGCTGGACGTGCCATACAACTACATCCATTAGTTTGTCCAGCTTTTAATGCTGATTTTGATGGAGATCAAATGGCTGTTCATGTACCTTTGGCAATTGAGGCGCAAACAGAGGCAAGGATGTTAATGCTAGCGAGTAACAATATCCTATCCCCTGCAACTGGGGATCCAATAGTTACCCCATCTCAAGATATGGTCTTGGGGTCTTACTACCTAACTGCAATTCAGCCTCAAGCAAATCAGCCGAAGTTCGGAGATTATGCAAATACCTATGCATCACTTGAAGACGTTTTACAAGCTCTTGAAGATAAAAGAATAGATTTACATGATTGGGTTTGGGTTCGATTCTCTGGTGAAATAGAGGATGATGAAGAGCTTCAGAAACCTCGAAAGTCAGAGACTTTGAAAGATGGTACTCGTATTGAGGAATGGACATATCGGCGTGACCGATTAGATGAAGATGGAAGTTTAATTAGTCGTTATATATTGACTACGGTGGGCCGAGTCGTGATGAACCATACAATTATTGACGCCGTAGCCGCAACCTCATAAATCTTAGAACAAATCCACTTTTTCTTGAATAGCATTTTGTTATGACTTCTTCCTCTCCTAAAACTCGTAAATCCTCTCCTAAATCAAAAGCAAAAAAAGGCTCTAAATCAAAGAAAGCAGCAGAGGTGAAAATTGTCCAAAGACTCTCTAAAACCCCTCCTCCATTTAGAAATAAAGTAGTTGATAAGAAAGTTTTGAAAAATTTAGTTGCATGGGCATTCAAGCATCATGGAACAGCTGCAACTGCTGCTATGGCAGATAACTTGAAAGATCTTGGTTTTAGATATGCAACCCAGGCAGCAGTTTCAATTTCTGTTGACGATTTAAAGGTTCCAGAGGCAAAACAGGATTTACTTGGTCAGGCCGAAGAACTAATCACCGCGACAGAAGAATGTTATAGATTAGGAGAAATTACTGAGGTTGAGCGGCATACAAAAGTTATAGATACTTGGACTGAGACTAATGAAAGATTAGTTGATGCAGTTAAAAAGAATTTCAATCAAAATGATCCATTGAATTCAGTATGGATGATGGCTAATTCAGGAGCGAGAGGAAATATGTCTCAGGTCCGTCAGCTTGTTGGAATGAGAGGATTAATGGCTAATCCTCAAGGAGAGATCATTGACTTGCCCATACGAACTAATTTCAGAGAAGGTCTAACGGTAACTGAATATGTTATTTCCTCTTATGGAGCTCGTAAAGGTCTTGTTGATACTGCTTTAAGGACTGCTGACTCTGGGTATTTAACTAGACGCTTGGTTGATGTAGCTCAAGATGTAATTGTTCGAGAAGAGGATTGTGGTACTACGAGATCAATTTTAATAAGTGCAGAAGATGGGAAGTTTGGTAATAGGGTTGTTGGACGCTTGACCTCCGAAGCAGTAGTTAATGCAGACCAAGAAGTTTTAGCTGAGAGAGATACTCAAATTGATCCTCAGCTATCTAAGAAATTTGAACAATCACACATACAAGGTGTGAGGGTTAGATCTCCTCTTACATGTGAGGCGACAAGATCAGTTTGTCGTAGATGTTATGGTTGGGCGCTGGCGCATAATCAACTCGTTGATTTAGGGGAAGCAGTAGGTATTGTTGCTGCTCAATCTATTGGGGAGCCAGGTACCCAATTAACTATGAGAACTTTCCATACTGGTGGGGTTTCAACAGCAGAAACTGGTGTCGTTCGCTCCACTCTTTCAGGAAAAATTGAATTTGGTTCAAAGGCACGAGTAAGAGGTTATAGAACTCCACATGGTGTTGAAGCTCAGCAAGCAGAGGTTGATTTCAGCTTAAGTATTATTCCGACAACTGGTGGAAAACCTCAAAAAATTGATGTACCTATTGGTTCTCTACTGTTTGTAGACAATGGTCAAAACATTGAAACAGATGTAACGGTTGCTCAGATTGCTAGTGGTACTGTACAAAAAAGCGTTGAAAAGGCTACTAAAGATGTTATATGCGATCTAGCTGGACAAGTTAGGTACGAAACAATTATCCAACCCAGAGAGGTCACTGATAGGCAAGGAAATATTACTCTTAAAGCTCAGCGACTTGGTCGACTTTGGGTGCTTGCCGGAGACGTATACAATTTACCTCCTAATGCATTGCCAGTTATATCTGGCAATATGGCTGTAAAGGAGGGACAAGTTTTAGCTGAAGCAAGCCAGGCAAGTGAGTTCGGAGGAGAAGTAAGGCTCAGAGATTCTATCGGTGACTCTAGAGAAGTTCAAATAGTCACAACATCAATGACTTTAAATGATTTTCAATTACTTGAAGAGTCCACACACTCAGGCGAAATATGGCATCTTGAAGCTCAAGATAATACACGTTATAGATTGAATACTATCCCTGGAAGTAAAATTGGGAATAACGAGGTAATAGCTGAGTTATCAGATGATCGCTTTAAAACTGAAACAGGTGGACTTGTTAAATATGCCCCTGGGTTGACAATTAAGAAAGCTCGTTCCGCAAAGAATGGCTATGAGGTAAGTAAAGGGGGGACTCTCTTATGGATTCCTCAAGAGACTCATGAAATCAATAAGGATATTTCATTATTAATGATCAAAGATCGCCAATGGATAGAGGCAGGGACAGAAGTTGTTAAAGATATTTTTAGTCAAACTGCCGGAATAGTTACCGTTACTCAGAAAAATGATATTCTCAGAGAAATAATTGTGAGAAGCGGTACTTTTAAACTTTGTAAAGAAAGTAAAGCACTTGATAGATTTGAAGGAGATGGGCAAATAGTTAATCCCGGTGAAACTATCGCAAAAGGGATTAAGACTGATTCAATGGTAATGGTTCAATCAGTTGAGACCCCAGAAGGTAAAGGTCTTTTATTAAGACCTGTAGAGGAATTCACTATCCCTGATCAGGCACAATTGCCTGAATTAAAGCATGTTAAACAACCGAAAGGTCCATCATTAGGAATAAAAGCCTCTCAAAGACTCGCTTTTAAGGATGGTGAACTTATTAAATCTGTTGAGGGTATTGAATTATTGAGAACCCAACTGATTCTTGAGACATTTGACACGACGCCACAGATGACAGTAGACGTAGAAGTTGTACAAGACTTGAATTCAAAGAATAGTGATAGATTGAAATTAGTAATTCTTGAAAGTATTTTAGTCAGAAGAGATACTACGTCTGATTCTAGCCACGGATCAACACACACTAAATTACAGATTGAAAACGCTCAAGTTGTTGCAGCCGGAGACGTTGTGGCTACAACGCAGATCTTGTGTAAGCAGGAAGGTGTCGTTCAACTCCCTGATGCGGTTGACGGTGATCCAGTCCGTCGACTTATCGTTGAAAGGGATGAAGATACAATAACAATTGATTCCAAAGGAACTACTCTTTTGAAGGTAGGACAAAGAGTAGTAGATGGTGAATCCGTTTCAAAAGATCAATCAATAGGTGCTTGTGGTGAAATAGAAAGTATAGATGGAAAGAAAGTTAAGTTACGTCTTGGTAGACCTTATATGGTTTCACCAGATTCTGTCCTTCATGTTCGTGACGGTGATCTGGTGCAAAGAGGAGATGGTTTAGCTTTGTTGGTTTTTGAAAGACAAAAAACAGGAGATATTGTTCAAGGTTTACCAAGAATTGAGGAATTACTCGAAGCTCGAAGACCCAGGGATTCAGCTATTTTATGCAAAAAATCCGGGACAGTAGATATTAAAAAAGGAGATGACGATGACTCCTTAGTGGTATCTATTATTGAGGACAATGATGTGATTTCTGAGTATCCAATTTTGCTAGGTCGTAACGTAATGGTTAGAAATAGCCAGCAAGTTGTAGCTGGTGAATTCTTGACTGATGGCCCAGTAAATCCACATGAGCTTTTGGAATGTTTCTTTGTAGACCTGCGTGATAAAAAACCTTTAATGGATGCAGCTCAAGAGGCTATAGCTAAGCTGCAGCATAGGTTGGTAAGTGAAGTTCAAAATGTTTATAAATCTCAAGGGGTAGCTATAGACGATAAACATATAGAAGTTATTGTCCGGCAGATGACTAGTAAAGTTAGAATAGAAGATGCTGGAGATACAACATTTCTACCAGGAGAGCTGATAGAACTCAGGCAAGTTGAAGATACAAATCAGGCTATATCGATTACTGGAGGTGCCCCCTCTGAATTCACTCCTGTTTTACTTGGTATTACAAAAGCATCACTTAATACCGATAGTTTTATATCAGCGGCTTCATTCCAAGAAACAACCCGAGTTCTTACCGAAGCGGCTATTGAAGGTAAATCTGATTGGCTTCGTGGACTTAAAGAAAATGTCATTATTGGTCGTCTGATTCCTGCCGGTACAGGTTTTAGTGGCTTTGTTGAAGAGTTAAATGCGGAAGCAGGTCCTCATCCAGATATTCTTGCAGAAGATCCAGCTGGTTACAGAAGGATACAAAACCTCAGGCCTGACTATACTGTTGATATGCCTTCTTCCCCAGTTGTGAAGAACACCTCTGTTTTGGCTGATCCAAGCGCAGAGGATTTAGAAGCAACAAGAAGTAGGCATGGAATTGACCCTACAACCAGTAATTTTGCTGCATTTGCACGCCCAATAGGAGATGATGAATCACCTGAAGACCAAACGCCAGATCCTGCTGCGTTGGAGGGATTGCAAGAAGAAGGCTTGCTTTCAGATGAATAAGTGAATTTTTCTACATTACTCTTTTAAATTTTCTAATATTTAGTACTCCCACTTAAAAGCTCATCGATGATTGATCCACCAGTAGTCCCCAAGCGTAAATTACCTCGCTATGGCTTTCACACACATACTGAAAGAGTTAATGGTAGATGGGCAATGATTGGTTTTATTGCGTTAGTTCTTTTGGAATTTAAATTGGGACATGGCTTAATGAATTGGTGACAAAACTTCCTAAACTATCAAGTAATTCATCCTTGCTTGGCTTAAGTTCGGAAGATCTTGAACAATTTGCTTGTCAGGAAGGTGAAAAGGCTTTTCGTGGTAGGCAAATACATGAATGGATTTACCAAAGAGGGGCAAAAAGCTTAGATTCAATAAGTGTTCTTCCAAAAAAATGGCGAAATTCATTAGAAAGTAAAGGAATTAGGATTGGAAGACTCGACGAAATTAATAGAGTTGTAGCCGAAGATGAGACATTAAAATTATTAATGGGAACTTCTGATGGAGAGATTGTAGAAACAGTAGGAATACCAACAGATAAAAGACTTACTGTTTGTGTTTCAAGTCAAATTGGCTGCCCTATGGGTTGCAAATTTTGTGCGACTGGGAAGGGGGGGCTTAATAGATCTCTTAATGTCAATGAGATAGTCGATCAAGTGATAAGTGTTAGAGAAACAATGAATAGGAGGCCCACTCATGTCGTATTTATGGGAATGGGCGAGCCACTTCTAAATATTCGGAATGTTCTTGAATCTATCGAATGTCTTACAAATGATATTGGTATTGGTCAAAGGAAGATAACTGTTAGTACTGTTGGGATACCGAATACTCTTTCAGATTTAGCAAAATTAGCTCAAGACCGTTTGGGAAGAGTTAAATTTACTCTTGCAGTCAGCCTTCATGCACCTAATCAGACGTTGCGTGAATTGATAATCCCTTCGGCGAGTTCATATCCAATTAGTTCATTACTAAAAGACTGTAAAAAATATGTAGAACTCACTGGTAGAAGAGTAAGCTTCGAGTATATACTTCTAGGTGGTTTAAATGACAAAGATATTCATGCAGAACAGTTAGCTGATTTGATGAGAGGATTTCAGAGTCATGTTAATTTGATAGCTTATAATCCAATTGCTGAAGAGAACTTTAAGCGACCAAGCCAATCCAGAGTTAATGCCTTTAGAGATCTATTAGAAAATAGGGGAGTTGCTGTAAGTGTTCGTGCTAGTAGAGGTAGAGATAAAGATGCGGCATGTGGACAATTAAGAAGGCAAACAATCGATAAAATAAAAATCAATTAAGCAGGAAATATGTGTCTTATGGGATCTTATGACATTCATTGATTGGTTTATTTTATTTGTTTATTTGACCTTTTCCTTGGTATTAGGAATTTATATATCGCTAAAAAATCATAATGAAGCAGATTATTTTGTTGCGGGTCGTCGTCTGAATGGCTTGCTTGCAGGTATGTCTATGGCTGCAACAACGTTTTCGATTGACACACCTTTATATGTAGCCGGCATTATTGGGACTAGAGGCTTAGCGGGAAACTGGGAGTGGTGGAGTTTTGGTCTTGCACATGTTGCTATGACAGTTATATTTGCTCCACTCTGGAGGCGTAGTGGAGTATTGACTGACGCAGCCTTCACTGAATTACGTTACGGGGGGCGATCAGCAGCTTACTTAAGAGGTATAAAAGCTTTTTTACTCTCAGTTCCAATTAACTGTATAGGGATTGGTTACGCTTTCTTAGCAATGCGTAAAGTAGCTGAATCATTAGGAGTAGTAGATGGACATATTGTTTTTGGACCTTTTACTGACACGATACTTTTAATGATTTTAGTTGCTTTGTTTTTGCTTGTTTACACTGTAATAGGCGGGCTTTGGGCAGTAGTGATTAATGATTTTGTACAACTAGTATTAGCTCTTTTAGGCGCATTTGCTGTTTGCTTTGTGGCACTTGATGCTTCAGGTGGCATGACGGATTTGTTGACAAAGTTAGAGTCATTAGATCGACCTGAGCTGCTTTCTTTATTTCCATGGACATTAAATAAAAATGGTTTCAATTGGTTGGATAGCTCAGGAATAACTATTACTACTTTCTTCGCTTTTATTTCTTTGCAGTGGTGGAGTTTTAGACGTAGTGACGGTGGTGGGGAATTTATTCAACGTTTATTGGCTACGAAAGATGAAAAACAAGCAACTTTGGCAGGAATAGTTTTCTTAATTATTAATTATATTGTTCGCAGTTGGCTTTGGATTTTAGTTGGCTTAGCTGGTTTAGTCCTTCTGCCTCAACAAACTGACTGGGAATTAAGTTATCCAAATCTCGCGGTGAAATATTTGCCACCTGTTGGACTTGGATTAGTAGTGGCTTCGTTGGTCGCTGCATTTATGAGTACCGTAAGTACTTCAATCAATTGGGGGGCAAGTTATCTTGCTCATGATCTATATAAAAGATTTGTGAGGCCATCGGCTGGGCCCAGAGAAACGATTTTTATGGGCCAGCTTGCAAGTATTTTCTTGCTTTTAGTTGGAGTACTCACGGCTTTATTTAGTAATAGTATTGGTTCAATGTTTAGACTTGTTATTGCGATAGGTACAGGCCCAGGTGCTGTTCTTGTCCTTAGGTGGTTTTGGTGGCGAGTTAATGCTCTAGCGGAACTTTCGGCAATGCTTAGTGGTTTTTTTATAGGCTTAATCACTTCAGTTTCGCCTTATTTCATGATTGAAGACTTTGGAAAAAGACTCTTATTTACTACTTCATTTTCAGCTGTAATTTGGTTGTTAACTTTGTTTTTTACTAAGCCAGAGTCAGAAGAGACACTCAATGAATTTGTTAAACAAGTAAACCCCCCAGGCCCTGGTTGGAAAAAAATAAGGAAAACTTTAAATATTGATCCAGTTGACTCTTTATCTACACTTGGATCTCGCTTCTTATTGGGCTCAGGAATTCTCTATGGTGGCTTAGTAACTATTGGAGCTTTCTTGTTACATCAAGAAATGAGCGCTTGGATTGCACTCTCCATTTCTGTGATTTGTGTGTTTTTAATAAAGAAAACAAGACTAAATAACTCAATAATTTGACCCTTCATAGCCAAATGGTCAAAAATTAGAGGAGAATGAAATTCTAATTCACTTGCAACCTTGGGTTTCTTACGTACAACGCTTTTCCCTATTTTGATTGTTGCTCTTTTTGGTATCGCTTTATTTGCAGTCAGCGCACGGATATGGCTGCCTGGGGATATGCTCGCACCAGCACCAATGAATTAAGATTGCTCTTCTTCAGTCAGGGCTATGAATGATGCAAATCAAAATTTAAGCAAAGAAGGGTTGGCTAATTTGGCCATAGACCCTGATCTCTTGGCTAGAGAATTAGCTGCTCAGTTGGCTGGAGATACTTTAGATGAACTCGAACTAGATAAAACTGATGAAGATCTAGTGAATTCATCAAAAAAGTGTGATATTGCATTGAAATGGCTTCAATCTGGAAATGAAGAAAGACTTCAAGGACTGAGAGTCTTTTGTGAACATAGAGATCCCAGAGCTCTTCCCTTGTTAGTGCCATTACTTGATGAACCCTCTCCTGTCGTGAGGATGAGCGCTGTTTATGCTTTGGGTAGAAACCCTTGTCCACAAGCTATTGATCTTTTATTGCATTTGTTGAGGTTCGATAGTAATGCTTATGTGCGAAAAGCTACCGCTTGGAGTCTTGGAAATTACTCAAATGCCCCCGTTCTTGAGCCTTTGATTAATGCATTAAAACAAGATGTTGCTGCTGTTCGACTTTGGGCATCCAGTTCTTTAGCAGAGGTTGGCCTAAATTCATTAGAGAGCTCTTTACCCGCAGCAAATCAATTACTTGAAAGTTTGCATATTGATGGTGAACCACTCGTTAGGAGTAACTGTATTTGGTCTCTTGGTCGCCTTTACATTCATTTGAGTGAGGAAATCAAAAGTCAAATAGTAGAGGCTTTTATCTCTGTTTTATTGAATGATCGTGAGCCTTCTGTCAGGTATGAAGCAAGGACAGCTTTGGAGCAATTGGACAATAAAGAGGTACAAAAAAAATTAAAATCATTAATTGATGATGGTCTATTGGTCTGATTATTTGTTTAGAAACACATCTTTATAATAAGTAACTCGCTTTTTAAGTATTTTGTCGATATCATCAATGTCTTAAACCACTTTAATATGTCTCTACGCACTTTGCGGTTTAAGATACGACAAGATGGACGGGTTGAAGAGACCGTCGAAGGGATCGTTGGCGAAGGATGTATTGATTTAACAGAAAAGCTTGAAGCTGCACTTGGCAGTGTTGAGCAGAGAAAACCCACCTCTGAAGCTTTTCTTCAAAAACGGGTTCAAAAACAGACAATTCCAGCCGAAATCCACTGATGTCACATTTCAGCACAGTAAAAACACAACTTCGCAAGAAAGAGTTTTTAAAACAGGCTCTAATTGATTTGGGCTACTTACCTCAAGAAGGTGAAAACCTCGTAAGAGGTTATAGAGGTCAGACTGTCAAAGCTGAAATGACTATAGAAATGAATAAAGGGGGAGATATTGGTTTTCGCTGGAATGAAGGTTCAAAATCATATGAACTCGTAACGGACTTGGATCTCTGGAAGCAATCAATACCAGTTGAAAGATTTTTAGCTCAAGTGACTCAAAGGTATGCTCTAAATACTGTTCTACAGTCAACAGCTCAAGAGGGATTTCAAATTTCCGAGCAAAAACAAAATATAGATGGATCTATTGAACTAGTTGTTACCCGTTGGGATTCCTAGGATAATTTTTGAACATTGACTTTTGATCCTAGCGAAACTTTTGAAACTAGGTTTAATGAACACCAGAAATTATCTGATATTCATGATGTAAATCCTGCTTTCGAAGCAACTAATAATAAACATTTCGAGCTCAGTGGTAGAGATCCAGTCCTTGGAGGGAAATTAAGGGAAAGAGCAGTTTGGGTTGACGAGAGAAAGTGTATTGGCTGTACATACTGCAGTTCAGTTGCTACGAACACTTTTGCAATGGAGCAAGAACAGGGAAGAGCAAGAGCTTTTAGACAAGATGGAGATAGTGATGAATTAATACAAGAAGCTATAGATACCTGCCCTGTTGATTGCATAGATTGGGTTTCTTTTGAAGACTTAATTAAACTGGAAGAAGTTATACAAAATCATCATTTTAGGAATTTAGGTTTACCACCGGTTACTTGATTTTGAAATATAGAAGTGGCAAGGATTAAAAATACTACAAACAATTCAATCCCTAGAAGAAGATTTGGGCGTACAGAGATTCAGATGCCAGTCTTATCTCTGGGAGGAATGCGCTTTCAACAAAGCTGGAAGGATTTAGATCCTAAAGAAATTAATAATCAAGAACAAGAAATCTTGCAAAAAACTATTAAACATGCGTCTCAAAAAGGTATGCATCATATAGAAACTGCTCGTCATTATGGAACATCAGAACGTCAGATAGGCTGGGCCTTCGATCAAATCGATGACCCAAAAAGAATACTGCAAACGAAAGTCCCCCCCAATAATGATCCTTCTATGTTCGAGCAAGAACTCGAGTTAAGTATGAGTAGATTAGGTTCCAAAAAAATTGATTTATTAGCTATTCATGGTATCAATCTTCCTGAGCACTTAGATATGACTATTCGTCCTGGTGGATGTCTAGAGATTGTTCGTCGTTGGCAAAAACATGGTCTTATTGATCATATTGGCTTCTCAACGCATGCAAACGTTGACCTGATAATTAAATCAATTGAAACAGGGCTTTTTGATTATGTTAATTTGCATTGGTATTATATTCGTCAGGAAAACGAAAGAGCATTGCAATCAGCGAATGCTAATGATATGGGGGTTTTTATTATAAGTCCCACTGATAAGGGAGGTCATTTACATACACCGTCATTGAAACTTCTAGAT
Source organism: Prochlorococcus sp. AG-311-J23 (assembly GCA_003284375.1). Lineage (GTDB taxonomy): Bacteria > Cyanobacteriota > Cyanobacteriia > PCC-6307 > Cyanobiaceae > Prochlorococcus_B. Next base: position 37,729 of record QBVL01000002.1, read on the forward strand.
TTATGTAGTCCTTTGCATCCAATAGAATTTAATGATCTGTTTTGTTTGAGGGATAAAAGAATTCATACATTAAGTGTTGGAGCGTCCAATCCCGAAGATCTGGATATTCATTTAAGTGCGATTTCTAAAATGGATAGCATGTACGGGTTGATTGACATTATAGATAGACGCTTAATGGATGCCTCCTATAAGTCGCTTGGAGATTCATGGTTGACTACTTGGAGGATAGGTTTACCTAGTTGGGACAAAACTCCAGGAGAGATTAATATTCCTATTTTGCTATGGCTAAATAATTTATTAGAGGCTTGGGATTTGGAAAGCTTTGCTAAAGATCGTTATGGTCTTTTAGGCAGAGGAGGACATTGGTTCCCAGGCGCAAATGCAGATTGTTTGGATTGTGAAGTCAGCGAGGATGACTTGAAAAAAGTTTTGATTAATAGCCCGTGGAGCTCTGAAATCCCCTTTGTACTAAGAAAATTGAAAGACAGATTGGGTGGAGAAAGAAGAGATAGATTATGGGGAATTTAGTAACCTAAAGGTTGTTTTTTGGGTTTACCAATTGATCTTGGATATAGATTGGGACATTTATTAATGGAACTAACCCTAATAATATTCCTAATACCTCGATTATTAGGGAGTACAAATTTATGTGTTTGTTGGATCTCTGCGTTTAGTTCAGTTAAAGCTTTTTTTAGCGTTTGTTGCTCTGCTTCACTCCAGCTTCCTTTAAATATGAGCGCTTGACCTGTCGAATTTAAAAAAGGTACCAGATATTCTGCTACTACATTTGTAGAGGCAACTGCTCTTGCAATCGCATAGTCAAAATTATTTCGAAGGATTGGATCTCTTCCTGCTATCTCAGCTCGTTCAGTTACGACTGTTATACGAGAATTTAATCCAATTTCGTTAGAAACCTCTTTGAGAAAAGTCGTTTTTTTACTTGAAGAATCTAAAAGAGTAATATTTGAATTTGGCATTGCTATAGCTATGGCTACGCCAGGGAATCCGCAGCCAGAACCAATGTCGATATATTTATGAGAAAGTTGTGGGTATTGAAGTTCTTTATGAAGAGGCAACAAGCTGTCACATACTTGTGCCGTCCAAAAATCATCTCCATCAACTAAACGAGTAAGATTACACTTCTTATTCCATTCTTTAAGTAACTCTTGCAAATGGATGAATTGAGCTAATTGTTTTTCACTGGGGACCCATTTAAGCTCATTCCATACCTTGAAATGGTTTGCTTTCTTTTTGTTTTTATCAGTAGACATTTTGAATTGTTTTAAGAAATAGTCAGACCAGAGATATTTAGATAAAATCTATACATTATTAGATCATATTTTCTTTAGTTGACCCCTTCTTCCAATTGTTACGAATTGCTTGGTGTTTCCCCATCTGCTAATAACGCAGAACTCAGAAAAGCTTTCCGTCAATTAAGTAAGCGACTTCATCCGGATACGACATCTTTGCCAAGGGATGAGGCGACAAGGCAATTTCAACATGTTTGTGAGGCATATGATTTATTGAGTGATCCTGTCCTAAGGGCAAACTATGACTTATTTGTAGAAAAAGAGAATAATCATATAAGTCAGGAGAAGGAACCTTCTTTAACAAATATAAAACCTGTACAATTTTCTAAGTCGATTGGAGTAAGGCGACCATTCTCAGGAGGCGAACTGTTTTCACTTCTTCTTTTAATTATCTCTATTTTCTTGAGCCTGGCTTTAGGACTGTTTATTGCTTTTTTAAGAGGCGGAAACCTTAATTTTACTCCAAGTTGGTTGATGTAATTTTAATTTCAGAAATAATTATGTAGCTATGTGCTGAGAATCTTGGTAAGGAAATTTTTATGATAGAGAATTTAAACCCTCTTGAATCCCATAATAGCATTTTTCTAGTTCTTCATCTGTAATACACAGTGGTGGCATTAGATACACGACATCTCCTAATGGCCTAATGAAAACACCAACCCTCAATGCACTTGCTTTCATGATTTTCCCAACGGAACTTAAATATCCTTTTTTACCTTTCACTTTAATATTAAAAGCAGCAATGGTTCCTGTAATTCTAGGACATTCAATTCTTGGATCTTCAGCTATTTTTTGCAGATGAGGTAGGTGACGTGACTCAAAATCCAAATATTTTTGAGGGCGGTTTTCTAAAAGATCTAAGCTGGCATTGGCAGCTGCGCAGCCTAAGGGGTTAGCTGTAAAACTATGACCGTGCCAGAAAGTTTGCTTGGGATCTTCCCCAAGGAAACCCATGGAAATCCTTTTGCTGGACATAGTAACTCCCATAGGAAGGAATCCACCGGTTAAACCTTTTGAGAGTGATATGAGGTCTGGCTTTAATCCTGCTCTTTTAAAAGCGAATAGTTCTCCACACCTACCAAAGCCAGTTAAGACTTCATCTGCAATCAGTAAAGAATCAGCTTGGCGAATTCGTTCTTCGACTTCCACTAAAAATTCAGAACGAACCATTCGCATCCCTCCCGCTCCTTGCACTAATGGCTCAAGAATTACAGCAATAGTTGGTGTCTTTAGGAGGTGATCAAGAGTTTCTAAAACCTCCTTTTCTCGTCTTTCAAAATCTTCGTCGCCCCACCATGTCTCAGGCCAAGGGACTCTGCTAACAGGAAATAACATTTGATCAAAAGGCTCGCTAAATATATTTCGTTCGCCTACTGCCATAGCTCCGAATGTATCTCCATGGTAGGCACCTTCGAATGCAATGATTTGAGATCGATTGTCCCCTTTATTTATCCACCATTGACGAGCCATTTTTAAAGCTACTTCTACTGCTGTAGAGCCATTATCTGAAAAGAATAACTTTTCTAGACCTGTTAATTTACTTAGTCGATTAGCTAGTAGCTCAGCTTGAGGATGAGTGAAATCTGCAAAGATAATTTGCTCTAATTGCTCTGCTTGAGTTGCGATAGCCTTAGCAATATATTCATTTGCATGACCATGAAGAGTGACCCACCAGCTACTTATACCATCGATTATTGGAGCTCTTTCTTTAGGAAGTAAAAGGGCACCTTTGGCTTTTTCAACCAATAATTGAGGTTTAGAAGATGTAAGTTGCGTGAATGGTGGCCATATATGAGGATTCTGAATAGTTTGATTTGAATTTTCTTTCTCATTCATCAAATTTAGTTTTCCCTCTTGTTTTATTTAACTTGATTGAAGTCAAAATAATCTTTTGATTAAGAAAAAAAAAATTTTTAATGTCGAATGTATTCTTTAAGTTTTTGATCTAATTGCTGTTTATTCCATTCTTGTGAAAGTACTTTTGCACTGACCTCTTCAAAGATAGGAAGACATGCAAGAATTTTAGTATCTCCAAATTGCTCTAGTGTCTTCGGATTGTCTTTGTGTGGAGGTCCGTTTAATACTATTCCTAATACATCTAAATTTCTATGTCTTAAGGCTTCTAGACTTAACAAGGTGTGATTGAGAGTGCCCAGACCAGTTCTGGCTACAAGAATTATTGGAGCTCCCCAAACCTTTAATTGGTCTATTTGTAGCCAATCTCGATTTAAAGGGACCATTAAACCACCTGCAGTCTCTATGATTATTAATTCATCTAAGTCAGGTAATTTTAAATTGCTTGGTTCAATAAAACCAGACTCTTGTTCGGCAGCCCAGTGTGGAGAGACAGGAGCCTTGAATTTATATCGTTCAGAAATATAGCGGTTAGGTTCAAGATTTAAGAGATTGCAAACAGTTTTGGTATCTGTACCTTCCTCTGTTCCACTTTGAATGGGTTTCCAATAGATACCTTTTAGACCTTGGACGAAAAAACTACTAACTATCGTTTTACCTACATCTGTATCTGTACCACAAATAATAATTCTTTTTGAAAAAGCACTCATCGCTTTATTAATAAAAACTGAATTGACCAACTAAGGCTTACTTGTTGATCCTTATTGGAAATTGGCCAAAAAGACAGTAGATGTCGCCAATCTGAAACACTTAATTGTTCCTTCTGACTACTTTGTGCCCCGACCTTGATCATCGGTTTTAATAAAGAAGTCGCCTTCTTAGTTGTTTGTGTAACAACTTCAATTTTATCATATAAAATACTTTGTTTCGGAACGACTCTAATCAGTGAGTCGTATGATGGTAAATCAAGAGCCGTACATGTTAAATTTGCCTTTTCTGCCGCTTTATACCATTCTGGAAAGCTTCCTTGGATTGGGATTGCTAAGGCAATCCATCCATCTAAGCTTAGAGAATTAAACCATTCCTTAAGTTTCTTTTGTGGATTGTCAAGCCAATGTAAAACAAAACTTGAAGCTAATAAATTTGGTTTCTTAGACCACTTAGGTAACCCATTATTTAAATCCCAAAGTTGTTTAACACTCTTTTCTGAATGTTGATCAATCATCTTTTTAGAATTATCTAATCTCACTACAGATTGATTTGGATAGATATCTTCTAATGATTTAGCGAGTAGTCCAGTGCCAGAACCAAGGTCAACCCATAGTCCATGTTTAATTGAATGATAAGAACATATTTTTGCGAGTTTTAAAGCAGTATTTTTTTGAATTGATGCTGATTCATCATAACTTAATGCAGCTTCGTTAAAGTTCTTATTGACTTGGCTAGACCATGTTTTTTGCATGATCAAATTCTAGCCATTGTTTTATTTTTTTGATATTTTCAATTTTTGTAATCGAATGCCCTTCGTCTTGAAGGTTGATTATTTTTGGTCGGAACTCTAAGTGGTTTCTTAAATCTTCAGCTAGCGTTGCTTTCGTTTGATTAGCCAATATATAGTCTTCTTCACTGTTAACAATAAGTACGTTGGAGTGAGTATTTAATCCGATTGGTAGAGAATTAGAATTAATCAGACGAATTAAATCATTTTTTAATCTCACCCTTCCTAGATCTGAGATGTTGATGAGATTGGCTTCGATTGACTCAGCATCTATATAATTCGGCTTATAAGCTTTTGTATGAAATTTCCTTAACATAGACGCTTCACTGGGTGTATTAATTGCATCCATCATCTTGTTGAGAGCCATTTGTACAGGGCGACTCTCTTTACCACTTGGAATAAAACGACTAAAACTATTGATTAATATAACGTGTGTAGCTGAGTGTAAAACTTGTTTGTCTATCAAATGTGAACCAAGAGAGTGACATATGACAACCCTTTTTGCTTTGACTTGATTTGAGTTGTGAATCCATTTTGGGGTGTATGGATTTATGCCTTTGTATCCGCGTTCAGAAGTTTGCCATTCCCATTCAAAACACTTAAATATCTTTTCCCAATTTGACCATTGATTGCTATCACCAGCCCACCCATGCATAGCGATTATTTCTTTCATTTGTTTTTAAGAACGTCGACAAGTCTTTCGAAGGCCTGAACTGGAGTATTTCGTCTGATCACTATTCTGAGCCTCGATTTACCTTCCGGGACAGTTGGTGGTCGTATCGCAACAGTTAGAAGGCCTTGTGCCTCAAGTCTTTCTTGATAATCCATGGCTAATCTGTCTGAACCAAGAATTATAGAGATTATTGGGCCTTTCCCAGCAGGTCGTTGCCAACCAACTTGAGATAATCTGTCTCTTAACTCTATTGATTTCTCTATCAGCTCGCCACCCCAGCAAGGGTTGCTTTCAATTAGATTTAATGCAGCGAAAGCACTTGCACAGAGTGGAGGAGCTAATGCAGTGGTATAGCGAAATGCCCCACAGTTTTGTATGAGATTTTCTCCTGTAATTTTATCTGTTGCTAGAAATGCTCCTCCACTTCCAAACGCTTTACCGAAAGTCCCACTGATAATTGAAATTGGTTCTTTGAGTCCAAATGACTCACCTCTTCCTTCTGAACCCATGACGCCAAACGCGTGAGCTTCATCTATCAATAACTTTGAATCGTATTCAATGCATAGCTTTGAAATTTCTTTTATGGGAGCTGTTGTACCCTCCATGCTAAAAATGCTTTCAGTAATTACTAAAGGTTTTTTGCGAGGATTGTTTTGTTTGGATTTTTTTAAAAGCTTTTCTAGTTCAGATAAATTGTTGTGTTTGAATCTAAAGAGCTTTGCTCCACTCGCTTTGACTCCAACAAGTAGAGAATGGTGTATCAGACGATCACAAATAATAGGAGTATGACGATCAGCAAGTGCTAAAACTGCAGCTAGATTCGCCTGGAAACCACTCGGGTATAGCAGTACAATCTCACGATTAAGCCATTCTCCAAGCTTCGTTTCAAGTTTTTGATGAATAGTTCTACTGCCGGTAATAAATCTCGATCCTCCAGAACCAACTCCATCAGTTTCTAAGGTGTGTATGGCTGCCTCAATTAACAATGGATGTCTTGCTAGATCCAGATAGTCATTACTTGCTAGGTCAATTAGTGTGATTTGATTTTTATTTTCATCTTCACCAATCAATTCTGATGATCTTTTTCCTGGAACCCAAGTCCTCAGTTTACGAATTCTAGAATTAGGGATTTCAGGCATATTTTTATTTTGTCCTCTGGGGTTGAAGATTTGGGTGTTGGCTTAACATTTTTTCTTGAGTTTCTTGATTTCATTACTTATCCACGTCAAAAATTATGTGGTCATAGAATATTCGTCTAAGGTTTAGTAATGGCTTCTTCAGCAAGAGATACGTCTGAAAACGAAATCCTCCAAAACAATTTAAATCCAGAGGAGATTTTTCCTTTTGCATTGGATGAATTTCAATTGAAAGCAATTGATTCACTCAATCAAGGACACTCTGTAGTTGTAAGTGCTCCCACAGGATCAGGAAAAACACTTATTGGTGAGTATGCAATTCATAGAGCAATTTCTCACGGAAGTAAGGTGTTTTATACAACGCCCTTAAAGGCTTTATCCAACCAAAAGCTAAGAGACTTTAGAAATCAATTTGGTTCAAACAATGTGGGTCTTTTAACAGGTGATTTAAGCCTGAATAGAGAGGCTTCGATTCTTGTTATGACTACTGAAATTTTTAGAAATATGCTTTATGCAGCAGCAGATAGAAATGATGACCCCCTACTTGATATAGAAACTGTTGTTCTTGATGAATGTCATTATATGAATGATGCTCATAGAGGCACAGTGTGGGAGGAATCAATTATACATTGTCCTAAATCAGTTCAGTTCGTTGCGCTATCTGCAACCGTTGCCAATGCAGGGCAATTAACTGATTGGATTGAGCAAGTTCATGGGCCTACAGATTTGATATCTAGTGATTTAAGACCAGTTCCTCTGGAATTCAATTTTTGTAGTGCCAAAGGACTTCATCCATTACTCAATGATAAAGGAAATGGATTACATCCAAACTGTAAAATTTGGCGCCCATCAAAATCACATAAGAAGAGAGGACGTTTATCCAAGCCTTCTCAACCTGAATCTCCTTCACTGGGCTTTGTTATCTCGAAGTTGGCAGAAAGAAATATGTTACCCGCTATTTATTTCATATTTAGTCGTCGTGGTTGTGACAAGGCTGTGAAAACAATAGCTAACACTTGTTTGGTGAACCAAGAAGAAAGAAAATTAATTCAAGATCGATTTGAAAAATATATAATTTTAAATTCAGAAGGTTTGAGAGATGATTTACATATAAAAGCTTTATTTAATGGGATTGCATCTCATCATGCAGGAGTTCTTCCTGCCTGGAAGGAGTTGATAGAGGAATTATTTCAAGAAGGATTGATAAAGGTTGTTTTTGCAACTGAAACCTTAGCTGCAGGAATCAATATGCCGGCTAGGAGCACAATTATATCTACGTTGTCGAAAAGATCAGATAATGGACATCGTCAATTAATGGGTAGTGAATTCTTACAAATGGCTGGTAGGGCTGGAAGAAGAGGGCTTGACTCCAGAGGCTATGTGGTCACTTTACAAACTCGATTCGAAGGGGTTCGAGAAGCTGGTCAATTAGCCACAAGTCCAGCCGATCCACTGATTAGTCAATTCACACCCAGCTATGGCATGGTGCTGAATCTATTACAGCGTTATGACTTAGATAAATCAAAAGAATTGATAGAGAGAAGCTTTAGTAGATACTTGGCGAGCTTGGATTTAGTTGAAGAAGAAGAGGAGTTATCAAGATTAAAAGAGGAGCTTAAACAGTATAAAACTTTTTCAGAAGACATACCATGGTCCGATTTTGAAAGATATGAGAAAATAAAAAGTCATCTCAAGGAAGAAAGAAGACTATTAAAAATTCTCCAAAAACAATCAGCAGAAACCTTATCTAATGAATTGATCTTAGCCTTAGAATTTGCAAATAATGGAACTCTCATAAGTCTGAAGACATCACAATTCCGAGGTAAAGTTACACCTGCAGTCATTATTCAAAAAATACAAAAAGGAGATAGACAAGCTCAATTGTTATGCTTAACAGATGAAAATATTTGGATACTTATTGCTTGCAAGGAAGTTGTTAGTCTTTATGCTGATTTGACTTGTCTAGACGTGTCATGTCTTACGACTCCTGAAATTAGTAGACTAGGTGAAATACATCATGGTGATTTACTAAGCAATGAAATAGCTCTGATAATCTCAAACTTGGCTCAGAAAAATGATATGAGAACAGCTCAGTATGATCTTGCTAGTGAAGTTTTATCTCAAGCTAAATTAGTTCAATCTCTGGATGATGAATTATTGATTCAGCCAGCTCATCGATGGGGGGATAAGAAAAAATTAAAGAAACATAGACGCAAAATGGACGAACTGGGTATTGAAATACATGAACGCGAGGAGATGCTTTACGACAGGTCAAATTGTCACTGGGAAACTTTCTTATCGCTAATTAAAGTACTAAATCACTTCGGATGCTTGGACGATTTAAACCCTACAGAGATTGGCAGGAGTATTGGATCCTTTAGAGGTGAAAATGAGTTATGGCTGGGCTTGGCTTTGATGAGTGGACATTTTGATGAACTAACACCAACAGAATTAGCTGGAGTTGTTCAGTCAATTGCGACAGAGGTCAATCGCCCTGATCTATGGTCTGGATTTATTCCAAGTGCAGTTGCGGACGAAGCATTCAATGATTTATCAAATATTCGAAGAGAATTATTTAGAGTTCAAGAACGATTTGGTATAGAAATCCCAATCTTATGGAGTTCAGAGTTAATGGGCTTAGTAGAAGCATGGGCGAGAGGTAGTACTTGGACTGATCTAATTTCAAATACATCGTTAGATGAAGGAGATGTTGTAAGAATTCTAAGAAGGACAAATGATTTACTTTCACAGATTCCCTATTGCGAGGCTGTGAGTAGACAACTTAGAAATAATGCTAAGGCAGCGATGAAACTAATGGATAGATTTCCAGTCTGTGAAGCTGAAGATATCAATCAAGCAAAAGAATTAAATCATGAACTTACCAATCCAGCGACTGAAAGACATAATTGAGGTGAGTAATCTTTTTTTAGTCACTTCCAATCATAGATTTTGGGCTAATGAGATTATCGAATTCTTCTTGATCAAGATAATTTAATTGGCTGGAAGCTTGTCTAAGACTTAGATTCTTTTCATGGGCTAATTGGGCTATTTTACTTGCTTTTTCATATCCTATTGATGGAGATAAGGCGGTTACCAACATCAAAGAATTATCTAGATATTGTTTGATTTTTGTTTTGTTAGGTTGAATACCTTCAATCATATTCTCTCTGCAACTCCTACATGCATTTTGAATAAGGTTGATGCTTTTTATAATATTGTAGCCAATAAGTGGTTTATAGACATTCATTTGTAGATGTCCTCCACTTCCTGCAATCGATACTGAGGTGTCCATGCCAATTATTTGAGTGCATACCATCGCCATGGCTTCGCATTGAGTAGGATTTATTTTTCCTGGCATTATTGAGCTGCCAGGTTCATTGGCTGGAAGCTGTAATTCTGATAATCCAGCTCTCGGTCCACAAGATAAAAGTCGAAGATCATTAACAATTTTTAGAAAAGTGACGGCTAGTAATTTTAGTTGAGACATCATATTTACAAGACCATCATGACTAGCCATGATGGCAAATTTATTAGTTGCAGTTTCAAAAGGTAAATTTGTTTTTTTAGCTATGTCAAGCGCAATTAAAGTATCGAAATTCTTAGGAGTATTAAGCCCTGTACCAATAGCGGTTCCTCCAAGTGGAAGTGAATAAAGTTCCTCGATATTGATTTCAATGCGTCTTAAAGCAGTTTCTAATTGAGCAGCCCAAGCAGAGACTTCTTGTCCAAGAGTTAGAGGTACAGCATCTTGAAGATGAGTACGTCCTATTTTTATAATATCTTTCCATTCTTTACTTTTTTGATGTAATACATCAATGAGTTTTTTTAATTCAGGAATTAATGTGTCTTTTAAGGTGACTATTGTGGATAATTGGATTGCCGCTGGGAAAACATCGTTTGTTGATTGAGAGCAATTGACATGATCATTGGGATGTATTGGATCATGACTACCTAAGGGATTATTTAAACGTTTTGAAGCTATATTACAAATCACCTCATTGACGTTCATATTTGTTTGAGTACCACTTCCTGTTTGCCAAACTTTCACAGGGAATTGATCGTTATGTTTCCCCTCAATAATTTCTAAACTTGCTTCGGTAATAAATTGTGTGGTTTTTGTATTTATAAGACCTAGATGATTATTCACTTGAGCAGCAGAGGCTTTTATTTGAGCAATTGCATGAATAATCTCGAGTGGTATAACCTCATCACCAATAGCGAAATTTAATATTGATCGTTGCGTTTGAGCTCCCCATAGCGCATCCTTTGGAACATCAATCGAACCTAAGCTATCTTTCTCAAGTCGTTTCATATTGGACATTGTTCTTGGTTTGAGGATTTTTAAGTTTCCTAGTTTCCCTATGGAATATAACTAGATTTAACTATGGATCTTAGTTGAATCTAGTTCTATTCCATTTTTAGAGTGTATTCACTGAAATTAATTGATTCAGCTTTTATAGTTAAATACCAAGTCTTTCCCAAATAACTTTCAAATGGGACTGATGTAATTCGGTTGAAAAACAGTCTGAAAGTTTTTCTGTTGAGAGACTATTCATTACTTCTGGATCATTCTCAAGGTTTTTTTTGAAATTTCCTTCGTTTTGATTCCAGGCTGAATGAGCATTTTTTTGTACTAGTCGATAAGAATCTTCCCGACTCATTCCATTCTCAACTAAAGCTAAAAGAACTCTTTGACTAAAAACTACTCCTCCATAGATGTTCAAATTCTTCAGCATATTATCTGGATAAACTCCTAGACCTTTAATAATTGCGGTCATTTCTGTAATCATAAAATGTAGAGTAATGGATGTGTCAGGCAGCATTAATCTTTCATTGGAGCTGTGGCTTATGTCTCTCTCATGCCATAAAGCTACATTTTCAAGAGCTGCAACGACATAACTTCTTAAAACTCTGGAAAGACCACTTACTCTTTCACTTCGTATGGGATTTCTTTTATGAGGCATTGCAGAGCTTCCTTTTTGGCCCTTAGCAAAGTTTTCCTCTACTTCAAGAACATCAGTTCTTTGAAGGTTTCTAATTTCTGTAGAAAAACGATCTAAGGAAGATCCGATTAAAGCAAGAATCTGTACATAATTGGCATGTCTATCTCTTGAGATGACTTGAGTGCTAGCAGTATCACACTCCAGCCCCAAAAGTTCGCAAGTGATGCTTTCTATTTCTGGATCAGTATTAGCGTAAGTACCCATGGCCCCGCTCACTTGCCCAACCGATATGTCTTTCTCAAGACTGTTTAGCCTTTCTTTGTTTCTGAGAGTTTCAGCTAGCCATCCCGCCAACTTGAATCCAAAAGTAATAGGTTCACCATGAATCGCATGAGAACGTCCAATCATTACGGTTTTCTTATGTTGCCTTGCTAAATCTCTAATAGCCTCTTCAAGTAATAAAAGCTCTTTTCTTAAAAGCTTGACTGATGACTTTAATTGAAGTGCAAGTCCAGTATCAAGAACATCACTACTGGTCATTCCAACGTGAATGTAACGGCCAGCATCACCAACATATTCATTTACATTTGTTAGAAAGGCAATCACGTCATGTCGAACTTCCTCTTCTATTTCGAGGATGCGCTCTGGTTTGAAACTTGCCTTTGTTCGAATTGTTTCCATCGCACTTTTGGGGATTTTCCCTAATTTGCAATTAGCCTCACATGCGGCAATTTCAACATCAAGCCATGTTTGGTATTTGGCTTGATCAGACCAAATATTTCCCATCTCTGGGTTTGTGTAACGCTCAATCAAAGTGCTACAAAATTAAAGGTTGCTATTAATTTAGATCCTCAAGGTCAAGCTGACTTGAGTCTATTGTGTTCAACTTCCCAATGAACATATCTTCCCCAAGCTTGCTGTCTTACCCTGCATCTTCCTCCTTTGCAATCAATTACTTGAAAGGGAGGCAAATCATTTGGTTGATTTGCAAATATTGCAAAACTTCCTGGAGGTAGAAGTTCAAGCACTTCTCCAGTTTGTTTTTTTGAGGTTAGATGAAAATGACCATGGATAGATAGCTCATTTTCATTGGTTGGATACCTGAGCTTTTTAGACAAAACCTTTTGTCAGTTGAGTAGATTCTCTCTTGAAAAAGAGGATAAGCACGAGTTCTGCGGTTTTTGTTCCGTTTCCTGTTTGTTTTTGTGAACAAATGACTAAAAAATCGCGTTTAGATCTTCACTTGCTGACTAAAGGGTTTGTGAAAACACGTCAAGAGGCTCAGAAGCTTATCAGAGCTGGCAAAGTTAGAACAATCAACGGTCAGATTCTTGATAAACCAGGCCAAGAAGTTTTAAAAGATCTTGAGATAGAAGTTACGCAGCCCTTGAAATATGTATCTAGAGGGGGTGAAAAGTTGGCTGAAGCTTTTAATCAATTCCCTCTAGATATTAAGAATAGGGTTTGTTTAGATGCTGGTATTTCAACTGGTGGGTTTACAGATTGTCTTTTGCAGAACGGAGCGGCAAGGGTTTATGGAGTAGATGTTGGGTATGGCCAGACGGCATGGAGTATAAGAAATGATCCAAGAGTGGTTCTTTTAGAGCGTACAAATATTAGGCATTTAACTCCTGAAAAATTATTCAATGATGGAGATCCAATACCAGACTTCGCAGTTGCAGACTTATCTTTTATCTCTCTTAAAATTGTTTTACCTAGTGTTAAATCTCTTCTTCAATCTAATCGATCTGAGTTGCTTGTATTAGTGAAACCTCAATTTGAGGTTGGCAAAGACAAAGTGGGTAAAGGAGGGGTTGTTCGTGATCATTCACTACATGTGGAGGCTATAAAGGGCGTAGTAAACGAATCTAAAAAATATGAATGGTACCCAAAAGGATTGATTGCATCGCCTTTAAAGGGTCCTGCTGGAAATCAAGAATATCTTCTTTGGATGGGTGATGAGGTTGGGGAAGATATTGGAATCGAAAAATTGTTGAATGTTTTATTCTTTTGAATTTTTTGGTTTAGAGAGCTGTTTCGTTTCTGTCGCCTGTTCTAATTCGAATAACGGAATCAATTGGACTAACAAAGATTTTGCCATCTCCTATCTCTCCTGTTTTGGCTGCATCAGCAATAGCTTTTAAAACAATTTCAGATTTTTCATCTGGAACTACTACCTCGATTTTGAGCTTTTGAAGAAACTCAACGGTGAATTCTGAACCTCTATATCTCTCAACTTGTCCTTTCTGTCTCCCAAACCCTCTTACCTCGCTTACTGTCATGCCAACTATACCTGCATTTACTAATGCTATTTTCACGTCCTCCAATTTAAATGGGCGAATTATTGCCTCTATCTTTTTCATATGACTTTAGGTAACTCCTCGGATCTTAGATAATTTTTTTTAGATTTTGTCTATTTGAGTAAGAGAATTTATGAAATTTACATTTAGACCAGCCTTTTGTGCATCTTGATCAAGCATTTCTGCATCCTTGGTAGGAATTATCACAAGATCATTACTTATGGACTCCCAATGTTCAGATTCAAAATGAGTTTGTAGCCAAAGCATTCCATGCACACTTTTTGGTTCTATTTGAGTTCCATTTCGTTTGTCAGAAAGACGGATGTCCATGCAAAACCTTTATTTGTTTCTATTAAAGGGGGACAGCCGTGATTGTTTTTGTGCTTGATGATACGAAACAGCTTTTTGTTGTCATTCCGCTACTTTTGATTGGAAGAATTTATTTAAAGTTTCAATCTTTAATAAAGCTTTTCTGTAATGTGATATTTAAATGCCAATAAAATGTGATTAGACAAGAAAAAGACATCAATGAGAGAATTATGTATGGGGAGAGAGAAATAGAGGATGGGCGCTTAAATTGTTTCCCAAATCCAAACACTAATAGAGATTATGAAATTTCAATAGAGTTCCCTGAATTCACATGTAAATGTCCTTTCTCGGGTTATCCTGATTTTGCAACTTTGAGAATAAAATATCAACCAAATTCTATGGTTATAGAATTAAAAGCAATTAAACTTTACTTAAATAGCTTTCGAGAAAAGAAAATATCTCATGAAGAAGTTACGAATAAAATAATCGATGACTTTGTTAAAGTTTCTGATCCTAAGTGGATGCAATTAGAAGCTGATTTTAATCCTAGAGGTAATGTTCATACAATTATTAGAGTATGTCATGGAAAAAGAAATAATTTAGAGCTAATTATCTAAATTATTAATTAAACTTGGCAATTCTTTTGAAAGACCAGATAGATTTCTGTTACTTAATCCCCCTATATAAATCATAGAGTTTTCCTCTTCAAGTAAGACCCAGATTTTCTTAGTTGAAATAATACTAAGTGAACCACCAATAAGTATTATCGCAAAACTTGTGTATACAAGAGGTACTCCAGGATCATACTTTAACAGTAATCCACTACTTGGAATTATATTTAATATCTTTATTGTGGTTTCTTTGACTTCTACTTCCTTATTTATACTTAAGGTTGCAAGTAATGTACCATCATTGTCAAAAACACTTACTGGTCCCAGCTCACTGTCTACGGTTAATAATATTGGATTTTGACCATCTTTTTGTGTAGGTATAATTGTCCCCCATACTTGTTCGCCTAGGTCAGGAATAGCTTCTATTGGAATCTGTAATTTTGGACTATTATTTATTTGAATAGTTATTGCAGCTAAAGCCCATTCGGCTTGATATAATGTTAGGCCTTGGTATCTTAATGGATAATTAACACTAATTTCTTTTGATTTAATATTTCCATTTGGCTCGATAATATTGACTTTAGATGTATACTGTTCAGTTCTTCCTTGAGGGTCTCTTTCAATTTTAAACTTTTGCAATTCAATAGTTAACCCTTTCTCTTCATTATTGTTTAATAAATCTATTGATCTGCCAGGGGCCAGAAATCTTTCTATGGTTTTCCCATTTAATGATCCGTATGTTGCTCCTATCATTAATAGGATCATGCCTAGATGGATTAATATAGGTCCTAACCTGCCAATTACTCCTTGGCGAGCAGCTATCCTTCCCTCTGTTTCTTTTACATTCCAACCTTGCTTCTTTAAATTAAGTTTAATCTTTTCTAAGCTCTCCGAGTGATTATGACTCACTATTGTTTGAGCAATAGAAAGTTTTGCTATTTGACGAGGGGATTTATAATCTATCCAGTTTAATGCAGATTTAAGTATCGGTAATTGTCTTCTAAAACTACAAACTGCAAGAGCCAAACCAAGCCAAATTAGTAAGAATAAAAACCAAAAGCTTGTATAGACATGATTGAATTCAAGAAGTAGTAATATATTCCCATTAATTATTCCAAGAAAAGGATTTTTATTGAAATTATCGTAATAGAATTGATTTGATTCTTGTTGTGGTATTAAAGTCCCTGCGGCACATGAAATAGCTATTAATAATAATAGTAATATTGCAATCTTTAAGCTAGAAAGCCACTTTAAAACTTGGCTGATTTTTTTCATCTATTCTATATCCAAATAGAAAGAAGGCTTATAAGACCTATAGTTAACAAAATTACTCCACTAATTGGTGGAACCCATTTCCCAATAGGTCGTAAAGATAATAATTTTGGGATACTTGCTGCAAAGGTACCTGCTACAAATAAAGGCACAATTTGTCCAATCGCAAAACTTCCAAGAAAAATTGTGCCACTAAGAGGATTTCCTTGTTTAGCAACCCAGGCTAGAAGAACTGCAAGAACAGGAGTAGTGCAAGGCGATGAGGCTAATCCAAAAGCAAAACCTGCTGAAACTGGTGCGAATGTAGGAGGAACTTGATTTTTCCAAATATCAGGGTTAGGACCAGATGGAAGTGAGAATTTAAAAATCCCAAGCAGATTAAGACCCATAATTATTGCTAGAAAACTAATGAATATTGAAAAGAATCCTGGTAATTGACCATAAATTTTACCTAAAAAACCGCTTAGACTTCCTAACACCACTAGTGATATAACTATACCGCTGCAAAAACTAATCGTTTTTTGTAATGGGTTTTGGTTGTTTTTAAATCCAGCTAAATATGCAACTGTTATTGGTAAAAGTGACAATGAACAGGGACCCAAGCTAGTCAAAAGTCCTCCCGTAAAAACTATCAGAATTGTTATGGGGGTTGGGTTATTGAGGCCATTGTTAACTAACTGCTCGCCATGACGAGCCAAATCAGAGAAGATTAAACTGATAGAAGAAATGTTCAAAAAGAGAGTTGTCACTCTAAGTCCTTGCTCCAGATTATCTAGTTAGAAGTTTATTTGAGGCATTTTTAATTAATAACTCTGATGATTCAATAGAGGATCTTACTAATAGGGCAGCTATTAATAAGCTTGAAATCAATGAGTTTCCCCCATAGCTAATCATAGGGAAGGGAAGACCAGTTGTAGGCATTGCTCCTGATGAAACTGCTATGTGCATAATTGATTGACCTACGAGAATAGTACCTGATCCCATAGAGATTAGTTTAGAATAATTGTTTCTACAATTAAGAGATATCTTCAGTGTTAAATATGCAACTACAAGCAGAAATAATAAAAGTAAAATTGATCCAAAGAATCCAAATTCTTCAGCAAAAACAGCAAATATAAAATCAGTACTCCTGTAGGGTAAGTATTGTAATTTTTGCATTGAAAGACCATAACCTTCTCCAAATAGACCACCTGAACCGATAGCATAAAGACTCTGTATTAATTGATATCCACTTCCTTGTGGATCTTTCCAAGGGTCGATAAACGACATGACGCGACTTTGTTGATAGGCATTAAAAAAAATGCTTGTTGCACCAATTAAAAAGCCGGATATAGCCGTGTTAAAAAGATATCTGAAGTTAATACCTGATGCTAATGCAATCATCCAAAGTAATATCCCTATTAATGCAGCTGTACTTAAGTTTGGCTGCTTTATAATTAATAAAATAATAGATGCAAAAATAGTTAACCAAAAAATTTTTTTTTCTGAATTTATTCTTTCCCATTGACCAAAAAGCTTTGCACTTTGGAGAATGATGAAAGGTTTGATTAACTCAGATGGTTGAATTTGAACTGGTCCGATAATCAACCATCTAGTAGACCCATTAACGGTGCTACCGAAAAAGCTTGTTGATGCTATCAGGACCATACCTATAAAAAGGCATGGTCCTGATAGTTTAAGCCAATTTTTTAGATTGATATTTATTGCTAGGTAGAAAATACTCCAACTAGCGATCAGCCAAATGAGTTGTCTTTTTATGTAATAAGCACCTTCACCCATTTCTCTAATAGCTACCCACCAACTAGCTGATCCAAGAATAAATATTCCCGATATGCTCCAAAAAGCAATTAATCCCATGATCAAACGCCCTTCCTTAGGCCAAAAAGACCAAGGCAATGGAAGTATCTTGTTGCTTAACAAATTACCTAGATAATTTTTTGATTCATAAGTATTTTTTCTTCTAGGTTTTGAATGAATTTTTTTATTAGAAATATTACTCAAAGGATCTTTTGCTTATAAACCATTGAGCCGCTTAATTGCCATCTTGCCAAGTCTTTAAATGTAGTTAATTTACTTTTTTATGGAATTTTGGAAAATTCAAGAAGATTTTTATTATTTCAAATTTAATTGTTAGTTTTTAGAGACAAAACAAAAAAATAGATGAATTCCTAATTATTAAATGTCATATGATCAGCATTAAAATTTTAAATAGATTATCTATTTATTTGCATTGTATAACTAAAAATTGTACTTAAAATTCTTTCTCAGTTATAAAATTAACCAACTTTTCAATTTCATTGATAAAATTTTCTTTGTTTTGATGCAAGTCTCGTGATAGATTCCGCGGGCCTTTG
The DNA here is from genome assembly GCA_003284375.1 of Prochlorococcus sp. AG-311-J23. Taxonomy (GTDB): domain Bacteria; phylum Cyanobacteriota; class Cyanobacteriia; order PCC-6307; family Cyanobiaceae; genus Prochlorococcus_B. The sequence goes on from QBVL01000002.1 coordinate 55,989, forward strand.
CAGAGAGCTTAGGTGTCTTGATCTTAAACAACTCTCACTATCACTGATGAACTCCAATAAGAGGAATTTTTGTGGCATCTGAGACTGTTGAAAATTGCTCAAGTCATGATCCTCTTCTGGATTTTGATTCATCGGATTCATCGTCCGGAGTCAAATCAGACGAATATCTTGAACTTCAATTTCGAGTATTCCGTCTGGCTTTTTTATTGACTATTTTTTCTGTTGGCATAGCAGGTTTCTTTTGGGGAATCCAGGTTGGCGCAAGCCTATTTATTGGTGCTCTATCAGGAATTTTTTATTTTCGCTTGCTTGCTCGCGGAATTGGAAGGTTAGGTACTTCATCAAAAATCGTCGGTAAAGTCCAGTTGTTAGTTCCGGTTCTTTTGGTTTTGGTATCTTCTAGATTTCCTCAACTTGATTTGATTCCGGCTTTACTAGGATTTTTGCTTTATAAACCAGCGTTAATTATTCAGTTTCTATCTAGGCCATAGGGCTTCTTTAGAAATTAAATTTTTAAGTTTTGTTTGTTTGGCTTTTATTTTCTACGCAACCTAAACTTCCAGATAATGGGTTTTTTGCCATTTGTTCTTCCTTTCGCTGAATTAGAAGTTGGTCAACAACTCTATTGGCAAATTGGAAATTTTAGAATTCACGGCCAAGTCTTTATGACTTCATGGCTTCTCATAGGCGCTTTGCTTGCCTTAGTGGTCATTGGAACTAAAAAAATGGAACGTGATCCAAGGGGTGTTCAGAACCTTTTGGAATTTCTTTGGGATTACATACGTGATCTTGCAAGAACACAAATTGGTGAAAAGGTTTATAGAGATTGGATGCCTTTCATCGGGACCCTCTTTCTGTTCATTTTTGTGAGCAATTGGGGCGGGGCATTGGTTCCATGGAAGCTGATCAAACTCCCAAGTGGTGAGCTTGGGGCTCCTACAGCTGACATAAATACAACTGTTGCTTTAGCACTACTGGTATCTCTCTCATATTTCTATGCGGGTTTGAGCAATAAAGGTTTGCGTTACTTCGAGTACTACGTACACCCAACGCCAATAATGCTCCCATTCAAAATTGTAGAAGATTTTACGAAGCCTTTATCTCTCTCTTTCCGTTTATTTGGAAACATTTTGGCAGATGAACTTGTTGTAGCGGTACTTGTCTTTTTAGTACCACTTGTTCTTCCAGTTCCTGTTATGTTTCTAGGCTTGTTTACTAGTGCTATTCAAGCTCTGATTTTTGCAACTCTTGCTGCTTATTACATCGGGGAAGCAGTTGAAGAGCATCATTAATCATAATTTTTTGCTAATGAAATAACTTTTCATTGGCAAATTACTTGCTTTAAGGTCTGAAATTCTTTCAGAATCATCTCAAGAACTATGAGATGCACCCCTCGCAGGTATAAACTCCCGTTCACAACTCTTAAGCGTTTTAAGCGCTACACATCTTTAGCTGAATTATGGATTCCATTACCGCCGCCGCATCAGTTGTTGCAGCTGGTTTAGCTGTAGGCCTTGGCGCAATAGGCCCTGGTATCGGTCAGGGTAGTGCTGCACAAGGAGCAGTAGAGGGCATAGCCCGTCAACCAGAAGCTGAGGGAAAAATTAGAGGTACTTTGCTTCTTTCCTTCGCTTTCATGGAATCACTTACCATTTATGGGCTTGTGGTTGCATTGGTTCTTCTTTTCGCAAACCCTTTCGCTGGCTAAATATTTCAAATAGGCTGTCTGATTAAATCAATTTATTTGGTTGACTTTCAGCCTCAGATTTTGAAAACTCTCCTAGCAAATTTCAATTGCCGTTATTCGGCCCGCTTAAATTCTTGCACCCCTAGCTAATGCCAACTTTGTTTTTGTTTGGTGCCTCTGAGGGAGGTCTATTTGACTTTGATGCAACTCTTCCGCTAATGGCGGTCCAAGTTGTATTACTTACATTCATCCTTAATGCTCTTTTTTTCAAGCCTGTTGGACGGGTTGTTGAAGAAAGAGAGGATTATGTGAATACAAGTCGCTCAGAGGCAAAAAAGAAAATTGCCGAGGTTGAATTACTAGAGGCTGAATTAAAAGATCAGCTCAAAGAAGCTCGACTTGCTGCTCAAAAAGTGATTCTTGAGGCAGAAGTAGATTCAGACAATCTTTACAAAGAAGCTCTTGCTCTGGCTAATGCAGATGCAAACGCTTCAAGAGAGAAAGCAAGACGTGAGATTGATTCACAGAGAAATGATGCTCTTAATCAACTTAAAAGCGAGGCTGATAATCTCGGTAATTTGATTGTTGAAAGATTATTGGCAAAAAAATGACTCTTTTTACTTTCGCTTCCGAAGGCTTTGGCCTTAATTTAGATCTCTTTGAGACCAATATTATCAACTTGGCTGTTGTTATTTTTGGTCTGTATAAGTTCTTGCCAGGTTTTTTAGGAAAAATTCTTGAAAAGCGAAGAACCACCATACTTACTGACTTGAAAGATGCAGAAGAGCGCTTGAGTCAGGCAAAAAATTCTCTTTCAAAAGCAAAAGATGAACTTGCCTCTGCTAAGGAAAAAGCTGACAAAATCAGAAACGATTGCAAAGCTAGAGCAGAAGCAATTCGTCTAGAGAGTGAAAAAAGGACTGTTGAGGAAATGGCAAGAATTAAACAAGGTGCTGCCTCTGACTTAACTGCTGAAGCCGCAAGAGTTACTGCGCAATTAAGAAAAGAGGCTGCTGAACTTGCCATTGAAAAAGCATTAGCAATTCTTCCGAAAAAGTTAGATTCAAGCACTCAAGATAATTTTCTCAAACAGTCCATAAAAAATATTGGAGATAGCTAATGCCATTACTAAATACAATTACCACTCCTTATGCTGAAGCTTTCCTTCAAGTTGCTGAAAGCCGTAATGAAGTAGACGAAGTTGTTACCCAAGCGAAGTCTATTTTGGAACTTTGGAATTCTTGCCCTGAATTTAGTGATGCTATGGCCTCGCCAGTTTTAGAGGTCAATCAAAAGAAAGCGGCTTTAGAAAAGCTTTTTTCTAGTCAGGTTACCCCTTCTTTCTTAAATCTCCTAAAGCTTTTGGCAGATCGCCAGAGGATTGGATTGTTGAATTCCGTTCTTGAAAGATTATTGGAAATCTACAGAGAACAAAGAAATATTGCTTTAGCAACAATTACTTCGGCTTCAGCTCTCAATGAAGATCAACAATCTGAGCTACTTAAGAAAGTACAATCAATAGCTGGTACAGACAATTTGGAAATCGATCTTAAAGTCGACTCTGAATTATTAGGTGGCTTTGTGGTCAATGTTGGATCAAAGGTCATTGATGCCAGCATCGCTGGTCAAGTCAGACGACTTGGTCTTGCCTTAGCCAAGGTCAGCTAGAGACTCTACTGACTTCCTTCCTTCCTTCCTTCCTCCCTCTCATCTTCTCCCATTTAAGTTAATCCCATGGTTTCTATTCGTCCCGACGAGATCAGTTCTATCCTTAAAGAGCAGATTGCTGATTATGACAAGTCTGTATCTGTTAGCAATGTAGGTACTGTTTTACAAATTGGTGATGGTATCGCGAGAGTTTATGGCCTTGAACAGGTCATGGCAGGTGAACTAGTTGAATTTGAAGATGGAACTGAAGGGATTGCTTTAAACCTTGAAGATGACAATGTTGGCGTTGTTTTAATGGGTGAAGCTTTAGGAGTACAAGAAGGAAGCACAGTTAAAGCGACTGGCAAGATTGCTTCAGTCCCAGTTGGTGAGGCAATGCTAGGAAGAGTTGTTAATCCTCTTGGACTGCAAATTGATGGAAAAGGGGAAATGGCTACAACTGACTCAAGATTAATTGAGTCAATAGCTCCTGGAATTATTAAGAGAAAGTCTGTACATGAGCCTATGCAAACTGGCATCACATCTATTGATGCGATGATCCCTATTGGAAGAGGTCAAAGAGAGTTGATTATTGGAGATCGTCAAACAGGTAAAACTGCAATAGCAATTGATACAATCATCAATCAAAAAGGTCAGGATGTTGTTTGTGTTTACGTGGCTATCGGACAAAAACAAGCATCAGTAGCAAATGTTGTTGAAGTTCTTAAAGAAAAAGGAGCTTTGGATTATACGATTATCGTTAATGCAGGAGCTTCTGAAGCTGCGGCTTTGCAATATCTAGCACCTTATACAGGTGCTGCAATTGCTGAACATTTCATGTATCAAGGCAAAGCGACACTTGTTATTTATGACGACTTAACAAAACAAGCTCAGGCATACAGACAAATGTCATTACTCTTACGTCGTCCACCAGGACGTGAAGCATATCCTGGAGATGTTTTTTATTGCCATAGTCGTTTGCTTGAGAGGGCTGCAAAACTTTCTGATGCAATGGGTGCAGGATCAATGACCTCCTTGCCTATTATTGAAACCCAGGCCGGTGACGTTTCTGCATATATACCAACTAATGTGATTTCAATTACTGATGGTCAGATTTTCTTGAGCTCAGATTTATTTAACTCTGGTTTAAGACCTGCTATTAACGTTGGTATATCCGTTAGTCGAGTAGGAGGAGCTGCACAAACAAAAGCTATTAAGAAAATTGCCGGTACCTTGAAACTTGAATTAGCTCAGTTTGATGAACTTGCGGCCTTCTCTCAATTTGCTTCAGATCTTGATGAGGCTACACAAAAGCAATTAGGCAGAGGAAAAAGACTAAGAGAACTTCTTAAACAACCTCAGTTTGATCCCTTGAACTTGGCTGAGCAAGTAGCTATCGTTTATGCAGGTGTTAAAGGATTGATTGATGAGGTGCCTGAGGAAGAAGTGACAAAGTTTGCCCGTGAATTGCGTGATTATCTAAAAACAAATAAGGCTGATTTCATTAAAAATATTCTCTCCGAAAAAGTCTTAAGTGAAGCATCTGAATCAATGCTTAAAGACGCTATTAATGAGGTTAAATCCTCCATGCTTGCGGCTTAATTTTAAAGGCTATCTAAGAGAGACACTTACCTATGGCTAATCTAAAAGACATAAGAGACAGAATTGTATCTGTCAAGAATACAAGGAAAATCACAGAAGCAATGAGACTTGTTGCTGCTGCGAAAGTTCGCAGAGCACAGGATCAGGTCTTGAGGAGCAGACCTTTTGCTGATCGATTGGCGAGGGTTTTAGAAAATATTCAATCAAGAATGCAGTTTGAAGCTGCTGACTCTCCTCTGTTAAATAAGCGTGAAGTTAAGACAATTACTCTCCTAGCTGTCACCGGGGATAGAGGATTATGTGGGGGATATAATGCAAATATAATCAAACGAACAGAGAAGCGCTATGCCGAATTAAAAGGTCAAGGGTATAGTCCTGATCTGGTTTTAATTGGTAAGAAAGCAATAGGATATTTCGAGAACAGATCTAGTCTTTACGATATAAGAGCTACCTTTAAAGATTTAGAGCAAGTTCCGACTTCTGAGGATGCTGCATCTATAACTAGTGAAGTATTAGCAGAATTTCTATCTGAAAGTACTGATCGAGTAGAAGTCATTTTTACTAAGTTTGTAAGTTTGGTTAGTTGTAATCCAACAATACAAACTCTTCTACCTCTAGACCCTCAAGGTATAGCAGATTCAGAAGACGAAATTTTTAGATTAACTACAAAAGATAGCCAACTAATTATTGAGAAAGATGCTGCTCCTTCTAACGAGGAGCCTAAATTACCATCGGATATTGTTTTTGAACAAAGTCCCGATCAGCTTTTGAATGCTCTTTTACCTCTTTATTTACAGAATCAATTACTACGAGCATTACAGGAGTCTGCTGCTTCAGAATTGGCGAGCAGAATGACTGCAATGAATAATGCTAGTGATAATGCTAAGGAATTGGCTAAAAACCTCACTATTGACTATAACAAGGCTCGACAAGCGGCGATTACGCAGGAAATTTTAGAAGTTGTCGGTGGAGCTGCAGCATAGTTTCTTCTCTATCTCTGGCTTTACGAATTATCAAAGTTTAAGTAATTAATAAAGTGAATCTTGAATTTATAGAATTGGACCTTGATTGGCCTTTTGAGGTAAGTTTATTTGACTTGAAAAATTATATTTTATCTAAGCTAATGGAATATGGTGAACCACTTAGGTGGGCCATTACTTCCGTGACTAATCATCCTGAAAGAAAAATCCAGATAATATCGGTCGAAGTTGTGTTGATTGTTTCTCAAGATAAGGGTAAAAAAACTATTAATCCTGAATTGAATTGAATTGAATTGAATTGAATTCTTTATGACTAACTCTGAACCTTTACCAACATTAATGATTATCCCAACTGGTATAGGGTGCAATGTCGGTGGATATGCAGGGGATGCAATCCCTGCTGCAAGATTATTGGCTTCTGCTAGTGAATGTTTAATAACGCATCCCAATGTTATGAATGGTGGATCTTTGTATTGGTCAGATACTTGTATCCACTATGTAGAAGGATATAGTTTAAATCTTTTTGCCTCTGGAGATGTGTTTCTAAAACCCGTAAGACAACAAAAAGTAGGTTTACTTTTAGATGCAGCTTTAGAGTCTGATTTAAAGAAAAGACATTTACAAGTTGCTGATGGCTGTGTGGCGAGCTTGGGGTTAGATATTGGTCCAGTAATTACTACTGAAAGAGCTATACGAATTAATCTTAAAAAAGGTTTAAGTGGCTCAAGTTGGGGAAATATAGAAGAACCAGATGTTCTTTTGAGAGGAGCTGAAAAACTTAAGAAAGCTGGTGCAACAGCAATTGCTGTAATAACTCGATTCCCTGATGAAAGCGAGGAACTAGAAACTAAACTTTATCGACAAGGTAAAGGTGTTGATATTATTGCGGGGGTCGAAGCCGTAATAAGTCATTTGCTCGTAAAACATTTATTGATTCCTTGTGCACATGCACCGGGGTTGCCCCCTTTTCCCATTGAATATGATCTTGATCCTAGGGCCTCGGGAGAGGAGATAGGATATACATTTTTGCAAAGTGTTTTAGTTGGCCTTAGTCGTGCACCCGATTTGATTTGTAAGTCAGCTATGAAAACCAAAGAAAATACTTCTTTACAGGTGAAAACTTTATTAAGTAATAGGGATTTAGGAGCAGTTGTTGTGCCCCAGGGCGCATTAGGTGGCGAAGCAGTTTTGTCTTGTATTGAAAGATTTATTCCTTTGATAATAGTTTCTAATCAAGGAGTATTAAATGTTAATTCCACAAAGATGAGGCTAGATTACATAAGTGGTGATAAAAACAAGAATATTTTGTATGCTGAGAATTATGTAGAGGCTGCAGGACTAATAACAGCTTTACGTCACGGGATTAATATTAAGTCTCTGCGAAGACCAATTGATTGCTTAAAGGAAATGAAGGACGAAAAAAGTAAGCTTAAGGATTTATCTTGATGCTATTGGCTTTTTCCACCCACTTCCAAAAGCTTGATTGCTAATCTTCAATAAAGGAGGTGCTTGATAACGTTTGAATTCGGCGTTCTTTAACAAGTTGGCTACTTTATGAACAATTTTTTTGTCAAATCCTTTTTCGATTAAAACTTTTATTGGTAAGTGCTGTTCAATCAATCCTTTAAGTATTGGATCAAGAATGAAATAATCTGGCAAAGAGTCGCTATCTAATTGTTCTGGGCGTAATTCAGCACTGGGAGGCTTATTTCTTATTTCAGAACCTATTATTTCTCCGGCATCAGGTAGAAAGAAATCATTTCTACAACTCGATGACGACTCAATATCTATCCAATTACATAGATCAAATACACTTGTTTTATAAAGGTCTCCAATTACAGATAAGCCTCCATTCATATCTCCATAGAGGGTGCAATATCCTACGGCAAGTTCTGATTTGTTTCCTGTAGAGAGAAGCAAATGATTTTTTTGATTTGCTAGAGCCATCAATATTGTACCTCTAATACGAGATTGTAGATTTTCAGCTGTGGTATCGGTTGGTATTCCCCCTGTTGAATTGGATAAAACATCGTTAAAACTACTCATTACATTTGAAATCGGAATCTTTTGATGATTTATTCCAAGTCGATTAGCTAATCTCGTGGCATCTCTAATAGATCCTGCTGAACTCCATGGAGATGGCATTAAAATAGCATGAACTTTAGAGTTACCTAAAGCTGCTACTGCGATAAGGGCTACCAGAGCTGAGTCGATACCACCACTTAATCCAACAACAGCACTATTGAAATTACATTTTCTTGCATAATCTTTAACTCCAAGGACTAAAGCTCTGAAAAGGACTTCTTGTGATATTGGATATTTACTAGATATTGAAGGTTGTTGTTCAAGAGATGATATGTCAAAAAGACCAACTGACTCTTTGAAGGCAGGAAGTTCATGTTGTAATTTTCCTTTTTTATTAACAGCAAAACTAGAACCGTCAAAGATCAGCTCATCATTTCCTCCCACTTGATTGACATAGACCACCGGGCATGAAAGACGAGTAGCTGCTTTGGCGGCTATTCGTTGGCGTAATAAAGTTTTTGATTCAATAAATGGAGAAGCTGAGAGATTTATTAGTAAATCTAATTTTTCTTTTTCTAGGGATCTTATAGGATCTTTTCCAAGGATCTTTTCCTTTTGTAGATTTTGCTCAACCCATATATCTTCACAAATAGTTATTCCGATCTTCCAAACTTTTTCTTGGTAATTAAAATTTAAAACACTACTTTTTTCTGCCGAACGAAAATAACGTTTTTCATCAAACACATCGTACGTGGGAAGGAGTTGCTTCCTCGCTACGATTCTCCAAGTACCCTTTTCCAAAATAACAACCGAATTATAGAGTTTAGGGACGTCTGTATCTGGAGTTGGTTCTGCGATACCAATTAATATAGAAAAGTTTTGACTTAGATTATTTAATCTTTCGCTTAATTTGTTTAGGATATCTTTTTCGTCTTCATAAAGTTGTGGGTTAAATAATAAGTCTTTTGGAGGGTAGCCGATCAAAGAAAGCTCAGGTGTTATGACTAGATCCACCTCCTTGTTTTTTATCTCTTTGCAAACTTCAAATATTTTCTCGGCATTACCCTCGAGATCTCCGATGATTGGATTGAGTTGGGCTAATGCTAATTTCATTATGTGTTATCTGCTATTCCGTATAGATTCTCTTCAATTAGTAAGGGGACAAGCTCTTTAGGTACAAGAACTTCTTGGGGTCTTTCTCTAAATTTTGAACTTGATGATTCAGGTATATTAAAAGGCAATAGATCAATCTTACCTCCAAGATTTTTAATATCTTCTAATTGATTATCGCTAATTGGCCATCCATCTCTCATTGCGATAGCTATTGTTGCTTTATTTAGAATAGACTTGGCATTAAGCCACTTTGGAACTTGAACAGCTAAATCACTGCCAATTACAAAACTAAAACTTGCCTCAGGCCAGAGTTGGAAAGCTTTTTTTAGAGTATGAATTGTCCTAGGGCTACTCAATTCTTGAACTAGCTCTAATTTAGGATGTGAGATTTTTTTTACCAGAATTCTTAAAAGCTGAGTCCTTTTCAAAAGTGGAATTTGATGCTTTTTATCAGGGTTGTCACTTGCCCAGGTTATAACTTTTGGGAAGATTTTTATTAATTCACCCAATAAGGCCTCGTGACCTAGAGTGGGTGGATCAGCACTTGTCCCAAATAAAGCTATTGAATTAATTTTTAATTTCATGGCAATAAATAATTTTTATTTTTTTCCGAACTTGATGCAAGAAATTTAAAGTCACCAAGCATTATTCTTAAGTCTGAGTTGTTTTTGAGAAGATAATTCAACATTAATCGAGGCTTTCCATTCTCCCTACTTGTTCCCATTAGAAAGTTATAAGCTGCGAGACGACCTATAAGTTTAGTCGAATGAATAGCAAGAGCTGCTTGAGCTAAGGCTATAGGAGCAGTGGGAGCAAGGCTTAATCCTCCAGTAAGAGGTGCGGCAAGGATCAGTATATGCTTGAAAATATTTAAAGTAATTTGTATGCCTATCTGTGCCCCCCCTAATAATGAATTTTGGAAACTAAGCTTTTTTACTAATTGTCTAGCGGTGGGACCACCTACTTCTAACCCATACAATTTACTTAGTTGAATAATAAGAGAACTATCAAAAGCTAGACCGGTAATAAGGTCAATCATTAAGAAGGGATTAATTGCTACCCCTGAGGCTTTTAAAGTTGCATGTCTGCCGATTAAACATTGTGCTTCTTTTTTCTTTTTCAGTAGTCGATTCTCCTTAAGTAATTTGTAGAATTGGTCTGCAATTCTTAAAGTATTTATACAAAGAAAAAATTCACCACTTTGATCGATAATATCTTTAAGTTCATTTTTGAAAATATCAACTTTAGGTGTTGTCTGTTCACTTCTAACGGTTCCGTCCTGTTTTATTTTTGCTTCCCTTGGAGATGACGATACTAGAGCAATCTTAACCTTTTGTTTGCAAAATGATAATTTTCTGTGAATACTTGAGAGTATTAGTTTTGTTTCTCTTGTATTCCATTGATCACAACGATTTAATACTATTAGTATGGGTTTGTTACTCCTTAATAGATCTTCAATGGAGTTCAAGTCGACTCTATTTATATCACTATCAATTACATAAAGAATCAAATCTGAATCCAAGACATAATTAAAATTTATTTCTTCTTTATTAGAATTATTTATTTCATTGGTGCCTGGGGAGTCTATTAGCTCAACCTTATTTAATCCTTTAAAGCTCTTGTCCCATCTGTAATGCTTGCTGGTTTTTGTATTGCCGTTAATTATATCAGTTGGAAATATATGCTTTTCAATTAATGCATTTAATAAGCTTGATTTGCCTACTCCTACTCGACCATGCACTGATATCTGTAGTTCTTTTTTTTCTAATTTATTTATTTGAAAATCAAGTTGATTTAAAGTGTCTTCGAATTTTGTTCTCTCGTAATTAGTGAGTTTTAGGTTTTCTTTCCATTGAGCAACTAAAAACTTGCATTTTGTAGTGATGTCTCTTTGGTTAATCATTTATTCGATTTCCTCCACCAACCAGCTAAAACTGCTAAGACAGCTTCTGCTCCTATTAAACCAACAAATCCACCAAACTCATCTACCACAACTCTGACTCCATTTTTGTCTTCATTAAAACCAAGAAGTAGTCTATCTACTCGAATCATTTCAGGTACAAACTCTACATTCTCGCTTAGATCATAAGGAGTTAAATGAGAGTCTCCTTGAAGTAAAGAGGCTAATAACTTTTCACGGTTAGCAACTCCAACAACCTTGTCTACTTCTTCTCCTAATACTACCCACCATGTTGCATTATTTTCTAACAAGTTTGCTTTAACAGATTGCAAAGAAACTCTTCCTGGAAGTGTTGGAGCGGCAACTCGTGGAGTCATCAAATCTTTAGCAGTAAGATCATTCAGCTGGAAAACTTTGGATATCATTGCAGCCTCATCAGCTTCTATTTGACCTATTTGAGATCCAAGTCTGGCCATCTGTCTTATTTCTTCTTCGTCTGTTGTTAGTTCGCTCTTTGCAGTGATAATTGGTAGTAGACGTTCAAGAACAATTAGCAATGGACGCATAACTACACTTAAGAAATCAAGAACAGGAGCGCTTGTTAAGCTGATTTGTAATGCAAGTCTTGTGCCGAGAGCTTTGGGAACAATTTCTCCAAGAAGTAAAACAAGAATTGTTAGGCCAACAAAAAATATGGGCTTTACATTTCCGATTCGATCTTGAAATATGTAAGTTGCGTAGCTACCCACCATCAAACTTCCAAAGATATTGAAACTGTTATTTGCAATTGTTACTACAGTTAAAGTCCTTCCAATTCTGTGGCGTAATTTTTCTAATCTTCTAGCTCCAAGTACTTTGGGCTTTCTCCTTGCGAGCTCATGCACGCGTAATGGGTTGACTGCTAACAATGCTGCTTCTATCCCTGAGCACATCGCAGAACCCATTAAAATAACAGCAACAAGAGCAGTTAAAAGCAGAATATCTTGGCTCATCCTCTAAAGATTTTTTTAAAGAGTAAGGATCTTTTGCTTTTATTTTTCCACTAAGTTAGTTCTCTTGCCATCCTTAAGTGTAAATAGCAGTATTTTTGTGGCTGATTTAAGTATTTTTCATCGCCGTAGAGACTTATTTTTGTCACGTTTAGGTTCTTATGCGGCTATTGTTCCAGCCTCAGAGTTGGTTACTCATCATGCAGATTGCGAGTATCCTTTTAGACAAAATAGTGACTTTTGGTATTTAACAGGTTTTGACGAGCCAAATGCAGTCGCTTTGTTTTTGCCTCATAAGCCTAAAGGAGAACAATATGTACTATTCGTCTTACCTAAAGAGTCTGCGGCAGAGGTTTGGACAGGCTTTAGATGGGGAATAAAAGGAGTTTTAGATAATTTTGATGTTGATATAGCCCACTCTTTGAATGAATTGCCAAGCCTTTTAGCACATTATTTAGAGGGGGCAGAGGGAATTGCTTTTCGAATTGGCAAGCATCCGCATATTGAGCCTTTGGTTTTAAAAACTTGGTCGGAACATTTACAAAAACTTCCAAGAAGTGGCTTGGCCCCATTATCCATGATTGCTCCTTGTCCAATACTTCACGATATGCGACTTCGTAAGGACGATTTTGAAATAGAAAGGATGCGTATTGCAGCAAAAATTTCTGCAGAGGCTCATGAATTAGTTAGAGAATTTGCTCGTCCAGGAATGAATGAGAGAGATTTACAGGCTCAGATAGAAAAATATTTTCTTGAGAAAGGGACTCGAGGACCTGCTTATGGCTCAATAGTTGCATCAGGTGATAATGCATGCGTGCTTCATTACATGCAAAATAATTCACCCATTGAGAATGGAGACCTTGTTTTGATAGATGCAGGTTGCTCTTTAGATGACTATTACAATGGCGACATAACAAGAACCTTCCCAGTCAACGGAAGGTTTTCTGGAGAGCAAAAAGCTTTATATGAAATCGTTCTCGTCTCTCAAAAAGCTGCAATTGAGTGTGTTCGTCCAGGTAATAATGCTGAGAACGTACATATGACTGCCTTGAAACATATAGTTGGGGGTTTGGTTGATATTGGCTTACTCGTTGGCGAGGTAGATTCTATTATTGAACAACAAGCTTACTCGCATTTGTACATGCATCGAACAGGGCATTGGTTAGGTCTTGATGTCCATGATGTAGGTGCTTATAGACTTGGTGACTATCATTTAAATCTTGAACCTGGAATGGTATTAACCGTTGAACCTGGTATTTACATTAGTGATCGGTTAGAGGTTCCTAAGGGACAGCCTGAGATAGACCAAAGATGGAAAGGTATCGGTATTCGTATAGAGGATGATGTTTTAGTTACACAAGATTCCGTAGAAGTATTGAGCTGCAAAGCAGCTAAGAACTTGATAGATATGGAATATTAGTTGAAATTCTTTTAGTGATTTTCCAAGAAAATAATCTGATTAGTTAAAAAAGTTCATTTTTTTGAATTAATCCATCCATCCATCTATATATTTTGCTTCTTTAATAAATCCATCATTACCGAATAGTAGAAAACTTTTTGGATTCCCACCTGACTAATTCAAATAGGTCCTAGTTCCTGTTAAGTTAGAACTTTGTTAGTTAGTTGAAAATTAGAAATGATGGTTTCTGAAGAGGCCAGTACTGTTCAAGAGGATGCAACAAGTACTGAGGAAAGCACACAAACTGAAAATCAAGAGAAAGTAAATTCGGGTGAGACTAAATCAGGTCGACCAAGTGCACTTGGTGGTGCTGCAGCATTAGCAACAGCAACAATAGATGCTGATGGTGTGCCTTCTGGGCATACACCAAAGGCAGATGAGGGAAGATTTTTACTTAAAATTCTTTGGTTGCCAGATAATGTGGCATTGGCAGTTGATCAAATTGTTGGAGGGGGTCCTAGCCCACTTACAGCCTATTTCTTTTGGCCAAGGGAAGATGCATGGGAAACATTAAAGACTCAATTAGAAGAAAAAAGTTGGATTACTGATAATGAAAGAGTGGAAGTACTAAACAAAGCGACAGAGGTTATTAATTATTGGCAAGAAGAAGGTAAAGGAAAAACCTTAGAACAAGCCAAAGTTAAATTCCCTGATGTAACTTTTTGCGGTACCGCATAAAAAAACCTTGAACAAAATTTTTGTTCAAGGGGAAAAAATTCTTACAAATCTTAGTCTGATTTTGATGCTTGAAACCAAGCTTTTGCTTTATTCAATGTTTCTTGTGCTTTTATTTTTTCAGGAGAATTCCCCTCATCCTTGTTTTGGCTTAGTTGATTTTTAGCTTTTTCTAATTCAGCTTCAGCTTTGCCAGAGTCAATATTTTTCCCCATTTCAGCTTTATTCACTAAAACGGTAACTTCGTTAGATTCGACTTCTGCAAAACCTCCAGTTAGGGCAATTGAGTCCCAATTACCATTTTTTAAAACTCTCAATACACCAAAATCAATTGCAGTAACCATTGAAATGTGACCAGGTAATACTCCCAAAAGCCCTGTAGTGCTTGGAAGTATTATTTCATCAGCAGTATCGTCAAATACGCTCTGATCAGGAGCAAGAACTCGTAGGGTTAGAGTCATTTCTTGAGGAATTTAAAAAACGTTGAGTTGAGGTAATTAATCAAAACAAATTAACTTAAGCTTTTGCTTCAGAGGCTATTTTTTCCGCTTTAGCTTTCACTTCATCAATGCTTCCAACAAGATAGAAAGCCTGCTCAGGAAGCTGGTCAAGTTCACCTGCAAGAATCATATTAAAACCTTTAATCGTATCCTCTAATTTGACGTATTTGCCTGACATACCTGTAAATATTTCAGCAACAAAGAATGGTTGAGATAAGAATTTCTCAATTTTGCGTGCACGATCAACTGTCTTCCTATCGTCTTCTGATAGTTCATCCAATCCTAAAATTGCAATAATATCTTGCAATTCCTTGTATCTCTGAAGTGTTGATTGAACAGCTCTGGCCGTGCGGTAATGCTCATCTCCTACAACAGATGGTTGTAGCATTGTGCTGGTTGAGTCAAGTGGATCAACAGCAGGATAAATTCCCTTAGCTGCAAGAGCTCTTGCTAAAACTGTAGTTGCGTCTAAGTGGGCAAAAGTAGTAGCAGGTGCAGGGTCTGTTAAGTCGTCAGCGGGTACATAAACAGCCTGAATTGAGGTAATAGATCCTTCAAGGGTAGAGGTAATCCTTTCTTGAAGTTCTCCCACGTCAGTTCCCAAGGTTGGCTGATATCCAACTGCAGATGGCATACGTCCTAGCAAAGCAGACACTTCTGACCCAGCCTGAACAAATCTGAAAATATTATCTATGAATAGAAGAACATCTTGCTTATTTACATCACGGAAATGCTCAGCCATTGTCAAGGCAGATAGGCCAACTCTCATCCTTGCACCAGGGGGCTCATTCATTTGGCCAAAGCACAAAGCTACTTTTGACTTGGTTAGATCTTCTGAATTAATCACACCAGATTCTTTGAATTCTTCATATAGATCGTTACCTTCTCTTGTTCTTTCTCCAACCCCACCAAAAACTGATACTCCACCATGCTCTTTGGCAATATTATTTATGAGCTCTTGAATTAGGACTGTTTTACCTACTCCAGCCCCTCCAAATAATCCAACTTTTCCACCCTGACGGTATGGAGCCAGCAAATCAATAACTTTGATACCAGTCTCAAATACTTTTGGTTTTGTTTCTAAATCTGTAAGGCTTGGGGCTGATCTGTGTATTGGAGAGGTTGATACGTTTTTAAGCTCACCCTGCTCATCTACTGGTTCACCAAGGACGTTAAAAATTCTTCCAAGAGTAGCTTCTCCAACAGGAACCGAAATTGGAGCACCTGTGTCTGCCGCTTCCATTCCTCTTACTAATCCATCAGTTCCGCTCATGGCAACGGCTCTAACTCGATGGTCACCTAATAATTGTTGAACTTCAGCTGTCAGTGCAACATCTTGCCCGGCAGGGTTTTTACCCTCAATTCTTAAAGCATTGAGGATTTTTGGAAGTTTGCCAGCAGGAAATTCGACATCTAAAACAGGTCCAATTACTTGACGAACAATTCCCTTAGTTCCAACTGTAGAAGTAGCAGAAGCGGCCATAAGATAACTAGTAACTTTGTGAGCATGCTCTGATGTGCATACTCTCTATCAGCGGCTAAGACTACCACTCCACAGGCATTTTTTTTTAGTGTTCGGTCAACCGCACAGAATAAATGTGGTCTAGAGCGTACTTCCAGGCATAAATTGAAACGGTTGGTAATGAGTAATACTCTTTATCGAGTTTGCGCTAAGCGCTTTTTGTTTTTTTTGCTCCTGCATTGATTTATGGCAGCTGTATCCCTCAGCGTCTCCACTGTTAAGCCACTTGGAGATCGTGTATTTGTAAAAGTTTCTGAATCAGAAGAGAAGACAGCGGGAGGAATATTGCTTCCCGACACTGCAAAAGAGAAACCCCAAGTTGGTGAAGTTGCTCAGGTTGGACCTGGCAAACGCAACGAAGACGGTTCTCGTCAATCTCCTGAAATAAGCGTTGGAGACAAAGTTCTCTACAGTAAGTACGCAGGTACTGATATCAAACTTGGCAGTGATGAATATGTTCTTTTATCTGAGAAAGACATCTTGGCTGTCGTCAATTAAGACTCAGCCTTTTAGCTGCAGTCCAAACCCAAAAAACTTTTCGAAATTAAAGGAAATCGCCTCTTATGGCTAAGCGCATTATTTACAACGAGCAAGCCCGCCGAGCACTCGAGCGAGGTATTGACATTTTGGCTGAATCAGTCGCAGTAACTTTAGGGCCTAAAGGTCGTAATGTTGTCCTAGAAAAAAAATTCGGTGCTCCTCAAATTATCAATGATGGTGTAACCATTGCTAAGGAGATCGAACTCGAAGATCACATTGAAAACACTGGAGTTGCACTTATTCGTCAAGCAGCTTCAAAAACTAATGACGCTGCTGGCGATGGAACAACCACAGCAACCGTTCTTGCTCATGCAATGGTTAAAGCTGGGTTGAAAAATGTTGCTGCAGGTGCAAACGCTATCACCCTTAAAAAAGGAATTGATAAAGCAACTGAATTTTTGGTTGAAAAAATAAAAGATCATTCCAAACCAATCAGTGACAGTAACGCAATTGCTCAGTGTGGAACAATAGCGGCTGGTAATGATGATGAAGTTGGCAGGATGATTGCTGATGCGATGGATAAAGTTGGGAAAGAGGGTGTTATTTCTTTAGAAGAAGGCAAATCAATGACCACAGAACTAGAGGTCACTGAAGGAATGCGCTTCGATAAGGGGTACATTTCTCCTTACTTTGCAACTGATACTGAGAGAATGGAAGCAGTATTAGATGAGCCATATATACTTCTTACGGATAAAAAAATTGGCCTAGTTCAAGATCTTGTTCCTGTTTTAGAGCAAGTAGCTAAAACCGGTAAACCTCTTCTAATCATTGCTGAAGATATAGAAAAAGAAGCTTTGGCTACATTAGTCGTTAATCGTTTAAGAGGTGTTCTCAACGTTGCCGCAGTTAAGGCTCCTGGATTTGGTGATCGTAGAAAGGCGATGCTTGAAGATATGGCTGTTCTAACTAATGGCCAACTTATCACTGAAGATGCGGGCTTAAAACTTGAGAATGCAACTCTTGATATGCTTGGAACTTCAAGGAGAGTGACCATTAATAAAGACACATCTACTATTGTTGCTGAAGGCAATGAAGTGGCTGTAAATGCAAGATGTGAACAAATCAAGAAGCAGATGGATGAGACTGACTCAACTTATGACAAAGAAAAACTTCAAGAAAGATTAGCAAAACTATCCGGTGGCGTAGCTGTAGTAAAGGTTGGAGCTGCTACTGAGACTGAGATGAAAGATAAGAAACTTCGTTTAGAGGATGCAATTAACGCAACTAAAGCTGCAGTTGAAGAAGGTATTGTTCCTGGTGGTGGAACTACACTCGCTCATTTAGCTCCTGCGTTGAAAGATTGGTCCTCCTCCAACCTTTCGGGTGAGGAATTAATCGGTGCAAATATTGTCGAAGCTGCTCTTACATCCCCACTAATGCGTATAGCTGAAAATGCTGGTGCTAATGGAGCAGTTGTTGCAGAGAATGTTAAATCCAAGCCTGTCAATGATGGCTATAACGCTGCAACTGGTGAATATGTAGACATGCTTTCGGCTGGAATAGTTGATCCTGCGAAGGTAACTAGATCAGGTTTACAAAATGCTGCTTCAATAGCAGGAATGGTTCTTACCACTGAATGCATAGTTGCTGATTTACCTGAAAAGAAAGATTCCACCCCAGCGGGTGGTGGAATGGGTGGTGATTTTGATTATTAAATAATCATTCTCCCTCAATTAAATAAAAAAAGAGAGATTGTTTTATCAGTCTCTCTTTTTTATTTGAAAATTTAAATATATATTCAAAGTTTTAAATAATTAATTTAGTTCTTTTAAATTTAGCTCAATAATAATATTTATATAAGGTTGAGAAATAAAAAAATATAACTATAAAATTACTTTAACCATCCTGCGCTAAGAATAACAGCAAGAGATAAAAATAAGATAAGACATGCCCAAGTTGCTCTGTTTAAGGTCGATTCCGCACTGCTTGCACTAGTGAACATTGAACTCCCACTAGAGGCTAGGCCACCCATCCCATCACCTTTTGGGCTATGAAGAAGAACTAATAGTATTAGAAAAACTCCTGAAACTGCCCATGCCCAAGATAAAAAAGGAATGATCATAGTTTTATTTTAATATGCTGGTTGAGGGATAAGATTTTGTTTCTTTGGTAAATTGATTGGTTCAATAAGAGTTGTTCCAGTCATTGCTTTTGGCTTTGGTAAATTCAATAAGTGTAAAAGAGTTGGAGCTAGATCCGCTAATCCACCACCGGACTCTCTTAGTTTTATATCGTTACCATATCCAGTCAATTTACGCTTTTCACCTTCTATAAGTATTACTGGTACAGGATTTGTTGTATGCGCGGTCCATGGTTGACCATCAGGACCAATCATCATTTCAGAATTACCATGATCAGCTGTTATGAGAAGAGATCCTCCTAACTTTCCAATTGAATTTAATAACTTTCCAACGCAGCTATCAACTTTTTCATTAGCTTTTATCGCCGCTTTCATGATTCCCGAATGCCCAACCATATCTGGATTAGCAAAATTGATTACCACTAATGAGTAAATTCCAGTATCAATTGCTTTGATACAACTTTCAGTTAGTTCGTCTGCTGACATCTCAGGCTGTAGATCGTATGTTGCAACTCTTGGGGAAGGCACAAGGTGTCTTACTTCACCTTTTAGTGGTTTTTCAATACCTCCATTTAAAAAATAAGTTACGTGTGGATATTTTTCAGTTTCAGCAGTCCGATATTGATTTAAACCATGAGCAGAAATTACTTGACCTAACAAATCATTTAGAGGCTCAGGTGGAAATGCAACTGATACTGGAAGCCCTGATTCGTATTGTGTAAAGGTAAGTACTTCAATATCTGCTTTGTTTTTCCTCTCAAAGCCATCAAAATCTTTTAATTTAAGTGCCTTTACTAACTGCCTAGCTCTATCAGGACGGAAATTAAAAAAAACTACTCCATCTCCATCTTTTAAAAATGAGGAGGAAAGTCTAACGGGTTCAATAAATTCATCAGTTATTCCTTCTTGATAGCTTTTATTTATGCTTTCCGTCGCTGATAGCTTGCTTATGGCAAGGTTTGGGCTAGTAAGTAATTCGTAGGCCTTTGATGTCCTTTCCCATCGATTATCTCGGTCCATAGCCCAATACCTGCCGCAGAGTGATGAAATTTCTCCTACTCCTGTTGATTCGATTTTAGCTTCTATCGTTTTTATGTATTTAGACGCACTCTTTGCGGAGGTATCTCTCCCATCAGTAAATAAATGCAATGAAACATTTTTTAGCCCCTTGTTGGCAGCCCATTCAATTAAGCCACACAAATGATCAATGTGGCTGTGTACTCCTCCATCAGAGCAAAGTCCCATAATATGGAGAGTTCCTCCATTTGTTTTTAAGGATTTGGAGAATTTATTAAGAACAGGGTTTGTAATTAATTTATTTTCTTTAACGGTATTAGATATTCGAACTAGTTCTTGCTGAATGATCCTCCCTGCTCCAATGGTGAGATGACCAACTTCAGAGTTACCCATTTGTTCGTCTGGAAGTCCAACATCTGCACCACTAGCCTCAATAAGAGTATGAGGATAAGCATGCCACAAGGCATCAATTACAGGAGTTGATGCTTGCTTTACCGCATTATGTTTAATTTCTTCTCTGTATCCCCAACCATCAAGTATCGCCAGCACGACAGGCGCTACTTTCATTTTATTCATTGAAACAGCTGGATTACTGTCTGACATTCAAAGAAATTTGTTTCTTTTGTTGGTTTTCTTTCGTCTTAAATTACTTCCTAATTGGCAAAGAGGCTAATACTTTGATGTTTGGTTAGCTTTTCCCTATTAGATTAAAAAAGTATTTCAGCTATTCCTAAGAAAAAATAAAATTTTTAGGACTTTAAAAAATGTTAGATGAAGAAATAAAAGAAGAGATAGAAATCCTCTCAAAAAAAGAACTTGATAGAACCATAAAAAGATTGGCTTCTCAAATCTTGGAAAAGATTCCAAATATGACTTCTTTACTGCTTATTGGAATACCAACAAAAGGGGGTTTATTTGTCTAAATTACTAGCAAAATATTAGGAGGAACTATCCGGTCAGCCAATTGAGAATGGTTGTTTAGATCCTACTTTTCATAGAGATGATCTTGCGAGGGTAGGTACTCGCATTACCCAAGTGACTGATTTACCCTCATTAGTAGATGATAAAGGTAGTTTTAGTTGATGATGTTATCTACACAGGAAGAACGATAAAGGCTGCATTAGAAGCCCTACATTCATAGGGCAGGGCAGAAAGAGTTACGCTTGTTGCAATGTTAGATAGGGGCTACCGAGAAATTCCAATTCAACCAGATTTTTGTGGGCGCATAGTACCAACAAGTAATGATGAGACTGTTGATCTTAGATTGAGAAAAGTTGATGGTGAAGAGGGTATATTTTTATGTAAAAACTAAAATAATTAATATTAAAAACATTAAACATTTATCTTATCTCTCCAAGATTTTGACTTGTTATATCTTTGTTATTACGTAAATCGATACCCTCAACCTCAAGTTGACAATGATCATTAATATTAAAAATTAATTTAATACAATCTTGACCAATTTCACCAGGAGGATCTAGAGGGATTGAAAAAATATTATTATTTATCTTCTTGATTTTTTCCTTGGATTTTATTGTTGCTAAAGTGGGTAATCCATTAATATAAACAATCTCATTTGAGCCTTCTTCCTGAGGTTCTCCAATTATCAAATGTATGCTTAATTGATTATTTAAACTTGCAGCTAAAATTAGTTCTAAAGGCTTATTTGTTGGCCATGTTTGACCTGCTAGAAAAAGAGGATGCCATATGTGCTTTTCATTTTTTTTATTCCAACATCTCAAACTTACTCCTTTGTTAAGGACATCTTTTATTTGAACACCTGGAGTGAGGTTTAATGCTCCCAATGCAATTGCTTCAATAGGTGGTGGAGTCAGAAAAGGGATGGAATTGAAGATATTGCTTAAATAATTTTTAATTAAAGGTATGCGAGATCCTCCTCCAACTAAGACAACACTATCAAGATCTTTTAATTCAAATGAATTTCGTTTTGCGATATTAATTGTTTGTGTAAAAAGCTTTTCAATACTTTCTAGGAGGCCTTTTTTTATAAGTAATTCTTCAAGTCCTTTTTTAGATAGTTTTAAAAACTTTTCTTCATTCTGATTATTTCTTACTTTTTTAGTGATAACCAATGTCTCTTTTATATTAGTATCACTTAATTCACATTTGAGCTCCTCGACCTTTCGCAAGATTAAATTGTTTGGATTTTCTTCTGGTAATAAATGATTAGATATCCATCTGTCTATATCTTTTCCTCCTAACCGAAGCCCTGATTTACCTAGAACTTTTGCTGTACGAAGAACTTGTGTACTTTTTCCCTCTAAATTAGTGCCATCAAACCTAACAAGCTGAGCAATTGGTGAAGCTTTTCCCTCTCCTCCCTCTAAAGCAACAATTGACATGTCAATTGTGCTGCCTCCAAAATCTAAAACAAGTAATGTTGACCCAGGCTCAAGTCCAGCTCCCATTGCAGCAGCAGTAGGTTCATCAACCAAAGCAATTTCTTTTACTTCTAGGGAATTGCATACATTGACTAACCAAGTTCTATATTCTCGATAAGTATCTACTGGAGCAGTTAATACTAATCTTTTGATGTTTACCTTCTGTGAGACTTCCTTCCATATATTGTGAATTAAAATTTCTCCTGCTTTTTCTGGTGTGATTTTTGAAATATATATAGGTTCAATTTCCGTGGATCCTATCCATCTTTTAAAATCTTGACTTAAGTTATTTTCTTTTTCATTAATGAGATTTAAATCTATAATCTGT
Organism: Prochlorococcus sp. AG-311-J23; assembly: GCA_003284375.1. Lineage (GTDB taxonomy): Bacteria > Cyanobacteriota > Cyanobacteriia > PCC-6307 > Cyanobiaceae > Prochlorococcus_B. The sequence continues at coordinate 78,455 of QBVL01000002.1, forward strand.
TGACCAATTAAATAGGTTTCTTCTTTTTCTGATGACTTCCAAATTAAGCTTGGTATCTCTCCAGGAGATCGACTAATTGGAGGTAGATTTAGAAGCTCAGGATGTTCCCCATTTTCTTTTTGGAAAACAACGACTGTTGTTGAGCTTCCTAAATCTATGGCTAATGTTCCAAAACTATTGTTGTTGATTTCAGGAGGAAGGATGTTTTCGAATTGATCAATTTTATTTTTTCCCATCTTTCTTAGTGAATTTTAATTGGTGCAAAAAGACTCAATCAGTAAAAAGTTAGTCTAGAAAAACTAACATCATCCTTATTATTTTGCGAAAAATATAGAAATGCACGATTCTCTCATAGAATAAAATAACATTAAAGTTTTAAGTGTGATTAAGTCAGGTTCAGGATTAAATTCCAACGATTTAGCAAAAAGAGGAGAGAGCCTCATTAGACACTCCCCTAATCGCTACCTCACCACTGTGAGGATTGCGTTTAGAGCAAAGCAAAGGAGATTTGACGATTTTGATGGACTCTTAGAAGAATCCACAGTCAAGCCAGTACAAAGAGCCATAATTGAACTAAGTGATGAACAAGATCAACCTGATTTATTACCTGGTTAGGTGATCAAAAAAGAAGGTCCGGGTTGGAGAATAATTTTTGATTCATCAAGAGATAACTTTTCTACCCTTATAGGAGGAGAGGATTGGGCAATAGAGTTGAATAAATCTGAGTGGGAGACTTTAATTGTGGTAGTAATAGAGTTGTGTGATCAATACAAATTAGTTAAGGGACAATTAATGGGTGATGAGGATATAACTTTGGAATTAGAACGTAGGCCTTGGTTAGCAATTTTGAAAGGTGATCAATATGGATGGAATCTAAGATTAATCTTGAGTGCTAGTGGTCTCTTTAATCGAGGAGCAGAGGTCTATTGGCCTAGAAATGTGACTAACCATGTTGCGAATGCAATGAGAACAATGTGGGATTCCGACTATTTGTGAGAGAACTTAACTAAAAGTTTTTCAATTTTTTCCCCAAGGCTAATTGGAGTCAACTCACATCTTTTCCACAGGATTTATCCTCTTGATTGAGTTTTCACTATCTACTGTGGAAAAAACTGAGTTTGATAATTTAAATTTGCTTATTAAATAAGTCTAATGCCAATAATAATTAATTCTTATAACTTCTTCTGAAAAGCAGTCGAGTACTTGATCTGATAATGAGACTGCCCAAGAAAGTGTTTTTAATAGATCTGATTTTGATAGTAGTTTGGCCATGGAATAAACATTTTCTAAGAGCTTTTAAATGAAAAATATTGATTTTAGAGAAGAAAAAAGTTTGATCCAAAGTTCGGAAGTTTTGGAATCTGAGGAAACAATTAGTTTTCAAACAGAAATACCCAAGCAAATTCAACAAGCGATGAAGGTTTACATTGAGAAACATCCTAATTGGAATCAATACAGGCTTTTACAAGCTGCTCTTGCAGGCTTTTTAATTCAAAATGGCATCAGTTCCAGATTGATAACACGTTTTTATATTGCCAATATGTTTGGATCTCATTCTTTTTGAATTAATTTTTCTTCAGCTTTATGAGAAGCTCCAAAGCGATATCTTTATTAATTGGCATAATTGATAACCTGTTTCCTTTTCGAACTAGAGTGAGTTCTTCAGACGTATAAGTTTCAGATAGCTCCTTTAAAGTAATCATATTTTTAAATTCACAGATATACTTAGTCTTCACGCAATCCCAACGAGGTTTATCTTTTTTTGATTTTTTGTCAAAATACTTTGAACTTTCATCAAACTGAAATGGATCGATTAAGTTTTTTTTAATAATTTCCATCAGACCAACTATTCCTGGTGGTTTAGTATTTGAGTGATAAAAAAACGCTTGATCACCAATTTCCATTGATCTCATAAAGTTTCTAGCCTGATAATTTCGAATCCCATCCCAGAGAGTTTCTTCTTCTTTTTCTAAATCTTTAATACTGTAAGCATCTGGCTCACTCTTCATTAGCCAGTAATTAATATCTTGTGGTGCCATGGGATTTTAGCGATATTGCGATGTGTGGATAGTGTGTGGATGGTTTAACATCCTCGCCCCTATTTCTTTATTCTATTTCAATCAGGTTTCTATTACTAATAGCTAACAGACTTTTCCATACAGATTTTTTTGGCTTTAAGTGAGTTCTCTCCATGTGCTTTTTATCTGAATCAGAGATAAAATTGATTTAGCTAAGGAGTCTTTATGTCTTCTCAAGAAGGTCAGGCTATGAAGTCACTTGAGGTGGCTTTAGACCATGCACTTGTTCGACTGAATCAATTAAAGGGGAAAGACAGACTTGCCTTTGCTAGTGAGTACAAGGAGTGGCTTGCAGATGATGAGTTAAAAGAAAGGGTTTGGTTTTCTGCTCCACTGAAGAAGAGATTAGATGGTCATTAATCTTAGCTATAGATATTAGTCTTTACTTGGCTTTTGGTACTGTAAGTAGAATAAATGTGTATTTAAATGGGGAACCGTGTAATTCCCTCAAAGCGATCATAGATCCCTTTAGCCAGCATATTTAACGTTGAAGTCATCCCCAACTTGAGCAAAGAATCTTGCGCGATGTGAGTTTCTTTTTTTGTTCTATGATGAATTGGCTATTGTTAATGTTTATCAAGCTGATTTAGAAATTTTCTACTTCTTTCATGCCTAGCATTAGAAAAGAAAATATTTGGCGGAGATGTTTCTACGACTTTACCTGAATCCATGAATAAAACTTGATCACTTACGTCTTTAGCAAAGCCAATTTCATGTGTTACGACAATCATTGTCATTCCTTGCTCGGCAAGTGTTCTCATTGCATCAAGGACTTCGTTGATCCGCTCTGGGTCTAGAGCACTAGTGGGCTCGTCGAATAAAAGTAATTCAGGCTTTAAGGCTAAAGCTCTAGCTATGGCTACTCTTTGTTGTTCTCCTCCACTTAGTTGGATGGGATATTTTTTGGCATGAGAATCTATTCCCATTTGACTCAAGAGATACATGCCATATTCTTCAGCCTCGATTTGACGACGTTTTTGTACATGTATGGGCGCGAGAGTGATATTTTCAAGAATTGATAGATGAGGGAATAAATTAAATTGTTGAAATACCATACCTACTCTTCTTCTTATTTTTTGAATTTTTCTTTCATCATGAGTGGAATCAACTTTTATTCCTAAAATATTTATTTCTCCTTTATCAAAAGTTTCAAGACCATTAAAAGTCCGAATTAGAGTACTTTTGCCGGAGCCTGAGGGGCCCATTACTACTAGAACTTTTCCTTTATCAACGGTAAGAGAAACATTATCAAGTGCTCGTAATCCCTTTGTATATGACTTGGTGAGATTCTTCGCAACAACAATAGGTTCCATGAATTATCAGAAATTGGCTTGATTAATGGTCATTCTTTTTTCAAGATGTCTTGCTAGAACAGCCATGATTGTACAAACAATCCAATATACACATGCTAGCCAAACATAAACTTCAATGTATTGACCAATAAATTCTGGATTAGCCAAGATACTTCTACCTATACCTAGTAACTCCACTAGTCCTAAAATAGCCATTAAAGATGTATTTTGAAAAAGTCCAATAGATTGATTAGTGAGAGCGGGTAATGCAATACGTAAAGCTTGAGGAATTAATATGAATTGAATGATTTGGTATTGATTAAGACCAAGACTATTTGCAGCCTCTATTTGAGTGTTGGGTATTGACTGTAGTCCGCCACGAATGTCTTCCGCTATGTAGGCAGAGACAAATAGAGTAAATGCAAAGATAGCTCTCCAAACACGATCAATTTCCATTCCAAGAGGAAGAAATAAAGGTATTAATAGTTGACCAAAGAAAAGAACAGCAATAAGAGGAATTGCTCTCATAACATCTATATATATTGAACTTACCTTCTGAGTTAATGGTAATGAACTTTGTCGACATAGTGCCAAAACAATTCCAAGAGGTAATGATAATAATGAGCTAAAAACAGTTAACAGTATAGTTAGAGTTAATCCACCCCAATGTCTACTCATTATAGGTGATAGGCCAAGTCCACCATAAAGTAAATATAGCCCCAATGGTATTGTCCCTAACCATACTATTAGTAGATTTTTGCGTAGCCATCTCCACTCAGGGCCGCATAGAGTAAAGATACTGAGTAAAAGAAGACTAATAATCCAAGTAGCAGGTCTCCATTGTTCATCAGGTGGAAAACTACCAAATGCGTATAAAGGGAGATTTGATATTACAACTTTCCAATTAGCCTTGAAAATAAGCCATTTAAAAGCATGAATAGAAGCTACACTAATTAATAATATAATGAGCAAAGTAATAATAGTATTAAATAAATTCAAAAATATAGTCTTCCTTATTTGCTTAAAGAAAAATATTGTCGAATTTATATAAGTTTTTAACATGAATTAACTATATTCTCGTGATTTTAAAATTAATCTATTGATGATTTCCATGGTATTCGTTATCAATAGATTTAATAGCAAGAAACTAATAAGTAATATGATAAAACACTCGATAGCTCTACCTGTTTGATTTATAATAGTATCATTAATCGCGTAAATATCTGAATACCCAACTGCTATAGCTAAGGTACTGTTTTTTGCAAGGTTAAGATATTGACTTGTTAATCCTGGAATGATTGCTGGCAATGCCTGTGGAAGTATTATAAGGGTAAGACCTTTTCTCTCCGAGATTCCTAAGCTCCTAAATGCTTCCCATTGACCTCGGGAAACAGAAAGAATGCCTCCTCGGATCACCTCTGCTATGTAAGCACTCGTAAAGATACTTAGACCAAATAATAATGCTAGGAACTCTGAGGAAAAAGTTAATCCTGAAAACTCTATTCCTTGATTCGAAATGTTCAATATATTTTTTATTTGGATAAACATATTGTCTTTTAAACCTAAGAACCCAACAAAATACCAAAACATAAGTTGAAGTAAAAGAGGAGTTTGTCTAATTATTGTTATGTAACCAGCCGAAATGAGACCTAGTAATGAATTTGTACCTGTCCTTGCAAAGCCTATTAGTGTTCCCAAGAAAGTAGCCAATATTAATGATGAGACAATAACTTTAAGACTGTTAAGCCAACCTATAAATAATGCCCAGGCATAGCTATCTGAAGAGGTATAAGGTAAGGGGTGTTCCGCTAAAGCAAAACTTGCTGGTTTAAAAAGCCAGCTAAAATTAAAACCAAGACCTGTTCTTATTAGATTGATTGTTAAATTGTTAATTAGTATCCCAATCAAACCAAAAAAGATAATACATATTCCAAATTGTAAAAATAATTTTTGATTTATTTTCATTCCCGCAACAACTTATTTTTAGTTAAATGGTGGTGAAATATGTACACCTCCTTTCTTATACAATTCATTTTGACCTCTTGGAATAGGTACCTCGCTATTTTTGCCTAAATGTCTTTCGTAAATCTCTCCATAATTGCCAGTTGAGCTAATTACTTTAATTACGAAGTCATTGCTAAGACCAATTTTTTCTCCTAGTCCCCCATCAATACCTAGAAATCTTCTTAAAGGTTTTAATTGAGGATTATTCTTTGCAATTTGTACTTTTTCATCAATATTTGACTTTGTTATCCCTTGCTCTTCTGCCGATATAAGGGAAAAGACAACCCATCTCATGGCATCAGCTAGTTTCTGATCTTGGCCATCGGATGCTGGAGCAAGTGGCTCCTTGCTCAATACATCATCAAGAATAATATGTTCTTTTGGATTCTTAAAGCCAGATCTGGCTGCAGCTAATTGTGAACGATCAGAAGTCATAGCTGAACAACGACCCTGTAAATACCCAGCAACTACTTGATTAAGATCTTGATATTTGATTGGTGTATAAGGCAGTGAGGAACTCTCAAAGGCATCATTTATATTTTGCTCAGTAGTTGTACCTGATCCTACACATATAGATTTATTTGCAAGATCTTTAAGACTTTTGATTCCACTTTCCTTTTTGACCATCAATCCTTGGCCGTCATGGAAAACAACTGGTGCAAAAGTTAGTCCGTTACCTCCCGAGGAATCTCTACTGAGAGTAAAAGTGGTATTTCTTGATAACAGGTCAATTTCTCCGGTTTTAATAGCTGTGAACCTTTCTGCTGCAGTTAGAGGTCTATATTGGATTTTCTCTGAATCTCCTATGATTGCAGCTGCAAATGCTTTACATATATCGACGTCTAGTCCTTGATAACTACCATCACTTTTTAGAAAACTAAATCCAGGGATTTTTCCACTTACTCCACAAATCAATTCACTGCGATTCTTTATTAGGTCGAGTCTAGAACTATTGTCTTGATTTGTTGTCGCACAGCCAGCTAATAGAGCTGCTAGACCAACTATTCCTGATACGAATCTACGCATAATTTTTTTGATCTTTGATCATTTAATTTGATTTTCGTCAGATTTTTCTATTTCCTAGACAATTAAAGAAAATCTTTTACTTTTTCTTCATTTAATGTTGTGAACCCCAAAATAAAACCAGCTGAAACTTCTATTCGTATTTTTGAGTCTAAATATATATCTAACGATACAACATTTTTCTTTCTTTATAAATGAATAAGCTGAAATCAATCAATCAATCAATCAATCAATCAGATCAGCTCCTGTTAATGAGTAGGCATTAGGTTCACTCCTCATTATTTAATAGTTGATTTCATCCCTATCAAAATCATTTGTTTGTAAACATGAAAACTGAAAACGTTTAAGAACTTTTCTAAAAAAGAAGAAAGAGAATCTTCTTATTGATTATTTTCCCCAAAAGTAGATGTATAGATAAATAGGATGTGTTGTTGAAAAAGGTTTATATTCTTTACGTATTTAATCCATTCTCTGTATTCTTGACCAATAGCTAATTGATCTCCAGTATTGAGATTGTCGGTTCTTTTAAGTATATGAAATATAAGCTCTTAAACCGTTTCCTCGACAGATTGATGTCATGCCATTGGCTAAAAGTAGCTAATCTAAGTTACCTTTCAGATCAGTTTGCAAACTTCCAAAAAATATATTAAAAGTAATTTTAATATATAGATAAATGAACGTAAGCCTCTTGCCTGATTGCTATATGAGCATCTCTTTGTTCTCGAATTTATATATCTATTAAAAGTAGTTGAATTGTCTTTAATCTTATTAAAGACTAAATCTTTATTTTATCTTTGGCTTTTCTATGATTTGATCTGTGAATTATATACATTCAATGTTAAGGGTGAATCAACTTTTATTACATTAAAATTCCTTTACTATCGATCTTGCTTGAGAATGGAAAATATGGATTCCTAATATGATTTCAAACATTTGGGTATGAAAAAATTCAACAAAAAAAGAATAATCAGAGCTTTATTAGTAATTGCTTGTCTTATGCTCTCTTTATTTATTGGTTTTATAATTAGTATCAATCTCATAGTTGACCCTATTATCTATTGGCTTGCTTCGACTGAAGGCTCAAGGATATTTATAAGCTGCATTATATCTTGGTTGGGGGTGTCAACACTTTTCGACTTGTTTTATAAGCTTTATCGGCGTAGTAAAAAATTGAAAAGGGTTAATGCTCTTAATATTCCTTATCCTCGAAAATTTAAGGGTAGGAAATGATTATTTATAAAGAAATAATGCCTGAAACTTTGAAACACTTTATTTACTTTTCAGAGGAAGGCTGGGCAAATATATAAAGATTGTAGAAAGGAATAAATGAACAAAATGCCCATAAAATTAAGTTTTCCTTACCTATATCTCTCAGCCTTCTGATTAATAAAGCTATAAAAACTAAAAAAGATGGAATGCTATACAAATAACTCCAGTCAGACCCCGTAGCGAGGTTATAAAAATCATTTGGATCATTAGCAAGGTTGTTATTAGATAGTATTGAAACCCCAGCGCCTATTAATCCATCCAGAATAAAAAAGTGCCAAAAAGGTATTCTCCTTGTTTTCTCTTTATAATTAAAAATCTGACTCCAAGCCAGAAAGTAATTTGAAAGAACTCTCTCTAAAAAATTCATCCTTATTCTTATATGTACAAATAATTATCTGATACCTTAATCACAAAAGGCTCTAAAGTTTTTCATCTCATAAATAAAATAATGAACCGTATCTTTTCCATAGCTCTATCTTTTTCTCTTCTTTCTCCCATGGCCCTTAATGCTGATGATCGAATTTATGAAACTAAGAATATTTGTGGACGATACTATGCAGTTGAAATTAATGGTGCTGATGCCGCAAGGTTATTAGGATTAAAAGATTCTGGTAGGGTTAGTTCAAGAGTAGAGCAGTACTGTAATTTCTTTCGCTAAGTTTCTTGACTATATTTCGTTTTTCTTATCATTATTCCATATTTCGTAGTCGAAGTAACTATTGAAATAGAATGTTTTAGCTATTTAGAAATAACAGAATTTATTTCTAAATTTCATGTCCAAACTTTGAAAAAAATTTAGAGGACTAGGAGGTATTATTTATAAGTTAGATTTAATTAAGGAAGTGAGGACGTGAGCTGTGTTGATTAGTCTTGTTAATGCTTCGACAGACTTTGGAATAAAAAATCTTTTTAAAAATTTAGATCTTCATATAAATAAAAAAGAGAGACTTGGTTTGATTGGTCCAAATGGATCTGGCAAGTCAACACTTTTGAGAGTCATTGCAGGAATAGAACCTTTGATGGAAGGAGAAAGAAGATGTTTACCATCTTTGCGGATATCTTTAGTTGGGCAAGAAACAAGTTACAACAGTGAAAAAAGTATTTTGGAAGAAGTTCTTCAAGGGTGTGGAGAAAAAAGAAAATTATTACTTAATTTCAGTCAACTAAGTAGAAAAATCGCTCAAAATCCAGAAGATGAAGACCTTTTGAAAAGACTAGGTCAGGCGAGTGAACTTATGGATGCCGCTGAAGCATGGAATTTAGAACAACAATGCCAAGATGTTCTAAGAAGATTAGGTATAAAAGATTTAGATAAGCCAGTAAAAGAGCTTTCTGGTGGTTATCGCAAAAGAGTGGGACTTGCCGCTGCTCTTGTCTCTAAACCAGACGTCTTACTTCTTGATGAACCTACTAATCACTTAGATGCATCTGCAGTGGAATGGCTTCAAAATTGGTTAGACCATTATGAAGGTGCTCTTGTCTTGATAACTCACGATAGATATGTCCTTGATCGCATTACCAACCGGATGGTCGAAATTAATAATGGAGAGGCTCGCAAGTATTCGGGAAATTATCGTGAATTTCTTCAACAAAAAGTTGAACGAGAGCAATCAGAGGCTTCTACAAAGAAAAAGTTTCAGGGTGTTTTAAGAAAGGAATTAGCTTGGTTAAGACAGGGGCCAAAAGCAAGAAGCACAAAGCAAAAAGCACGTATTCAAAGGATTGCTGAAATGCAAGCTAAACCTAAAAGTCATGTCAAAGCTAATTTAGAAATGAATTCATTGAGTAGAAGAATTGGAAAAATCGCAATTGAAGCTGAAGGTGTAGGGCTATCGCTAAATAATAAAAATAATAATTTGGATCTTTTATATGATTTCACTTATAGCTTTAGTCCAGAGGACCGAGTAGGAATTATTGGTCCAAATGGCAGTGGTAAATCTACTCTTTTAGATCTAATTGCGGGTAAAAGATTGCCTACAAGTGGGGAGATGAGACTTGGAGAAACCGTTCATATTGGCTACCTTGATCAGCATACAAATGACTTAAATCAAGGGAGTGGCCTAAATCGCAAAGTTATCGAATTTGTAGAGGAGGCTGCATTACGAATTGATCATGGCGGAAAACAAATTACAGCTTCACAACTCTTAGAACAATTCCTTTTTCCACCCAGTCAGCAACATAGTCCTCTGGTAAAACTTTCAGGGGGAGAAAAAAGAAGACTTGCTTTATGTAAAATGCTCATACAAGCTCCCAATGTATTATTGCTTGATGAACCTACAAATGATTTAGATATACAAACTCTAAGTGTGCTAGAAGATTTTCTTGATGACTTTAAAGGTTGTGTTGTAGTCGTATCTCATGATAGATATTTTCTTGATCGAACTATTGATCGAATTTTTAATTTTGAAAACGGTCGCTTGAGTAGATATGAGGGGAATTACTCTCGATTTCTTGATCAAAAAATATTAGAGGAGCGAAACAATGAAACAAAAAAGCGAGCCAAAACAGTCAATAATTCACAAAACAAGCTTGGACAAGAAATAAAATTAGTTTCTAAAAATGATCCGAGACGATTGAGTTTTAAAGAAACTAGAGAATTAAAAGAATTAGATCTGAGACTACCTATGTTAGAAAAAAAGAAAATATATTTAGAAAAAAAGATAAGTGATAGTGATGTAGACATTAGTGAAATTAGTCATCAATTAGCAGAATTAATTGAATCTATTCAAAAGCATGAAGATAGATGGATTGAGCTAAGTGAGCTGTCTGAGTCAGCAAAGTAACGACGTGATTTTTCTCTTGAGGTAGAAAACAGATAGAGACAAAATCGTCATCATTGGCATTTATCAGTATGAATACAAAAAAAGAATGTAGATTTTTAAATCAATCGTCCGATCTGCCTATGTAAAATTTAGTTCGACTCAATTAACAGGATCGGGACTTGAGCACTTTTAAAGAGCGATTACCTTGGCAAATATGTATTTCAATGGAAGCTGATTTGTATATTGTAATTCCGCTTTAAAGTCTCAAGTAAGGATTACTTGAATGGGATTGAATTATTCAATATAATTTCTTACTTCTGAAAATTTAGGCATCTGAATTTATCCATGTTTTTATAATAAGGTTATATTGGTTTTATGCCTATTAAAGATTGCTGATTTGAGTTGAATTACTAGAAAGTTATTTTTATAAATTTAAAATGCCTCGTTTTCGTAGTTAATAATACATTAGAAATAAAATATAGTCATCTTTCGATAGTTAGCGTTGGATCTTTGGTATGGAAAAAATCTCTACAGACTAAGAAATCTCATTTTTCTAAAAAAAATTATTTGCAGCTTTTAACTATAATAATTTTTATATGCACGGATAAATTGTGAAGTTGATCAAATGGCATAAATCATTTGTTGAACGTGCTCAAAAAGAAATGGGGATATCCAACTACGCCCTTTATTGGTTTGGATTCCTTGAGGGTGCTTTAGTTATGTGGTTACTTATGAAAGTTATTTCTGCTTTATGGATAAAATCTGAGTTTCCCTTTTAATAAAGATGTTTGTAATTGTTGAATTATGGAGTTTCTAAAAAAAATCCCTCCCAATATTTATTTAATTTTTTCTTTGACTTTCATATCAATTGCTATTGCAGGTCTTTTTTTAGGGGGATTTATTTATGCCATCATATCTTTGGTATTTGGACTTGTTTCATTAATAGCATGGACTTTTTTGGGATTATTTGAAGAAACTAAAAATACCTAGAAGCTTTAATAACCTTTGCAAAAAGTGTATGGCTAGCAAAAAATTCTCTTGATTTCAGTATCCATCAACGTCTTGTTTTCATTTTGAAGGAATTATTGTGTACTTAGTTTAGATAGGATTTCGTCGGTTAATAAAGGCTACTGATCCAGAAGTGATTTCCCCATCTAATGAATAAGGGAGCAGAGAAGGTAGTTATATCTCTAAACGGGCACTTTATAGCTCTGCTGAGGCTGGGTTTCTTCCTCTGGTTAAGTTGATCAAAAACCTTCTACCTTTAATTGGAATAACTTTTTTGCTGGCTCTCATCTGGTCGCAATGGACAACTAAACTAGGATTCTGTTCGCGAATAATTCAAGTCTTTGTCTAGGTAACTTTTGAGTTATCTCCCGATAATGAAATGGTGAACAGAAGGAACCGTTCTATAGAGAATGTAAATAATAAGAACTAGTAAATTTCCTCCAACAACAGCGGCTCCTGCAGCAAAATTTCCTTCTTTAGTGGTGTAATCCCACTTTGGCTCGTTATCTGTCATGGTTAAGTTATCAATTACTTCATTATTGCCATTTATCCAACGCGATCAACAAATATAACTAATAGAGAATAAAGAAACTTCTGATTTTTAGAAATTTTAAAAGCTAATCCACTTTTCTTGAAGGTAAAATAAACATATTAATAGGTTGAGAGTTTTCGGTTCTTCAAATCTCTCTCTGACTACTTAGTTGAAATGAAAACTTATACTTCCTCTTCGGAAACCACTTCGGCATCAACAACTTCTTTTGAATCAACAAATTCGTTTGTTTTTCTATCTATCCAACTGTTAATACCAAATACCAGAGGCTTTGATCCCCGATAAATAAAAATTGCGGTAGGAAGGACACTTATTATTCCCACCGCAGGATTTTTGAATATCAGTCGTCCTGCTTTGACATTAAAAAGAATAATTAAGAGAGAAGGAATTAGAACACTGAGAATGGTCTTCAGAGCTTCAGTCCATCCAACACGATAAACCCACCAAATTGAGGCTATGCCAGAAAAATATAAAATAAAATATGTCATGAAATATTACTTACTCAGTAAGTCAATTCTTATTGCTTCAATTATTCTATGAACTTCTTTTACGCTTTGAGTTTCTCGTCTCAAGGATATAAACACTAAAAGCTATCAATAAAGTCACTAAGATTGACGCAGCTAGCCAACTTAATTGACTTGAGGTCATCCCTAAGTAAGGCCCATCAATAGGTTGCTCCGACCAAGTACCAGGCAAGTGCCACACCTGAGGATTTGATAGAAAAACCATGAATACCTTTCAATTAATTTATGAATAAATTTTATATTTAAAATGATCAAATGCTATGAATAATTACTTATCGTTACTTGTTCGGCGAATAAAGATCGAAGACTCATTTGATTCTTAACCAGTTACAGGATTTTTAAATCCTTTAAAAATAATAATTACTCATGGCAAGGCATTGAAACATAAGCCATCTTTAAGTAGAACTCATTCCGAATTTACAATGTCTAAGGCTGTGAACTGGGTTTTACTCCAACTGGCTATGAGTTATTATGGAGACTCATTGAAAGAGTTTCAAGTTGAGAATGATTAGATATACATTGAGTTTTTAATATTTTTAATTTCTCAGGAATTTTATGAAATTATTAACTCAGTTTATTATTCCTAATCCTAGATAGGCTGATCTGTCTAAAACGAATAATAGGACTTCAAAAACATTTAAAAAATTAGTTAAACAATAAAACCCTCATTAATTTTTAAAGCAGTTATTACGTGATCTGCAGATATCTTTGCGTGAATCTAACCATTAGTGGTTAGAAATCCTTTGAAATTAAATTTAAAAAAAAGTAATCCATACTTAATTAATTGTGGTTTTTGTCTCAGTATTCCTTGCCTTAGTGGGGATTAGAACTTTAAGCTCCAGTTTTGATGATGATGGATGTAATACTGCTCAAAACTGCCGACATCAGGAGGAGATATGGCGTTTTTGTGATGTATGACAACATCAGCACCATTTGAGCCATTCACACCTGCAAAAAAAAAGGATACTTGTGGCGTTTCACGAAAGACATGAATAGGGACAAAATAAAGAAGCATTTGAAAACTTCTTTTCATTACTTAATATAAAAAATCGAAAAAGGTTAATTTATAAATCCCAGTTTTCACCTAAGCAGATATCCTTATCTAAAGAATGAGCCTAGATAATATTTTATAGACTAACCTTGCTTGGAACCAAGACTTTTTAAATCAGAAAAAGAAAATACTTGTTTGTTTATAATTGAACCTTCTGAGGATTCTTGATTAATTGATCTAGAAGATAAAACCCAAGGTCCTCCTTTACCTAAAGGTATAAAATTATCTTTATAAAAACTTTTTCCTTTTAAATCTTTTTTTGAAATCGGGTCAAGATATTGGCTGGAATAACTCTTACTTAAGTAGCCACTACCAGTATTAGTAACATCCTTAGTAAGGATGATGATTAGATTTCCATGAATATGCCTGTAAACCATCGTCACAACATCGTCTTTGACCCTATATTTGTCACCTTCATTCTTTCCTCCAACTATAATTTCTGAGCCAATCTCATTTTTATCCCCATAAGTAAAGGTGTTTTTACCATGAGTTTGTGTAAATGATCTTCTAACTCGATGAATAGCAACTTCCCAAAGTTGTGAAGAAATGGCTTTGTGTATTTCTTCATCATCTATTTCTTTAACAGTGGCTTTTAGATCTTGTCCTAAGCAAAAACTTCCTTTTATCTCTCTTTCCCCATCTGTCCAAGAACATCTTCCTTCATAACCTGAGAAATCTGATTCCCACGTATAACGATTTTCATAAGCAGACTTAAATAAATGCATACAATCTGCTCCTTTCATTTCGTTAGTCAGCATAAAACTTTGTTTATGAATTATTCTAGTCAATTAATGACTTAATAAACTAATTAAGATATATTTACGAAAAACAAACAATTATTTATAGTTATCCAATGCGATTGTTATTAGTAATAAACCCATAAAAATTATATTTCAAGAACTTATTTTTAATTGCATTTATTAAAGATTAATATTTTGATAGATAAGACTTTGCAAGAGACTGCCATAACTCAAAAGTTTTCATTTAGTTGAAAACTCTTGATGTTTATTTTTAATATATTTTTTAAAAATTTTCAGATTATTTGATACACATCAACCCAAATCATAGGACCCTATTGAAGTTTATACGATTATTCGTTGTTGTCTTCAACCAAAGATTTTATATTTGCTGAGCTTAGAGAATCATCCTTGTTATCAGATTTTTCATCCCAACCCCAACTTCTTTTAATTTCTTTTAGTGATCGGCTACTCTCTCTTTGTTGAGGACTTAAAGGGATCCAGCTCCAATCAACTAAAAGCGTTGCAGCAACTCCAAATAGGAAATGTCCGGCAAGTACTCCTATGACATCAACTGTAGTGAGTGATTCTTGTCCAATAGAGGGATCGTACAAATTCTTTTACTAATAGTTTTTTAATTATAGGAATTTAACTAGTGGTTTAAAGAGAAAGTATGGATTCAGATTTTACTTTTTTATATAGATTTTTCTAATGTATTTAATCATTTTTACTATTATGTACGGTTGCCCACCATCAACCTTTTGAACAGGTCCATTAATTTACATACATATTAAATAAATTAACTTAATGACTCCTGAAGCAGAAAAGTTTAATGGTTGGGCAGCAATGCTTGGATTAGTTGCAGCATTTGGCGCATATGCAACAACAGGACAAATAATTCCAGGAATTTTCTAAATTTCAATCATACAATTAAACAATTCTTGACAGAAGTAACGGTAAGGCAACATTGATGGCTTACCGATACTTTTAACAGGTATTTATCTAACAACATGCCAAGTCATCACTGATTTTGTTTAGCTACTAAACTTTGAAAATACTCATTAGATAAATTTTTTTTTGTCGAATAAGTCCTATTCCAAACTCATAGGAATATTCCCTTTGATTGAACAAAACTGTGAAAAGTTGGATTGTGAAGATATTCAATATAAAGCGCGATTAAAAATGCTCCACTTAAGCAACAACTAGAAATGATTGAGCCGAAAATAAAAGCTTGTTTTTTGCTTAAGTTTTGGTTCGTATCTACAAATACAAATCTCTTTGATCTTGAGACAGTCATTTAAGTTTCTCAACTACTCAATATCTAGCCAAATCATGTCTCGATGATTCTATGCTTAATTTTTTCTTTATGAAACCACTTTTTTTGAGTCAATAGCTTGGCAAGAAAATTCTTGAATTTCTCCATTAGGTAAAAGTTGAGCAAATCTTGGTTCATCCATTCTTAATCCATTTTTCTCATCCTGATAACTCCAAAACCATTTTTTGTCCGTGAAAGATATATCACCGACCTTAAAAGATACTGGGAGCATGAGGTTTATATCTCGCCAATGAAGAACGATAAATGCTCCTTTATCAATATTTTCAAGATTATCAGTTATGGCGAAATCTCCATTTAAGTTATTTCTGATGACTGCGGTTAATCTGTCTCCATCGCAATCGAAATCTGAAGAAGGATTAAGAGTAATAAGTAAACTTAGAAAAAACGAAATAAAAATCATTTAGATTGAGCATAAGAAAAAGTTATATTTTTGAAATTATATATATCATGATTGGTTTATCTCTGATGAAGGAACTTATTTGAGATTAGAAGAGAGAATAAATTCGGTAAAATAAAATCATACAATAGGTTCTTCAAATCAAAAACTCAAAAAATACTCATTTGAATTCGACGAAGATCAGCTGCAACTACCTTGGAGATTTGCATACTGAAGCAAAACATTCTCTTTCAGGGAGTGTCATTCATACTGATGCGCCCAAAGACCATGATGGTGAAGGAAAAGATTTTGCTCCAACTGATTTATTAGCGTCTTCTTTGGGAACTTGTGTAATAACAATTATGGCCATAGAGGCAAAACGTAGGGGGTGGGAACTTGGTACGATTCAAATTGATGTTTATAAGACAATGACATCAGAGGGCCCTAGGAAAATAAAGGCCCTAGTATTAGAAATCTTTATGCCATCTGATTTAGATTCTCAAAAGTATAAAATACTTCAAATAACAGCGGAAGAATGTCCTGTAAAGCTTAATCTTGAATGCTCTGTTGATATTAAGTTGAATTGGCATCAAGCAAAAAATTAAAAACAGAATTAACCTTTTTAAATATTTTTCATTGTTTGATTTTTAAAAATTTCTTTAAGTGAATTACCTTTTATTTTGTTTAGGCCAAGTACTAATCCGCCCATTAATCCAACATTCATTAATACAGCTTTTATTTGAAAAGGATGAAAATGAAAAATAAAAGTTGTTGGAACTATAAATATAAGAAGGAGATATGCACCTAATCTTTGCTTGAATCCTGAGATGAAAAGTATTGAGCCAAAAATCAAGCAAATGATGGCAGAAAATAATAAAAAAGAGGCTAATGTAGAAGATATGTTTTTATTTGATATAACTTCAACAGTTTGTTCGAAATTTATTATTTTACCAGGTATTGCATAAATAAATATTGCTGATATCAGTATTCGACCTATTAAATTTTTTGTTTGTTCAAAGTTCATTTACATTATAATATGGTGAAAATTAATTTTAATTGGAAATTCATAATGTTTGTTTTTTATTCAATTATGGAATATTGATGCTGTTTTTGTGGATATTTTTCGATTGTTGGAAAAATATGATTTAATTGTATGTTTTTTTGTTTAAGCAACAAAAAAAGAATCTATTGCTATCTTAGTTTATAGATTATTTGATTTTAAATAATGACTAGGGATCGGGACTTTGTTCCTTCATTTTACAAGAAGGGTTCTTTACATAATAAAATAGGGATGATATTACTCTGGGCATTCATATGCTTAGCTTTGATTCAAATTTTCATAATGATTCTTAATTGAATTATATTTACATAATTCTTTAATATTAGAAAAGTGATGGTTTAGATAATATTCGACTGCAAATAGTTTTCTTGCTTTAAATTTAGCTAAGTTTTGATTTAATCATGATTCTTCTAGAAATTACCAATGCATCAGACGTCGTTGCCTCTAAAGCAGGTAAATTATTTGAGAAAATGACCCCAGAGATGATTGATCAGAAATTAGTAGAAAGTCAGGTTATTCAGCAGATGATTGATCAACTTCAATTGGAGGGTCTAAAAGGACAGATTTCTAGTGTTAAAGGTTTAGATCTTATTGATGATACATTGATAACTAAAAGTAGTTTTAAAATTAGGTTTACGAAGACCTTTTAAATTGAATAAATATTTAAAAGTATTTTTATAATTTAAAAAAAAAATTTTTTTCGCGGACGAAGGGCTAGCTTTGTTATATCAACTAGTATTGGGTATACTTTTTAGACCATTTCTTGGATTGGATTTTGCTTAATATTGTTGAAGCTTTTCTTATGAAAACTTAATTATTCATTATTAAGAAGAGATTCGTTTTAATTACTCAGTCTTATCTATTCTAATTTCATATTGAAAAGGAATTGTTTTGGGTTTCGGTGCCCCAAAAATAAGCAATGAAGAAGAGCGCCTAAGAGCTCTTGCTGAGTATCGGATTTTAGGTACTCAGCCTGAACAATGCTACGACGACATAACGAAAATTGCCTCTTTAACTTGTGGAACACCTATCTCTTTGATGAGTTTGGTTGACACAGATACTCAATGGTTTAAGTCAATGTGTGGATTTGATACGAAAGAAACATCAAGGGATGTTTCTTTTTGCGCTCATGCAATTGCTAGTACGGAACCATTGATTGTTGAGGATGCTCTATTAGACGAGCGATTCAAGTCAAACCCTTTGGTGGTTGAGGAACCAAAAATTCGTTTATATGCTGGGTTTCCATTGCAAACCCCAAATGATCAGCGAATAGGCACTCTCTGCGTGATTGATAGAAAGCCAGGACATTTGTCTGACCACCAGCATCAAATTATGGAGGCATTATCTAGACAGGTTGTAACTCTGTTGGAACTTCGTAAAAGATCTATTCGTCTTCTTGATGCTCTTACCCATATGCATAATACGGAAGGTATTTTAACGACATGTTCATATTGCAAAGAGGTAAGGGATTCGGATGGTGAGTGGCAGCATTTAGAAAAATACCTGTCGAAAATCGCAGATATTCGTTTTAGCCATGGGATTTGCGATTGTTGTATGGAGAAGCACTTCCCTGATGTATTAGAAGTCTGGAGTGATGACAAACTTAATTTAGATAATAAAAAAACAAGCCAGCATGCAAAAAAAAGTAATTAGTTTCCTAGAAAATAAATTTATGTGAGTTATCCTCTTTTTAGACTTTTGATGAATATATAAAAGCTTTTAAAAATTCGTTTGTAAGAAAGTTTTAAATGATTGGTCTTTTTGCAGCAATTTCAGCGGTATTATGTTGGACATTTTCATGTTCAATTTGGCGTAAAGAAGTTGAGAATTTATTACCAAGGCAAATAAATATTTATAAAAATGCTTTTGCTTCAATCTTATTTTTACCAGTGGTATTAACCATAAGTTGGTTATCTAACCTGAGTTCCATCTTCGTTTTGGTGATAAGTGGAATAGTCGGTATTTCTATCGGGGATACTCTATATATAAATGCTTTGAAAATAATAGGAACTAGAAAAACTCTTTCATTCGAAGCGTTGACTCCAATAATTGCAACTACTTTAGGAACATGGAGTACCGATGAGATATATCCTCAAAAAGCATGGCTAGGATCTTTGATTGTGTCTTTCTCTTTATTAATGATTGTACGCCAAAATACTTTTCAAAAAGAAGAGCCTAAAGAAAAAAATATTCTTGGTATTCTTTGCGCTTTGGGATCGGTCCTTTGTGCTGTTTTGGCAGCATTATTGTCAAGGATAATTTTAATTAGCTCTACATTTACCCCCTTGCAAACAACTGAAATCAGACTTTTATCAGCATCAATATTTTTATTTGTAATTTTTAAAAAAGATTTTATTTATATTTTTAAGAATAGATCATTAACTAAAAAAAATCATTCAAATTTAATTTTATCAACCTTACTTGGCACTAATTTTGGAATATTATTTCAACAGATAGTTTTTAAATTTTTACCTATTGGGATTGGTTGGACTTTGCTAAGTCTTTCTCCTATCTTTGCACTTTTTATTTCACATAGGGAAGGAGATAAAATAAATATATTAACAATTTTTTATTCTTTTTTATCTTTTATTGGAGTTGCGATTACTTTGATTTAGACCTCAAAGTAATCATTTTCTTGCCAATATTCATCAGGATCATCTTCAATATCGGGTGGGTCTTCAAGCTCTCCGGATTTCTCACCTAGTAGTATCAATAATCCTTCTAAATATCTCATCTCTGAAGGGTTGTCTGATTTATCAAGGCGATCCTTGACTTTTTTGGCAACTTGAGGATCACCTTGCTCAACAGCTTTTGTTAATAAATAAAGAGGATCATTTTGGGGGTCTATTTCTTGCATTTTAATTTAAAATTATTTAGGTAGGTGAGATTCAGTCTTTCATCTATTCAAGATAAACTTCTATCAGTTGTACCTGGATAGAAAAGAGTATTTTGATCAATATTAATTTCTGAAAACTTGATAGGTTTCCAAAATAAATCTCTTGTAATCAAAAAACGAATATCTTTCTCTTTTAAAAATTTCTCATTGACAAGACCTTGTAGTTTTTTGATAGGGATTTCTCCCCATTTACTTGAATTAGTTACCCAATCATCCATTTCCCATACAGGTTCAGAATTTATGATTTGAAATCCAAAAGCTATATTTCTATCTACTGATATCTCCGAAAGATACCAATCACCAACAACTCCGTATAGGTGACAATAAATTAAATCATCAATCGACCCTTTGGGTTCGCTTGACATAGTTTTCATCAACTTAGCAGATGACTCTGGAACGAGAACAAGTGGATTTTCGTTTTGGTCGGGCAAAATAAAAAAATTTTGTAACCCTTATTAGTAAGGATTTATTATCTCATTATAATTTTTTAAAAGTCTATTATGGTTATTAAATTTCTTATGTAATAAATTACTAATGTTTTATTTCTATTGATTAGATCCAGTCGCTTTAAGCGCTTGTAAAGCCAAATTTATATGTGCAGACATCGCCCCAAAGGCCATGAGAGATTTAGGATCTTTATTATTAGTGAAAACTTTCTCATTATTATTCATGATTAGAAGTAATTTTTGACTTGTTGTGGTCCAATTTTTTATTAAATCATTAAAATTCTGTTCTTCCTTACTGTAGTTGTTTTCAGGAGAATTATTCAAAGATATATCTTTCTTGGCGTTTATTAAAAAAGCATTCAATTCCTTGTGACTAATAGAATTTTTGGGGAAATGATTTTGGTCCAACTTATTTCTGACAAATATATCTTTAAATTATCACGTGCAAAATACAAACAAAGTGTGGATCTCCGACCAAGTCTAATCCGTTTTGAAAAATCACATCATTTTATCGAGTTATACTTTTTGACAAGATTTTTGAAATGGTCCCCTCTCTCTTCGTAGTTTTTATATTGATCAAAACTTGCACAAGCTGGAGATAATAGTATGCTTCTTGAATTTGTTTTTCTCGCCAAATGAATAGATGCTATTGTTGCTTCTTCTAGATTTTGTTTGACAATTATTTCTCCTATATAAGAAGAAATTAATAATTCTTCCTTCAAGTTATTTGCACTCATTCCAAATAAAACTATCCCATTTGTAGATTGCTTTATTTGTTTAACCCAAGGCATAAAATCTCCTTTCTTTTGTATACCTCCAGCTAGTAGAATTATTGGATTAGGAACAGATTTTAAACCAGTTATTGAAGAGTCGAAATTAGTTGCTTTGCTGTCGTTATAAAAGCTTAAATTATTTACCTTTTCTAAATACTCCAATCTATGGGGGATTGATTTAAATGATTTTATAGATGTAGCTATTGATGAATGATCAAGCCCTATTTCTCTTGCCGCAGCTATTACAAGCAAGAGATTTTGCAAATTATGTTTACCGGGTATGTTAAGTATAGAACTATGAAATAGTTGTTTTTTATCTTCAAATATATAACCTTTTTGATCGATCCAGAATTTTTGATGTTGAGAGTAGAAGGATTGTTGATTTGTTCCAACCCATATACCTTTAGGTAATTCTTTTCTTTTGCTGGATAAATATTTATCATCAGAATTATAAATTCGAATTGATGATTTCTCAAGTAAACTAAGCTTTATCTTAAAGTAATTTTCTATATCATAATGTCTTTCTAAATGATCAGGGGTAAATGTTGTCCATATGCCTATGGTCGGTGCTACTTTTGGTGAACCTTCGATTTGATAACTACTTAATTCTAGAACTATCCAGTTTAACTCTTGGTCATTACTCTTCATACTTTCTAAAGCAATTTTGGATAATGCTTTACCAATATTCCCTCCCATATCAGTTCTTAAATTATTTAATTTAAGAACATGATTAAGCATATTAGTGACGGTAGTTTTTCCATTAGTACCAGTTATTCCAATAGAAGGGATATGATTCAATCTTTCCCAAGCTAATTCTACTTCTCCCTGCATGCTGATATTCTTATATCTTAATTCTTTCAGCGCTATATGCTCCCAATCTATTCCTGGACTTACAGTAATAGAACAAATCCTTTCTATCCAGGGGGTGAAATTATTAATATGAAGTGGTTCGTCCAGTAAAATAACATTGATTCCTTCTGATTTTAATTTATTAGATATATTTAATAGTTTTTCATTTAAATTATTCTCTAAAACTAAAACGTTCTTTCCTTCTGCTTTAAGTAGTTTTGCTGCACTTACTCCTGAGAAGCCTAGTCCAAGTACGATATGTATTTGATTTGATTGTGTTTGTTTTGACAATTTGATTTTGATTTTGATTTTAATAGATTTTTCGTTGGTATTTAGCTATTGCCTTAGAGTGAATTTGATCACATTCTATTTTGACTACTCTCTAATATAAGATATTTTTATATTAACATTGTTTTGATTTTTAAATAAAGATATTATCTCATTAGTGTTTTAAGATCTTTCCTTTTAAGAATTGATTTTATTAAGATTAAAAAAACGTTAATAACCCTAGCTTTATTCTCTAAAAGTTGTTTTGATGCAAATGTATTTGCTTCTTTTTAATGGCTGCAAAAATTGAAGGTATCAAAATTTTAAAAGAAAAAGAAATTCAAGAGCCAACGAATATTGAGTATTCTCTAAATGGTCTGGCAGATCAGAGAGAGAGAGAAATTAAATGGATTAAACTTCATCAAATGTTTGATAAATAAAGAGTTGAAACCCCCTTCACTTTCTTTGTAATTGGGTAAATGTATGCATTCTCGGGTGCTGGTGAATGGGCGATACTGGAATCGAACCAGTGACCCCTACCGTGTCAAGGTAGTGCTCTACCTCTGAGCTAATCGCCCTTGAGAACCCTCTTACGATTAAGGTTTTAAGTTCCTTAGTTAAAGTTAGCAGGAAATAGGCCTTCATCCTCACTGTCTTAGTAGTTTGACTCTCCAGCGTTCTTTTTTTGTTTTATCAATATTTAAAATTTTAAGCGAACCTTTTTTCTCTAAATGAATGTGGTCTCCAATATTTACCGATTTACTTGGCTGATCATTCAAAGCCCAGTTAAGTCGCAAACACCCTTGCTTGATTTGTGTGGTTATTTTTGATCTTGATAGCCCAAAGCCTGCAGAGGCTATTGCGTCAATCCTGGTAGATGCCTCAACCGTATTGATTACTTTCTCTGGTCTATTGAAAGGGATCTCCATATCGTTTAGATCTAATGCTTGGATTGATATTTCAACTTCTCTTAGCTTGCCATTCTTTTGATTTATTGAATCAGCATATTTTTTCGAGCAAATAGCTTGAGCTCCTCTATCTCTTATTAACCAAATGTCTCCAATTTCATCTGCTGGAGCATGAAGTTCATGTAAGACATCTCTAAAATCACTTTGTTTGGCTCTGTCAAAAAGGAAATTGCCTTTTATGTAAAGACCTTTTATGGGGATATTGATAGAGGGTGGGTTCATTTCTTCTTCAGTTCTTAGAAAACATATTCTTTTACGTTCTGCTCTTGGGAATCCTCCTTCAAAAAGAAGACTTATATCATTCAAATTATTAAATTTATTTTTAACTTCCTCTATTAATTGTGCTGATAAAAAAGGGGACCATGTCGCTACTCTCTCACTTAGAGCCTTCTCTGCAAAATGAAGCAATATCTCTAACTCTTTTCGAAAAGGGCTTTTAAATAGGATCTTTTCTTTTGGAAGACGCATAAAAATAGATAGAATTTTCTTATTTTATTAATAAATAGTCTAAACCATTTTTTTGTTTTTCTTCTATATTTGGAGAAATATAATATTCAATCTTGGACTAAAACTATTAATGTTTATAATCACTTTTTTTGTCAAATATTATTGAATTAACTACTCTTATTTGCCTATGTTTATTATTTCTAGGCTGTCTATTTCTTTTAGAATTGCCCAAGGAGGTTCTATTTCCATTGGTAATTCTAGAATTAAAAGCCAATAACCCTCTTCACTTTTTTTTCGAATAACTCTCAAATCATCAACAGTTTCTTGGCTCGTGCCCCCGGCTGAAAAAAAACTTCCCAGCGCTCCTGAAATCATTCCAATTAGGCCACCTAATAGCTTCTCTAATGGATTTGGGAACCCCATATTTGCAAACGTCTTCAGGTCGGTCATTTGAGAAAAACTTAGACCTGCAATAAAACCAAAGGGTATCAACCATGTAGCTAGAATTTTTTGGCGATCCTTTCGAGCAAGAGCTGGATTCAGAAGCTTGATATTATTAAAATTTGATTGATTAGCAAATACTTCTTCAGATGTATCTATCTTTGAGTCTTCATTGTCAGTTCTATTATCCAAAGGTTCTACAAGATCGCAATTAAGGATAGGTGTTTGAGCTTCTCTTAATTTGAGTAATAACTCTTTTGCTGGTTTCTTTTCTTTTGAGGTGATTACGAATGTGGACACAAATTAGCTCCTTGAAATGTTTGGATATTCAATCCTGCTCAACATAATTCTGGTCAGCGGCAAATAGATCACTAAAGTTCAGATCGGCACGTTTATCGCCCTTAATGACGAAAGTTCTTGTTTCTGATCCAATTGATCAAGCAGGTATAGATATTCTTACTCAGGTTGCCCAGGTTGACCAAAAAGTAGGTCTTTCACCAGATCAGTTGAAGAATATTATTGGTGAGTATGACGGATTAATGATCCGTTCAGGAACCCAAGTCACATCAGATGTTATATCTGAGGCTAAGAAATTAAGAATCATTGGTAGAGCTGGAGTTGGAGTGGATAATGTTGATGTGCCAACTGCTACTAGAAAGGGAGTCTTAGTCGTTAATTCTCCAGGTGGAAACACGATCGCTGCCGCTGAGCATGCTTTAGCAATGATGCTTGGATTATCTAGAAATATTCCCCAAGCACACGCAAGTATGTTTTCTGGAGGTTGGGATCGAAAGAAATATGTAGGAAATGAGCTTTATAAGAAAACCTTAGGAGTCGTTGGACTTGGCAAGATTGGATCTCATGTCGCAAAGGTTGCCAATGCAATGGGAATGGAAGTTATTGGATTTGATCCTTTTGTTTCTAATGAAAGAGCCCAGCAAATGCAGGTTCGATTAAGCGATATTGAGGAGTTATTTAAAGAATCTGATTATGTAACCCTTCATCTTCCAAGGACACCAGAAACAGAGAATTTAGTTGATATTGATCTTCTAAGAAAAATGAAACCAACTTCCAGGCTAGTGAATTGTGCCAGGGGTGGAATTATAAACGAAAATGATCTAGCTAATGCCTTAGCAGAAAATGTTATTCAAGGTGCTGCAATCGATGTATATGCAAAAGAACCTTTAGCTGCAAACTCCCCTTTACGCACTGTAAAAAAAGGATTGGTCCTTACGCCTCATCTAGGTGCTTCAACTGTGGAGGCACAACAAAATGTAGCAATTGATGTTGCAGAACAAATTAGAGATGTCCTTTTAGGCTTGCCAGCACGCAGCGCTGTAAATATTCCTGGCCTTAGCGCAGAGATAATGGATAGTCTTAAACCACATTTAAAACTTGCTGAGACATTAGGATTATTAGTTAGTCAAATTTCAGGGGGACAGATTCAAAAATTAGAAGTACGTTTGCAAGGAGAATTCGCTCAACATCCATCTCAGCCTCTAGTTATTGCAACTTTGAAAGGATTACTCACCAGTGCCTTGGGAGATAAAATTAATTATGTAAACGCTTCATTGGAAGCTAAAGGACGTGGTATTGATGTCGTAGAAATTAAGGATGAGTTGAGCCCAGAGTTTGCCCGAGGCTCTTTGCAGTTGGATAGTTTTAGTGACAAAGGTGTTCACAGTGTTTCTGGAACTGTTTTTGGTGATGGCGATCTTGGTATTACAAGTATTGATGAGTACCCGATAAATTTTGTGCCAAGTAGACATATGCTTTTTACAAGGCATAGGGATATGCCGGGAATCATTGGTCAGATAGGTTCACTTCTTGGAAAATACAATGTGAATATTGCATCAATGCAAGTAGGAAGAAGGATTGTGAGAGGTGAGGCAGTTATGGTTTTAAGTATCGATGACCCTATCCCTTCAGAGTTACTGGGTTCAATTCTTTCAATGCAAGGAATTAATGAAGCTCATGCGGTGACGCTATAAATTGTTGGTTGAAAAAACTATAAATTTGCAAAACTCCCAGCCGTCTTGGTTGAGATTGGAGCAGGAATTTTTCGTTGAGCTAGAAGATTCTTTTTATTGGCTGTTAAGCAAACTTGATATTCATAGATTCTCTTTTGAGCATGATCCAGATAACAACTACAGTCAAACGCTATTTATATGGCTTCCTTTGAATGAATGGTCAGATAAAGATCAAGATATATTAGTCCAATCATTAATTTCGTTAGCAAAAACTTTTGAATTGGAGTTGCCTCCTTGCCAATGGATTCAAGTAAAAGATGAAGATTGGAGCTTAAGTTGGAAAAAAAGTTGGAAGCCTGATCCCATTGGAAAATCAATTTTGATTTTACCGGCGTGGTTAGATATTCCTGAAAAATTTTTAGCACGAAAAATTATTCGCTTAGATCCTGGAAGTACATTTGGAACTGGTAGTCATCCTTCCACACGACTATGCATTGAAGCCTTGGATAATGATCCTCCAGTAGGTCAAACAATTGCAGACTTGGGTTGTGGAAGTGGAATACTATCTATAACTGCATTGAAATTGGGCGCGAAGAGTACTTTCTCAGTTGATACTGATTCTTTAGCAATTTCAGCTACCAAAACTAACTCTGCTTTAAATGATTTGCATGAAAAAAACTTAAATTTTTTTCATGGTTCTATTGAGGAAATTGAAGCGAATATGCCGAAAGAAAAAATTGATTTGGTCCTATGCAATATTCTTGCACCTGTCATAAAATTATTGGGACCAGGGTTTAAAAAAATCATTGGACTTCAAGGTAAAGTGATTTTATCTGGTTTGCTAGTTCAGCAAATCAAAGAACTTCAAGAATTCTTTTTACAGCTTGGTTGGCAAGTTCTTGAAATAAAGACAAAGGATCAATGGGCCTTAATGGTGTTGAAATTGAATTTGTCTTGATTAAATAAATTCTAAATTTTCAGAATAAAAAGCTTCTATGACATCTTTTAAGATCACTTTTATTAATGAGTTAAGTGGTCTTAAAGAAATTATTGATATCCCAGATGACAAATATATTCTTGATGCTGCATGTGAACAAAATATTGAGCTTCCTTACTCTTGTCGATCGGGAGCTTGTTCAACTTGCGTTGCTAAATTAGAAAAAGGAGAGATTGACCAACAGGATCAAAGTTTTTTGGATGATGATCAGATTAAAAAAGGTTATGTTTTGATTTGTGTGGCATATCCGACTTCAGCTTGCACGATTAGGACCCATGCAGAAGACGAAATATATTGATATTAATTTTTTCGCCAGATTTTCATTGTTTTGCTTGCCAAAGATCTCCTTCCTCGCCAACCTCTTGTTTATGTGCTCATTGGCGCAATTAAAATTATTTAGGGATTAATTGATTTCAGAAGTTTTGCCAACCAATAAAGTTCAAGATCTTTTAGATCATGGTTCTATTCATTCAAGTATTGGTGGCCAATTTAGTTTTAGGGTTCTAGGACCATGTTGTCGTCTCTATGACCGTGAGGAATTACCTTGGCCTTGTTGCAGACTCTCATGGCGAAGTAAGGAGCCTAGCTGGAGAAGAATTGGAAAAAGATTGGTTGCTGATATTGCTGCTCAAAAGTGTCCATCATATTCGGTTGAGATTATCCAACCAGGAGTGAAACCAACAAAAACTATTTTGACTTTATTCTCTAGTCGTTTAGATACGAATATTCAGGAATGGTGGTATAGCAAAC
This sequence comes from Prochlorococcus sp. AG-311-J23, assembly GCA_003284375.1. GTDB lineage: Bacteria > Cyanobacteriota > Cyanobacteriia > PCC-6307 > Cyanobiaceae > Prochlorococcus_B. The sequence goes on from QBVL01000002.1 coordinate 106,329, forward strand.
ATCCACGTTCTAGAGATAGTTCAAATATTGCACCTCAAGCAGCATGAATTGAAAAAATTGGTTTTTTTGGATTTAAAGTGATGAAGATATGAAGCATTTCAGGCATAAGCTCGTACCATTTTTCAAATTTGAAGGATAATTATAAGTAATTAAATTTCAACACAGGGATGAACTTCGACTATCACGCTGTTGCTTCTGCCGCTACGGCAGCTATTCCTTTAGCTGCTGGAGCTGCTGGAGTTGGCTATTTTATATTGCGCCAAAAAGGATTTGGCTTTGGCACCTCACATTTGTTAGTTGGGTTGCCGATGTTTGCGGTTGGAGGGGCTGCAGCGGCTTTCTTCTTAGTGACAAAGTGAAAAAGTTAGTTTTCAACCAATAAAAAAGGGGCCATTGGCCCCTTTTTTATTGGTTGTTAAATTTTGAATAAATTTAAGTACCTGGGTTGAAACCTTGACCTTTGGTTGCAGGCACGTATCCAGCACCTCTAGTACTACAACCAAGACTTTCGGCTGTGCTACCAGTAGCTACTTCGCAAAGTTTTTTCTGTTGACTTCTATCTAAAACAGCATCAGTAAAGTCAGCACCATCAATGGTTACACCATCAAAAACACTCTTGAGTAACTCTGCTCCAGTAAGATTTACGTTCGTAAGGTTCGCATTGTCAAACCTCGTTGCATAAGCAATAACATTGGTCATGTTTGCGCCTGTTAGATCAGAGTTCTTCAAAGTTGAGACACTGAAATAAGCGCCAGTGAAATTGGCCCCACCAAGATCTTTTCCTGATAAGTCGTATTTTACATACTCTGTATTTTGTAAGTCCTTACCAGCCAAGCTTGGATCTAAGCTCTCCACTGAAGAAGGATCGCTGGGATACAAGGCACTTACAGAAAGAGGACTAATAATGAGACTTACAAGCACAGGTATCAAGACAAATAGTCTTGTAAAGGACCTTTTAAGGGAAGAAATAAAAGAATTCATTAATAACGCCAGCGATTAAAGAAGCACCAAACTCGACTATTGTTTCATGTAGAGGCATTTCATAGGCAAAGGGATCACGAACTGTTGCAGTTTCAGCTTTTATTTATATCAATTTGCAGAAAGTCTTTTGCTAACTGAGTATTTGGAAAAATTGCTTTTGCTTCATTAAGCAAATCATTAGGACATGTTTGATTCCCAGGGTTATACCTCGGACTCAAATGAGTCAAAATTAATTGATTTACGTTCGCTTTTGCCGCAATCTGAGCCGCCATGGTGGCAGTTGAATGTCCGCGTTCATAAGCCATTTCAGTTTCTTTATAAGAATAAGTTGATTCATGGATTAGTAGATCGGCCTCTTTAGAAATCTCAATTGCTGATTCTGCATATACAGTATCTGTGCAATAAACCATGCTTACCCCAGTCCTGGGAGGACCGCAGAATTCTTTCCCAGAAAAAATGCGACCATCTTCTGATCTCACTTCCTCCCCTCTCTGAAGGGCTGCATATACAGGACCAGGAGGTATTCCTTTCGATTTTGCTTTCTCTATATCGAATCTACCTGGTCTAGTTTTTTGATTCACTCTGTAAGCAAAAGAAGGTATTCGATGCTTGAGTGGAGCAGTTTTGACTTCTAAATCGGAATCTTCAAATAAAATTTCTTTGTTAGCAGCAGCATTTTCAACTCTATGGAATTTTAGAGAGTAAGCCAATCTGCTTGAACTGTTGTATAAACAAGAATCAATAAAGTTTTTAAGAGGAGCTGGACCGTACAATTCAATTCCAGAGCTGCTACCTGACAATCCAATACTTGCTAGAAGACCAGGCAGACCATATATATGATCCCCATGCATATGGGTAATGAATATTTTTTTGATTTGAGATAACTTAAGATTGCTTCGGATGAACTGATGTTGCGTACCTTCGCCACAATCGAACAGCCACAATTCTGATCTTTGCGGAGGTTTTAGTACCATTGCTGATACGTTCCTATTTAGAGTTGGGACCCCTGAACTTGTTCCTAGAAAAGTGACTTGCAAGTTTTCCTCTTTTAAGAAATGGTGCCATTCATAGTTCTGACCACTGGTGGATCTTCTTTCTTATAGGCAAAATTAGTACCTAAATCCAATTTTTATTGTGAGCGCATCACCTAAAGCAAAATCTGGATGGGCAATAATCTTTGTGGCTATATTTTTTATCTCTCCAATAAAGGCTATTGCGGCAAGGGAACCAATAATTCGTGTTTTGATCAGTAATGAAAACAAGGCAAGATTTAGAGCAGATAGTGTAGAAAATATTTTTGTTCAAGGCCTATCTTCTAATCATAGAAGAATTAAATCTTTAAATTTAGTCTATAGCAATAATGAAGTTAAATATTCAATTAATAATGACTTGAATGCATGGTTCGAATTACCAAATAATTTTAATTTAATTATTAGAAATAGCGATAAAAGAGGGATTTGGTTTAAGAATAGAAGATATGCCGGAGAATTAAGAGTTTCATTGAATGATAAGAAGTTAAATATAATTAATTATTTAAAATTAGAGAAGTATTTGAAAAGTGTGGTTGGTAGTGAAATGCCCAAAGAATTTCCTCTTGCTGCACTTCAAGCTCAAGCTATTGCAGCAAGGACTTATGCCTTAAAACTTTTAGATAAAAATAAATTATTTGATCTTCATTCAACACAGGCTAGCCAAGTTTACTTAGGACTTGAATCTGAAACCGTAAAAATAAATAGGGCAGTGAAGAGTACAAATTCACTTGTTCTGTTTTATAAGGATCAGCTGATTGATGCTGTTTTTCATAGTAGTTCTGGTGGTAGGACTGAGAGTAGTGGTCAAGTTTGGAAATATCAATTACCTTATTTGAAAAGTGTTATTGACTATGATCATAATAGTACTAAATATAAATGGACGGATAAATTTACTTCTGCAGAATTGGAAAAGATATTTCCTGACTTGGGCGGAGTAAATAGTATTCATATCATTGAAAGAAGTAATACTGATAGAGTCTTGAAAATCATACTTTACGGGACTAATCGAAATAAGATTATTTCTGGAAAAAACTTAAGAAAAAAATTGAAATTACTTAGTACTAAATTTGAGTTTGATTTGAAATTTAATCCATTTAATTCAAGTAATCTTGATAATAAATTGAATTTTGATACTAAATTAGTTAACGATTTGGCACCTCAACCTCTACCACTAATTCCAGAAGAATTTTTTCTATTGGTGAAAGGTTTTGGTGCTGGGCATGGCGTAGGAATGAGTCAGTGGGGCGCTAAAGCTATGGCTGAAAGAGGCTCAAGTTTCCGTAAAATTCTAAAACATTATTACACTGGAGTGCAAATAAAAACCTATTAGTAAACTATTTAATAGCTACTAATTATTATCATAGTATTTCAATTTTATTGTTTTAACCAATGGCATTAAAAACAACCTTAGGTTTAATTTGAAAACCCTCATCTAAATTACCTATGCCAATGATTTTGTCTTTTTCACCCAATACTAATATATTTTTATTATCAATAATAATATCTTCATCCTCATCTTTTTTAGCTGTCTTTAAACGTCTAATATGATTATGAAAACATATTTTTCTTCCTGAGCGCCAGCTAATAATTTCTTCTTCAGAAATTAGTTTAAAAGAAGAAAGATGTTTAAGAAAAATATTAGGGTCAAGAACTTTAGGTTTATCTTCCTCTGGGTAAAAATCTGATTTCTCAGGAAGTATTACTGAATATTTTTCGTTGAAATTATATGCTTTTGTACGGCGTAAACTTTTTAAATAACCACCGCATCCAATTTTATCTCCAATGTCTCTAGCCAAGGCTCTAATGTATGTTCCTGTTGAGCAGTCAACTTCAACCAATAACTCACCTTTATTTTGAGACCAGCTTATTAAATTTAATTTGTTTATGGTGACTTTCTTTGGAGCTAAATCAAATTTTTCTCCTTTTCTTGCTTTCTTATAAGCTCTCTCGCCTTTAATGTGAACACTAGAAAAAATAGGAGGCTTTTGTGAAATCTCACCTCTAAAATTTTCTAGGAGAGAATTTATATCATTTTCGGTAATTAAGGGCCAGACTTTTGATTCTATAATTTCCCCTTGCATATCATCAGTATTTGTAGTGGCACCTAACTGGATGATTCCTGTGTAAGCTTTAGATCCTTGTAAATAAGAGATTAATCTTGTCGCATCGCCTATTGCTATTGGAAGTACTCCAGTAACTGCAGGGTCTAGAGTTCCAGTATGTCCAATTTTTTTGATACCAAATACTTTCCTAAGTCTATTGACGCAATCATGAGACGTAAGCCCAGAAGGCTTATCAATGACAACAAATCCAAAGGTCTTTTCCAAAATTGATATTGCAGGTTGAGGCTCACAAGAAAAAATTGTTCAAGTAACCCTGAACACTTAAAGTTATAACTCAGTGTGTTCAGTCAGCCAAATAATATGAATTCTTTAGATCTAGGTATTTCCTCTTTCCTTAAAGATGGCTTTAATTTGAAAAATCATCTTATTGATTTCCTAAACATTACTAATGAGCAATTAGATCAAAGGTTACTTAAGGGTGTTGATGATTTGGCAGCTCTTCATCCAGGAGCATTTACTGAGAACAATGCGAGCGATTTTTACGAGGAAAAAGTAGGAGATGCTCATTTAATAGATCTAGCGTCTTGGCATCTAAATAGTTCTAATTACATAGCTGACACTCTTCGCTTACAACAAAAATTTGCCTCTGGAAAAGTTTTAGATTTTGGTGGTGGTATTGGTACACATGCTCTGGCTGCCTCATTTTTGCCAGAGGTTGAACATGTTTGGTTTGTTGATCTTAACCCTCAAAATCGAAGCTTTGTAGAACACAGGTCTAAGGAATTGGGTATCGAAGATAAGATTTCAATTTTTAGAGACTTAGAAAGCACATCTGATGTTGTTTTTGATTCTTTAGTTTGCTTGGACGTACTTGAACATCTCCCAAATCCTGCCAAACAATTAGAAATATTTTTGGAGAAACTTTCGCCTGAATCAATAGCTCTAATGAATTGGTATTTTTACAAAGGAAAAAATGGAGAGTATCCTTTTCATTTCGATGATCCTATTCTTATTAAAAATTTCTTTTCTACTTTACAGTTAAATTATTTAGAAGTTTTCCATCCATTTCTGATTACTACTCGAGCTTATCAACCATTGAAAAGACAAATTAGACAGCCTTAGCAGTAGAAATATTAATCCTTTTTCTATTCCTTAGGCCTCTACGAATACTTTCAAAATGAACTGAACCATCAGTTAGTGCGAAAAGAGTATCATCTTTCCCCCTGCCAACATTGATTCCTGGAAGAACAGATGTCCCTCTTTGACGAATAAGAATTGATCCAGAAGTTACTTTCTCTCCACCATAGGCCTTGATGCCAAGTCTTTTGGAGTTTGAATCTCTTCCATTTCTAGTTGAGCCTGTACCTTTCTTGTGGGCCATGATTTATTTAATCTTTTGGATTTAATTAGTTAGATTCTACTTTACTAGCAGTGGCTTTGACATCTTTTGCTTTTTTTATGTTTGATCCTACGGTAATGGATTGAACTAAAACTCTTGTAAGTTCCTGGCGATGACCTTGCTTTCTCCGAGTCTTTTTCTTAGGTCTCATTTTATAAACTATTATTTTTGGACCTCTTCTATGCTCCAATACTTTAATTTCTACTTTCGCATCTTTTACATAAGGTTTTCCAAGTTTTAAATCTTTCCCATCATTGATAAGAAGAACCTTCTCAAGAGTCAAAACATCATCTACTTCAGCGTGGAATCTATCTAAGTCGTAATAACGGTTGGGTTGAAGCCAAAATTGTTGTCCTGAGGCCTCTACTATCGCATAAGTTTTATCTTGAGGAGTTTCCTTTCTGGGAGATGATTTCTTATCAGCCATGATTATTGGTGACACGTCAAGGCTCGAAATAAAATAAAGGGAGTTTCCTTTCTTTAATCGATTAAGCCTTAATCGTAATCGAAAAACAAACTAACATTTTCACCTTTTGTTGGTTACTTAGTCAAGATCTAAGAAGGACAAATGTTCTGTTGATTTTTCGGAGTTTTTAAATGAATGCAAGAAAGACATATATTCTCAAGCTTTATGTGGCAGGGAATACACCAAACTCTATGAGGGCTTTGAACACGTTGAGAGAGATATTAGAAAGTGAATTCAAAGGTGTCTATGCTCTTAAGGTTATTGATGTTTTAAAAAGCCCTCAATTAGCTGAAGAAGATAAAATACTTGCGACACCAACATTGGCTAAGATTTTACCACCACCTGTTCGAAGGATAATTGGTGACTTGTCAGATAGAGAAAAGGTTCTAATTGGATTGGACCTTCTGTATGATGAATTAACAGATCAGGAAATGTTTTATTCTTCAGATAAATAATGGAGCCTCGTCAACAAGACTTAACTGAATTCTTAAGCCCAACCGATAACTAAACTATTTTTTCAGTTTGCTTATTATGTTTTATACATAAGAGCTTTTAGCGTTCTTCAATAAAAAATCGACCCAAAATGCATGTTCAAAAACTCCCCACCGGAATCGAGGGCTTTGATGATATTTGTCATGGTGGGTTGCCTAATGCGCGCAGCACTCTAGTCAGCGGAACGTCAGGTACTGGTAAAACTATTTTTTCTCTACAGTATCTTCACTATGGAATATGTAATTTTGATGAGCCTGGGATTTTTGTTACTTTTGAAGAATCGCCTCTAGATATTATTCGAAATGCTGCAAGTTTTGGTTGGGATTTACAAGGTTTAATTGATCAAAATAAACTTTTTATTTTAGATGCATCACCGGATCCCGAGGGACAAGATGTCGCTGGAAGTTTTGATTTGTCCGGTTTAATTGAAAGGATAAGTTATGCGATTAGAAAGTTCAAAGCTAAAAGAGTAGCTATAGATTCTATGACAGCAGTTTTTCAACAATATGATGCTATTTATGTTGTTAGAAGAGAGATTTTTCGACTGATAGCAAGACTTAAAGAAATAGGTGTGACTACTGTTATGACCACTGAAAGAATAGAAGAATATGGTCCTATTGCTAGATATGGAGTTGAAGAATTCGTTTCTGACAATGTTGTTATTTTGAGAAATGTTTTAGAGTCAGAAAAGAGGAGAAGAACTGTAGAGATTTTGAAATTAAGAGGAACTACACATATGAAGGGTGAATTTCCTTTTACTATGGGTTCCCAGGGAATAGTAGCATTCCCTTTAGGTGCGATGAGGTTGACTCAAAGATCGTCCAATGTTCGCATAAGTTCTGGCGTTCCTGCTTTGGATGAGATGTGTGGAGGAGGATATTTTCAAGATTCAATTATTCTTGCAACTGGTGCAACTGGTACCGGAAAAACAATGCTAGTTTCTAAGTTTGTTGAGGATGCATACATAAATAAAGAAAGAACAATTCTTTTCGCATATGAAGAATCAAGAGCACAACTTCTTCGAAATGCAACTAGCTGGGGAATTGATTTTGAAAAAATGGAAGCTGATGGATTATTGAAGATTATTTGTGCTTATCCCGAGTCAACTGGTTTGGAAGATCATTTGCAAATTATTAAAACCGAGATTAGCGAATATAAACCATCCAGAATGGCTATAGATTCTCTATCCGCATTAGCTAGAGGTGTAAGCTTGAATGCTTTTAGACAATTTGTTATTGGAGTGACTGGTTATGCAAAACAAGAAGAAATAGCAGGATTCTTTACTAATACTGCAGAAGAATTCATGGGAAGCCACTCAATTACTGATTCTCATATTTCAACGATAACTGATACTATTTTGCTTTTGCAATATGTAGAAATAAGAGGTGAAATGGCAAGAGCAATAAATGTTTTTAAGATGCGCGGATCCTGGCATGATAAGAGGATACGTGAGTATATCATTACTAAAGAAGGACCTGAGATTAAGGATTCATTCTCTAACTTTGAACAGATATTTAGTGGAGCCCCTCATCGTATTAATCCTGAAGAACAGTTGCCGGGCGTTTTTAAAAGCATTAATTCAAAAGAAGAGTAGCTAGTTACTCTATTTAATTAATGACTTATCATTTTCAAGTTCCCAATTTTTCCTGGCAGATATTAGTAAAAGCTGATCAGCGTCAGAGTCTTCAAGAGGAAGTTCAAACCAAAAAGTTGTTCCAATATTTGGTTCGCTTGCCATTCTTATCTCACTTCCGTGTTTATCAACGATCCCTTTAACGATTGAAAGGCCAAGTCCAGTTCCCACTTCAGTATGTACTGAATCTTCAACTCTGTAAAAACGTTCAAATATTCTTTGTTGATCAATTTCAGAAATCCCACATCCAGTATCAGAGACTTCAACTCTGATTTTTGGCATCGGCGACAAAATTTCACAATGTGGAGCCTTATTATCTAGATCAACTGGTGAAGCAACGCAAATATCAGGCCATGTATAGGCTTTTAAATATATAGTCCCTCCTTCTTGGCTAAATTTCAGTGCATTTCCAACAAGATTGTCAAAAACCTGGAGAAGCATATCCCAATTACCTAAAACAAATGTCAAATTATTTTCAACACTTAATATTAATTTCACATTTTTATCTTCTGCATTAAGTTTATAGTTTCTAAGGGTTTGTTCCATAGCTTCTTTTATACTTAGTGCTTCTAATTGTATTGTTCTTCCAGACTCCAGCTTGGATAAGTCAAGAACATCATTGACCAAGCGAGTGAGTCTATCTGTTTCTGAATTTGCAACACCTAGGAATTCTTTTTGCTCTTCTTTTGTAAGCTGCTCACCCAGATCATATAGGGTCTCAACATAGCTTTTAATATTGAATAATGGCGTTCTCAATTCGTGAGAAACATTACTTATGAATCTTTTTTGTGCTGCGTTTAATTGCACTTCCCTAGTGAGATCTTGAACTGTAACAGCAATACCTTTTATATTCTCTCCAGTGGTGTCTCTGACAGACTTTAAAACTATTCTAAGTGTTCTTGGTGGCTCTTCAAGATTGCAACGCAAATCATCGCTGTCTCCGAAATTGTTCAATAGAGATGTTATTGGTGTTTCAAGCTTTTTTACAAGAGATTCAGGAAGTTGATTCAATAAATTTTGACCTTCAAGATTTCTCCCTTCCCAGCGGAAGAGTCTTCTAGCAGTTGGATTAACTAGGACAATGTTTCCTTGTTCGTCAAGAAGAAGCGCTCCGTCTGCCATTGTGGCTATTAAAGATTGCTGTTTGACTTGGGCAGCTTTTAATTCCTCAATATTTGCAGCATCATAATCTTCTAATCTGGATGCCATTGCATTAAATCCAGTTAAGAGTTCCCCGAGTTCTCCACTCATTGGTAGATCTACTCTTGATTTAAAATTACCTTTAGCAATCTCTCTGACTCCAATAACTAATTCTCTTATTGGACGAGTAATTGTTAAAGCATTAAATACTGCGCCTATTATTACTAAAACCCAAATAGAAATAAATACTGCAACAGTAATTTCTCTCGTTAATGCGGCAGTAGCTAGAGCTTTTTTATTCGGTGTTACTCCTAAAGCTAACGTGCCTAGATATTCACCCTTCCAAAGCATCGGAACAAAAACATCAGTTACTTGGCCTTGTGGAGTTGAATGTTGTCTAACTAATGGAAATTGAGGTTGTTTTTTTAATTCACTTGGTAATTGAAGCTTTCTGGTTAGTTGCAATGCCCCTTCAGCCTCAGATTCTGAGGTCGTTGCACTAACTGGAATACCCAATTTTACAAATCCATCTGGGTCAGTGAAGAAAATGTATCTTAAGTTTCTACTTGAACGCCAAAACTTCTCAGCAACATTGAAAAGTTCTCTTGTTTGATTCTTCGCTACTAATTCCGTAACGTTTCCTGACAATAATAGTCCTAAATCTCTGGCATATCTGGTATCGTTCATTCCAGCATCTTTTTGAATACTACTTAAAGCAAAAAACGTAATAAGTGTCATTATAAAACTTACTACTAGTGTTCCAAATGCTAGCAATTTTGATCTTAAATTAAATCTAGCCCACCATAAATTTATTTTTTCTAATATATTTAAATTATCTTTTAGTACATCTTCATTTGAAGCTTGAAAAGATTTACTTTGACTTGAATTTGTAGTATTCATTTAGGATACATTTAATCAAATATTTCTAACCTGGTAACCTATATCTTCTCGAAAATGCATACCATTAAAATTGATTTTTTTTAGGTTAGAGTAGGCTAAATCGAAAGCTTTGTCGAAACTTTCTCCCTGAGCAACTACTGAAAGTACTCTGCCTCCCGAAGTAATTATATTGTCAAATTTGTCGACTGTGGTGCCTGCATGAAAAATTTGGAGTGAAGAATTTGATTCAACATTGATGTCAATCTTGTCACCTTTTTGTGGACTTTCGGGATATCCCCTAGATGCTGCAACTATACAAGCACTGCATTCAGCATTATATGTAAGTTTTGGTGCGTTTTTAATCTCTCCTCGAGCACAAGCAAAAAGAACAGAAGCAAATTCCTTTCCCATTAAGGGCATTAAAGCTTGACATTCTGGATCCCCAAAGCGGCAATTAAATTCAATAACTTTTGGCCCTGACGATGTAAGCATTAAGCCGGCATAAATGACCCCAATGTAGTTGATATTCTTTTTTCTTAAACCTTTTAAAGTTGGGAAAAGAACCAGTTCAGTTAAGTATTGAAGATCTTGTTCGTTAATTAAAAGTGCAGGAGCATATGCTCCCATTCCGCCAGTATTTGGGCCATTGTCTCCATTAAGTAATCTTTTGTGATCCTGGGCTGGAGGAAGAACAATTAATCTCTCTCCATCACAAAGGGCAAAAATAGAAACTTCTGGTCCTTCAATTTTTTCTTCGAGAATAACTTTATTTCCTGCGGAGCCAAACTTTCCAGAAAATATGTCCTTAATTGCTTCCTCGGATTCCTCAATGGTGTCACAAACAGTGACACCTTTACCTGCCGCAAGACCATCTGCTTTGACAACTAGAGGTTGGTTGAATCTTCTAAGAATTTCTAGTGCTTCTTCTTTAGAGTTTGTTGACCAGTACTTGGCTGTAGGTATATTGTTCTCCAACATTAAAGCTTTAGACCAGTCTTTACTTGCCTCTAATTGAGCACCATCTTTACCTGGACCAAAAACTGTTAATCCTGCTTCACGCATTTTATCTGCCAAGCCCTCAGCTAAAGGCACTTCAGGCCCAATGATGATTAAATTAATTCCAAGTAGTTGAGATTCCTCAATAATCGTTTGTGCATTTTCATCTTTAGGTCTTAGGCAAATACATTTTTTAAAGTTGGCAGTCCCACCATTTCCTGGACAAACATATATTTGTTCAATAGATTCATTTTTTGATAGAGCCCAAGCAATAGAGTTTTCTCTTCCTCCACTTCCAATTATTAGTATTTTTTTTAATTCCTCAGTCTTTTGATTCTTGGTCATGAATTACTTTTGGTTGAATGAAAAAATAGTTTTAGTGGATCTTTAATTCCCTTTTGATTATTAGTTAATACATATCTTGAAGATAAGTTATTTAGTTGTTTGAATTTTAGCTTTTGAATAAATTTGTCTTGATTGAAGTGATTTTTGAAGCATTGTCTATTTATACTAATTAGATATCTGAGGCATTAATGAATCATATCCATGGATCACTAATTTATGAAGGCAAGGCAAAAAGAGTTTTTGCTTGTGAAAATCCAAATAGGGTTTTAATAGAGTTCAAAAATGATGCTACAGCTTTTAACGCAAAAAAACGATCAGAGATCGAAGGTAAAGGGCGCCTGAATTGCAAAATTTCTGCGGCACTTTTTAAATTGCTTGAATTGAATGGAATTCCCACGCACTTTATAAAACTTCAATCGGAAACATTCATGATTGCCGATAAAATTAAAGTAATCCCTTTAGAAGTTGTTATTCGCAATATTGCTACAGGTTCATTATGTAGAGAAACACCGATCAATCAAGGAACAATCTTAAACCCGCCACTCCTTGATTTTTATTATAAAGATGATGAATTAGGAGACCCTATACTAACTGAAAGAAGAATTAAGTTGCTTGATGTGATTACTCCTTCTCAGATAGAAGAAGTAGAGAAAATTACTAGAAGTGTAAATAAAATTTTAAAAGAATATTTTGATTCACTCGATTTATTATTGGTTGATTTTAAATTAGAGTTCGGTTTTAACTCTTTAAGCAAAATTGTGATAGCTGATGAAATAAGTCCAGATAATTGTAGGTTTTGGGATAAAACAAATTCTGACCCCAAGGGACGTATCCTTGACAAAGATCGCTTTCGGCAAGATCTTGGAGGGGTCATAGATGCTTATGAGGAGATTTTGAAACGTATAGAAAAAGACTCTTCTAATGGTTCTTGATCAAATTATTCTTAGCCAAAGATTCCCTCATTTTATTGAATTGCTTTGAAAGCTATGTTCAAAAGACCCCCCATCTCTGATAAAAAATTAATAAGCAAAAGTGCATATGCAATTGCTTTGGTAGTTCCTTTTATTAGTCTTTTTGGAGAAACTAAAGCTTCTAAAATAATCTCAAGTGAAAATCAATTTTTTGTTGAAAATAAGCTGACTGAAAATTTAAAATATACTCACCAATCAAATCATAGATTTAATTTAAATCTTGATAACTTTTTAGTTTCTGAGGGGGACAATCAAAATGATAAAAATACTCTTGTTGAAGAACAAAGAGTATTAATTTCAGAAATTATTATTGAGGGACTTGAAGATCATCCCGACAAAGAACGCTTGGAAGTAATTGCTTATGATGCAATGTTAATTAGACCAGGTAGTAAAGTTACAAGTGAAGATGTTAAGAAGGATTTAGATCGAATTTATTCAACTGGCTGGTTCTCTGGCGCGAAAATCGAGTCTTTGCAGAGTGCTATAGGAGTTCAACTTTTGATTAAGATTGAACCTAATCCGATATTAAATAATATAAGTATTATTCCGCTTGAAAGAAAACTATCGAATACAAAAATAAATGAGGTTTTTAATAATGATTATGGAAAAACCTTAAATCTCAACACTCTTCAAATAAGGATTAAAGAAATTAAGAATTGGTATAGTACTCAAGGATACTCGTTGGCAAGAATATCTGGTCCAAGCCGTGTCACTAAAGAAGGGAGAGTTGAACTGAATATTCAGGAAGGATATATTGCTGGCATTCAGATAAATTTTATAGATGAAGATGGAAATACAGAAGATGAAAAAGGTAAGTTAATAGAAGGAAAAACAAAGAAGTGGGTAATTGAAAGAGAATTAATTACTAAAGTTGGAGATATTTTTAATAGAAATAAATTAGAATCAGATATTAAAAGATTATACTCAACGTCACTTTTTAATGATGTTAAAGTCACTCTTAAACCAGTAAGTTCTGAGCCTGGAAAGATTATAGTTTCACTAGGCATAACAGAGCAAAGAACAGGTTCATTGACTGGAGGACTTGGTTATAGCGGAGGACAAGGTGTATTTGGGCAGATCGGATTGCAAGAGTCCAATTTGGTTGGGAGAGCATGGTCGTCAAATATGAATTTGACTTATGGAGAATATGGTGCGCTCCTGAATCTTTCTTTATATGATCCCTGGATTAAAAATGATAAATATAGAACATCTCTAAGAACTTCATTATATTTAAGTAGAGAAGTTCCTCAAGAATTTAGAAGTCAAGATGGCGGAAGTATTAGAGGAGTTACAGATAGATATAAAGCACCTAATTCATTAATAAGTTACGACACTAATCAATCTCAGAAGTTAGACGTAAACGATGATAATACTTTAATTGAAACTGGCCCATTTTCTAATCTTTCTTCTGCTCAGTTATCTGCACCCCAATTTAGCTGGTTTGATTACGAGGGCGACTCTATTGTTCTTGAGCGAACAGGAGGAGGTTTCTCTTTGGCAAGACCTCTGAATGGTGGTCAGCCTTTAAAAAAGGTTCCTTGGAGTGTACTTATTGGTGCAAATTTCCAGAAGGTTAAGCCAATAGACTATGCCGGAGATAAAAGACCTTATGGCGTAGCATCAACAAATTTTTTAGATGGTAAAGTTCCTGAGAATGAAGTTGTTTGTGTCGCATATAATTGCTCTACAGAAAATACATTAGTTAGTTTCAAAAGTGCCGTTACTTACAATAATTTAGATAATTCAAGAAATCCAACTTCCGGAGATTATTTAAATATTGGATCTGAACAATTTTTTAGTTTAGGTGAGAATTCACCTACTTTTAATAGAACTAGGGTTAATTATTCTCGTTTTTATCCTGTTAATTGGCTGAAGTTTCATAAGGGTTGTCGCCCCAAGCCTGGTGAAAAATCAGATTGCTCACAATCGATAGGTTTTCAAGCAAAGATTGGAACAATCATCGGAGATCTACCACCTTATGAAGCATTTTGCTTAGGAGGAGCCAGTTCTGTTAGAGGTTGGAACTCTTGTGACCTAGGCGTCGCAAGAAATTTTGGAGAGGCAACAGGAGAATACAGATTTCCTATTTGGCGATTAGTTTCCGGGGTCTTATTTGTTGATGCAGGCTCTGATTTTGGTTCTCAATCAAATGTTCCAGGGAAGCCTGGAAAAATCCTAGAAAAACCAGGATCTGGTTTTTCTGTTGGACCTGGAGCAGTCATTAACACACCTGTGGGCCCCATTCGGATAGAGGCAGCTACTCAAGATTTCAGTGGTAATTGGCGCTATAACATAGGAATTGGCTGGAAATTCTAGTGTTCACCTTCCCCAATGACTATGAAGAAGGTTGGACGCTTCAAAATGAGATTGAAAAAGATGGTATTGGATTGCATACAGGTCTTAAATGCACAGTCATAATTAAGCCAACAGAATTAGCTGGATTTCATATCTCTTTTTCAAATGAACCTAATAAAGTTACCCTCATAGATATTTCCCAAGTAAGGAATACTCCTTTATGCACAACTCTTGATATCAATGAAAAAAAAGTAGCTACCGTTGAACACTTGCTGGCTTCATTAATTGGATCAGGCTTAACTCATGCACTTATAGAGATAACTGGCAATGAGATTCCCTTGCTTGATGGTTCTGCTATTGGTTGGATCGAAGAAATTCAAAAGGTAGGAATGGTTAATCCCATTACATCTCCTAGACCAAGGCCAGAAATCAAATCTCCAATTTTTGTGAGCAAAGGAGAAAGTGTGATTTTTGCAATACCATCAAAAAAATTGAAATTAGTAGGTTTGATTGATTTCCCATATAAGGCAATTGGTCAGCAAATGTTTTCCATTGAGATGTCCCCAAATAATTTTGTTAAAGAAATTGCACCTGCACGAACTTTTGGCTTTCTTGATCAGTTAGAAGAATTAAAGAAAGCTGGTCTAATCAAAGGAGGAGCTCTTGAAAATGCGTTAGTTTGTAATGGAGATTCTTGGGTGAATCCACCCTTGAGATTTTCAAACGAACCAGTGCGTCATAAATTGCTTGACTTGATTGGAGATTTAGCTTTTGTTGGATTACCGAAAGCTCAAATTTTTGTTTACAAAGGGTCTCACGCACTTCATGCTGAATTTGCAGCTTCTCTTCACAAGGTATTAACTTAATTAAATCTAATTTTGACTGACATTTCTTCTTCTCAACCTCTTGTTTTAAATAGTGAGCAAATAATGGGGCTTTTGCCTCATAGATATCCCTTTGCTCTTGTTGACAGAGTTATAGAACATGATCAAGGAAAGAAAGCTGTGGCAATAAAAAATGTCACTCTTAATGAGCCTCAATTTCAAGGCCATTTCCCCGATAGACCCTTAATGCCAGGAGTTTTAATAGTTGAAGCAATGGCTCAGGTAGGTGGTTTGATTGTTTCTCAAATGCCTGATCTTCCAAAAGGACTTTTTGTGTTCGCTGGGATTGATTCAGTTAGGTTTAGGCGTCCAGTTGTCCCTGGAGATCAATTATTGATATCTTGTGAGTTGATAAGTATCAAAAGAAAGAGATTTGGGAAAGTTAGGGGAGAAGCAAAAGTTGATGATCAGTTGGTTTGTTCTGGAGATTTGATGTTCTCTCTTATGGATTGAAGTGATGAGTAAACTTCAATCTTCTGAGAGCTTAATTACAGATAACAAAGTAAATATTCATGAATTTGCAGACGTCTCTCCCAAAGCTGAACTTGGGATAGGTGTAAGGGTAGGTTCAGGGGCTGTTGTTGGTCCAGATGTGATTGTTGGTTCTAATACTTGGATAGGACCAAATGTAATTATCGAGGGGAAAGTAAAAATAGGCTCAAATAATAAGATTTTTCCAGGAGCATGTATTGGATTAGAACCCCAAGATTTGAAGTATAGAGGAGATTCTACTGATGTTTTAATAGGAGATAATAATACTTTTAGAGAATGTGTAACTATTAATAGGGCTACCTTTGAAGGGGAGAAAACTATCGTTGGGAATCAGAATTTGTTAATGGCTTATTCACATTTAGGACATAATTGTGAAATTGGAAACTGTGTAGTTATAGCTAATAGCGTGCAGGTTGCAGGTCACGTTGTCGTTGAAGATAGAGCTGTTATTGGGGGTTGCTTGGGGATACATCAATTTGTTCATATTGGTTATTTAGCTATGGTTGGAGGTATGACAAGAGTTGATAGAGATGTTCCTCCATATTGTTTAGCAGAAGGTCATCCTGGAAGAATGCGTGGACTAAATAAAGTTGGAATTAAAAGGCAAAACATAGATAAAGAGAATAAAGAAGAATATCTACAATTGAAAAGAATTTGGAACTTATTATTTAAATCTGAATATGTAATTTCTGATGGTTTAAAAATTGCAAGACAAGAGAATTTATTACAATCTTCCACACGGTTATGTGGATTTATAGAACTCTCTATTGGAAGAGGTAGAAGAGGCCCAATGCCTTCTTTGTTGTCAAATAAATAATGAAGTTGTTAATAAGTACTGGTGAAGTATCTGGGGACTTGCAGGGAAGTTTATTAATAAATGCTTTAAAGACTAATGCAGAAAAAAGGAAAATTGAATTAGATATAATTGCTTTAGGCGGTGAAAGGATGAAAGAAGCAGGGGCTCAATTAATATCTAATACTTCCTCTATAGGTGCGATTGGTTTTTTAGAAGCTATTCCTTATATTCTGCCAACTTTAAAAGCACAATCAAAAATTGACAATTACTTAAGCTCTTCCCCACCTGATGCAGTTGTTTTAATAGATTATATGGGGCCAAATATTCGACTAGGATTAAAAGTAAAAAAAAAGTTCCCTAATATTCCCATAATATATTACATTGCCCCTCAAGAATGGGCATGGAGATTAGGTGACTCGGGTACAACTGATTTGATTAGTTTTACGGATAAAATATTAGCCATCTTTGAGCAGGAAGCTAAATTTTATTCAAATAAGGGAGGAAATGTAAAATTTGTTGGTCATCCAATGTTGGATTTCTATAGAAATATTCCTACTAAAGAGGAATCTTTAAAAAAAATAGGATTAAATTCTGATCAGAAACCTCTTCTTATTATTCCAGCTTCTCGAAAACAAGAACTTAAATATATTTTACCTACGTTGCTAAAAGCGGCTAAGCTTCTCCAAGAAAAAGATCCTTCTATTACTGTTCTAATACCATCTGGATTAAATGAATTTGATGAACTATTAAATAATTCATTAAAAGAATATGGTGTGACTGGAAGGATTATTTTGTCGAATGAAGTTGATGGTTTAAAACCATTTCTATTCTCAGCGGCCCATCTGGCTTTAGCTAAGTCTGGGACGATAAATATGGAATTAGCTCTAAACTCAGTTCCACAAATCGTTGGATATAAAGTAAGCAGAGTCACTGCTTTTTTTGCAAGATATTTATTGAGATTTAATGTTAAATATATTTCCCCAGTTAATCTTCTTTTAAATAAAATGTTAATACCAGAGTTTGTACAAGAGGATTTTAAAGCCGAAAAAATTTTTAATGCAGCATTAAAAATCCTTGAAGATAATTCTACAAAAGAAGATATAATGATTGGTTATGAGATATTGAAAGATAAATTAGGAAAGCCTGGAGTTACAAATAGAGCATCAAAGGATATTCTTGACTTATTAGTTCAATGATTCCTATGAATAAAATCTTTAGAAAAATAATAGTATTTTCAATTCTCCTGCAATTATTAATAGCTTGCCCTTTGAAGGTATTTGCAGAATCAGAAGAAGCTATTTTTGCAGGTGGTTGTTTTTGGTGCTTAGAACATGATCTAGAGAAACTTGATGGAGTAGTTTCTGCCGAAAGTGGATACTCCGGAGGAGACTTGACGAATCCCACATATGGAAATCATAGTGGGCATCAAGAGGCTGTTAAAGTTATTTTTGATCCCAATTTTATAAGCTATAAGGATTTACTTCAACAATATTGGGTTAATATAGATCCTTTTGATAACGAGGGCCAATTTTGTGATAGAGGTGATTCGTATAAGCCTGTTATTTTTACATCTAACCAAGAACAAGAGATTGATGCAAAAGAAAGTCAAGAAATTATTTCTGTTGCATTAAATGTACCCTTGGATCAACTAAAGGTTGATATTACTGACTCAAAAGCTTTTTGGAAAGCAGAGAAGTATCATCAAGACTTTGCAGTTAAAAATTCCATTAAATATAATTTTTATAGAACGAGTTGTGGTAGGGATAACAGACTTAAAAAAGTTTGGGGAGAATATAATCAATAAAAAATAATATAATCAAAGGCTTTAAATATATATTTAAAGCCTTTGATTATATGTAAAAATATTAATTAGTGTTGAAACTTAATTCTTTTATCCAATTGACTAACGTTCTGACTCCATAGCCAGTGGCACCCTTTGGATTTATATCTCTATCTTTTTCAGTCCAACATGTGCCTGCTATGTCAATGTGAGCCCATGGAATGTTTGACTCCACAAATTCTTTGAGAAATAAGGCAGCAGTAATTGATCCCCCTGGCCTAGGCCCTGTGTTTTGCAAATCGGCAATAGATGATTTAATTCCAGATTTATATGAATCTTGCATTGGCATTCTCCAAATACCCTCTCCAGCTTTACCCGCAGCTTTCGTTAATTGTTCAGAGAGCTGATCATTGTCAGTCCATAAGCCTGCTATTTCATCACCTAATGCAATGACACAAGCCCCAGTAAGAGTAGCTAGATCTACGATGGCATCAGGCTTCAGTTTGCATGCATAAACCAAAGCGTCAGCTAAAGTTAATCTTCCTTCTGCATCGGTATTGTTTACTTCGATGGTTTTCCCATTCGAAGCTTTAATAATATCTCCAGGATGCAATGCAGAACCGTTAATCATATTTTCGCAAGCAGCAACAATGAAATGAACCTCGATGTTCTTCGGTTTTAATTCTGCTATCGCTCTTGCTGCTCCAAGAACAGAAGCGCTCCCCCCCATGTCGTACTTCATTTTTTCAATTTGAGAGGCACCAACTTTTAAGTTGTATCCACCAGAGTCAAAAGTTAAGCCTTTGCCAATTAATACGACTTTATTTTTTGCATTTTTTGGAGAATATTTTAAATGTATAAATTTAGGATCCAGATCTGATCCTTTAGCAACTGCTAAGTAAGCTCCCATTCCTTGATTTTCGCATTCTTTTCTATCGAGAATTTTTAAATCCATATCATATTGAGTGGCTAACTTTTCAGCCTCTTTAGCCATTTGATATGGGGTAAGAAAATTGGGAGGAGCTGAAACAAGTTCTCTTGCAAATTTAACTCCTTCGCAAATTGGATTGATTTGATCAATGGCTAAATTAGTGGTTTTGGTGTCCAAGCCCATCAAATCAACTTCATCTATTGAAGTAGGTTCTTTTGATTCTGATTTGAATCTAAAATCTTTAATAGATGACAATCGAACTGCTTCTCCAACTGCGCACGCAGCGGAGGACGGGTCAAATGCATCCCAAGGGAAAAATATTCCTATCTTTCTTTCATAGCTTGAAACTTGACGAGTACCAATGGAAGCTGCTTTCCGAAGATCATCAATTCTAAGAGTTTCGGCCTTGCCTAAGCCTACAAAAATTAATTTTTTTATTTTGCCTTCTATTAGTTCAATTGATATTTTCTGACCTTTTTTACCTTCGAACTTTGAATCAATAAACCTTTGACTCAAAAAAGTATCTTTGACTATGGTCTTAAATAAATTAATTTGGCTTTCGATTGTTCCTTCCAAAATCCCAGCAATAAGAACTGATCCTGACCATTCGTTAATTTCTTTGGTAACCGCTGAAATTTGCATTTAATTTTTATACTTATTTAAATGATAACAATTTTTACTAATCAATTTAAGAAGTAAATGGCGTTGCCCATATTTCCCTTGTCTCTTTATTAAATGGAGGTAGCCAAGTTTGGATAAGCTTTTGTTCTAATTTTCTTCTCTCCTTTGTTTTATTTGGAACATCAAGCCAAAAACGAATGCTTAACTTGGTTGACATGTTTGCTTTATGTAGAGAATCTGAATAACTTGAAAGATAATTTTTACAGTCATGTTCACCTTTCCACCTTTTTTCTGCAGAAATTGTTTCTCCGATGTATAAAATTATATTTTCATCCGAATCAATGATTTTATCCATTACAAAATAAACAGCAGCTCCCTTATGCAATGCTTTTGGCCACCTCCAAAAACTTAAAGGTAAAGGAGTAAGCTCAATTGGATTGAAAGATTCGTTTAACTCCTCTGAGCTAGATTCAAATAGCGTGCATTGATTTACATCCATGTTTCCGGTTTTAAAAATGGGAGATTGATGATTAATAATTTTCGCTTGCCATTCCTTAATTATTTTTTTATCAATAAATACATCTTGAATAGGGTCTTTCTCTGAAAAAACTAGATCATTATTGTTAAATAAATCATATTGTCGATTGAATTTGATCATTTAAAAAAAAATTAAAGTAAGAGATGATGTTCAATTAATATTTTTATTATGATATAAATGGAATTTTACATTATTTGGATTGAGAAAGTTTGAGCTTAGCTTGTAATGATCAGATAAAAAGTGTTTTTCTCCATTAGTAATTTTTATGTTGATTGAGTAAGAATTATACTTTTTTGGCAGTGTGGCTATTTACACTTCCCAACCAAATATTTTTGGGTGGAAAAGGTCTTAAATTATTTTAATAATTGAATATTACTGTTAATGATGGTAGTTGAAATCAAAATCGAGCAATTGTTCTATCAGCTTGGGTTAGGGATATGAGTTTTTTGAGTCCGGAATTCATCATTAAAAAATATATCTTATTCTCAATTAGAACCCCTGCAATTACTATAGATTCTCATTAGTGGAGTAGCATAGACTTTACAAACCCAATTCATTGAACAACTAAACTCATAAAGTTATCTAAAAATATATAACTTTAATTTTAAATGTGCTATGTAAAAATATATATTTCATATTTCATATTTCATATTTCATGTTTCATATTTCACTTTGATGAAAAATAAATTAAGTTTACTTGCTCTATCTTTATTAAGTTTTCCTTTTATTTCAAATTCAGCATTAGCAGACTTGAGAGAGAATTTTAAAAATCAAAGTATCTGCACAATCTCCAATAGTCAATATGTAGGTTCTACTCTTGGGGGAAGTAACACATATATTTGCGTTATAAATAATGTTGTTTATAGAGCTAGTGATCCCTCCTTAGAGCCAGCTTATCTGAATGCTGCATTTGCAGGAAAGAAAGGGGTTATTGGACAAAAAGAATATAATCAATATGATAATTTATTATCTCAATTTGCGATTGAGGGGAATGAATTAGTTAGATATATCTGTTCAGGTATGTTTGATTGCGAAGGACCTGTTTCTAGGATTGTATATGCTAAGAAAAGATAGTTTATTTTAGACATATAATTTTTACTTTTATTGAAATTTTATAAATGCAAAGTATACTGATAAATATACTATGCCAGTTAAATCTTTAGGAGGTAAAGTCTTTAGCATTAATTATTTTAGGATCAAGAACTACAATAATTGAAAGTTAGATTATTAATTTTTCTTTGAAAAACTTATATTCTTTAAATTAAATAATTCTAGGAAATCATTTTTTTAATAGGTGGTCACATACAAGTGATTACCTATTAAAAATTTTAAAAATTTTAAAAATTTACGGAAACCTCCCTATCTCAATAGTTTTATTTGAGAATTGCAATGATAAAGTAGAGACATCATTGAACAAGTAGTCAAGACCCTAATGAAAATCTGGACAGATTTATCAAAAGTTCAATACATTGAACTTTTTTATCTTTCAGATAACACCATTTTTTTTAGTCATAGCATGCAATCACAGCATTTTGAGGGAGGATATCTCAAATGAGTTTCTTTGAGTCCGAAATTGTTCAGGAAGAGGCAAAAAAACTTTTCACTGATTATCAGAATCTAATGCAATTAGGCTCCGAATATGGGAAATTTGATAGAGAGGGAAAAGTAATGTTTATTGATACTATGGAGAATTTAATGGAGAGGTATAAAGTTTTTATGAAAAGATTTGAACTTTCAGAAGATTTTCAAGCAAAAATGACAGTAGAGCAATTAAAGACTCAATTGAGTCAATTTGGGATTACTCCTGATCAAATGTTTGATCAGATGAACAAAACTTTAGTGAGAATGAAATCAGAATTGGATAAATGATTATCAACCTTTTCATGTTTGGACTATGTTAGATAAAATCAATGAGTTACCTGATTGGATCTCCAGAGGTTTGGATGATCTTTTCCCTTATGATAATTCAGGAAACTCAGATCAAAACTTGATAAGAAGATTAGAATTTGCATCTATAGAAAAAAAGCCTCTACGTGTAAAACTTGGAATTGATCCGACAGGAACTGATATTCATATAGGACATAGCATTCTTTTTAGAAAATTAAGAGCTTTCCAAGATGCTGGACATACTGCAGTACTTATAATCGGAGATTTTACAGCAAGGATTGGAGAC
Organism: Prochlorococcus sp. AG-311-J23; assembly: GCA_003284375.1. Lineage (GTDB taxonomy): Bacteria > Cyanobacteriota > Cyanobacteriia > PCC-6307 > Cyanobiaceae > Prochlorococcus_B. Next base: position 129,235 of record QBVL01000002.1, read on the forward strand.
CCAACTGGAAAAAGTAACACTAGAATTCAGCTTTCAAAAGATGAAGTTGAATTAAATGCACAGAACTATCTTGAACAACTAGGTCTCGGCAAAGAACCCAAAGATTCATTGCTTGATTTTTCAACTCCTAGGCGCCTAGAAATCAGAAGAAATAGTGAGTGGCTTGAAAATCTTAATTTGTCTAAAGTTATAGAACTCTTGTCAAATTCAACAGTTGGTCAAATGCTGGCTAAGGAAGACTTTAGTAATCGATATAAATCTGGCACTCCTATATCTCTTCATGAATTTCTCTATCCGCTTCTTCAAGGATATGATTCAGTTGCAATCAATTCTGATGTGGAACTTGGTGGCACTGATCAAAAATTTAATATTGCTATGGGACGAGATCTGCAAAGAGCTTTTGGACAGAAACCCCAATTTGGAATGCTATTACCTATCTTAGTTGGGTTAGATGGGACACGAAAAATGAGTAAAAGCTTAGACAATATTGTAGGAATAAATGAAGATTCATTATCTATGTATTCAAAATTAGAAAAAGTTCCTGATGAGTTGGTTTTGACATATTTAAATTTACTAACTAATGAAAACTTAAAAGAATTAAGTTCAAATCCGAGAGAGGTTCAAAAATTCATGGCTTTAAAAATAACATCTAATTTTAAAGGAATAGAAGCCGCAAAAAATGCTCAATTTAATTCTGAAAAATTAGTTTTTGGTACTAAAGATTCTCTTGACGAGATACCAGAAGCCTCTATTTCTAATGTGAATTTTCCAGCTAAAGCATTTTATTTATTTAGTAAGATGGAAATGTGTTCAAGTAGTAGTGAAGCAAGAAGACAAATTCTTGGAGGAGGAGTGAGAATTGATGGGAAAAAAATTATGGATCCTAATTTAGAGTTTGATACTCCAGATGATCTCATAGGAAAAATATTGCAAGTAGGAAAGAAAAAATTTCTTCGTGTTTCAAATTGATAGATTGCTATGAAAAATATTGAGAATCCAAGTGAAAAAATAATTATTGCATTAGATGGTATGGATAAAAACCATGTTTTCACGTTATTGGAAAAAATACCTGAAATTGTCTGGGTTAAAGTTGGACTCGAGTTGTTTGTTAATGAAGGACCAGAGGTATTATCAATCTTAAGAGATAAGGGAAAAAAAATATTTTTAGATCTTAAATTTCATGATATTCCTTCAACAGTTGCCAGAGCCTGTTATGCAGCATCACAAACTGGCGCTGAATTTATTTCTTTGCATACTTGCGCAGGGATGAAGGCTCTCAAGATGGCCAATGAAGCTGCACAGGAAGGAGCTGCAAAAGTAAATTTAATGCCGCCAAAACTTTTGGGAATTACAATATTAACTAGTTGGACTAGCGAAAGTTTTTCTAGTGATCTTCTAATTAATCAATCAATAGATCAACGTGTTAAGCACTTGGCAAAGATTTCGTTGGATTCGGGTTTAGGAGGGTGTGTGTGTAGTCCTAAAGAGGTTCAATTCCTTCGTGAAGCTTATCCTGAGAGCTTTGAGTTGATAACTCCTGGAATAAGGCCATTAGGTTTAGATGCTAACGATCAATCAAGGGTTTCTGATGCATCCGAAGCTATTAAAAAGGGAGCTTCAAAGTTGGTTATTGGAAGAGCAATTACCCAATCAAATGATCCAGGTAATATGTTTAAAAGTTTTTGCGATAAAGTTACTATTTAATTGTTTATGACTGTCCGATTCTTGGCTCTTTGCCCTTAATTAATCTAACTATATTCTCTCTATGTCTCCAAACTACTAACGTCATGGCTAATAGTGAAATAATTAGAAATGGTAAAGAAAAATTTGAAGTACTAAAGCTTAGAAACATTATTAAAGGTAGGGCTAATGCTGCACTAAGACTTGCAAGAGAAACTATCCTAAATAATGCAATCATGATGATAAAGATGCCCAGAGTGGCGAGTCCAACTTGCCATGAAAGTCCAAGAAATATACCTAATCCTGTCGCTACAGCTTTACCGCCTTTCCAATTAAGCCAGATAGGCCAAATGTGACCAATTAAAGTTGATAGACCTATAGCTACTTGCCAGGAATCATTTAGTAGTAAATATTTCGCTAATAAAATAGACAGAACTCCTTTGAATAAATCTAGTAGAAAGACTGCAATTGCTGCGCGCTTTCCTATATGTCTCAATACATTTGTTGCTCCTGTAGAACCAGAACCTAAGGAACGAATATCAATTCCTTTCACAATTCTTCCGGCTAGATAACCGCTAGGAAAAGATCCAAATAAATATCCTAAAAATAGAATTAAAAGATTCAAAATAATTTCTATTGGAATTTTTATATTAATCCATCCTCTTCATAAATTTCATTGGGACTTCCTGCGAAAGCAAGCCAAATAGGAAACTGAAGAATTGGAATTTCTACATTAATTTCAGCCGCATCAATAATTATCAAAGGCAACTCACCTCTTTCTTCCAGTCGATCTGCTCTTTCAATTAGTCCGTCGGATCGCTCGAAAAGAACTATTCCGCTATTTGGCCCGAAATCCTCACGACTAAGTCCTAATGAATCTTGTAGACATCTTCGCCATTCTCCTAGTCGCTCTGGTTGACTCGCTAAAACTAGAGTCTGAAATTGTTCGCCGTATAACTCACCTAAAACAGCAATGATTCCTGCGGCAACTAAAGCATTCTTTGATCTACTCCCTCTACTTGGTTGAGCGCCTCTTCCCCCCATGCTGAAGAACCAATCTTCAAGTATTTCAAGATCAATGGATTCAAGACTCCTTCTAAGTTTCCAAGGCTCAGCATAGAAATCGGGTTGTTCTCGAAATTGACTAAAGCAGCCTCTGATTAAAGTCTCATCAGGTTTGAAAGTATCAGAAACAGCAGAGATAACTTCTTGCTCTTTAGTAGGTTCAATTTTTTTATTTTCATCAAGTGGTGATGGCTTAACTATTACTGGCGGTACAACAAGCTCTAATTGCTCAGCTGAATTAGCTAGATCTTGTAATGCACCAGTTAAATATTCCTGAAAACCTTTAACTTTTCTAGCGATTGCATCAGATTGACCTGTGAATGAGCTTTTAAGTTCATTATCAATTTGTACTTTCTTTTGAGAAAGTACCTCTAATTCTTTCTCTAATTGCTCACGTGAACGCTGAAGATCTTTAAGCGCAATGTCAATGAAAGACTGCGTCTGCGTGTTAGAGGGCTTATGGTTATTTTCAGGATTAATGATGTTTTGTGATTTATTTAGCTTCTCGTGTTGTTTTTGAGGAGTATTGTTGATTGAAGAAGACTTTTTCAGAGAAATATTAAGCTCTGAATCTTGTTTCTCTCTTGATAGATTTTCTTCGGATTCCATATTTCAAAAACTTCAATTAAGTTTTATATTTTCAAGATTCTACTTCTTTTTGTATTTCTAAATCCTTGACCCTTAACCTTAGCTGTTCTACTAATGAGTTAACGTTAAAAAGTATTGGTAGTAGATGAGGGCTTGCTTCTTCTCTAAAATAAAGAAACCCTGGCAATTTAGGTAATATAATTCTCCACGCTAACCAATTTTTGAAAGGAAATCTTCTTAATTCATTCCCAAGTTGCATGACAATTAAATCGTCCTTGGTAAATTTTAGTTTTAAGGTAAATGATTGCAATAATAGGAAAAACCCAAAGCTACTAATTATAATGGTTGGCCAGGGATGAAATGGTGTTATTAAAAGAAATAAGCCCACCAATATTATGAAGATGGGTAAACGATAAGAAGGCGATAAGATTACACTGTCTTTATCAAGAAGATTTTCAGAATTCATAGTTTTTAGCCAAAAAGAACTTGGGTGAGTAAAACATCTACTAAAGAAACGGTTATTAGAGTCATTACTACTGCTCCAGTAGTGCTTGAACCTACTTCTTTTGGACCGCCTCTTGTGGTTAATCCCCATCCGCAAGCAATGATTGCGATTAAAAGACCAAACACTAATGCTTTAACAAGCATAAATGGAAGATCAGATGTTATCAGCCATTCCCTAACTGAATTCCAAAAAATGCTTGGTGGGATTTGATAGAGAATGGTGCTGCTAAATTGACCACTAAATAATGCGATAGAAAAAAATAGTAAGCATTGAATTGGCGCCATTACAACCATTGAGCATAGCCTTGGAACAACTAGATATTCAACAGGATCTGTTTGTAACATCGTAATAGCATCTATTTGCTCAGTAACTTTCATTGTTCCTATTTGAGCAGCATAAGCAGTTGCAACTTTTCCAGTAAGAAGAGTTGCGGTGAGTAATGGAGCTATCTCTCTTGCCATACCAATTGCCAAAAGTCCTCCAACGGCAGAACCTAATCCTTGTTTGCTTAACTCTGCCGCGACTTGAATATTAAAAACGGTTCCTGCTGCAATTCCTGTTATTAGAACAATAAGGAAGCTTCCTGGTCCTGCTTCCATTAATTGATCTATTAAATCTGATTTATTGATTTTCCCTTTGGCTATTGATGCAATTGCTTGCCCTCCAATTAAAATACTGCTAAAAAATCTTCTGAGCCATCGAGGTGAGTAGTTCATTGACTTAACCTTCTAGATTTTAAATCTAAACTTCGCCAAGGATTCATTGCTATTAATCCAGCAATTACTAAGAAAGAAGGTATTAAACCCATGCATAATCTAATGGTAATAATTGCTGTTAAAGGTTGATCTAAGTCTTCAAGACTTGATAAGCAATTAGTCGATGATTTATATCCTGATAAAGATAAAAGAACTCCCAAAAATTGAACGCTTAAACCAATACCAATTTTCTGAATGAAAACCATCCAGGCTGTATATATTCCTGAAGGCTTTTCGGGATCTTGGTCAATTGCATCAGGAAGTAAAGACCACGGAATTAGATATGCTGTTGAAGCTCCAAATCCTACTAAAAGAATTATTAATAAAAGAATTAGCATCTTTATCCCTTCAATATTTCCAAAAGATAATAAATTATTGATACTTACTCCTTTAGTAATTGGGGGCATAAACATAATTAAAAGGCAAGCTATTATCCATATTTTTCCACCTTTGAATAGTGCTGATATTCTTCCATATTTATTTGAGTAAAAGCTCCAAAACTGTAGACCTAATAGAGTACTAATTTGAAATGGTATTGGTATCCATTTTGAAATTTCTATGGGAACAAGCATTACTTGCTCGAGATAGATTAATGAAACAGTTTGCATTAATTGTAATCCGCACCAAAGAAGCAAATAAAGAGCGATAATTCTTGTGAAAAGTTTATTATTTAAAACTCTTTTGATTTGCTGATTAAAAGGTTCTGATTGAGAGGTGGGCTTTCTAGCTTTTTTAGCAAATGGAGCTAATCCCCAGCAAGCAATTAAAGTAGTACAAGTAGCAATAAGACCTGTTACTCTTCCCATTGAAGTATAACCTTCCACTCCTTGAGATAAGAAGCCTGCAGCCACTATTAACCCAGTAGTCCCAGCTAAAATAGACCCAGTAAATCTTGCAGCATTGAGTCTTGTTCTAATTGCTGTATTTTCAGTTAGCTCTGTAGACAATGCGGCAAAAGGTAGATTTACGGCTGTATAGGCTGTCATCAAGAAAATTGCTGCGAATACGTAATAAGTTGTTTTCGCATCTATTCCTCCTTGAGGTACCCACCACATTGCGGCAAGGAATAAACCAAGTGGAACAGCACCTCCAATCATCCACGGAAGTCTTGGCCCCCATCTTGATCTTGTGTGATCACTCATCCATCCAATTAGAGGATCATTTATCGCATCCCAAAGTTTTGAAACCATGAGAATAGATCCTGCAATAAATGCAGGAATTCCTGCCGCACAAGTGAAAAATAGAAATAGATAAGTACCTAACTGTATTGCGGCTAATCCCGTTCCAGCATCTCCCATTGCATAAGAGACCATTAGTCTTGTGCGATTATTTCCTTCGTTAAGCGATGTGGACTTATTCACTCTTTTTTGGATAATGGGGCTCGCAAGGTAATAATGGAGGAAGCTGAATTTCGTTTTACTCCAACAGTGAGTAGATCTGTGGTTCTAGCGCGGGCGTAGTTTAGTGGTAAAACCTCAGCCTTCCAAGCTGATGATGCGGGTTCGATTCCCGCCGCCCGCTTGATTTTGATTCTCATAGCTTGATTTTTTTTGAATACTCGCTTGAGACCATAAGCACAAGACTGTTCCTTTCAATAAGCACATTTGATTGATTCGCTATAGGTTTTTTAGAAACATTTTTAGTTTTTAAAATAGAGGTATCAATGTATTTTTTCCAAGGAGAAATTGGGGTTGGCAAGTCAAAAAGCATTGATTCTTTGTAAGCATTGAAGCCAAGCCAGATTGCTGAACCTTCATTGTTTTTGTTAATGCTAAATCCAAGAGTATGTGACCAGTCCCCCCAGTCAGGTTTATTCACTTTAATGCCATGCCACTGAATCCAAAAATTGGGTGTTTTGACCTTGGTATTGTCTTTTTGACAGTCATAAATACTATCAGGACTGAAAAATTCAGGTAGTTGTTTCCTTAGCGATATCAGTTTTAATACAAATTCTTTTAAGTCATGATCCCAATTCTTGCGATTCCAATCCATCCAACCAAGTGGATTGTCTTGACACCATGTGTTGTTATTACCTCCTTGGCTTCTGCCTACTTCGTCTCCCATTAAAATCATCGGTACTCCAGGAGATAAAAGAAGTGTTGCAAGAAGATTTCTTTGTTGTTTTTGCCTTAAATTGTTTATTTCTTTATTAGTCGTGGGTCCTTCAACCCCGTAATTATAACTATTATTATTATTCTCCCCATCTCGATTGTTTTCACCATTTGCAAGGTTATGTTTCTTGTTAAAACTTAACAGATCTTTCAATGTGAATCCGTCATGAGAAGTTATGAAATTAATACTAAATATATTTGCTAAACTATTATCGTTATACAGTGATTTGTTCCCTATTAATCTATCTTTAAGTGGCCATATTGTGTCCTTTTCTCCTTTCCAAAATCGTCTAACATCATCTCTAAAATGACCATTCCAAGTTCTGAATTCTTTTGCTGGGAAATCACCTAGTTTGTAAAGGCCTCCACAATCCCAAGGCTCACTGATTAATTTCACATCACTTAGTTTAGGATCTGATTCTATTTCTTCAAATAAGGGAGGTTTCTCCAAAGGAATTAAATTTTCGCCTCTACTCAAAGCAATACCTAAGTCAAAACGAAACCCATCAACACCTAACTCAGTGGCCCAACAACGCAATGATTCTAATATTAATTTTCTAACTAAAGGACGATTAGCGGCAATGCTATTTCCACATCCACTCACATCTTGATAATTTCCCTTTTCATCTTGATGGTAGTAAGTTTCAGGACCAAAATTTTTCCAACTGATACTTGGACCATTTTGATTCCCTTCTGTTGTGTGATTATAAACAACATCGATTAATACTTCTAGATCATTATCATGGCAAACTTCGACAAACTGTTTGAATTGTTTCCTTGCTTCCAATGGATTACAACTATCTATAAAACCTTGATGTGGTGTGAACCAATTGATAGGGCTATAACCCCAATAGTTAACTAGTCCTTCAGGAGCATCATTAGAATCAAAAGCGAATACGGGAAGAAGTTCAATAGATGTAATCCCAAGACTTTTGAGATAAGGTATTTTTTCAATTAAACCTATAAATGTCCCTTTTTTACTTTTGCTGATACTTGAATCAATGCTTTTAGTAAAACCGCCTACATGTAATTCATAAATAATTGTTTTATTCCATGAATGTTTAGGTCTTGGGTGAGATTTGAAATCAAAATAATCTCTTTCTGTAACGACTCCCTTTAGGCAATTTCTGTAACCTTTATTCACTTTTTCTTGTTGATCCCTTATGTAATTTCTCCACCCTGTAATTGCTCTGGCACATGGATCAAGAACAATATGTTCTTGATCCATGTGCCAGTCAATTGATATTTTATATCCATATAACGCTCCCTCAGTTAATCCCTCTACTTCAACGTGCCAATAATCCCCAGACCTGTTTTCCTGATTTAAGGAAATTGTTTGTTTTGCATACTCGTCATCTTCATTCTGAAATACTAGTAACTCTACATTTTTTGCATGTGGCGCTGCGATAGAAAAATTAACCCCATCAAGAGTCACTGAGCTGCCCAGAGGCCATGCTGAACCAATTTTTACTTTTCCCAATTGTGTTTGTCCTTTATAAAATTAATTACGTAAGTTTCCTTACAAGTTACGTGGTTAGTTTGTTTTAACAAGTTTTGAAAATCAAATTCAATTTTAAAAGAATCTTGCACTAGGGCATTTAGTGATTTTTCAATTAATACTAAATCGTTTTTGTGAGAGAACTTCGTTGATTTTGCAATTTGGTGCTTGAACGGAGTTTTAAGCGCTTTCAATCTCAATTGAAATTCTAAATTTTATAGCTTTTTTAGGTATTACAGCTTCAAAATGAATGTTCTTGAGCTAAAAAAAGTCAGATTTGTCATTTATTTTTCTCTTTTTTAGTGTGGGTATTATTTTGTAATACCAATAATTGTGCTGTTCTGCAGACCTTTGTAAATTCATGAGAAGTTAATAAAATGTCCGATTTTGGTTGGAAAAAATAATTAATTTCAAACTTTAGAGCTCTTCTTTATGAAAAATATGGAAATACATTTTTGCAGAAGTCTTTCTCTGACAAGCTTCTTGGGGAAAATAGCAAACTTGCATCTTTCTTAAGTTATTTAGTTCAAATCTTTAAAAGATAAGTTAATAAAGAAAAAATGCAGATATATTTTTTAGAAACCTTACTGTCACAAGCCCTTTGGGTTGCAGGCAAGTGATTTGGTCCATACGATTAGCAAGATTGAGTTATTTGGAAACTAATTACCTTTTGGTTTCCCTCCTCTTACTCCCTGCTACTACATACAATCTTTCCAATGAACAAAGCAGATTTAGTCAACCTGGTTGCAGCTCGTACAGAGCTAACTAAAACAGACGTTTCTCTGGTAGTGGATGCCGCCATAGATACAATTATTGATTCTGTAGTGGAGGGTAAGAAAGTCTCCATTCTGGGGTTTGGCTCATTTGAGCCCCGCGATCGTTCTGCTCGACAGGGACTAAACCCTAAGACTGGAGAAAAGATAGCAATACCTGCGAAGCGTGTCCCTGCCTTTACTGCTGGGAAATTGTTTAAGGACCGTGTGCAGGGATGAGCCTTTAAAAAGCTGTTTTGCTTACTTACCTTCTTCTATAAGGGACTCCTAACCAATGAGTCCTTTTTTTTGTAGAAATTTAAATTCTATATGATTGAGAAAATAAGTTTTCTTTTTTTATTTAATATAGGTATTGTTAGTCATGTTTAAACAATTATCAACACAATTTATTGGAGATTGTGTTTTATTTAGTAATCGATTTGAAAAAATAAAATTTGTATCTCTTCTCTTTATATGTATATTTATTCCTTTAAATTCATTGATAGCAAAAGACTTTAGTGACTATCTAGAAATTGATATGCTTGTATTAAGATGTTACAAAGATGTAAAAGCTTGCAAGGAAGCATTGTTTAAAATAAATGAATATCAAAAATATGCTGCAAAGGATAAAAAGTTTTCTTGTCAAACGAGATTATTAGGTTTAGAGGCGAATTTAATAATGGCTGCGAATTCTAATTTCAAAAGAAAAGAAGCTAAAAGTATTATTAATTATATAAAGAAATATTGCTAGATATAATCAAAAAAATCACCACTTGATTTTTGATTTCTGACTTAATTAACAAACTAATGTGAAAAACTAGAGCAAAATAAGTTTTTAAATGATTTACCTAAGTAAGATTAGAACTATAAAGATAAAGAAATTCTTCTAACTAAGAAAATGGGCTCCAAAGCTTTTAATTCCAAAAAAACTAATGATAAGGAAACTAAGGCCAATAAGGTCAAAAGTAATAAGTTTAAAAAATCAACTTCTAATGATCAAGATGTATTAGTTAATCTGCCCGCTGGGATGAAATATAAAGTACCAGGCAAGCGCCAGAGAGTGATTATTGGTTCAATAGTTATAGGTTTAAATGTCTTATTAGTTATTGGTGTTCTTGTTTACTTTTACAATCCTGCATTTCAAGATTTTGTTTACAATTTTGGCAGATGATACTGTTTTTATAAATATATTATTCGAATCATTAGGAACGATTAAGTGAGATTACTAAAAGATGGGTAAGATTATGATTGAAAAATATAATAAAAGTTTGACTAAGTGTTTTTTGTGTTCTGAGATAGACTCTCTATCTCTTAATAGTTTTACTATTGGCCTTTTAGGCGTAATTGTCCAAACAAATAAGCCATGAGAATGAGGCGATAAAGATTTTTCAACAGCGAAAGACTACTATTGAATGAGAAACCAATATAGGCAGTCAGCTCTTGCTATCATTAATATATTGGATCGTTTGAATAATCAAGATCTCACTGAATATGAGATACCTTTAGAAACAGTAAAAAAAAAGCTATAAATTCTTTTTTTGTCTATGAGAAAAGCTAATATATTTATATGCTTTATTAGCTTTTATGAAAATAAGTATTGCGTTAATATCTTTAATAATAATAATTCTTGGGTATTTATATCTGTTCCCTGGATATAAATCCGCTTTTGAAGCTGACCAGCAATGTCATTATGAATTACGATTGAAATCTGTTGAACTAGAAGGCTTGGGTTGTGATCACGATCTCGAGACTAATCAATGGATACTTTATCAGAAAGGAATTAATGACAAGCCTTCTCAAGTTGTTGTACGTTATCGTTATTAACTTATGAATTTATTATTTATAGTTGGAAAAAAATATATGGCAATAATTGAAGAGAATAACGCTGTAATTATAAATGTTGCAAACTGTCCTATTGAACCTGGAAGATATGTATTTTGAAGGAAATAAAAATCAATAAGTGAACCAATTGTTCCCCAAATAATTACCCAAGTAGATACGTATGAAACACCAACTAATGTTTTTTTATTCATGGCTTTAAAAAAATCAAGTAACTTAATGGAATAAATATAATATAAAGATTTGATTTCTAGCTAATTCCAAAAATTTTCAGCGTTGCTGGCTCGCCACCAAAAGCTAATTCAGTGAGTATGAGCATCAAAAAACCGATCATAGCGGCTCTGGCATTGACGAGTTCAGCATTTTCATTAAAACCAAAAACTTGTTTTACCTCTTCCCCTTTATTATTTATCCATTTAGGGTCTAAATTAAGGTTTTGACTTTGCTCGATTAGTTTTGTATCATTCTTCGACTGAATTGTTTCTCTATCATCAAGATCTGAATTGATACTTTGATGATTGATCTCTGCATCATTATCAGACATTTGATTTTAAAGCTTATTACAGTTAAATTATAATCTATTTTGATATGAGTTTTGTCTTTTCGATATGTGTCTATATCTTTGGAACTTTTAGTGAGATTCAATGAAATTATAATATTATAAATTTTTACCGTATGTATTAGTAGTATATAAAAAAAGAGTTATATAAACTGAATAAGACTTTATTTTCTCCTTATTAAGTTTTGTTTGACTATTAATTGATAGCTTGTTTTCTAATCATTTTCTTGCTAAAAAACATTATATATATTTTTTGAAATGAATAGTGCTAGTCCGATTGGTATTGATTTAATATCTGCTTGCTATTCTATTTTTAGTTTTCATGAAGTAATAAAAGAACTTATAGTTACATCTGATATTAAGCTTGTTTGATTGCTATGTTATTAAATCTTACTTGGCTAATCCCTGGGCTACCATTACTTGTATCTGTTTTTATAGCTGTGCTCTTATTAAATTTTAGTAAAACAATGAACAGACTCACAAAGCCTGTTTCATATTTTATTATTATCAGTTTGACCCTTTCTGAAATAATCAACTTTATTTTATTTAAAAACAATATATCAGGCAATGATACTTTTTTTGGAAGCAATTTAGTATTAGTTATTGATAGGCCCGCTTTAATTTTTTCCGAATCAATAGGTTTAATCTTCTTATTAATTATGCTTTTTTCAGTTGCTAAATTAGAAAGAAGAAGCGGCTACGTTAGATACTTTATTTCCCTAGGACTCTTGAGTGCTTTAGTTTATTTATTCTCTTTTAGTGGTAGTTTATTTCATAACTTTTATGATCCATTAATGTCATCTATAGATAAAACAGGTATTTCTTTTTAGAAAAATTATTTTATAAGCTAATGCGCTTACTAAGAAAATAATAAGTTTGCACAATTGATGTTTTTTTTTTATCTTGTCATATTATCAAAACTGTAATAAAATATAAAAAAAATTAGGATTTAAGGCTTTTACTTTGAGTGTAAATTCATCTTTAGATCTTCCAAGTAATATTGCGTTAGTACATGAATGGTTTACTCCCAGATCTAGTGGTGGGGCTGAGAATGTTGTTCAAGTGATTGATGATTTGTTAACTCAAATTTCATCACAACCAGAGCTTTTTTCTTTAGTTAATCAAGAGAACTTGCATGAAAATAGCTGGTTGTTTAAACGAAAAGTAAAAACTAGCTTTATTCAAAAATTACCATTCGGCATCTCACGTGTTCAACAATATTTACCCCTTATGCCTTTCGCAATAGAGCAGCTGGATCTAGAGGGATATCCATTAGTTATAAGCAGCAGTCATCTTGTAGCTAAGGGTATTTTGACTTCGCCTGATCAACTTCATATTAGTTATGTCCATACACCTGTTAGATACGCTTGGGATCAAATGAATATATATTTGAAACGATCTTTTTTAAGAAGAATTGGATTAGGACCATTGATTAGATGGCAATTACATTCTTTGAGGCAATGGGACCAACTAAGTAGCTCAAGAGTAGATTATTTGCTGGCAAATTCAAATTTTACGGCAAAAAGGATTTGGAAGTATTGGAGAAGGCGCTCAGAGGTTCTACATCCACCTGTAGACGTAAATCGTTTCGAATGGAATAGGCCTAGAGAAGATTACTATCTAAGTGTCTGTAGATTGGTTCCTAATAAAAGGGTTGATTTACTTGTTAGAGCTTTTAATAGGCTCCAATTACCTTTAATAGTTGTTGGCGAAGGGGTGGAAAAGGACTATTTAAAAAAACTTGCAGGCCCAACAGTTCAAATTATTGGTTTTCAAAGCAAAGAGAAGATTGAAAGTCTAATGAGCAGATGTAGAGCCTTTGTTTATTCAGGTATTGAAGATTTTGGAATAGCTCCTGTTGAGGCAATGGCATCGGGAGCGCCTGTAATCGCTTTTGGTAAGGGAGGGGTTTTAGATACAGTTAGATGTTTTCACGCTAATCCAAGCAAAGGAGCGACTGGCCTGTTGTTCCCTTCTCAGACAGTAAAGTCCTTGGTTGAAGCAATCGAATTTTTCAAAGAAAAGCAACTTTGGAGAGATTTAAATCCTGAATCAATTAGAGATTGGAGTAATTCTTTTTCTCAAGATTCTTTTAAAGATAGATTTGCAAAAACCATAAATAGAGCTTGGAGGGAGCATGTCAATTCTTGTGACATTGCTACTAGTGACCTTAGTTCTTCATCATGAAAATCTTAATTAAGTATGGTGTGAATTAAAAGGATTCCTGGCTTACTACCTCATTAATTTGTGCAAACTAATCCTAGAAAATCTTTATTAAGATGGTCTGAGTTTCGTAAAGGCTCTCCAATAATTCCGTTTGAAGTCATCTCAAAAGAACCTTCCTCTTTGCTTGCTGTAGAAATAATAAGAAATCAAAGTCGATATGGACGCACATTAAAAAGGATTGGAGATATTATTTTTTCTTTTTTTGTTTTGATCTTAGGCTCACCAATATTTATCTTAATTGGAATATTAGTAAAGTTAAGTTCTCCAGGATCAGTTTTTTATATACAAAAAAGAGTAGGTAGAAACTATAGAGAATTTGGATGTATAAAGTTTCGTACTATGTATAAAGATGCTGATGATTTACTTCCTAACTTGTTAGAGAAATATCCGCTTATGAGAAAGGAATTTGAAAAAGACTTTAAATTACGTCAAGATCCAAGAATAACAAAATTAGGAAGATTTCTTCGACGCTCTAGCTTGGATGAATTACCCCAATTCTTTAATATTTTAAAAGGGGAAATGAGTGTTGTTGGACCAAGACCAATAGTTAGTAATGAGATTGCTAAATACAGCCTTTTTATGGAAGAAGTTATATCAGTCAGGCCAGGACTAACTGGACTATGGCAGGTTAGTGGTAGAAACAATCTGAGTTATAAAAAAAGGGTTGAATTAGACTTCTTTTATGCAAGAAATAGAAATTTTCTTCTTGATTTAGAAATCATTATTCTTACGTTGGGCGTTTTACTATTTCCAATGGATAGAGGTGCTTTTTGAATTTATAAATTTATAAATTTTATTATCAAGTAAAAACCTAGAACCCAAACCAGCTCAAGCTTAAGACTTAGATCCAGTATTTTCCTGACCGAATTAATACTTGCCATAGGGTATGTTTTTGCAATTATTGGCTTTAACCTTCTTTCTCCTTTGTAATAGTTAACCCCCCCCATTTTTACTTCGGCACAATAAGCAAATATTGCTTCAGAAATTCCTGAGTTTGGGGAAGAATCAACAATTCCATCCTTCCAGGAATCTTTTATTGTTTTAAAAATTGACTGCTTTGATTTGCAGCAAAAAGGAAGCGTAATTAATACAATTCTTGAGGGTATCCATACCATTAGATCATCGAGCTTCGCACCAGTAAAGCCCAGCCACTTTAATTTTCCCTCTTTGTATCCAATCATAGAATCAACAGTGCTAGAGGCTTTAAACACCCATGCCATCGCCAATGGCCCTGGCATGGATTGATTGAATTCCCAGAAAATAGTTCCTAAAAACATCCAAAATAATGGGGCAAAAATACCATCTACAGAATTTTCACTTGCTGTTTCGGCTAAGGCTCTAAGGATTTCATTGGCGTCTAAATTCTCAACATCTCTACCAACTATAAGACTTAATTTTTTTCTTGAATTAATAAGATTATCTCTATTATTTTCTTTGCTTATTAAATTTAGAACTTGTAAAATACTTTTATTAAGACTTTTTGAAGCAAGTGAACTACTTAGAATTAAAGAAAAAAAACATGTGCTGAAAATAGGATTATTTATTTGAAAAGATAAATATAATCTTTCTATAAGCCATCCAGACAAACCACTTAAGGCTATAACTACTAATGTAATCATAGCGCCTCCAATATATAATTTAGATTTATTTTCTTTTGCAATTCTCTCTGCTAATCCTTTTAAAAAATTAATAACCACACCCATAAATTGGACAGGATGTGGCAAGCTTTTGGGATCACCTATTAAAAGGTCAAGAATAACAGCAACTAAGATTAAGTGAATGATATTTAGTCTGATTTAAGCCAACTAAACATAGAGCGAAGTGTTTTGCCTACTTTTTCTATTGGAAGTTCTGAGTCTTTTTGGCGAATTCGATTCATTTCAGGTTTTCCAGCATCGCATTCTTTTACAAAGTTTTTAGCGAAAGTACCATCTTGAATATCGGCAAGAATATTTTTCATTTCTTCTTTTGTCTCTTTAGTAATTAATCTTGGACCGCTTACGTAATCTCCATATTCAGCTGTATTTGAAATCGAATCTCTCATTGCAGTTAAACCTCCTTTAACCATAAGGTCAACTATTAGCTTGACTTCGTGTAAGCATTCAAAGTAGGCCAATTCAGGTTGATAACCTGCTTCAACAAGAGTTTCAAAACCAGCTTTGACTAACTCTGAAAGGCCTCCACACAAAACTGCTTGTTCTCCAAAAAGATCTGTCTCGGTTTCTTCTTTGAAATTGGTTTCTAAAATACCAGCGCGTGTCCCTCCAATTCCTTTTGCATATGCCATCGCAAGTGCTCTTGCTTTGCCAGAGGCATCTTGCTCAATAGCAAATAAAGCAGGAACCCCTTGACCATTTTGATACTCCCATCTGACAGTGTGACCTGGTCCTTTTGGGGCAATCATTACTACATCGACAAATTCAGGTGGTTTTATTAATTCAAAGCGAATATTGAAACCATGAGCAAAACTTAGTATTTTTCCAGCTTTTAAATGAGGTGCTATCTCTTTGGAGTAAACATCTTTTTGAAATTCATCAGGTAAAAGTATCATTATCCAATCTGCCCTTTCAGAAGCTTCGGCGACGCTTAAAACTTCCAATCCATCGGATGTCGCTTTACTTGCTGATCGACTTCCTTCATAAAGACCAACAACAACTTTGATGCCACTATCTTTTAAATTCAATGCATGCGCATGGCCTTGCGATCCATAGCCAATAATTGCAACTGTTTTATCCTGAAGTAAACCAAGGTCTGCATCGGAGTCGTAAAAAAGTTTTGCCATGTGAGTGGGTATTTCAGAACTGAATTAAGGCTGAGCTTACGAAATAGAGTGCTATTGAAACCACTTTCATTGATATATTTTTTTGACTATCAAGACAATTTAATTAATCAGAACGCCGAACTTTTCATCTTAACTTTCACTTGGATGTGTAATTACTCGGTCGATTAGACCGTAATTTTTTGCTTCTTCCGCACTCAAAAAGTAATCACGATCAGTATCTTTCTCTATCTTTTCAAATGTTTGTCCTGTCATCTCTGCCATGGATTTATTGAGCATTTCTTTAATTCTTAGAATTTCACGTGCTTCAATCTCAATGTCACTCGCTTGTCGTTGCGCAGTGCCGCCAAGTGGCTGGTGAATCATGATTCTGCTATGGGGTAATGCAAGTCTTTTGCCTTTTGTTCCTGCAGAGAGTAAAAAAGCACCCATCGAGGCCGCTAACCCAACACAAATAGTTACCAGGTCGCTTTTTACATATTTCATCGTGTCATATATAGCTAAACCTGCGGTTACGGACCCTCCAGGACTGTTGATATATAGATAGATAGGCTTGCTACTATCTTCAGAATCAAGATAAAGCATCTGTGCTACAAGGCTATTTGCAATTCCATCGTTTACTTCTTGACCAAGAAATAGAATTCTTTCCGCACCGAGTCTTGTATAAATATCAACCCATCTTTCGAATTGACTTCCTGGGAGACGGTAT
The DNA here is from genome assembly GCA_003284375.1 of Prochlorococcus sp. AG-311-J23. Taxonomy (GTDB): domain Bacteria; phylum Cyanobacteriota; class Cyanobacteriia; order PCC-6307; family Cyanobiaceae; genus Prochlorococcus_B. The sequence goes on from QBVL01000002.1 coordinate 146,301, forward strand.
GGAACGCTTGGAGTACCTATTGGCATGACTGATTTCTGTTAGTAGTTGAGGATAATGATTTTAAAAATTTGTAAACTAATTTGGTTCTGTGGGCAAAACTTTCTCGCCTGGTAAGTCTTTTCTACTTGCAAGAACGCGATCTATGATCCCATATTCAACTGCTTCATGAGGGTTCAAATAACTCATTCGATCCGAGTCTTTGGATAATTGATCGACTGATCTTCCAGTGTTGTGACTAAGGATTTCTAGCATTGCTTTCTTATTGTGAATAACCTCATTCGCTCTGATTTGAATATCAGTTGCTTGGCCTTGAGCCCCACTTCTAGGCTGATGAAGGACAATAGACGCATGAGGTAATGCTGCGCGTTGCCCTTTTGTTCCTGCTGAGAGTATTACTGCTGCGGTTCCCATTGCTTGACCTATGCAAATGGTATGCACTGGAGGCTTGACGTACCTGAGAGTGTCACAGATCGCAAAGGCTTCAGTTTCAAATCCGATTGCATCTCCTGTATACCAGCTCGTTCCAGTTGAGTTTATATAAAAGTAGATAGGTTTTTCAGAATTATCAAATTCCAGAAAAAGAAGTTGGGCAATAATCAGTTCAGTTACATCCATTCCGAGTTGCCTCTTGGCATCATCATCGGAAAATAATGGCAATCCTAAATAAACTATCCTTTCTTTTAGAAGAAGTGATGGTAAATCAGGTGGCGGAGTTCTCATTACGGCAGAGTCGCCATAATATGGGGAAGATGCAGTCATATGGAGTTAAGTCTTCTTGAATCCGAGCCTAGCTAGATCTGGCCTTAAGATGCTTTTGTTTTTCCATATTTGTTCGGGGGCTGATCATTTGAAGCTTTACTAAAAACCATTCGGCCCGTGGGTGTTTGTAATGCTCCAGTCACAACTACGTCTATTCTTTTACCGATCCATTGGAGCCCCTCCTCGATAACTACCATTGTGCCATCTTCAAGATAGGCAATACCTTGTGAGTTTTCCTTACCTTCTCTAACTACTTTTAAACTTAACTTCTCACCAGGTTGAACTTCAGGCCTAATAGCAAGTACTAAATCACTTAAGTTGAGAACCTTTATTTCTTGGACTAAAGCTACTTGAGATAAGTTGTAATCGACCGTAATTAATATTCCTGAAATGTCTGAAGTTAATTTCAAAAGAATTTCATCAGTTCCTTCCCCTTCATATTTTGTACTGTTTATAACTAATCTTCTTCCATAACTTTCTCTTAATTGGTTGAGCAGTTTTAGTCCTCTTCTTCCTTTTCCTCGTTTTTCGTTGTTACTTGAGTCAGCTAATTTTTGCAGCTCATCCATAACTGATTGGGCTACTATTATTTGCCCTTCTATTAATCCAAATCTGAGGAGGGACTGAATACGACCATCAATTATTACGCTAGTATCTAAAACTTTTGCACTGGCTGGAGTTAAAATACCATCTGCCATCAACAAAGATTCCGTGCTATTGGGATTGAATAAACGTAAAACGGTTCGACCGTGAACATCGGCAAGGTTATATCCAAGTATTCCAAAAAATATGTTGCTAAGTACAGCAAATATAGGCTTTACAAAAAATAATTCAGCAGGTAAAGGTAAAAGAAGTACAGGTACTAATAAAAGCGTTGCTGTGACAAGTCCAAGAACTATGCCAACAGATCTACTAAATATAAGATCTGTTGGCATAGTTCTTATTGTATTAGTTAATTTATTTCTAAATTGCTGAAAAAGGAATGCTACTAAAAGACCTATAAGAGCAGTTAAACCTGATAAAGCAATTTTTAAATTTCTTAAATTAGTTATATGATCTAAAGTTTCTTGAGGTAACCAACTCACTCCAATCCATCCGGTGATTGCACCTGATATGAGAAATAAAATCAGAATAACTAAGTCTGCCATATATTCAGGTTATGCTTGCTTTTCGTTTTTTACTAAAGCCTTATTTATTTTCAAAGATTTGGATTGGAAAAGTGACCGTTTATTTGGGTTTGTATATCTAGAGCTCAAATGGTAGCCCCACCAAGAAGTGCATATTTGCATATACCCTTTTGCCATAAAAGATGTTTTTACTGTGATTTTTCCATTATCCCTTTAGGTGATAGCGCTCAAGCCCCAGGTAGTCCAGGGATAACTTCCATTAACGCATATTTGGATTTACTTCATAGAGAGATTTCAATTGCCCCCAAAGGTCCTGCCTTATCAACAATCTATTTTGGCGGTGGCACCCCTTCTTTATTAAAAAAAAATGAGGTGAGTGATTTGTTGATAAACCTTCAAAGAAAATTTGGATTTCAAGATGGTGCAGAGATAACCATGGAGGTTGATCCAGCAACATTTTTTGAAAACGACCTTAATGGTTACATAGGAATTGGAATTAATAGATTTAGCTTGGGAGCGCAGGCATTTGATGACATTACTTTGGCTTCAATTGGCAGAAAACATAAGCGATCACAATTAATTGAGGCTTGTAATTGGATAAATAACTTATTTAAAAAAGGAATTCTAAGAAGCTGGAGTCTTGATTTGATTCAAAATCTTCCAGGATTAAATTTGTCCAAGTGGATTAAAGAGTTGGAACAAGCGGTTCTTACGGAGGCCCCTCATTTGTCAATTTATGATTTAACTATCGAACCAGATACTGTTTTTGGGAGACTACATAAAAAAGGGAAGTTAAATATTCCAATTGATTCAGAAGCTCAACAAATAGATTTTGAAACCAATAGATTATTAAAAAGTAGAGGTTTCGCTAGATACGAGATTTCGAGTTATTCATTGCCTGGTCATGCCTCTAGACATAATCGTATGTATTGGAGTGGTTCTGGTTGGTGGGGTTTTGGAATGGGGGCTACAAGTGCTCCTTGGGGGGAAAGATTCTCTAGACCAAGAACAATTGCTGGATATAAAAAATGGCTTGAACAGCAAGAGAATCAGTTATTAGAAAAAACTTTGTTTAATGAAAAGTCAAAACCAATGCCATTGGATGAACTTCTAATGATTGGTCTCAGAAGACGTGAGGGTGTCCATCTGGAGGAATTTGCTAAAAATGCTGGATGGACAAAGAAAGAATGCGATAAGAATTTAAAATCACTGGAGAAATTTTGGCTAAATTTTATAAATGAAGGATATCTATTAACAAACAATGGTAGGTATTTTTTAAGTGATCCAAAGGGGATGCAAATTAGCAATCAGATTTTGATTCAGATGTTTTTGTGGTGGGATTCACTTGATCTAGATCAATAGAATTAATCCATTCTTTTAGGGCATCGATGCAAATTTCTCTCCCTGCAAGTAAAGGTTTTGCAAAAGGAGGCTGTGCGATTGAAAGGCCAAGAATATCAGCTGTAACTCTTACCTGCCCATCACAATCAATGCCAGCTCCAATGCCAATTACAGGAATATCTAAATGTTTTTTTAATTGGCTGGCAATTTCTCCAGGGATATGTTCTAGAACTATTGCAAAACATCCTGATTCTTGAAGCATTTTTGAATCTTTAAAAATTTTTTCTTGACTATCTTTATCCCTGGCTTGTGATTTATATCCAAGTTGATGAACTGACTGTGGTGTTAGGCCAAGATGGCCCATCACTGGGATTCCCACCCTAATAAGTCTTTTAATTACTAACAAAGTCTCAGGTTCTGCTCCTTCAAGTTTCACTGCTGAAGCAGAGGAGTTTTTCAGGAGAGTTCCAGCAGCTTCAACAGCCTTGTCTTCTCCACATTGATAACTTAGAAAAGGGAGATCACAAACCACTAAGGGTTGCTTGGCAAGAGGTTTACAAAAACCTCGACAAACAGCCTTTGTGTGATGAAGCATTTGATCAAGTGTTACCGGAAGTGTCGTTGAGTGTCCCAATACAACCATTCCAAGTGAATCTCCCACTAGAACAACATCAGCTCCTGCGGCCTCGACAATTGAGGATGAGATAGCATCCCAAGCAGTTAATACGGTTATCTGTTTACCCAACTTTTTAAAACTAACCAATTCTGTGGTTTGCATTTAATTCTTAATAACGTGTTTAGGTATTGCTAGAATATTAATGACTCGGCCCCATGCGGCTGTGACGCTCAAACCTGGTCAGGACCGGAAGGTAGCAGCCATACGGGATGCTCAAAGCAGGCGTGGACTCCGGGTCACCTTAATCCATGAACATTAATAAGTTTCAACGATTTTGTCTTAGACGTAAAAAATCAGGGATTGAAGCACCTGCTTCCCTAGCTTCTGATTGTTCGTAAAGTGATTGAGGAGAAAGTCTTGCTCTAGTTCTTTCGTTTGAATAAATTTGATTACTGTCGAATCCAGTAGCAATAACAGTTACCTGAATCTCCCCCTCAAGTTTTTCATCAACAACTGTACCTACAATGATATTTGCCTCTGGATCTACAACATCGGATATAACTTCAGAAGCAGATGTCATATCTTCAAGAGTCATATCTTTGCCTCCAGTAATGTTTATCACACATCCTTTTGCACCATCTATTCTAGCGGCTTCTAAAAGAGGACTATTGATTGCTGCTTGAGCTGCTTCCAGAGCTCTTGACCTTCCAGAACCTAAACCAATGCCTAAAAGCGCACTACCAGCTTCCGTCATGACAGATCGCACATCAGCAAAATCTACATTCACCAATCCAGGAAAAGTAATTATGTCGCTTATTCCTTGAACTCCTTTCATAAGAACATCATCAGCGCTTCTGAAGGCTTCTTGCAAAGGTGCTCCTGAAATTACGTCTTTTAATCTGTCGTTTGGAATAACGATTAACGTATCAACATTCTCTGCAAGCCTTGCGATACCTTCGTCAGCCTGTCTTAAGCGACGTTTACCTTCAAAACTAAATGGTTTGGTAACTATTCCTACTGTCAAAGCTCCACTTTCTTTTGCAACTTGAGCGACGACAGGGGCTGCCCCAGTTCCAGTACCTCCTCCCATGCCAGCGGCAATAAATACTAGGTCTACTCCTTCTAAGGCTTGTTGAAGATCAGCTCTCGATTCTTCTGCGGCCTTTTGCCCAATACTTGGATTCCCCCCTGCCCCAAGCCCCCTAGTTAAGCTTTGGCCAAGCTGAACTCTGTGAGTAGCGGATGATTGAATAAGAGCTTGAGCGTCTGTGTTAAGCACCCTATATGTGACTCCATCAAGATCACTATTAATCATTCGGTTGACGGCATTACTTCCTCCACCCCCAACGCCAATGACCTCAATACGTGCAGATTGACTGGGTAGGATTCCTTCGTCCATGTTGAAACTAGATTTGTTTCCCATTCCCATCACCATATTCAGGATTAGAACTCTTTTCGGGCATTATGAACATCATCCATGATTTCTGTTGGCTTACAGGTTCAAATTGATTAACAAATTAATTTCAATGATTGAACCTGAATTGAAATGTATATTTTGATGCCCTCTAAAATATTATGTCATAGCAAGGCTTTCACCTCCCATCGTTAACGATTCTTTCTACTTTTAATTCTGGTTTAGTGGGATCTTTCAGATCTACAATTTTTACTTTTGTGTTGATTAAAAGATTTGGCAATGATTTTTGTATCTGGTTGAGTTTGTTGATTTGCTCGATTAAGCGATCAGTTCCTGAGCCTAAAAGGACTGAATCGAAGTGCTCGGTTTTTAGGCTGATTTCTTGAAGAGGACTTATTATGATTTTTTGAAGAGGGCTTTGAAAAATCAATCTATTTTTTATTATTAGGATGATTTCTTTTCTTTTATTTGGATTCCAATTTTCAATTGATAATTTTATTTTATTTTGTTTTGATTTATTTACAAATTGAAGTGGTATCCAAGACCCTTCAATATCAATCATTCCTTTTTCAATATTGTTTGAAAAACCTCGATTTGCAAATGCGATTGGCTCTCTTTCTAAAACATTTATATAAATTTCTGGAGGGAAAAACTTTCGGCTTACTGAAACTCCTTTAATAGGAAGCTTTTTTATTAAATAATATTCAACTTCTTTTGGATTTAATTCCAACAAATTTTTAGGATAAAAAATACTAGTGGTTTTTTTGATATCTTTTTTTGTTATTCCAGATAAACCTGTGACTTTAGTTTGATCAAAACTTATTGGTTTCCAAGCTTGGTTCGAAAATGTAAGAATTAGAAAAATTGAAGTGCTAGTAAAAAAAAGTAATTGCCAAAGTTCAGTTAAAAAGTTTTTATTTTGATTAATAAACGAGACTTTTGCCGTTGATATTGGATTGTTTTTATGTGAGTTTCTGTCTTTTATTTTATGGGATTTCAAATGTCGCATCTTGCTTTGGACATAAGTTTGTCCATCCATTGACGAGCACGTTCAGCATCTGAAAAAGGCACATCTATTTCTCTCCCTGAACCAACAAGTCTTAATCGACAACGTCCTTCAGATTCTTTTGTTAGTGGGGCTTCACCTGAACTGAGAGCCATCAGCTCAACCATTTCTAATTTCTTAACTTCGAAAGTTTCTTCCTCCTTAAAACTGCCAGCCTCAAAGCTACTCCAGCATAAAATGCCAGCTTTTAATCGAGCGGCTCCTGTTCCATCAAGTTTGGCAAGCTCTGAACCTTTAGCCCAAACCAAATAGAGATTCTGTCGCCTTCTCTCAATCCATCCAAGGGAGGCTATGAGAATAAAAGCCATCAATAATGGCAACCAAAGGAGACCGTGAATCATCTTTTGAGAAAGAGATCTGAAAATTTCATGGTTAATTCATTCTTTAGCTGTTTCTATGAGACTAGCAACAAGTTTTTCTAGTTTTAATCCAGAAGCTTCCCACAATGTTGGATACATGCTTGTTTTAGTGAATCCTGGCAAGGTATTAACTTCATTTATATAAATCTGTCGAGTGCTCTCTTGATAAAAGAAATCGACTCTCGCTAAACCATATACATTAATAGCTTTACAGGCCTCGATAGCTAGCTTTTGTATCTTATTGGCTATCTCTACATTTAAATCAGCTGGGATAATCGTACTACTTAGATTCGCATTATATTTAGACTCGTAGGTATACCAATCCGTTTGAAATTTAACTTCTCCAACAACAGATGATTTCATGATGGATTTTCCTAATACTCCGCATTCAAGTTCTCTTCCTTCTATATTTTTCTCTACTATGATTCTCTCATCATATTTTGCTGCAACTTCTATTCCAGTAATAAAATCTTCTTTAGAGTAAGCTTTTGAAATGCCGACAGAAGAACCTAGATTTGCAGGCTTAATAAAACAAGGATAACTAATTATTTCATTTATTTTTTCATAAATAGATTTCATATATAATTTATTTTTTATATCAATTCTGTTTAAGCTTATATAAGGAACTTGAGGTAAATGATATGATTTAAATACTGATTTCATTGCAATTTTATCCATACCTAAGGCGGATCCGAGAACACCCGAACCTACAAATGGTTTTCCAGTTGATTGAAACAGTCCTTGGATCACACCATCCTCTCCATTTGGTCCATGAAGACAAGGGAACCAGATATCAATATCTTCCATTTTTGATAAATTAGTGAGATTAACTTTTCTTTCTTCGAAGATTAAATCATCTTTTTTATCAAATAAAATGGATTCTGATAATATATAGTCATGCCAATAACCGGACTTATCAATATAAATTGGTCTTGCTAAATAACGTTCCTCATTACTTAAATGTCTTAAAGCTTTATAAATAGTTCTTGCTGATTTTATAGAGACTTCATGCTCACTAGATTTACCTCCAAAAACAATTCCTATAACTGGTTTGTTAGATATCATAGTTAAAGAATTCAGTTTTTAATTTTGGCTTATTTTTGATATGTAAGATCTTTTTAAAGTAATTTAGCTGTTAAAGAAAAAGGACGAATGTCAGTAATCTTTACCTTGATAAGTTCCCCGAGATTGTGGAGTTCTCCATTCTCTAAGGATCTTGGAAAAAAAGTAAGACGGTTTGTACGTGTTCGACCCATTAATTGTGAACTATCTTTTGGATTTATATTCTCAATAAGTATTTCTTGAGATGAATTTTTATATCTTTCATTTCTTTCTTTAGCTATATTTTCAACCAAACTATTTATTTCTCTAAGTCTCTTTACTTTTACATCCTCATTTAATTGTCCAGGCCAAGTAGCCGCTGGTGTATTTGGTCTAGGAGAATATGCGGCTGTATTGACATGATCAAATTTTATTTCATCAATTAATGATAAAGTTTGCTCAAAATCCGTTTCACTTTCTCCTGGGAAAGCTACAATTGCATCTCCACTAATTGCTGCTTTAGGTATGGAATCCTTGATGTAATTGATAATATTTTTGTAACTTTCTATTGTATACCCCCGTCCCATATTTTTTAGAATTTGATTACTTCCACTCTGAAATGGGATATGAAAGTGTTCGCAGACTTTGGGAAGTTCTGCACATGTATCAATTAACTCCTTAGTAAAGTAACGTGGATGACTAGTCGCAAATCTAATACGTTCAATTCCATCAATATCATGAATATAGTTTAATAAATAAGATAGTGTAATTCGTTCAGAATCTTTTTGGTTTTGAACTTGAAAATCTCTACCGTAAGCATCTATGTTCTGTCCCAATAAAGTTATTTCTTTATAACCACTTTTTGCTAAGTTTTTTATTTCAGATTTAATTACTTCTGGTGTTCTTGATTGTTCTTTGCCTCTTACAGAGGGAACTACACAATAAGTACAACGTTCATTACATCCGTAAATAATATTCACCCATCCGCAAATAGAACTATCTCTTCTAGGAGTGGTTATGTCTTCGAGTATAAATTGTTCTTCAGTTGCAAGAACTTGCTGGCCGGTATCAACTTGATTAAGCAAACTTTCAAGACGATTGCAATGTTGAGGCCCCATTAAAAGATCTATTTCAGGGACACGTCTTAAAAGAGACTCACCTTCTTGTTGAGCAAGGCAACCTGCAACGATGATTTTTAAATTTGGTAATGATCTTTTTCTTATGGCCTGTCTTCCCAGATAGCTATAAACTTTTTGCTCAGCACTATCACGAATAGTACATGTGTTATAAAGAACTAAATCTGCCTTAAGTTCTTCTGCAGCAGGGTAATAACCCATATATTCAAGTATGCCCGACATCCTTTCTGAGTCAGCTTTGTTCATTTGACATCCAAAAGTAGTAATCCAATAGCTACCTCTTAAGGGATTAATTGGAGATTTATTTGTTTTTTGGAGCTGAACTGTTGTCATCGTTGTTAGGCTATATAATTTTTCTTTAAGCTAAATTATTCTAGGGAATTTATTTAAAGGGATTTTAAATAAAAAAAGAATTTAAGGGCGGATGAGGGGATTCGAACCCCCGGATGGCGGCACCACAAGCCGCTGCCTTAACCACTTGGCGACACCCGCCTCGAAATCAGAATTTATCAAGCTTTTGTCATTTTGATATCTCAAAATGATTCAGCGAAATATTTCCTTTATTTATTCTAACTTGGAAGTTTCTATAAATATCACTTTTGTATGTTGATCACAACGCATTTCAAAGATATTGAAGTTACTGTGGATTTGTGAGGCCTTGAAAATAGGCTTTTGATTTGGTGATCGTATTATTAAGTGACTTTCGAAAAAGAAGAATTCAATTTATTTACTAGAGCATCAGGTCGTGTTGATGTATTAGTACCCAGATGCTTAATCGGAGAGGGTGCAAGTGTTTTGGGAATAAAAGTTGACTTTGAAGGGTTATGTTCGCTTCAAGTTGAGTGGAAGCACGGGAAAATCTGCTCAATTAAAGGTTTAAAAGATGATTCAAAACTTCCTAATGAAATCCTTCTACCTAGATTTGCTGAACCTCATGCTCATTTAGATAAAGCATTTTCATGGTCTCGAGCTCCGAATTATAAAGGGAGTTATCAAGAAGCTTTAGTAGCCAATTTGAGTGACTATAAAAGTAGGTCCGAAAATCAATTGCTTTTTAGTGTTGAAAAATCTCTAAACCTAGCCCTTGTTAATGGGATACGCGCTATTAGATCTCATATAGATAGTTTTGGAAAAAATGTAATTAGAGATTGGGATCTCTTGGAAGATGTTAGAAAAAAATGGCGAGACAAAATTTTCTTACAGTTTGTGGCTTTAGTTCCATTAGAATTTTGGCAAACGCACGAAGGTGAGCTTTTAGCTCAAAGAGTTGCTTTGAATGGAGATCTCCTAGGAGGTGTCATAGCGCCTCCTTTTAATAAAAAGAAGACAATTAAGTCTTTATTACACTTAGTGCAACTAGCAAATAGACTTAATTGTGATATTGATCTTCATATTGATGAGTCTCAGTCTTGCCCTGCTGCAGGAGTAAAATTACTTCTTGAAGTATTAGACCGTATTGAAAATGATATATCAATAACTTGTAGTCATTTGAGCAGTATGTCTTTTCTAAGAGAAAAAGCGATCTCAAATTTGGCAAAAGAAATGGCTGAAAAAAAATTAAATGTTGTTGCTTTACCACTCACTAATTCTTGGCTTCTCGGTAGAAATGATCGAGCCACTTTAATTGAAAGACCTCTGGCTCCCATATTTCAACTTCAAAAGGCTGGGGTTGTTGTATCTGTAGGAGGGGACAATGTAAATGATGCATGGTTTCCTTTCTCTAATTTTGATCCTATAAATTTAATGGCTTTTTCAATGCCAATTGCTCATTTAGCTCCCTGGGATAGATTGGGCCTTTCTCCATTTACTTCGTCCTCAGCAAGTATTCTTAATCTTCAATGGGATGGCCTTGTTCAAAAAGGAAGTCCTGCCGATTTTGTTTTGTTAGATTCAAACAGTTGGGTAAAAGCTTTATCTGAAAGACCTAAAAGAAGAGTAGTAGTTAATGGCCAATTCCTGAATGAATTGCCTAAAACCCAAAATTCAACATCCAACATTTCTAACCCATGACTAATAAAGAGAAAGTAGAGTTGATTTTAAGTGAACTAAAATCAGTACCTGATCTAGAGATCTATCAAAAAACTAGTGATTTAAAAAGGTTTTCTAAAGATTTCTTTGATTATTCACCGATATTGATTAATGAATTAAAAGATTGTTTGGCTGATATAGTCGTTCGACCGCTTTCGGTAGACGCAATTATTATTGTGGCTCAAATGTGTAATCGGTATTCAACTCCTTTGACCCTAAGAGGCTCTGGAACAGGGAATTATGGTCAGTGTGTTCCGCTTGACGGTGGAGTCGTTATGGTCATGTCTGGTCTTCGGAAAATTAGAAATTTCGATTCAAAATCAGGTGAAATCACAGTTGAACCTGGTTGTTTACTTAGAGATATTAATGATGAGTTGATTAAACATGGTCGTCAGTTACGGTTGCTTCCGAGTACATGGAGAAGCGCTTCCGTTGGTGGATTTATTGCTGGCGGTTCAGGTGGAATAGGATCCGTTCGTTGGGGCTTCCTCAGAGATCCTGGGCATTTGCATGCCTTAGAAGTAATAACGACTGAGGATTCACCAAGAAAACTAGAATTGAATGCAAGCAATTCTGAAGCTTTAAATCATGCTTATGGAACTAACGGAATTATTACTGCATTGACATTATCAACTGCCCCATATGTTGAATGGCAACAAATAGTAGTCGACTGCTTTGATTTGGATCAGGCAGTTGACTTGTTACGTGAATTTAGTTGTGCAGCATTGGAGCTTTATTTGGGAACCTTGTTAGAGAAAGAAATTGTTAAGTGTCTTCCCTCTGGGTCTGGCAAACCTTCAAACAAACATAGACTTTTACTTTTGGTTTCACCTGATGGTGTTAGTACTATTGAACGACTTGCGAAATCGGCTGGCGCAGATTTTGACAACTTAGGTCCAGAAAATCTTAAGGCAGGAACAGGCCTTCGAGAGCTTTCTTGGAACCATACGACTTTACATATGCGTGGGATTGATCCTGCTTGGACATATTTGCAAATGCTTCTTCCTCAGCCTGAGTTGGAAATGATGAAAAAATTGAAATCAGAGTGGGGATCAAACCTTTTATGGCATTTGGAATGTGTTCGTCAAAATGGAGTTCAAAGATTAGCTTCACTTCCTGTTGTTAAGTGGCAAGGTGAAGAAGCTATGAATCAATTAATCAGTCAATGCAGAGACCTTGGTGCAGTAATTTTTAATCCGCATACAATCACTGTTGAAGATGGAGGCCTAGGTGTAATTGATTCTGATCAAGTGCAAGCTAAGAGTAACTTTGATCCAAAAGGTATTCTCAACCCAGGGAAACTCAAAGGGTGGAATATAAAAGTCAATTGATTTAATTGCTTTATTTTTAAACAATTTAACTTGTCAGTATCTTCTTTTGAAAAAGGTCACCTATTAAATATAGTGATCCTGAAATTATAGGTGGTGGAGATGGCCATCTATGTTGTTTTTTAAGTGTTGATAAAACTTCTACTACAGTAAATGCTTCTTTGATTTGGTCTTTATATTCAGGGCGAAAACTTAAAATTTGATCTTTTGACCAGCTTTGTTGACCTGGGACAGGAACTATCCAAGCTAAATCTTTCGCTCTAATTAGCTTATGCAAAATGCCTATCATATCTTTTCTTTTTTGAATCCCCAGTATCCAAATAATTCCACTTTCTTGATCAGTCCATGCGTCTCTTTCTCTTGATAATTGCTTAGCCGCATGAGGATTATGTGCACCATCAACAACTATGGGCATCCCTTCCCATTTTGTTGTTTGAAGTCTTCCAGGCCATTTAGCAAGAGACAAGCCTTCTCGAAGTTGTCCTTCAGAAATATTCCATCCAATAGTTTTTAGGGATTCAATAACCCCTTTTGCTACAGCTGCATTTTCTTTTTGTATTGCTCCTGCTAAACCGAGTTCCCAAGCTGAGGGAATTGGATCTACCCAATGAATGACTGCTTGTTTCCTTTTTGCAGTCTCTTCGAAAACTCTTTTTACAATATTGTGTTGAGGAGCTGTAATGACAGTACTCTTTGTAGTTATTACGGCTGCTTTCTCAATAGCTACTTTTTCTAGACTATTGCCTAAGTATTCACAATGATCAAGCCCAACAGCTCCAAATGCAATAATAGGTCTATATTGATGCGCGGTTGTTGCATCAAGTCTACCTCCAAGCCCTACTTCAAGGATAAGAAGTTCAACTTCCCTTAAAGTGAAATATTTAAGTGCTATTGCAATAATACTTTCAAAAGGAGTCAAACTATACTTTTTTGCAATTGGTGCAAGAGACAGGCTTAACGATTGAAATTCTTCTTTTGATATTGGAGTCTTGTTGATACATATTCTCTCGACCCAATCAACTAAATGGGGAGAAGTGCTAACTCCAGTTTTGATATTTACTAAGCTAAGAACACTATTAATAAAAGCGCAAATTGAGCCTTTCCCATTCGTTCCTGCTATGTGAATAGCAGGGGTTTCTTTACAGGGATCTCCCATGGCATTAATCGCTAATGACATACGATCTATGCTCAGATTCATATCTTCATATTCTTTACTCTTGCTTTCAAAAATGAAATTCGATTGTGCTATGAAAGTTTCATCAGACATTTGTCTAGTCTCGATAAAAGCTCGTTGATTTCTTTTTTTGTAATAGTTAAAGGAGGGACTATCCTTAATACTTTTACACCAGCTGATACTAGAAGTAGTTTCTCTTCTATGGCGGATTTGACAATATCAAGAGATGTTATTTTGATATTGTCTTTTATAACGAGACCTTGAATAAGCCCAACACCTCTTGTGGAAATAAATATGTCTGAAAATTTATTGGAAAGTTTAATTAATCCTTCTTTTAATTGAGCGCCTCTTTCTGTAACTTTATTTAGGAGGTCTCTTTTTTGTATTTCTTTCCCAACGGTTAGAGCTGCTCTGCAAGCGAAAGGATTCCCTCCGAAAGTGCTGGCATGATCACCGGGCTCAAAGACATCAGCCAACTGATTAACCAATAGCGCTCCAATGGCATGACCTCCACCAAGCCCTTTGGCTAGTGTGAAAACATCAGGTTCAATCCCTAGTTGTTCATATCCCCAAAGAGTACCTGTCCTTCCCATTCCAGTTTGGACTTCGTCAAATATTAATAAAACATTGTTGTCAGTACATTTTTTTCTTAAGAGCTCAAAAAATGATTTTTTCCCAATATTTATTCCTCCCTCACCTTGGATAGGTTCAATAAATACAGCTGCAATTTGTGGGGCTGTTTTTTCTAAATCATCAAATAGATTTTCAAAAGATTCACTGTCGTTAAAAGAAAAAAACTGAAATCCCTGAACCATTGGCTCGAATCCTTTGTGGTATTTAGATTGCCCTGTCGCACTTACAGCTGCGAGTGTTCTTCCGTGAAAGCTTTCCTTTGAGCAAAGAATAACTGGGTTGTCGATGTTTCGTTTAATATGACCATATTTTCTCGCCAATTTAATTGCAGCTTCATTTGCTTCAGCACCGCTATTGCAAAAAAATACACTCTTGGCAAAACTTTGTGAAGTTAACCATTGAGCTAGTTCTTCTTGCTCTGGTATCCCGTAAAGGTTAGATACATGTTGAAGTCTTTTTAATTGTTTTGATAAGGATTTGATTAATGCTTTATCACTGTGGCCTAGTGAACAAGTTGCAATGCCAGCCACAGCATCGAGATATTTCCGCCCTTTTTTGTCCCACACCCATGAACCTTTACCTCTGATGAGGTCTAAGGGAAAACGATTGTAAGTTTTCATCAATGAAGTGGGAGCGGTCGGACTTGAACCGACAAACCCGAAGGTGCCGCATTTTGAGTGCGGTGCGTCTACCAATTCCACCACGCTCCCATGTGTTTATTTTATGCCAAAACTAGCAAAAATATGAAACTAAGCTGCATTTTTTTGAGTATCAATATTGTCTTCACTAATTATTTTGTTAGAGAAAGAACTATGAGATGTTGTTTGATCAGATTTTCTAGAGATAATAGAACCTGCATTAGTTAATTTTTCT
>QBVL01000003.1 GCA_003284375.1 Prochlorococcus sp. AG-311-J23
TATCACAATACAGATCTTTATGTATTAGTAAACCTTGATCTCCATAAGGATGTTGTAAAAAACGACTTCTTAGCGCTACTGCAATTTCTAAAAATCTATATTCTATATTATATTTTTTTATTTTAAAGTCAAAATACCATGCAAAATTTTTTGATTTTTTATTTTGTATTATTTGAGATAAACTTTTAACCCAACCTATTCTTAATCTACTGTCGGCATGTAGAAATAAGAGCCAATCTCCTCTTGCATTTGATGCACCGGTTTTTAGTTGATAGCCTCTATTCTTTTTACGGCTTTTAATAACATCTAATCCCTGTATCTGTGCAATTGAGATAGTTAAATCTATACTCCCTCCATCAACTATTATTAATTCACAATCATATGGCCAGACATTTAAATCAGAAAGAAGAAGAGGGAGGTGAAGCGCTTCATTTAAAGTTGGTATGATGATGCTGAGAGTCGGAATTTTTTGTGATCTAACCATGGTGATAAATCTATAATATTATCCAGATCATTTTTAGTTTGAAGAAGTTGATAATCTATTTTATTTAAGGATGCTAATCGTATAGTCTCTTGAAGTACTTTATCGCTTCCCCAACTTATACCTGAAAATGGCCAGGTGCATACAGGCTTTAAAAGTTTTTTTGATAGACCTATAAGCCAGTATCCGCCGTCACTTGAAGGGCCTAAAACCATTTCTTTATGATTAAGTATTTGTATAGCTTGAATTAATTCAAAATGTGAGATTGATGGTAAATCACTTCCAATAATTATGATGGGATTGCGAGTTTGGTGAGAATGATTTTGTTCATGATGAGTCTTTAAAAACTGTCTTTTCATTTTTGTTCCTAGATTGCCAGGACCCTGAATCTCAACTTCTTTTATTTTATTTAATACGGCCCATTTTTTTGCAGCTTTAATACCAATTCCATCGAAGGCAACTTTTATATCTGCAAAACCTTCTTTTTGAATCTTTTTAGCAACGTTAATAGTGTGATTCATTAGTCTCTCTTGGATCTTTGCTGCTTTAAATGCCCCTATATCCTTTGCTAATCGACTTTTACATCTATATATCGCGTGCCATTTTGTCATTAAAACAACAGTTGGTCGGTTGTTTACATAAAGTTTGTTTGTATTTTCTTTTTTACTCATAACCATCTTAATAGTTATTTATCTAGGAATATTCTATGTTTTTGAAGCTTAAGTTACTATTCATTGCATCTGATTAATTTTTGTTTTAAAAAAAAATAAATTTACACTTGCATTTATCTTCCTAATCAATAGTGATAGCTGCTTTTTTGGGGATGGGACAAAAAATTTACAACTGGATTCCCAAATTTAAGAATGATTGATTAGTGTTTTTAGCTAAACTCATATTCCATTAGGTCATGCCTGTGCCAACCCGGAATGAGCTATGGACGAAGGTGCAGGAATTACTGCAAAAGAATTTAAGTAAGCCTTCATATGAAACATGGATACGTCCGGCTGAATTCTTTGATTTCAAAAATGGATGCTTGACTTTGCTAGCCCCAAATAGCTTCTCAAGTGATTGGTTGAGGAAAAATTACTCTCATACAATTGAAGAGATTGCATCAGAGATATTTGGTCATGAAGTTAAAGTTCATATAAAAGTTAATGAAGAATTCTTATCTGAAAAAAACAATAAGAAAAAGACTTTTTTAAATACAGAAAATAATTCGATTGCCACGCGTGATAATTCAGACATTAAATCTAAACAATCCCCAGCAAAAAAATTCCTACCGAGCTTGAATCTTCGATATGTTTTTAATAGATTTGTTGTGGGTCCTAATAGTCGGATGGCTCATGCTGCAGCAATGGCAGTGGCTGAGTCCCCTGGTCGAGAATTTAATCCATTATTTATTTGTGGGGGAGTTGGCCTAGGTAAAACACATTTAATGCAATCTATTGGTCATTACAGGTTGGAAATTGATCCAGGAGCAAAGGTTGCATATGTCTCTACTGAGACTTTTACAAATGATTTAATTGTTGCGATCAGAAAAGATGGGATGCAAGCTTTCAGAAATAGATATAGAGAGGCTGATTTGATATTGGTTGACGATATTCAATTTATAGAAGGTAAAGAATATACTCAGGAAGAATTCTTTCATACATTTAATGCTTTGCACGAGGCAGGTAGACAAATTGTTCTTACAAGTGATAGGCCTCCAAGTCAAATACCTCGTTTACAAGAACGATTGATTTCAAGATTCTCGATGGGACTAATTGCAGATATTCAAGCGCCCGATTTGGAGACGAGAATGGCAATATTACAAAAAAAAGCTGAGCATGAAAGAATGCGTTTGCCAAGAGATTTGATTCAGTTTATTGCCGGACGATTCACTTCTAATATAAGAGAATTAGAAGGAGCATTTACTCGTGCTGTCGCATTTGCCTCTATCACTGGATTGCCAATGACAGTGGAATCAGTAGCACCAATGCTTGATCCTACTGGACAAGGAGTAGAAGTTAAGCCTAAACAAGTACTAGAAAAAGTAGCTGAGGTCTTTGGAGTTACTGAGGAGGAAATGCGTAGTCCAAGTAGACGTAGGCCTGTTAGTCAGGCAAGACAGGTAGGTATGTATTTAATGCGCCATGGGACAGATTTAAGTCTTCCTCGTATTGGAGAATCTTTCGGAGGAAAGGATCATACAACAGTTATGTATGCCATTGAGCAAATAGAAAAAAAATTATCAAGTGAGCCACAATTGGCAAGTCAAGTTCAAAAAGTCAAGGATCTTCTTCAGATCGATTCACGAAAACGTCGTTGAATTTAAGATTTGAATGTTAGAGAGATTTTAGTTTTTTAATTAAATCGTATAGGATTTTGATCTAGCCTATTTCTGATAGGTATAGCAGGTCCTGAATCACTACCATCAATATTAGCGGTGCTTTCAAGAGCTTGTCTAAACAATCTTCCTGACAATAAAGGCATATCTCTTGGCACTGAAATTCTATCTCGGAGGTAACGTAATGCAGAGGCACTATTCTTCTCTGGACGGCAATCTTGTTTTGTGATCATGGAGGTTAAGGCTGCTCTCAATGGCTGATCAAACAATTTATTTTTCATTGGGCTAACAGCAATGATTCTCTCTTTATGTTTGATTACTCTTTCTAAAGCTAAAGTTTCAAATTGTTGTTCCGATTCTTGATCAACTTTGAAATCTATTAACTCTAATTGTCCTAATCCAGAACCTGTATCAATTTTTTTGGAAAATAATTGTTGGTTTGCATTTGAATATGTAAAGCAACCTCCCATTTGAGGAGGTAAATCATGGGCATGAGTATGAAAATCTCCTTGAGTTCCTCTATATTCCTCAAGTTTTTCAAGATTTTTAAGCCATGAATTTATAAAAGGGTGCTCTTCTCTCAATGAATATCCTTTGTAGTAAGCCAATGAGGCATTCATCCTTTCAACATATGGAATAAAGATTACATCAGCTGATCCAGGCTTTTCACCATTTTTTGTTGAGATTGGAGTGAGCCACCCTGAAGCTTTTTTTTCTATTTCTTTTTCAAATTTTTTGGCAACAATTTTGAAACTCTCTTTCTTTTGTTCTTCTTGGGCTTGGAAAAGAGAGTTGCGACATAACCAGTTACACCATGATGAAAATAGTTCTCTTTCAAGTCTCCTATGCTCAAGGACTTTCTTCTCATTTAGAGATTGACCTAAAGGACCATAAATTTCCTCTAACACAAAAAGGATCTCATCACTTTCTGTGATTACATGATTTTCAATTTCTATTGCAGGGAGCATTCCTGAGGGCACTTTTTTTAAATACCATTTTTCCTTTTCTCCGTAGCAACGCATTGTGACTTTTTTAATCCGGTAAGGAATTTTTTTAAGCTCTAACCAAATCCAAACTTTTTGGCAATAAGGACACCAAGCATGTATGTCTCTGTAAAGAGTAACAATTGCCTTGGACTCGTTTTTGTTAAAAAGCCGAAGTGATGAATATGGGTTGTTTAACCCATTGATTTGATCAATTGGATCAGCTGTGTATGTTGCTAATTCTTCCCAACTCATTGCATTTCTGGTTGGATTCATTTATTTCAACGAGAATAGAGAAATAATACTTGGTTGCAAAATTGAAAAGCTCTTTTGATTTAATTGTCATTGGTGCAGGATCCGGTGGATTAGCTGCTGCAAAGAAAGCAGCCAGTTACGGAGCCTCTGTAGCGATCGTCGAGGGCGATCTTGTCGGAGGAACGTGTGTGATAAGAGGTTGTGTTCCTAAAAAATTATTAGTTTGTGGCTCTTCTCTCTTGGAGAGCTTTTTGTCTGCACCGTCTTATGGCTTTGATTTTGATAATTTAAAGATCAAGTCAGAGACTTTATTGGCTAATGTTCGAAAGGAAGTGCAAAGGCTGAATGAATTACACGAAAATTTTCTAAATAAAGCTAATGTTGAGCTTTTTAAAGGTTGGGGTGAGTTTAAAAATTCAAATTGTATCGCAATTAAAAATCGAATAAATGGAGAGACTTTAAATGAACTTTATGGAGAAAGAATTTTGATTGCAGTGGGAGGCAGACCTAAAAGACCAAGCATCGAGGGAGCATCTTTAAGTTGGACAAGTGATGATATGTTTCTTCTTAAAAGCTTTCCGAAAAAAATTACAATTGTTGGTGCAGGCTATATTGCTTGCGAATTTGCATGCATATTGCACGGTTTAGGTGTTGAGGTTACCCAATTAGTACGAGGTGATAGGATTTTAAGAGGATTTGACTTTGAGCTTGCTTCAGCATTAACCGAGGCAATGAAAAATAAAGGAGTTAACATAATCTTTGGTGAGAATATTTCCTCATTAAAAGGGACTCTTGGATCTTTAATTATAAAAACAAATACAGGTAAAGAGTTTGACTCGAATGGATTGCTTTTCGCTACTGGTAGAGAGCCGTTTTTAGAGGGGTTGAAGTTAGAACAAGCGGGTATAGAAATTCTTGAAAATAAAATTAAAGTTGATAGTGAAAGTAAAACGAATATTTCTAATATCTTTGCTATTGGAGATGTAACTGACAGGATCAATTTGACACCAGTCGCAATTGATGAGGGTAGAAAGTTTGCTGATAGAAATTATGGCGAATCAAATCATAAGGTTAATTATGATTTTGTTCCTTATGCTGTATTTAGTCAGCCTGAAATAGCTTCTGTGGGCATGACTGAAGAGAAGGCTATTAAGTCGATAGGGAAAGATAATATTAAAGTACATAGATCAATATTTAGACCCTTATCTAAATCATTACCAAAGACTGACTCTAGATGTATTTTAAAGCTAATTGTTGATAAAAATAATAATAAAGTTTTGGGATGTCACATGATTGGTGATAATGCCTCTGAGATTATTCAGATGGCTTCAATCTCACTAATGCTAGGAGCTAAAAAATCTGATTTTGATAATACAATGGCATTGCATCCTACAATAGCCGAGGAATTCGTTACAATGAAATGATTGAAATAAAGGGATTAGTTATTAGAACTTTTTCTTAGCCTTAACCAGTAAGCAATTGTCTTGTATATAATTATTATTATTGACAATAATATGGCTATAAAAACTAATTCTTTGAATGCTGTGTGTAAATTTGGTAGAGTTAGAGGTATTATTTTGTCTGCGATGTAAAGCATATACAATCCTAATAAAACACCGCCTTCTCCTCTGCTTATTATTCCTTTTGTCCAGAAAATAGGCATGCACGCAAGTGTAGTAATTACCATTATGGGAATATCCTTAGTTATTAGTAAATTCTCAACGACTAAACCACTGCCTCCAGATAGTAAAGAACAGCTACCTAAAACTAGTAATTGATTTAATAAACAACTTCCAATTACATTGCCTATTGCTAGGTCAGTTTGACCACGAATAGCGGCCACTAATGACGTGATCAACTCAGGTAAAGAGGTGCCCAGCGAAACTATCGTTAACCCAATTATAGCTTCGCTGACCCCTAATAATCCTGCAATTGTAGATGCGCCTTCTATTAAAAGCCGTGATCCAAGAGTTAACAAGAAAATACCACTTAGTAACTTCACTCCTGAATTTAATAAACTTGTTGAGTCTTTTTCTATATTTATTTCTGGCTCTGCTTCTTGGGTTTTTTGAGGTTCCTCTCTTGCTGTGCGAATTTCCCAAGTGGTATTTATTATTAGCGCAAGTATCAAAGCTAATCCAAATTGCCAAGTTATCAGTTCTGAAGCGGCCATGCCCCAAACGGCAGTTGAGACTGCTAGAAGAAGAGGAATGTCTCTTCTTACAAGACGACTTTCAACTCTTAAAGGTCTCAAAAGTGCACTTCCTCCGAGAACTACCATCACATTGAAAATATTGCTGCCAACAATGTTGCTCAAAGCTAGACTGTCTGATCCAGTGAGAGAGGAGTTAACACTCACAAATAGTTCAGGTGCACTTGTCCCTAGAGATACTATTGTTAAACCAATAACTAGTTGAGGGATCCCAAGGATTAAGGCTAAAGCTACAGATCCTTGAATAAAGAGCTCCCCACCGCTAAAAAGTAAAAATATCCCAACAATAAACTCTAAAAATGACAATAATATTGATGGCATGATTGAGTAATTTATTGAGAAACTAAATAAGTGAATTAATTTATATTATTTCCATTTGGTATTATCCTAATATCTTAGCCCTTCATTGATACTTGAGGATTTATAGATCAAGGTAGATCAAGGCTGCATAAGATATACATTGATAAAGCTTTAATTCTGTGATTGCTTCTGTTAATCAAATCTCTTTATTAAAGCCTGATGATTGGCATCTGCATTTGAGAGATGGAAAGATTCTTAAGGGTGTTTTAAGTCATACCGCAGATGTGTTTTGCCGTGCAATCATCATGCCAAATCTTGATCCGCCAATCACTACTTTAAGCCAAGCACAAGAGTATAAAAAAAGAATTATCCAGTCTATCCCTAAAGGTGTTCCTTTTACTCCGCTGATGACAGCATATCTTACAGATGATATGCCTGAGGAGGTCTTAGAGAGAGGTTTTAGAGAAGGTGTCTTCCATGGGGCAAAGCTCTATCCAGCCAATGTGACAACTAATTCTTCTTATGGGGTTACAGATATAAGTAAGATCGACAATTTATTTGAGACGATGGAAAGAATTGGTATGCCATTATTGATTCATGGAGAAGTGACTGATTTCAATGTTGATGTATTTGATAGAGAAGCTGTTTTTATTGAGCGTCACCTTGAACCATTATTACGAAGATTTTCCTCACTTAAAGTGGTTTTAGAACATATCACGACCATAGATGCAATTGACTTTGTGGAAAACAGTGAGTTTGATATAGCCGCTACAATCACACCTCATCATCTACATATCAATCGAAACGCAATGTTCAATGGTGGGTTAAGGAGTGATTTTTATTGCTTACCAACAGCCAAACGTGAAATTCATCGTATTGCTCTAAGACAAGCGGCTACTAGCGCTAAACCTTGCTTTTTCCTTGGAACTGATTCAGCACCTCACACCCGTAGATTTAAGGAAAGCTCATGTGGATGTGCAGGAATCTTTAATGCCCCTTTCGCTTTGGAAAGCTATTTAAAAGTTTTCGAAGAAGAAAATGCACTAGATAGGTTTGAAGCTTTTTCAAGTATTAATGGAGCAACTTTTTATGGATTACCTTTAAACACAGAGAGAATAACTTTAGTTAAAAAAGATATTTCAGTGCCTCAAATGATTGATGTTGGACTAGTTGGTGATCCCAATGATTTTGTAAAACCATTTCACTCAGGAGAAACCCTTGACTGGGCGATAGGGGATGTTTAGTGAGATTGGTGAATGATACATCCAATAATTATTTAACTCTAGATATTCTTAAGAGTACTGATTCAAGCACATACGTTTACGCTAATATACTAATAGCTTAGAGTTTAAGCTCTAGCATTTTGATAATCCTTGCTATCACTGGGGAGTGTGGCGGAATTGGTAGACGCACCAGACTTAAAATCTGTTGGCCGCTTTTTGGCCGTGGGGGTTCAAGTCCCCCCACTCCCATGATGTTTTCTATCTTGATTGTGTGTTTAATCCCTTTTGGATTAATGGGAGCTGTTAATCCGTTAATTACATTATCTGCTTATGCGGTCTTGGGAGGGATGTATTTATTGGTAGTTCCTTTATTTCTTTTTTATTGGATGAATAATCGTTGGAATGTTATGGGAAAGTTTGAACGCCTTTTTATATATGGACTTGTGTTTCTTTTCTTTCCTGGAATGGTTTTGTTTGCACCTTTTCTTAATTTAAGAATGAATGGAAATGAGGAGTCTTGAACTTTGACAAGAGCACAGGTTTTTCAAATAGGTTTGATTGTTTTTGTTTTAGGCGGCTTGGGATATGAAGTGTTTCAGTTACTTGGATTTGAATCAATATCAGCTGGTATTGCGGCACAGTCAATATTAATTTTAATTATTTTTGCATGGACAGCTTCTTACCTTTTTAGAGTTTTCTCTGGGAATATGACTTTTATGGAGCAACGTAAAAGATACAGAGAGGCTTATGAAAAATTGACTGATGAAAAAATTAGAGAAAAGTTTGAGGCCATGACAGATGAAGAAAAAATTGAATTACTAAAAACCGTTGAGGAAGAAAGTATTGAACAAACTTAAG
Source organism: Prochlorococcus sp. AG-311-J23 (assembly GCA_003284375.1). Classification (GTDB taxonomy): domain Bacteria; phylum Cyanobacteriota; class Cyanobacteriia; order PCC-6307; family Cyanobiaceae; genus Prochlorococcus_B. The sequence continues at coordinate 8,639 of QBVL01000003.1, forward strand.
TTTTAATTACTAAATCTCAATAATTTTTTACTCTTATGGATACAAAAATGATAAAAAAGATAGATACCCAAGGCTTAGAACATTGAAAAATACAAATATCAGTAGATCTTTTTCGCAAATAAAAAAGGATAAGAGAATTGCATTAATGCCTTTCCTTATGGCCGGTGACCCTGATTTGGAGACCACAGCAAAGATTTTGTTAGAACTTCAGGCAAATGGTGCTGACATGATTGAACTAGGCATTCCATACAGTGATCCCTTAGCAGATGGACCGATTATTCAATTAGCAGCTTCTCGAGCTCTTTCAGCAGGAACTTCTCCTGATAAAGTTTTTAAAATGTTGTCTGAATTGAGAGATCAATTGACAATACCAATAATTTTATTCACTTACTCAAATCCACTTATTAATAAAGGTCTGGAAAAATTTTGCTTACAAGCTTCGAAAGCAGGAGTTTCAGGACTCGTCGTACCAGATCTTCCTTTAGAGGAAGCAGAAAAACTCTCTAATATAGCTCACTCTAAAGAAATTGATTTGGTTTTGCTTGTTGCTCCTACAACACCTAAGGACCGTATGAAAAAAATTGCAGCGACTTCTAATGGATTTACTTATCTTGTGAGTGTTACAGGCGTAACAGGAGAAAGGTCGTCGCTTAAAGATAATGTGGGGACTCTTGTTAAACAGCTAAAACACTCTTCATCTAGTCCAATTGCAGTGGGTTTTGGAATTTCGGATGTAAAACATATTCAACAAGTTAGAGAATGGGGCGCTGATGGTGCAATTGTTGGTAGTGCTTTAGTTAAAAGAATTGCTAATGCCTCGATCGGAAAGAAAGTAGAAGAAGCTGGTTCTTTTTGTAAAGAACTAAGAGCCGCAACTAACTAATATCTGTTTAATAGCAATAGATCTATCTGAATATTGAATAATTTTCAATGTTTTGTCTTAGGATCTATTGTCTTTATTTAACTTGAAAACTATGGATCAATTTGTCCTTTGGGGGGCTTACTGTGAAGATGCTCTACTGAAGAGAAAACCTTTTAGGGACGAGCATCTTCAAAGGCTCTCATTACTTAAGGAAAAAGGTATATTAATAACTTTAGGACCGACTAAATGTAATAGATATGTTTTTGGGATATTTAAATCTGGAGACATTGAATATATAAGAAGTCTTATCAAAGAGGATGTTTACTGGAGAGAGGGAATATGGACTGATTTCGAAATTTACTCTTGGACCCAAGCTTTTTGAGCTTGTTCCCAGACCCAATTAGCTACAATTTGATCGCCATTGTCTCCTAGTTCATCTTCATAACCACTCATTATCCCTACCCCTTGTCTAGCTATCTTCGCTATAGCTTCTGGATTGTCAATTCCATTACGATTTAATGATGAAAGCTTTAAATTCTTTGATCTTCTGAGTATGTTTCCGCCATTAATGTGACATCCAGCACAGTTGTGTTTGAAAAGACTTTCACCTAAATCTGCCTCGAAAGCATTTATATCTTTTGGTAAACTTAGGTAGAAAAATGTGAAACAAAATATAATTAGAAAATAACCTCTTAAATATTTTTTCATAGTCTTATAAATCTTATTTCTCGAAATTAATTCTTGAAAGGTCCTCACAAATTTCGTCAAGAAGATCAAGTTGCCCCGAGGAATTTAAGTTGAAAATTTCCTTTGTTTTCTCTCCTCCACCGTGTGTCCATAACGCTTCAATTTCACAAAGTCTATTTGCGATTTTTGGAATACCGCCAGAACTAAAATCTTTTTTTAAAGATTCAATTAAAGTTGGCATTCTTGCTGAAGGGAGATGAAGACTTTGGCAAAGTTCTGATTGAGTTCTACCTGTTTGCCTCAACCAGTCTTTGATTAAAAGTACTAAATCCTCTTCTATCTCTTTTGACCAGCATTCTTTGCTCATAGTGGAAACCATTTATCCAGCTTAGATTTTGCTCTGAATTTTATCTCTGGAGTGATGTGATGTTGCCATAGACTAATTACAGCTGTTAAGGCTACAAGATCATCGCTAAAACCTGAGGCAGGAATAAAGTCGGGAATTAAATCAAAAGGAATAATTAAGTAAGTTAGTGCGCCCATAATGGATAGCCTCACCTTAGGAGGAGTTGAATTATCAATGATGAGTTCAAATCCCTCTAAAGCAGGCTGTGCAATTACTCTGCCTGCTCTTAATAAGATCTTTTTAAGTACCCCCTCATCAATAACAGAACTTTCAAGAACCTCTGCTTCAAAAACTTCTTTATTGGAGTTTCTTGAACTAACCACAATTAAATACTTGTCTCTAAAAGACCACTTTGAATCCCTGTCTTTCTTAATTTTCTTAATGCACGTTGAACTACTTGTCTGCAATATTCCCGGCTGCAATTCATTTGTCTGGCCACTGCCGCTAGCGTCCTCCATTCATTTGAGCCATCGAGACCAAATCTAAGACTTAGTATCGTTCTCTCTTTGGGTGTGAGATTTGATTTATCCAATAAAGCCCAAGCTGATGCACTTCTTTCTGCTAATTCAGCGAGTTCCATAGGAGGTGCTTCCTCACTTGGGAGAATATCGACAAGTTCAGAGGGCTCTGCTTTAGATTTGATTGCTCCTTGCAAGCTCACTGTGATACTTCTCAATTCGCATGCAAGCAATTCTTCTACATCCTCTAAAGGTATTTTCATCTTTAGAGCTATTTGGTTGGTTGAGGGATGAACTCCAAGCTCTTGCATTAGTCGAGATTTGGCAGCACGAAGTTTTGTTAGTTTTTCATTGATGTTTACAGGTATTCGTATGGTTCTACTTTGTGTTGACAGCGCTCTATTTAGTCCTTGTCTAATCCACCAGTAAGCGTAAGTTGAAAATCGATGCCCCCTTTTGGGATCGTATTTCTCAACAGCTCTTGTTAACCCTAAGGTGCCTTCTTGAATTAAATCAAGAAGGTCAAGCCCTTTTCCTTGATAACGCTTGGCTAAATTCACAACAAGCCTCAAGTTTGCTGTGATCATTTGATTCTTGGCCCGCTCACCTGCTTTAAGCCTTTTCTTTTCTGCGCTTGAATATTCGCACTCTGGCCCATTTCCTCCAGCTTTTTGGCAGCGCTCATTAAGTGCAACCATTGCTTGCACTTCTCTACCCAATGTGAGTTCTTGCTCTGGTGTGAGCAATTCGTGTCTTCCTATTTCTCCAAGAAAGTCGCTTAAAGAACTCACGATTTATTCCTCCTTATATTTATAACCTAGAGAGAAATTGTTTACTTTCAATAGGCGTAATAAAGTGTTCGGTTTTTATTAGTTTTCCTTTTTCTATTCTTTATGCCTTCATTAGGTCAACTAAGCCAAAAAAAAGTTTTTTATATTTTCACTTGGCACCTTTAAAATGTGTATAAATAAAATTAAAAAAAAAACTCAAAAACGTTTGATGTCATTGATATGTTTAGATTAGTTTTTTGATCTACGAAACTCTTTGAAGATTTTTTAGTCTCGCAAAAATATTTTTAAGTACTATTCCTGATTTTAATTAAACGATAAATTACCAAAGACTAAGAAAATCGGTTAATTTGTTTTTTTCTCTTTCAAGACTTTTTATTAATTTAATCCTTTGCTTTTCTACCAAATAGGTAAATCATAAGTAAAAAAAATAATTTAAGAGTTGTTTTTCTACGGATTTCTTCTGGGAGCGCCTCTTCTTTTTACTAAAACTTTCAGAACATCTTCCCAGGAAACGTTTTGATAGGCTAAAGAAACTTGCATATGGAAAAGTAGATCTGCAGCCTCATTCGCAACTGCAATAGGATTTTTATCTTTACAAGCCATAATAAATTCGGCTGTTTCTTCGCCTATCTTTTTTAGGATTTTATTATCGCCTTCCTTCAGAAGAGTATTGGTATAGCTTCCCTCCTCAGGTTTGCTTTTACGACTTTCTATGACTTTGAATAATTCACTACAAGCATCAGATGGAGGGTAAAGAACGTCTTCATTTGTTTCTAAATCTTTAAAGAAACAACTTCTTTTTCCTGTATGACATGCAATTGAACCAACTTGCTCAATTGACAAAAGTATTGTATCTGAATCGCAATCAGTCCTAATTCCTTTCAATTTTTGAAAATGTCCGCTCGTTTTTCCTTTATGCCAAAGTTCTTTCCTTGAACGACTCCAATAGTGAATTTCACCAGATTCTAATGTTTTTATAATGGATTCTTTGTTCATCCATGCCATCATTAAAATTGAGCCATCGAGCCAATCTTGCGCTATGGCTGGGATCAAGCCGTTTTGATCAAAATGAAGATTATCTATAAAAAGCATTTTTAATTAAGCCAATTAGGCTTTTTAACTTTAATTATTTAAATTTAATCCTCTATTGGTTTTTTATTCATCTTTTTATGACGATTAAAGATATTCCATTTAATTGCTCAAAGCATTTTAAAGACTATCCATGCTCTCACCGTCAATGGAAACACAAAGGTCATTGTCGTTATGTTCATGGATACAGTAGAAGCTTTACCTTTTGCTTTGCTTCAAAAAAACTTGATGAAAATGGCTTCGTTGTCGATTTCTCAAGTCTGAGACTTTTGGAAGAACAATTAAAAGATCATTTTGATCATACTTTTCTAGTCAATTTTGATGATCCTCTTCTTGAAACATGGAAAGACCTTCACTCCAAAGAAGTACTAGACCTTAGAGTTATGAGCAATGTGGGTATGGAATCAACTGCTGAATTAGTGTGGGGATGGGCTAATGATTTACTATTTTCAAGAGAGAAGGGTAGATCTTGTTGTTGGAAAGCAATAGCTCATGAAAATGATAATAATTCCGCTAGTTATAGCCTCCTCCCTGAGTGGTTCAATCCTTAATACAGTACGACTTTTTGTGGAAAATAATTAAAATTTTACTTTTTAATTGAAAATTAATTTTGATTCAATATTTTCTATCTTTATAGTGCTTCCTTCTTTATATTTGCCTTTAAGAATATATTTTGCTATTTGACTTTCTAATTCTTTTTGAATAACTCTTTTTAAGGGCCTTGCACCATAGCTTGGATTGTATCCAATTTCAGTAATCAAAGATAAGACATCATCATCAATTTCTAGCTCGATTCCTTTGGCTTCTAACCTTTCTCTTAAACGATTTAATTGTAAATCAACTACTTTGTGTAGTGTTTCTTTTTTTAGTGGTTCGAAATTAATTATTTCATCAAGTCTGTTTAAGAACTCAGGTCTGAAATTTGATTTCAGCTCTTGATTAATAAGTTCATCTATATTTGTAGACAGATTATTCGTTAGATTATTATCAGCGATTAAATCGCTTCCTAAGTTACTGGTGAGAATAATAATAGTATTTTTGAAGTTTGTTGTTCTTCCTTGACCATCGGTTACTCGGCCCTCGTCAAGTATTTGTAGCAATACATTGAAAACATCTTTATGTGCTTTTTCAATTTCATCGAATAGCAAAACGCAGTAAGGTTTTCTTCTGATCGCTTCTGTTAATTGGCCACCTGCTTCGTAGCCAACGTACCCAGGAGGCGCGCCAATTAGACGACTTATAGAGTGCTTTTCCATATATTCAGACATGTCTATTCTAATTAGGGCATTTTCACTATCAAAAAGTTGAGAAGCTAAAGACTTAGACAATTCTGTTTTTCCCACGCCTGTTGGTCCTAAAAATAAAAAACTGGCGATTGGTCTGCTTGGATCACTAAGTCCTGTCCTAGATCTTTGTATTGCAGAAGATATTGATTGAACGGCTTTATTTTGACCAATAACTTTTTTTTGCAACTCAGATTCAAGATTGAGTAATTTTTCAATTTCACTTTGAGCAAGTCTTTTAACTGGGATAGATGTCCACTTCGCAATTATTTCAGCTACATCATCGGCTACAACCTCTTCTCTCAAAAGTGATTTTTCAGAATTTTCAGAGGAATTTTTTAGATTAAGTTCTTTAGATTTTAAATTTTGTTGATAATTCACAAGGGTGCCGTATTCAAGTTCAGCAGCCCTGTTGAGGTCATAATTCCTTTTTGCTTGTTCTATTTCTAGTTGTACTTTCTCAATATCTTCTTTAAGTGTTGAAATTTCTTCGATTGATTCTTTTTCTTGTTTCCATTTTTTGTTTACTTCAATTTGATTTTTTGTTAATAAGGCTAGTTCTGCAGTAATTAATTCGAGTCTCTCTTTACTTGAATTATCTGACTCACCTTCCAAAGATAATTTCTCCATCTCAAGTTGGATGATTTTTCTATCAATCTCATCAATTTCTTCAGGTTTTGATGTTATTTCCATCTTTAAACGTGAGGCTGATTCATCTATTAGATCAATAGCTTTATCAGGTAAAAACCTCTCGGGTATATACCTATCACTCAATATCGCCGCAGCTATTAGAGCGTTATCAGAGATACGGACACCATGATGTACTTCATATCTCTCTTTTAATCCACGTAAGATCGAAATCGTATCTTGAACTGAGGGCTCTTTTACAAGTATTTGCTGAAATCTTCTTTCCAGCGCAGGGTCTTTCTCAAAATTTTCTCTATGTTCGTTGATGGTTGTTGCTCCAATACATCTCAATTCACCTCTAGCGAGCATTGGTTTTAGGAGATTACTAGCGTCCATTGCACCACCACTCGCTCCTGCTCCGACGACAGTATGTATTTCATCGATAAACAAAATAATTTTTCCTTCTGAATCTGTGACATTTTTAAGAACTGACTTAAGTCTCTCTTCGAATTCACCACGGAATTTTGCACCTGCGATTAGTGCCCCCATGTCTAAGGAAATTAGTTGTCGCTCTTCAAGGGCTGTAGGAACATCTCCGTTGATAATTCTTTGTGCTAAGCCTTCAATAATTGCTGTTTTACCCACGCCAGCTTCCCCAATCAATACGGGGTTATTTTTAGTCCTGCGGCTCAGTATTTGAATCGTTCTTCGAATTTCTTCATCTCTTCCAATTACAGGATCTAATTTTCCATCTCTTGCGGCAGAAGTAAGGTCTGTGCCATACTTTTCCAAAGCTTCATAACTATTTTCAGCATTTTTCTCGGTCACTTTTTGGTCACCTCTAATAACATTTACAGCCTCAAGTAGACTGTTTTTACCTACTTGATTTTGTACTAATAACCTATGACAAATCCTCTCGTCATCAAATAGGGAAATCACTAAATGTTCGCTAGAAATAAAATCATCATTGAAAGATTGTTGGATATTTTTTGCTCTTGAAATTGAAAAAGATATATATTTACCAAAGAAAATAGATTCTTGGGCCTTAATCATTTTTGGTTGGTTCTTTATAAATTCTTCTATTTCTGTGAGTAGATTTTTTATGGCTCCGCCTGATCTTTTTACAACTTTTATTGCGAGTTCATTTTTCTTTAGAAGAGACCACAAAAGATGTTCTGTTTCTAAAGTCTGATGCTGTTCAGTTAATGCTAAATTTTTTGCATCAATAATACCTTGCCATGCATTGTTAGTAAAATCATCAGGATTTATCTTCATCCTTAAAATTAATTGCCAAACATATACTATTCATGACTAAAGATTGTACAAATATAAGAAAACCGTCCTTTCTCTAATTATGATAGTAAATTGTGTAATCATTTTATGTTTTTGTAATTAATTAGTTGAATTTTAAATATCTTAATTTTTATACTTTAGATTTGTTATTCATATTTGTTATCAGTTTTATTCTAATTAAAATTATCGCAGCAGAAGGAACACTAAAACTTTTATGAAACCAAGAACAAATACTTTGATAATTTACATTGAAAAAGTTTTTTTTAAATATGCTTAGAGCATTTGATTAAACTTCTAAATATACTTTTTTTCATAAAAAAAAGATGGGGTCTCACCCATCTTTAATAAGTTATTTAGGAGATTTAGTTGACTACTACTTTCCCAACCATTCCTGCACCCCTGTGAGGCTCGCAGTAGAAGTCGTATGTTCCGGCTGTGCTGAAAGTTCTCTCCCAAGACTCTCCTGGAGCGAAAGCTAAATCGGGATGACTTAGATCATCATTTCCGTCAAAAACAGCATTATGAGGAGCTAGTTTGTTGTTTACAAACTTTACGGTGTCACCAGCGCTTATGTTTAGAGTGCTTGGTTCGAAGGCAAGCATTCCTGCATCGGTGCCAAGCTTAACTTCAACAGTTGAAGCATTCACATTGGATACGCCAATTACTAAGAATGCAAAAAAAGCAAATAACGCTGTTGAAATGGAACGAATCATGAATTAAATTCTTTTCTTAAATTAATTTTACTAGTTTAGCTTGTGTTTACCATTTTAGTGTTTAGTTAGACCAGAATTATGTAAAACTTGATTTATCGTTTTGGCATGACTTATACCTCCAAAGGTTTCAGGAGAGGTTACGGGCTCATGTATAAAGTGTTTTTGTCTAAGACTAAATCTATCCCAGTTTGTAATTTGAATTGGAAGCAATACAGTCAAAAGTTCAATAAGCCAAGTCCAAAGAGGAATTTGAGGGACTCTACTCATTCCTTTCCATCTTAGAAGCGTCTGAATTACTACATCAATACTTGTATAAGGTTGCCCTAAAACATATTTTTTTATTTTAGTGTCCGAAAAAGGTTTTGCAGGCTCGAAATCAGCCGTGGCTAGATGCCCGCAAATGAAAGCTATGTCTGCTGCGTGAATAAAATGAAACCTTGAGAGTAATTTTATCCATCTTGCCAGCCAGATCCATTGCAATGCAACTCTAAGTCCTTCTGTAAGATAACTAGTTGGAAAAGTACTTTTGCCGTCTAAACGTCCACCAAAAACTAGTGTTGGGAAGACAGCTATTATCTTCGTTGAAAGATGATGAGATTCTAGCTCTCTAAGGCATTGTGCTTTCGTTTGTATATACTCTGTTCCATAGGTAAAAGCTTCCGGTAACAAATTTAAGTTTCTATCAAGAACGCTTGCAGTTGAGAAATAAATTATTTGTTTGATATTGGAAGGATTAAGTAAATTGAGCAAATTTTTTACTGCATCAATATTTACTTCTTTCGCTCTTTTAGGATCACCCCAAGCAGTTGCTGTATGAATAAGTCTGTTGACTTGCGAGATTTCATTCTTGAACTTATTTGATTGTCTCAAATCTCCGACTAAAACTTTAATCCTTGGATTTTCTAAATTTATTGAAGTTATTTTTTTAGGATCTCTAACCCATAAAAATAATTCTGAAGATGAATTTTCGATTAGCCAATTTGTTATGTATTGTCCAACACATCCACTTGCTCCAGTAATCAGGATTATTTCGTTTTTCAAGATGAAACTTTTATGAGTTCATTGACATTTTTACCAGCTTCGAAAAATACTCTTGCATTTTCTTCTGGTGTACCAGGAAGTATTCCATGACCAAGGTTGAGAATATGTTTTCTCCCTTTCGCCTTTTTGACGACATCAACAATTCTTGATCTGATCGCATCAGGAGTACCAAACAAAAGTCCTGGATCAACATTTCCTTGGACTCCCACTGTGTGAGGCAGCCTTTTTAGTCCATCTGCCATGTCCACAGTCCAATCTAGAGAGACTATATCTACTCCAGTTTGTCCCATTCTTTCAAGAACTCCCGCACTGCCAGAGATATACAAAATCATAGGTGTATCTGGATGTTTTTCTTTTACTAAATTGACTACTTTTTGTTGATAAGGCGCAGCAAACACGTCATAATCTTGAGGGCTTAATTGTCCTGCCCATGAATCAAACATTTGAACTACTTGAGCCCCAGATTCAATTTGATAGGATAAATAGTTCGCAATTGATTCTGCAAAGTGATTTAAAAGCTGATGCAGTAGTTCTGGCTCTTGGAATGCCATCGCCTTTATAACAGCATAATTTTTGCTGCTTTTCCCCTCCACAACATATGCAGCAAGAGTCCATGGAGCACCTACAAACCCAAGAACTGCAGCCTTATTCCCAACGCTTTCCCTTAACCTTCCAAGGACTTCGCCAACAAAATACATGCTTTGTTCGGGTTGAAGGGGCTTTAGCTCTTTAACCTGTTTGAGTGTTCTTATTGGGTCATTTATTAAGGGTCCTTTACTTTCAACGATGTCAAAGTTAATTCCCATCCCAGGAAGAGGAGTCAAGATATCTGAAAAAAGTATCACTCCATCTGGTTGAAAAGCTTTAAAAGGTTGCATTGAAATTTCATATGAAAGATCGGGATTTTCGGATCTTTCCCTGAAACTTGGATGATTATCACGCAGGTCGCGATATACCTTCATGTATCTCCCCGCTTGTCGCATCATCCAAACCGGAGGCCTTTCAACATTTTCTCCGCGAGCGGCACGAAGTAGTAAAGGAGTAGTTTCGTTCATTATTTTGTCCCTTTAATAGAAAAACTTACATGAAGCAGTAACTTGAAAATCATGAAATACGTTCTCTGCAAAAGTTCAACATACCTTTTGAATTTTTACATCCAGACGACAGTTGAAATTAGGTTTGGAGGCAAGGTTGAAACATTTCTATTCGAGGAAGGTTAATTCTTCTTAGATTTATGCTTAAAAACCAGAACGCTAAGAGGAGGAAGGCAAAGATCTATTGAATTTTCATAGCTATGTATATTGTATAAATCTGTTGATTTCCCTCCCATATTACCTAGGTTTGAACCTCCATATTGACTCGCATCTGTATTGAAAATTTCTTCATAGAATCCTTTAACAGGCACACCTATTCTGTAATTAGAATGGTTTTGAGGGGTAAAGTTTGCCACTATTACTAACCATTCTCCATCAGTTTTTTCTCTTCTCATGAAACTGATTACTGAATTTTTCTTATCATCGCAATCAATCCACTGGAATCCGTATTCGTCAAAATCATTTCTCCATAAAGCAGGTTCTCTTTTATATAAATTATTCAAATCATCTACTAATTTCTGTATTCCTTTGTGAGGTTCATGATTTAGAAGATCCCATTGCAAATCATCCCAAACATTCCATTCTTGGCGCTGCCCAAATTCCATTCCCATAAATATTGTTTTCTTACCTGGATGTGTCCACATATATGCAAGTAAGGCTCGTGCATTAGCATACTTCTGCCAGTCATCACCTGGCATTTTGTGTAAGAGATGACTTTTCCCGTGAACAACTTCATCGTGGCTTAAAGCAAGCATAAAGTTTTCGGTAAAGTTATAACAAATGGAGAAAGTAATGTTGTTTTGATTGAATTGTCTAAACCATGGGTCAATTTCAAAATAATCGAGCATATCGTGCATCCAACCCATGTTCCATTTTAGGTTGAAACCGAGTCCATCCATGTCAGTTGGTTTTGTTACACCAGTCCATGTGGTTGACTCTTCAGCAATAGAAAGTGCACCTGGATAATGTTGAAAAAGAACGTGATTAGCCTGTTGTAGAAATCTTACTGCCTCAAAATTTTCATTCCCTCCATCTTCATTAGGTATCCATTCACCCTCTGGACGAAGATAGTCTTTGTAAAGCATTGAAGCAACTGCATCAACACGTATTCCATCTATATGAAATTGATCAAACCAAAAAATTAGATTTGCAACTAGAAAATTTCTAACCTCATTTCGACTGTAATTGAAAATTAATGTTCCCCATTCTTTGTGCTCTCCAATTCTGGGATCTGAATGCTCGTACAGGTGGCTGCCATCAAAATAAGCAAGTCCATGCTGATCTTTAGGGAAGTGGCCTGGGACCCAATCGAGAATGATTCCTATTCCCTCTTTATGGCATGAATCAACGAAAGCACGAAACTCATCTGGTGATCCATATCTACTTGTAGGCGCATACCAACCAGTAACTTGATATCCCCATGAGCCATCAAAAGGGTGCTCTGAAATTGGCATGAGCTCGATATGAGTGAAGCCTCTTTCTTTGACATAGGGAATGACCTTATTAGCCAGCTCTTTGTATGTAAGAAATCTTGAGCCAGGCTTCATGTCTGCTGCTGGAACTGGGGCCCTATGCTCTCCGTTTGAGTTGATAAATGGTTCGTCTGAGGAAGCATGCATCCAACTTCCTAAATGCATTTCGTAAACCGATATTGGTTGGTTTAAAGGATCTCTATTGTCACGATTGGATATCCAAGTCTGATCATTCCATTGAAATGAATCGATTTTTGATATGACTGAGCTTTTTGCAGGCCTTACTTCATGTTGAAAACCATAAGGGTCGGCTTTCTCGTAGCAATGTCCTTTTTCAGTCCTGATTTCATATTTGTATAAATCTCCTTCACTGAGACCAGGTATAAATAGTTCCCAAATTCCTCCTAGACGTTTTTGCATAGGATGATGCCTGCCATCCCATGAATTGAGATCACCAATAACGGAAACGCTTTTTGCATGAGGCGCCCATAAGCAAAACATAACTCCTTGCTTTTTATCTATTTCAGTGAGGTGAGCACCCATTTTTCTCCATATGTGATGGTGATTACCTTCCGAGAAAAGATGTCTATCAATTTCGCCCATCCACTCTTTTCTGAAACCCCAAGGATCATGTTGAACATGTTCAATTCCGCCTCTATTTACTTTTATTTGATAGTCAGTACCAGGATCTTTTTCTAAAACCCCCTCAAATATCCATTCATGGTTGGGATTTTGTAGCTGAATTTTCTTTTCTTGCATTATTAATTCAACTGCTCTAGCCTCAGGCATCCATATTCGAATTATCCATTTATCTTTAAACGGTTGAGGACCAAGAATAGAAAAAGGACTTTCATGTCTGCATTCAGAAAGTCTTTGCCCATCATCTCTCAAAGAATCTAGAAGAATAGACACGGACATGACTTATTGCTGAAATAGCTAGTTAGCTTAATCCTATGCAAGTAAATATTGAACCCCTAAGAGGAAAACAGTGACTCAAATTTAAGTTTTGAATTCGAAAGTAAGAGAGAAATTGTAGTCACTAAGCAGTGAGGGCTGGGCCCCTCGCATAAATATTGGCTCTGTCCAGGATTTATTCCAATAGCGGGCCATCCAGATCCTGAGATTGAAATTCTTAAACGATCACCTTCTTTAAATGTTGCGAGAACCGGTTGAAGTTTGATTTGTCTAGTGCTTTTTGTACCTTGCTCATAATTAGCAATTCTGAGGACACCAGTCGAAAGTTGAGTAGCAGTATTTTCAACTCCACTGGGAATTATTGATAATGCAACGAACAGATCAAAACTTTCCCTGTCGCACTTTGTCTCTAAAAAAAGAATTGGAATACCCTCCAGCCTAAGATCCTTCAAAATAGGGTCTGATGAAAATACTGCGACATCAGGTCGAATATCAACCTTAAATCTGTTCGCCTCCCCAGCGGTATCACTGAGATGTCCTCCGATTGCTGGTACTGGTCTCCATGGGTCGTGTACCAAGTCAACTTGACTATTTCCTTCTAAATCTGATTTCGGGACTAGGCATCCTTCAAGATGACTTATGGAGGCTAAACCTTCGCTATGAAGAGTCCATGTAGGAGTTTTATCTTGAACCGAAAGCTCCCAACTCTTAGTGCTTAGATTCCAAAGATTGATTTGAGGTAAATGAATCTCTTTGTTTTTTTCTTTTAAATGAGAATCAAAAAAATCTAACTGGGTGCGTTGTGCACCCTCCCACCATTGAAGATGAGTTGCAGGACCAATTAGTAATTTAGGGTTGCCTCCTGCCTTTTTAGATTTCTCAAAAAGATTTAAAATCCCTTTCAAATGAGGATCCCACCAACCCCCTATTAGAAGCAAAGGAGTTCTTAACCAGCTATCTAATGGCTCATGGGTTTTCCATTGAGGAGTTTTGCTGGATGAAAGATTTAGCCATCTATATGCCATCCCTTCGGGGTCATTCTTTTGAAGTAAATCATGACCGTTATGTAAATATTTTTTCGATTCAAGACTTTCGCGTATGTCATGCCAAGCTGCCCAATTTTTCTCTCTTTGTGCTTTTTGGGCGGCTAATTGCAAACCCCATCCAATTCCCAAGTGCCACCAAAATGCTCCCCCCTCACAACTCCAATGTTCATCTTCTGAAAGACCTGTCATTGCTGGAATAATGCAATCAGGTGGAGTAGTTCCTCCCTCCGCAATGAGTTGTGTTAATCCTTGATATGAAAAACCGTATGTGCCTATTAGTCCATTGCATTCAGGTAAGGATCGTACCCAGTCATGAGTTTGACCAGTGTCTGAAGCTTCTTGGCTGAAACCTGAAAATTCCCCTTCAGACCCACCTTGGCCTCGTACGTCTTGTATGACAACTAAATAGCCTTTGCTAGCCCACCAAGATGGATGGGCATATGTAATCGTTGAAGCAATTTCTCTTCCATATGGCTGGCGCATTAGTAAGACAGGCCATGGCCCGTCCCCTTGAGGCGACCAGATTCTAGATTTTAGTAATGTTCCGTCTCTAAGTTGTAAGTCTTCGTCTCTGTATCTTATTGAATTCATTATTTGTGTTAAAAAGTTTCTGGGCAATAAAGAGCTCTTACGTACATAGAAAGGATCTCAGCATCAACTTCGCTTATGTTTTTTTGAATTGAGATTTTCTGAATAGATTTTTCTGAACCAGCTGAAATATTTTTTTTATTTAATTCTCTAAAATTTTTACAAATAGACTTCGCTTCATCAGGATTCCTTTTTACACTCTCAAGAAGTCTTGATTGAGCCATAACACCTTGACTGATTCCAAAGGACGTAAATATTAAAGTGATTAGTAAACCATTCATTTCTTCTAGTTTAAAAAGCTCCTTTAGAATTATTTACATTCTATTACCTAATGGTTCTTGGGTAAATTAAATAATGTTTTTTTTCGCCTTCTCTATCAAAAAATGAGCTTTTTTTAAATCTATTATTGGAATTCTGCCTGTTCGAAGAATTCTTTCAAAGCGCCCAGTCTTTTGAACTAGCTCTTGAGGAGTAAGTCGTGAAATAGCCTTATTAGAGATTAATCCTGAGTGCATCAACAAGGCAGCTTCGTTAAGTTGAATATCTAAAGTACATATAAAATACGCTATGCATTTAAGTCTTTTTAGATTGCGAACACTTCCAAGACTTCCATAGATCAGATGATTTATTTCTTCATCACTAATAGATAATAAAGAATCCCAGGTTTTTATATTATTTGATAAGAGTATTTTTTCTTCTTGATAAAAGCTTTTAGGAAGATCTTTCAATAATGACTTATTATTCATCAGTCTCTAATGAGGTGATTTCTTCAATATCAGCATCATTCGATAAATATTCACTTGCAGAATAATTCCTGCTTGGTAATTCTATTATCTTTGATTCCTTTAAATCATTTATTAATTCACCAAGAATAATTGGTTTACTTACTCCATCACCAGCGGATTCTATCTTTCTGAGCCTGACTTTGACCTGAGCTCCATTTCTTCCTCCCCCTTTTAAATTCCCAGCTATTTGTAACAATGTTGGTTTTATAGCTTCTTTAGGGAAATCATTTGATGCTTGAGCAACAACTAAATCAAATCCATTGTCATAAACGATAGGAGCATATTTGTAGCCTTCGACATTAAACGGAGGAGTATAACTTTGCTCAAAAGCCCAGCAACTAGCAGAAAGTAAAAGTGTGAAAATTGTTGTCCCAGTGAGTCGGAATTTAATTCCCCAGTTAAATAAATAAGCCAAAATAGTCAAGACGCCAAGTCCTGAGCCTCCCCAGGCTAGCCATTTCGTAACATCTTGGATAACTTCACTCATAGACATAGGCTGGTTTCTCCTGGATTGATTCTTTATAGTTTGTTAGCTCCCCCAAGTTTGAGAACAATGTTTCATGGGAGATGAGTGGAGTTCTAAAAGATTAAAGCGGTGGGGACTTGCTGGAACCTTTGCGGCGTTGGGTGGCGTTTTGATTTGGAGTGGAGCAGATCTACTAGTAGATAGAACTATAAGCCGCTTTTCTCCACAATTAGAAAAAATATTATCTAATTCATTAGGTCATCCTTTAAAAATAGGTTCATACAGGGGCCTTAGACCATGGGGAGTTGAGTTGGGGGCAACAAGGCTACTTCCAGGTATAAAAGATTCTTCTTCAGTAAATATTTCAAATTTAACAATTAAATTTGCTCCTTTTGCGAGTTTATTTAATTGGAAACCAGTTGCAATATTTAATCCAAAAGGTACAGAAATTATATTAAATAAAAACGATAGTGGTTCGTTTTGGGTTGTTCCCCGGAATGAAAATGCTAAAAAAACCAACCTGCAACTAAAATTTAATTTAAAAGAACCAGCCAAAATTGTATTTAATCCTGGGGATACGACATTATTAGCGAAAGGTAATCTATCTCTAAATCTTGGTGAGAAAAAAGTTTATGGTGCGATTAATCTAGACTCCAAAAAACAAGGAAGCCTCTTTCTCTCAGGGAAGGGGTATTGGGATGGAATCGAATTTCAAACAAAAGTGAAAATTAATAAACTTAGTCTTGGCATCTTTGAGAGAATTTTAGGGACTAATTCTAATATTATCACTAGAGGAAATATGAATGGAAGTCTAAGATTGGGAGTTAAGAAAGGATTGATAAGGTGTAATGGTGATTTATTAGTTGATAACCTAACGCTAAGAGGAGGGCCTTTAAGTAATATATTGTCTACAAAAAAATCACAAATAAAATGTGATAATAATAAGCTTAATTTTATCAAATCTAACTGGAGTTATGGCTATTGGGATATATCTAATGCATTTGAGATTCCATTTAATAAAAATGATAAAACTAGTATAAATTCTTTAACTACTATTAAAATTAAAGATTTTGAACATAACCCACTTTCTTTGAAATTAAAATTACCAATTTCAGTGGTTGATAGACAATTTATTGCCGGAGAACTTAATGCTGATTTTAATTTAGAATCTTTCCCTTTAGGTGCTTTGAATCCAATACTGAATGCATCATTATCGGGAAAATTAAATACAAAAGGTGGTTTTCAGGGTCCCTTATCTTCTCTAAACTCTAATATTAAACTTTCTATTGACAATCCGCAAATTAATGGTATTCGATTAAGGGAAAAATGGAAAGGTTCTTTTACTCGAATTCCAAGAGAAAAGAAATGGGGTAGTTTCAAAATGGAATCAGAAGGTGCTTCTATTCCTGCTAATCTTCAAATTAACTTTAATAAGGATGGTAATTTTAATGGTTTAAATCTAAATAGATTAGGAGGTAAAATCAGTCTAAATCCTAAATTAAATACTTTTGAATGGGCTGCTAGTAAATTCAAATTAGATCGAATAGAAGTGGCTTTTCCTCCAGAGAAAAGTTTTAAACGAATCTTTGGAGAAGTTTCAGGTAATGGAATATTTTCTCTTGATCCATTATTTCTTAATGGTGATTTGAATTTAGATTATTTTAGATTGTTAGGTTTCAAATTAAAAAATGCAAGCATTAAAGGTCAAATTAAAAAGTCAGAAACTTATTTAACAGGTGAATTAATACCATCTGAAAATGGAAAGATTAAATTTGATATTAATAAAGGGTCCGAATTTTCTTTGTTAGCTCAAGTTAAGAATGTAAGCTCTAGTTGGATTGCTGCTACAGCTTTAGAGTTCCCTAAATTAGGATTGAATTATTCAGATGCTATTGGTAAGGCTAAAGATTTAGAAAATTTTTTAATTGGATTTCCAAATAGTTCTATAGATAGTCAGTTCGAATTTTTAACTAGGTCTCAGGATTCATATAGAGAAGAGATTAATAAGATCAATAATCGGAGCATTTTTAATCCTTATGATCTTAATGGAAACGTAAACGCGGATATTAAATTAAGTGGCCCTAGCCTATCAAATTTAAATTTGGAAGCGAAAGCCTATGGTAAGGTTTGGACAAATAAATTGAATGTTATAAATGCTAAAAATATAAGGCCTTTTAATGCAACCTTTAATGGTAATTTAGCCTCGGGCAATGGAAGTTTTTCTTTACTAGATTTTAATTTTTCATTATTATCTTTAGTTGCACCAATACCTTCAGCTGTTGATGGGTATTTTGGTCTAAATGGTAAATATAGTTTAGCAAATTCAACTCCACGAGTTACAGCTGATTTAATTATAAAGGATACAGTAGTTTATAATAGAGAGATTATTTTAGATAATGGAAATATTTTATTTAAAGATAATAATCTAGAATTTGATATCACTCTAAGGGATAAATTTTCAAAAAATCCTGTTAAGTTAGGTGGAAACTATCCATTAATTAGCTCCTACCCTATTGATTTAAAGGTCGAAAGTCATGGAGATGGGTTGGCTTTTTTGACAGGGTTAACGAAAGGGAATGTATCGTGGACCTCAGGGACAGCTGATCTGAGTTTGTTGATTAGAGGAACCCCTGCAAAACCGGTTGCTAATGGATTTTTGGTTTTAAAAAACAGTGAACTTCTTTATCAAGGTAAAGAAGTTAATAATTTGGATAGCACAATAGTTTTTGATTTTAATCGACTTGAAATCCGTAATCTCAAAGCAAATATGGGAGCAAACGGTATTATTAGCAGTCAAGGTGGAATTTCGTTATTTGATTCTCAATTAACTGAAAGCGAACCATTGGCTCTTTCTATAGAAAAAACAAGTATTAAAACTGCATTTACTGACATAATCGCCTCGTCTAAGATTGTTGTTAAGGGATCTATTTTGAAACCTCAATTAGCAGGTGAAGTCTTTATTTCAGAAGGTTCAATTTTTGCTAAAAGAGCTAATAATCCAGCTAAGACTACATCTCATAAGTCGGATTATTTTCAAGATTCTAAAGTAAAAATAATTCGTAGATTACCTGAACAAAACTGGAACCAGAGAGAACCCTTGGTTTTATTTATTCAAGATGAAGATGCACCAGCAAGCCGAATAGTTAGTGCTGGTTTGCCTAATGGATTTGAATCACTAACCTTTGACAATTTGAAGCTCTCACTGGGCCCTTCATTGCGATTGGTTTCTCAACCCTTGGCAAGCTTCGAAACGAATGGATTTCTTCTCTTAAATGGCGCTTTTGACGAGACTCTTAATATTAGTGGGGTTGTTAAACTTACTAGTGGCTACGTTAATCTCTTTACGACTACTTTTTATCTCAATCAAAGTGAACCTAATGTAGCCGTATTTGTACCATCTATGGGCTTAGTTCCATATGTTGACGTGACTTTGAATAGCCGTGTTCCAGATAATGTCCGAGACGTAAGTAATTTCTCCTCTAATGGCATGGCCTCATTTGGTATTGGTGGATCTCGTTTCGTAAATGTCGAAGTGACGGCTTCTGGGCCTGCAGATCGCATCAGTGAAAATTTTCAATTGAGAAGTACTCCATCTTTGGGAAGAAGTGAGTTAATAGGACTTCTAGGAGGTAATTCTCTCACAAATCTAATAAGTAGTGGAGGCAATGGTGATGTGCTTGCGAGCTTTTTGAATAGATCTTTTGCTTCGTACCTCCAAGGCAATATCAATGGTTTTTTAAGTGATAGGCTTCAAATATCATTGTATCCTGCATATATAAATGGATCAGATTCAGAGGATGATACTAGTGATAGTGGTTCTACAGGTACTGATCAGGAAGATCCTAGTCTGCTAGCTCAACAGGCATGGGTAACAGAAATAGGCGTTGACCTTAACGATAAAATTAATTTCTCAGTTCAGGCTGCTCCAAACCGACAAGATATTCCACCGAAAGGAAATATTACTTTTCAAATGAATCCGAACGTAGGTCTACTGGGTTCGTTTGATAAGAATGGGAATTGGCAAAGTCAGCTCCAACTTTATTTTAGATACTAAATAAATGAATATTTGGAAAAAAGATTTAATTGAAAAGTGCTCAGTTAGGTAGATTTTTATCTTCTTTTATTGCTTGATTAGCCATTAAAGGAATATTTTAAAGATAGTAAAAAATTATCTTTGATTAAATAGTTGATCTAAATCAAATGAGTAAAAACTTTTCAGTTCCTGAGCCTACGCCCCAGCTAATAAAAGTAGCTAAGAGTGCAAAAGAATCTTCTGTTTCGCTTGGTCAATCCACTAATGAACAAAGGCGTGAGTCTTTGACTGAAATGGCAAAAGCTTTGAATGATAATGCCGATGAGATATTGAGAGCAAATATGCAAGATCTTGAAAGGTCAGAAAAAGAAGGGTTGAATATGTCACTTTTATCAAGGCTTCAATTAACAAAAACTAAACTCAAAGGATGCATTGACGGGGTTCTAAAAGTTTCAGATCTTGCAGATCCAATAGGTAAAAGACAACTTCATAGGGAATTGGATGAAAACCTTATTCTAGAGAGAGTGACAGTTCCATTAGGAGTCTTAGGAGTGATATTTGAATCGAGACCAGATGCATTGATTCAAATTGCATCTCTTGCTGTTCGTTCTGGTAATGGAGCTTTATTAAAAGGAGGAAGTGAATCAAAAGCCACAAATCAAGCAATAATGAACTCTCTTGATAAGGGGTTAAGCAATTCACAGGTGGGTTCAGGCTCGTTGTCTTTGCTCACTACACGTCAAGAAAGCTTAGGCTTACTTCGTTTAGATCGGTTTGTGAATTTGATAATACCTAGAGGTAGTAATGAGTTAGTCCAATTTATTCAAGAAAATACGCGTATCCCTGTCTTAGGACACGCTGATGGAATTTGTCATCTATATGTAGATAATTCAGTAGATATTGATAAAGCTATAAGCATCGCTTTAGATAGTAAGATTCAATATCCTGCTGCATGTAATGCAATTGAGACATTATTAATTCATGAAGATGTTGCCGAGATGTTTTTGAAAAAAGGCTTACCAGTTTTTTCTAGTGCAGGAGTTACTCTTAAGGGAGATGCAAAAAGTCAATCTTTAGGGGTAAGAAATAAGGCTGATGAAGCAGACTGGTCTAAAGAATATCTTGATTTAATTCTTTCAATAAAAATTGTTTGTAATGTAGACGAAGCTATTGAACATATTCGTAAATACAGCTCTCGGCATACTGAGGCGATAGCTACTGATGACAAGGCGGTCGCTGAAAAATTTTTAAATTCGATTGATAGTGCAGGTGTTTACCATAATTGCTCTACTCGTTTTGCTGATGGTTTCAGATATGGGTTTGGAGCTGAAGTTGGCATTAGTACTCAGACTCTTCCACCAAGAGGACCAGTTGGATTGGAAGGTTTAGTTACCTATCGCTATTACCTCAGAGGTGATGGTGATTTAGTTAAAGATTTTGCTTCTGGAGATAGAAATTTTTCTCATATTGATTTACCATTATGAGTCAATTTCATGATTTAAGCGCAATTCATATAAAAGATATAAATCTATGGGCCCATGTAGGTGTTCTAGAAAGTGAGCGAATACATGGTCAAAGCTTTCTTCTTGACATCAGTTTTTGGTTAGATTTGGATGAGTCATCCAAGCTTGATCAATTAGATAAATCAATAGACTATAGCCAAGCAATCAAAGAAGTTAAAAAACTTTCATTTGAAATCAAATGCTTAACGATTGAATATTTTAGTGATCAAATCTTGAACCTTCTTGAATCTCTATATGGTCCAATTCCAATTAATATTCTACTGACAAAATGCTCTCCACCTATAGATGGATTTACTGGAAGTGTTCTAATCGAAAAAAAAAGGAATTTCTTATTTCCTATTAATTAATTGGAAACAAAAAAAAGACCAATCTTTCTTGTTCATGGTTTGTGGAACAATCCTAAATTATTTGAAAAATTAATTAAAAAAATAAAAGAAGATGACTATGAATTGCACAGACCACATTTGCCACATAAATATGGGAAAACATCTCTTAGGCGTTTAGCTCGAGATCTTGATTCTAAGATTGAGGAATTAGTGGGACCTGAAATCGAAATTGATATTGTTGGTTTCTCAATGGGTGGAATAATTAGTAGATTTTGGTTGCAAAATTATGATGGTTATCTAAGAACTAAACGTTTTTTTAGTATTGGTTCGCCTCATTTTGGTACTTATACAGCTCAAATGATCCCTTCTTTTTTGATGCCCGGTATTGCAGAGATGAAAAGAGGTAGTCGTCTATTATCTCAATTAAATAATGACTTGACTTTCTTAGAAAAGGTCGAATGTACTAGCTTTTTTACAAAATGGGACTTGATGTCATTCCCAGGCTGGCAAGCAAAACTTTCAATTGGTTATTCTTACCACTTGCCTGTGTTGACACATAAACAATTGATTACCAATTCTAGTTCTCTAGATATTTTAGCCAAAAAGATTTTTAATAGCTAATTAAGACCACTATGTCTTATTAGAGCTTCTGTAGAAGGAAGTCTTCCTCTAAATTGTTTAAAAACCTTATTGGGTGAACGACTACCACCAAGACTAAGAATTGAATCGCGATATTTTTTACCAATCTTTCGAACTTCATCCTGATTAGCAAGGCCTGCCTCTTCAAATGCGGCAAAGGCATCAGAGCTGAGTACTTCAGCCCATTTGTAAGAGTAGTATCCAGCAGCATAGCCACCAGCAAAAATATGACTGAAGGCGCAGAGGAATTGATCTTCTGGAATAGGATCCAATACTGTAGTTTTTTTTGCGATTTCTCTTCGTAATTCATCTGGGGAAATTTTTAAATCTTCATTCCATTGACTATGCAGTTTTAGATCAGTAAGAGCAAAATGTATTTGCCTTAAAGTAGCAAGCCCAGAATTAAATGTTCTGCTTAGCCTCAATTTATTTATTTCCGATTCTGGTAATGGCTCTTTTGTCTTCCAATGTATTGCTATTTCAGAAATTGTTTGATCCTCTAAGCACCAATTTTCCATAAATTGGCTTGCTAATTCAACAGCATCCCATTCAACGTTATTAATACCTGCTGCTTGAGGGTAATCTACAGTTGTCATCATATGTTGTAGTCCATGACCAAATTCATGGAAGAGAGTTTCAACTTCTTCGAAACTCATCAGACTTGGTTTGTCAGCAATAGGAGGCGTTTGATTGCAGACTAAATAAGCTACAGGGAGAACAATATCATCTTTGTTTATTTGATTTCGGCACAAACATTCATCCATCCAGGCACCTCCTCTTTTTGTAGCAGGACGACTGAAGGGATCTAGATAGAAAGATGCAATTTTCTGGCCATCTATATTTTTAACATTGAAAAAACGGACATCTTCATGCCATAGAGGAGCTGTATTACTTGCTTCTTCAATGTCAATTTCAAAGAGTCTTTTGCACAAATTGAATAGACCATTAAGAACTTGATTTAAAGGAAACCATGGCCTGAGTTTCTCTTGGTCAAGATCGTATTTCTCTTTGCGTAGAACTTCAGCCCAAAAACTTATATCCCATGGAGATAGCTCAAAATCTTCGCTTTCTCCATTTCTTTTGGCACACTCTCGAAGATGTATAACTTCTTTTTCGGCATGAGGCATTGCAGCTAATCGTAATTCTTCTAGTAACATCTCAACAGCTTCTTCATTATCAGCCATCTTTGTGGCCAAACTAATTTCACACCAGTTTTTATATCCTAATAATTTGGCCTGTTTGTTTCTGAGATCTAGAATTTCTTCAATTATTTTTTTGTTATTTATTTTTCCATCGCTAGCTCTACTTACAAAGGCTCTATAAACTTTCTCCCTAACAAGTCTATCTTTTGCATAAGTTTGAAAAGGTATGTACCTAGGCATATCTAATCCAACTCTCCAAGGACCATTTGATGCTGACGGGTCATTACCTTCTTCGTCTTTGTCACCACTTTCCTTTGCGGCAAGAGCTAATGTTTCTAGAGCTCTCTCAGGAAGCCCCTTTACTTCTGACTTGCTTTTTAATAAAAGACTCCAATTCTTAGTCGCATCTAATACGTTGTTACTAAACGTAGTTGATAATTCAGCTAATCGCTCACTACGAGAATTAAACAGTGCTTTTTCATCAGCTTCCAGACCAATTCCTTTGTTTTTCATAGTTATAAGTTCTGTCTCAATTATTCTTATTTGTGTTTCGTCCTTTATGTTGCCATGCTCTTTTAAATTTGAGAGCGCTTTAAAAATAATGTCGTTTTGAGCAATCTGATTGCTAAATCTAACGATTGTAGGTTGCTGATTTGAATGAACCTCACGTAGTTCAGTGGAATTGCATACGGCATTCAGATGACTTACAACCCCCCAACTCCACCTAAGCTTTTCACCTATTTCATAAAGCTGAGGCATTACATCTTCCCAACTTAGTGAGCTTTTGGTTTGTAATTGTTTTTCGAGTTGTTCTTCTAGTTTATTTAATTTTTCATTTAATTCTTTTATAAGCTTAGGTATATTTTCAGTAATCTCGTTAGGGGTGATTTTATCGTAATCAGGAAGTCCTTCACCTTTTAATAGAGCTGTTGGCTTGATTGAAGTCATTTTTAAGATTCAAAAACTAACTGATTGGTACAAGGTTATTAGTAATTAATGATTGTGCGAGAGCATTTGTTGATACCTCATATAAATCAATAGCTATTCTTGGCCAAAAACCTATGACTAATGTAGGAACTAACAGGCTTAAACCTATTGAAAGTTCTCTCGCATCCATTTCTTCTACTATCGATAAAGCAGGGATCCTAGGACCAAAGAATACTCTTCTACACATTGAGAGAAGGTAGATAGGAGTCAAAACCAGTCCAATAGCTGCTAAAAGGATCGTTATTGCTCTAAATAACGAAGTGAAACCTTCTTGACTGGTGATGCCTAGAAAAACTGTGATCTCACTTATAAATCCACTCATCCCTGGTAAGGCAAGTGACGCTAAAGAACTGGCCAAGAAGAATGCAAAAGTAATTGGCAAAGCCTTTGCTAGACCACCCATATTGGGGATTGAAAGAGTATTGGTTCTTTCATAAAAACTTCCAGTAACAAAAAACATTGCTGCTGCAATAAGTCCATGGCTAATCATTTGGAGCATCGCCCCACTGATTCCAAGTGCATTAACTGCGCCAATTCCAACAAGAACAAAACCCATATGACTCACAGAACTGCAGGCTATGCGCCTTTTTACATTGTCTTGAGCAAAAGCATTTAGAGCTCCATAAATAATATTTACTATCCCAATTATGATTAGAGCTGGAGCGAGTATTAAATGAGTATCTGGTAAAATTTGGACATTAAATCTTATAAGAGCATAACCTCCCATTTTTAATAAAACACCAGCTAATAACATTGAAACCGGTGCATTTGCTTCCCCATGAGCATCTGGAAGCCAGGTATGAAGTGGGAAGATAGGAAGCTTTACTCCAAAACCAATTAAAAAACCTAAATAACAAAATATCCCAAAATTCCCAGAAAAAGATTTTGCTGCGATTTCACTTAAATTGAAGGTAAATTGATCTCCAGAAAGAGCTAAAGCAAGCCCACTAATTAATATTAAAAGAGAAGCCAGTGCTGTGTAAAGAATGAATTTTGTTGCTGCATATAGTTTCCTTTTTCCTCCCCAAATAGCAATCAAAAGATAGACTGGAACCAGCTCAAGCTCCCAAGCTAAAAAGAATAGTAAGAAATCTTGCGATAGGAAAACTAAAGCTTGGGCTGAAGCTTGTATAAGTAATAAAGCAAAGTAAAGCCTTGTTTTTTGTTTTATTTTCCAACTGGCAGCTGCGGACAAAAAGGTTATTAGACCGCTTAGAACTACCAGCGGCGCGGATATTCCATCTACTCCTAATGACCATTCAAGTCCTATTGATGGAACCCACTGAAGTCTTTCAACCAACTGCAGACTTTCGCTACTTGGATCATATAAATTGGCAAAAGCCAATACAACTATTAAAAAATCGGCTAATAAAATTACTAGAGCTATGTTTCTCGGAAGATTAGAATTTTTACTCTCTTGTGTAGGGAGGAAAGGCATTATCAATGCTCCAACTATTGGAAGGAGCACAATGAGTGAAAGCCATGGAAATACTGTCTGAGAATCAATACTCATAGGCAGATTGGCATCCATAATTTGGGGCAAGTCAGCCATAAAGCTATCAGTTTTTGTTCGTTTTCATGAGTAGAACTACCCAAAGGTGTTTGAAATGCATTCGCTTCCTGTGAGTTGGAGACTCATTAAAGGAGCACGACTTGCTACACCAGCAGCTTCCCAGGCTTTGACCATTGCGACACTGACTTCACGGCCTTTAGTCGCTTTGCACAAGGCAAGAATGCTTGGTCCTGCTCCACTAATTGCACATCCTAAAGCTCCGGCAGCCTTTGCTGCTTCTCTTACCTCTAACCCACCTTTAATCAATCCCCATCTGTAGGGTTCATGAAGCTTGTCATGCATTCCATCTGCAATTAAATCTTCATTCCCAGTCCTTAGTCCTTGAAGCAGAAGTGTAAGAGCACCTAAATTTATTACTGCATCATTAACTGGAATGTTCTCAGGCATTACACGTCTAGCTTCGCTTGTACTGAGGCGAATAGATGGAATTGCAACTACAGCTTTTATTGATTGATCCCAATCACAACGGACCACGCGCCATCTATCGGTTGCAGTTTTAGCTGTTACGCAAAGACCTCCTATTAATGATGGAACAACATTATCTGGATGCCCTTCTATGTCTATGGCCAGCTCCAATAATTTTTCCTTAGGCAAAGGATATCCAGCAAGTGCATTTGCTCCAACCAGTCCTGCCACGATAGCCGTAGCACTGCTTCCAAGCCCTCTTGCAGGAGGCACTGCTAATTTAACTCTTGCTTCAAGAGCTACAGGCTCTATACCTGCAGTTCTCCAAACTCTTTGCGCGGCTCGATAAAAAAGGTTTTCAGGGCCACCTCTTAAATGATTGCCTTCAGTACTTTCCATTATTAATTCAAACCTTTCAGCATTACCCTCAATTCTTTTAATAGTGAACTGATTGGAAAGATCTAATGCTGCACCAAGGCAATCAAACCCTGGACCAATATTGGCTGTAGTAGAAGGGACTTCTACTACGACAGTTTGTCCTATTTTTGGCGGCCCCATGTTTTTATCCTTTAGCTAAGTCTCCCATTTGATTCGGCAGTTAAGCGTGCTCTGCAAGCTGAACTGAATAATGTCGCCTCGGGATCTTTAAGAACAATCAATGGAATTTCCTTTAAATAAGTTTGAAAGCGACCCTTATTACTAAATGCATTAAGGAAGTTAGAAGAGTTTATTCCATCGAGGTTTTTTGCGGCTGTTCCACCTGCTATCCATAAACCTGAAGAGCAAAGTTCTTGTAAAGCAAGGTCTCCAGCGGCAGATCCATAGGCATTTAGCCATAGTTGCAAAGCTTCGATCATTAATTTGTCTCCGTTTTTAGCTTTTTTCCAAACAAGTGCGGGTAAATTTGAGAAATCTGATTTTTCATTATCCATTTTTTTTAAAATTCTTTGAAGTGAATGGCTTTCATTTCTTGGATTATCCAATTTCCATCTGGCAATCAGTCCAAGGCCAGTCCCACTGACTATTCTTTCAATGGAGATTCTTTGAATATTTAACTTCTTTCTTAGCCATTTGGCTAATTCCCATTCGTTTTCTGTTCTTGGGGAAAATTCTCGATGCCCCCCTTCACTTGGAAATATAGAAATGCTTTTAGGGGTTATCAATCCTCTTGACATTCCTAAGCCAGTCCCAGCTCCAATAATTGCAATCAATTTTTGATTATTTTTAGAATCAGAATTTAATGTTCCTTGAATTACTTCATATTGGTCTTTTTTGAAATATGGAATTCCATATATTAAAACTGAGAAATCATTTATCAATTCAATATTACTTATTTTAGAAAGAACAGATAATTTTTCTGCTTTGATATCCCAGCCTAGATTTGTAATCTTAACCTTCTGATTTTGTATAGGCCCAGCTACTCCGATACAACCGAATTCAGGGAGTGATATATTATTTGGTAATTGCTTAATAAAATCTCCAAGCATTGACTCAAAAGATTTCCATTCTGAGGAAATATAGTACTTATTAAATAATTTTTTTGGATAGTTCTCGTTTGAATAAACAGCTAATATTGTTTTCGTACCTCCAAGGTCTCCAGCAAGTAAGTTCATTCTTTATGAAATTTTTTTAATTATGATTTGCTCTCCACTAAACTTTTTTTGCTGATTGATTCATCCATTATAAATTTAAACTTTTCCAAAGTCATTTTACCAAGATCTTTTCCCTCACGTGTTCTTACTGAGATTTCATTATTCTCTTCTTCTTTGTCTCCAATAATTATCAAGAAAGGTATTCTTTGCATTGTGTGTTCTCTTATCTTAAAACCCACTTTTTCGTTCCTTGTGTCAACAGAAGCTCTAAAACCATAATTTATTAATTTAGATTTAGTCTTCAAACATACATCATTGTTTCTGTCAGTTATCCCCATTACTACGATTTGAAGTGGGCATAACCATATTGGCAAGTTCCCAGAATAGTTTTCAATTAAAATACCAATAAATCTTTCAAATGAACCGAGAATTGCTCTATGCAACATGACAGGAGGTTGTTTCTTTCCATCAACATCTATGTAACTAGAATTTAGCCTTTCAGGCATTGAGAAATCTACTTGAATTGTCCCACATTGCCAGACTCTGTTAAGACAATCTTTTAGAGAGAATTCAATTTTTGGGCCATAAAAAGCCCCTTCTCCTGGTAGCAAAGACCAATCCAATCCTTTTGAATCAAGTGCATCAGATAAGGCTTTTTCTGATTTATCCCATACATCATCGCTACCAACCCTTTTCTCTGGTCTTGTTGAGAGTTTAATGAGAATTGAATTAAAACCAAAGGCTTTATAGACTTCAAAAACAAGATCAATAAAACCTTGAACTTCTTCTTGTATTTGTTCATTAGTGCAGAAAATATGTCCATCGTCTTGTACAAAGTTTCTTACTCTCATTAATCCATGTAGAGCTCCAGATGGCTCATTCCTATGACAAGATCCAAATTCTGAAAGTCTTATTGGAAGATCACGATAGCTTTTTAAACCTTGGTTAAATACTTGTACATGACATGGACAATTCATTGGTTTTATCGCATATTCTTTATTCTCAGATGTAGTAGTGAACATGTCCTCCTTAAATTTATCCCAATGTCCAGATTTTTCCCACAAACTTCTACAAACTATCTGAGGTGATTTTAATTCTTGATAATCATATTTTGAAATCGTTTCACGAATAAAATCTTGTAAAACTCTATAAATAGTCCAACCATTTGGATGCCAGAAAATCATTCCAGGTGCTTCTTCTTGAAAGTGGAAAAGTGAAAGTTTTTTTCCTAACTTTCTATGATCTCTTTTTTCTGCTTCTTCAATTCTATTAATATATTCTTTTAATTCTTTAGAATTCTTCCAAGCTGTTCCATATATTCTTTGAAGCATTTCATTGTTAGAATCTCCTCTCCAATATGCACCAGAAACTTTCATTAATTTAAAAGCTCTTAGATGTCGAGTGTTTGGTACATGAGGTCCTCTACACATATCAATATATTCTTCATGTTTATATAATTTTATAATTTCATCTTTCGGGATGTTTTTAATTATATCTAGCTTGAATGTTTCACCTCTTTCTGAGAAAACTTGTGTTGCTTTTTTAGGAGAAACTACCTCTACTTCTACATCATAATCTTTATCTATAAGTTCTTTTATTCTTTTTTCAATCTTCTCCAGATCTACTGGAGTAAATGTATCTTTGTATGAAATATCATAATAAAAACCATCCTCAATTACAGGACCAATGGCCATTTTTGCCTCAGGATATAACTGCTTTACTGCGTGACCTAGAAGGTGAGCGAATGAATGTCTAATAATTTCTAAACCTTCATTATCCTTTGATGTGATTATTTGTATTTCGGCATCATTCGTGATTGGAATACATGTATCCAAAAGATTACCGTTGACCCTTCCCGCTAGTGCTGCTTTTGCTAAACCAGGACCAATATCTGTGGCTATTCTTTCAATGGTTACTGATGATTCATAGTTCTTTTCAGTTCCATCAGGTAAAGTAATTATTGGCATAACCGTCTATTGAGTTGAGTAAAATCCAAGAGCTTCTTTAACTCTATTTAATGTTAACTTAGAAACCTCCTCGGCAGTAAGTTTGCCTTTGTTTAGTATTCTTTTTAACTCTTCTGGATCATTCATTAGTTCTTTATATTTTTCTTGAATAGGTTTTAGAGCGTTAATCATTGCCTCCGTAAACTCTGGTTTGAATTTACCCCAGCCCATTTCAGAACAATACTCAGCTGCTTTTTCTCTACCCAAGCCAGAAATTATAGAATAAATTGTTAAAAGATTATCAGCTTCAGGCCTTGAAGGATTCCCAAATTCTAATCCTAATACTGAGTCAGTTTTTGCACGCTTTATTTTCTTAGTAATTACATCAGGACTATCTAATAATGTAATCCTACTATTCTCATTTGGGTCGCTTTTACTCATTTTTTTTGTCCCATCTGTGAGGCTCATTACTTTGGAACACTCCTTCAAAATTAAAGGATTTGGAACTTTAAGTATTGGATTATCTTTAGTTCCGAATTTTGAATTAACTCTTTGGGAAGCAATATCTCTTGCAAGCTCTAGGTGTTGCTTTTGATCTTCTCCAACTGGAACCAAATCAGCGTCATAGAGAAGAATATCCGCTGCCATTAGAACTGGATAATCTAATAATCCAATAGATACGTTGTCACCTTGTTTAATGGATTTTTCCTTGAACTGAATCATTCTTTCCATCCAGTTTAAAGGAGTTAAGCAATTTAAAATCCAGCAAAGTTCGCTATGGGCGCTGATTTGGCTTTGAATAAATATTGAGCACTTGTCAGGATCCATCCCACAAGCGATATACAAAGCCGCTGTGGATAATGAATTTTGAAGAAGAGATTTTGGGTCATGCGGAGTAGTTATCGCATGAAGATCAACAACGCAAACAAAAGTTTCGTAATTTTCTTGTAATTCAACCCAATTTCTTATTGCTCCAAGCCAATTACCTATATGAACATCTCCTGTGGGTTGAACACCAGATAAGACTCGCTTCTGATTCACTTATCCTTGCTCGCTTGTATTGGTGGAATTATCCTCATTTGAACTTGCTCCTGTGTCTTGCACATTATCTTTTTCTGCAGGATCTTGAACAACATTGTCTACTTGTTCAGCCTCAATAACCTCTTCCTCTTTGACAGGTTTTTCTGGTCTTGCGAAAGGGTTGGGCTTTGTATTTACTGAGTTGCTATTTTCTCCGTTGTTGTTTCCATTATTTCCCCGGCCTCTTCTTTGGTCATTGTTGGGTGCTTGAGACCTGTATTCATTGACTAAATTATCAAGATTTCCATCTTCAAGCATTTGTGCAAGAGTTCTTACTGCGAAACCTAGAACAGCGACAGTAGAACGAAGATTAAAGGCTTCTTGTAATGATCTAGCTGCTCGCATTTCATTATCACTTAATCGAATTCGAAAGCCTCCCTCTCTATTATTTGGACCTCGACCACCTCTGAAATTATTGCGACCATTTTGCCTTTGGTTTTGGAAATCGCCTCCACCAGACTGGTTATTTGTGTAAGAGTCACCCATGAACATGTTTGCCAACAGGGGCAAGTGTGACGCATAGCCGGTACTTTTGCGACATATTTGAATATCTTGATTAGCACTTTCACATCTAACGAGAATGAATCAAATTGAATAATTTGATTTCTTTAAGCATAAATTTTTCATTTTAAAAACGTTAAAGCTTCTTTTTATGGGGTTATTAAGGGGGGATTTGCTTTAAAATGAAAGTTAGCTAAGAAGAAACTGTATTTATTGAAATCGTGGAAAATCATTCATTAACAAAATCCTCTCTCTCCTTACCTTCTTTTTCTATTCCGAAAATTAGTCTTTTTATTGGGCTAACAATTACCGGTCAATGGTTTTTGAGTGATGTAGCCCATATCCCTGGGGGTGGATTGGGATTGCTATTAGGACTTGGTTTTATCTTTTATTTTTTAAAACCAGGAAAAATGTCATTTGATGCTCCTTCCACTGTTCAAGGATGGTTAAGAAGATGTCATGACGTTTTAGAGGATTTTGAATACTTACTTGAAGATGGGGAGCAAAGTGAATTGAAAAAAGAAAGAATTAAATCCTTGCAAAAAATTATTGATAGAAGCGACGATCAAAATATTGGGTTCTTGAAAACTAAAGGTATAAAACTACCTGATAAAGAGCAATTGGAAAAAGTTTTAGGAATTAACAATCAAATAAAAGTTTCCTTTCCACCAGCTCTTCCGGTAAGAGATGGGAATTGGATTTTGCCAGACTTAATCCAAGAACAAGATTTTATTGTCTATACCTTGTCACTTCCAATGAGTGCAGCAGATCTGTTGTGGATTAAAAATATCCCTTCAGATCAGCCTGCTTGGCTAATGGTTGCAAGTCAAGACTCTACTAATTGGTCTGATGAAAGAAATGCATTAGAGGCTCAATTACCAGATAGGTGGACTAACAGGGTATTGAAATGGAATGGATCACAAACAGAAATGGAAATGGTTCTTTCTCCCATTAAGAAACTTCTTGAAAATCCAAAGAAGAATACAGACGTCACTAAGCAAAGACTTTTGTCTCGATTGCATACTTCTTGGCAAAAAGATTTAGAGAAATTAAGAAGGGAAAAATTCAATATTATTCAAACAAGATCTCAGTGGATAGTTGCTGGTATTGTTTTCGCTTCTCCTGTCGCTTCAACAGATTTGCTTGCAGTTGCAGTTGTAAATGGCTTGATGATTAAGGAAATGTCAAAAATATGGTCTTCCAAAATGAAGCCAGAACTGCTTGAGGCGGTTTCAAGACAGTTAGCTATGGCTGCAATAGCTCAAGGAGTGGTTGAGTGGAGTGGACAGTCATTGTTGAGTTTGGCTAAGTTTGATGGTTCCTCTTGGGTGGCAGCTGGAACAATTCAGGCCTTGAGTGCTGCTTACTTAACAAGAGTGGTTGGAAGATCAATGGCCGATTGGATGGCTCTCAATAATGGAGTCACTCAGCCTGATTTAGAACTTATTAAGCAACAAGCTCCTCAACTAGTATCAAAAGCTGCAGAGCTAGAAAGAGTTGATTGGGTGGCTTTTTTAAAACAATCAAAAGAGTGGATTCGGTCTCAATCTAATAATTACAAAGTTAAATCAGTTTGAGTACTTGATTGGTATAAAATTTATCTTTGATTAAAGTTATTTATTAATAATAATTTAAATAAGTAATCCCTGGACTTATTATAAAAAACTATCGCTTTTAATATATGAGATCTAGCATTAATAGACTGTTATTAGTTGTTATTTTTAGTTGTACCTTTTTAATATCATGTACAACTAAAAATAGTTCTGAAATAAATGATGAAAGGCCTTTAGTCTTGACAACCTTTACGATATTAAAAGATATTGCAAGTAACATTGCTGGAGATAGATTGGTTGTTAAATCAATTACCAAGCCAGGTGCAGAAATTCATAGTTATCAATTTACACCTAGTGATATTGTTAAATCTAAAGGAGCAAAACTAATTATTGAAAATGGACTAGGACTTGAAGCTTGGATCTCGAAATTTACTTCTAGTGCAGGTAATATACCGAAGGTAAAACTGACTGAAGGCTTAACACCTTTAATGATAGAGGACGATCTCTATGCAGGGAAGCCAAACCCACATGCTTGGATGTCTCCCAATAAAGCTAAGCATTACGTGGATAAAATAGTTGATGCTTTTATTGAAATTGATCCAAATGGTGAAGATGAATACATCGAAAACGCCTCAAGCTATAAAGCCAAGCTTTCCTCTCTTGATAAAGAGTTAAGAGATTCTTTATCCTTGATCCCAAAAGAGAGAAGGTTCTTGGTGACTTGTGAGGGAGCTTTTACTTATCTTGCACGCGATTATGGAATGCAAGAAGGGTATTTGTGGCCCGTTAACGCTGAAAGCCAAGTAACACCAAGACGTATGGTTAATCTTATTGAAAAAATCAAAGAGAATGATATCCCAACTATTTTTTGCGAAAGTACTGTGAGCGCAGAAGCACAAAAAGAAGTTGCAAAAGCTAGCAATTCTGTCTTTGGAGGTACTTTCTATGTAGATTCACTTTCAGACTCTGATGGTCCCGCCTCAACCTTTTTAGATTTGCAAAGGTATAACGTTCAATTACTTATTAAAGGCCTTACCAACACATCATTGAAAAAATAATGAATCCAATTTTCAAAAGTCATGAAAAAGATTTTATGCGAATAGAAGCAGATCAAGTTTGTGTTGATTACAACGGTACGGTTGCACTTTATGACGCGAGTTTGAATTTAAAAGCAGGTTCAATATGTGGTCTTGTGGGCATGAATGGTGCCGGTAAATCTACTTTTTTCAAGGCTTTAATGGGTTTTATTAGACCCTCTAGGGGGAAAATAAGGATTAATGGATTTAAAGTTAACGAAGCTCAAAAGGAGCAATCCGTTGCATATGTTCCTCAAAATGAAGGAATAGATTACTCATTCCCTGTAAGTGTTTGGGATGTTGTGATGATGGGTAGATATGGCTCTATGAATATTTTTCGCATTCCTAGAGAGTCTGATAGAAGAGCAGTTGTTCATGCTCTTGAAAGAGTCGATTTGTACGACCTTAGACAAAGACCTGTTGGGTCTTTGTCGGGTGGACAACGTAAAAGGGTTTTTCTTGCAAGAGCGATTGCTCAAAGAGCATCAGTACTGCTGTTAGACGAACCTTTCTCTGGAGTGGATGTTCCAACTGAAAAGCTAATGGCTGAGCTTTTTCTTCAGTTTCGACAAGAAGGACACACTATTTTGATCTCTACGCATGATTTGAATCATGTTCGTGATTTTTGTGATTTTGTCGTACTCATAAATAAGACAGTTCTTGCCTATGGAGAAACTTCGGAAGTATTTACAACAGAAAACCTCAACAAAACATTTGGAGGCATGCCGCCAAATCCTTTATCTGGGCCTCAGTCGAGTAAAGATTTTGTAAATGAGTGAACTTTTGATTTCCATTACGCCAATAAATTGGCTTTTGGATCCATTAACTCATGAATTCATGAGGAGAGCTTTAATGGTTAGCGCCCTAGTGGGAAGTGTTTGCGGCCTTTTATCTTGTTATATGACGTTAAAAGGATGGGCTTTAATGGGCGATGCGGTTTCTCATGCAGTTATGCCAGGTGTAGTAGTTGCTTATGCCTTAGGGTTGCCTTTCTCTTTAGGTGCTTTTGTTTTTGGAGTTGGTTCTGTTGCTTTAATTGGATTTGTTAAACAGAAATCTAGGATTAAAGAAGACACAGTAATAGGTCTAGTTTTTACAGGATTTTTCGCCTTAGGTATTGTATTGGTTTCGAAAATAAAAAGTAATATTGATCTTATGCAGATTCTTTTTGGAAGTCCTCTAGGTATTTCGCGTTCTGATGTTAATCAGACTTTAATAATCTCTTTTATTGTTATATTTATTTTGCTTATCTTTAGAAAAGATTTAATGCTGTACTGTTTTGATGCTAAGCACGCTCGTTCCATAGGAATAAATACAGGCATTCTTCATTATTTGTTGCTAACTTTATTATCATTATCTGCAGTAGTTGGGTTGCAAACTGTTGGTATTATTCTTGTAGTAGCAATGTTGATAACTCCTGGTGCAACGGCATATTTGCTAACAGATCGTTTTGATAGAATGACAATATTAGCAGTTATTAGTAGCTCATTCTCAAGTATTCTCGGGGTTTATATAAGTTATTGGTCAGACATAGAAACAGGTGGATCTATCGTTTTAGTTCAAACATTGATTTTTCTTATAGCTTTTTTATTTGCCCCAAGATATGGAATATTTAAAAACCAATCTTTAATAAATAATGATTAATTAAATACAACTATGAGTAATCTTGCTTCTGAGCAAAAATGGAGTTGGTGGCCACTTTTACCGCTCTATCCTTATGGTAGAAAAAGAACAATATTTCGTGAATTAGTTCCTAATCAGATTTGGAGTTTTGAGCAACTTCAAGGCATTTATTATGTTGCCGTGCCAGTGAGGTTATTAGTTGTCAGAGTTAATAATGAATTAATGATAATTAACCCTCTCCCTCCGACTGATGAATTGCTTAGGGACATAGATGTACTTGTAAAAAAAATTGGACCTGTAAAAACTATTGTCTTACCTACGGCTTCAGGTTTAGAACATAAAATCGGTCTTCCTGCTTTAGCTAGAGCTTTTCCTAATGCAAAAATATGGGTATGTCCTGGACAATTTAGTTTCCCTTTTCAACTTCCTTTTGATTGGCTAGGAATTCCATCTAATAGAACAAATATTTTATTGGCTGATGGATTCCCTTATGAAGATTATTGTGAATGGATTTCGTTAGGCCCCATTGATATTGGTCTTGCACGTTTTCAAGAGATTTGTTGCTTTCATAAGCCATCAAAATCTTTGTTGGTGACAGATGCCCTAGTGGGTATTGAAGAGACTCCTCCAGAACTTTTTGATTTAGACCCTACCCCTTTATTGTTTCATTCAAGAGATAGGGGATCTGAAGAACTTATTGATACGCCTATAGCAAGAAGAAAAGGATGGCTTCGTGTGGTTCTTTTTGCTTCTTATTTAATGCCAGAGAAGTTGGTGATCCCCAAAATAAAAGAAATTTTTGGAAATTCTTTCAAACCTAATTTAAGAAACAAAAGGGCACATTTTGGAATTTATCCTTTTTCTTGGCAGAGAGGATGGGAATTATCTGCTATGAAAATAGTTGGAAAAAAAACTCCACTAATACAAATTGCTCCTGTATTGGAAAGATTAGTGTTTCCTAGAGCACGAAAAGCATATATATCTTGGTTAAATAAAGTTGAATCCTTGCAAGGGATTTCATGGCTGATTTCTGCTCATTACTGCGGAAAAGTTAGATTTTCAAAATATGAAATAAAAACGTTAAAAGATAAAATAAATAAATCAGATTGGGCCAATAACAACGGGGACTTAAGCTTTCTAAGTTGGTTAGATCAAAAATTATTGGACATTGGTGTAGTACCCAAAAATCCTTTTAAAAAGTTTTAGTGTTTAAATTTTATCTGGGTCGACTGACATTTCTTCATCGGATAAGAGTGTTTCCTCTAACTGTTTCCTTTGCTCCATTTGTCTTAAAAAATAACCTGTCATCATGGCAGAAGCTAATAAACTGGCCAAATTATCCTTATTCGAGGTAACTTTTACCTCGAATTGCTCTCCAGGTAACATTCCAAGTAAACCTTGAACATTGTGTCGGATTATTTCTTGAATCTCTGGACTGGCGGATTTAGCGACTCTTTGTAAAACGTCTGCAGGTTGATCTTGTAAGTACTGAATTAGAGCATTTGCTTCATGTCCCTGTCCCTCATTATTGTCTGTAGCTAAAAATTCAGGATTAAACATCCAGTTCTTTCCGTTTAACTACACATTATCGCAAAATGTACTCTAATAAAATTTTATTCAGGTTATGGGAACCGAATAGGCCCTATTTTTTTTAATGGCCAGTACCTAGCAAGTGCCGTACCTATGAGATTTCTTTCTGAAAGAGCTCCCCATACATGAGAGTCTAAACTGTTGTTCCTGTTGTCTCCTAAAACCCAAAGTGAATATTCAGGTACATTTATTGCTTCCATTTCATATTGGATAGGTTCTTTAATCCAAGGTTCATTTATTTCTTTTTCATTTCTATATAGTTTTCCATTCTTTACTTCTATTTTGTCTCCAGGTAATCCAACAACTCTTTTAATGAGAGCTGAACCATCACTGTATCCTGCTTGTATAAGAATCTTTGGAGGTTTGAAAATAACTATCGAATTTAAACTTAGATCTTTATTTAATTTGTGATTAATTCTTGGAGTTATTTTTTCTATCAATATTCGATCTTGAATTTGCAAGGTTGGAATCATTGATCCAGATGGAATCCATCTAGGTTCAACTACTTGCCATCTTAATAAAAGCGCAATTAATATCCAAACTAACAATCCTTTCCAATTGTTTTGGTTTTGATTCTTTTTTGATTCGGTGGTTGTCATGAATTTTTTTTATGTAAGTTTCTTGTTGGAAAGTGTTTTACAAAAATCGAAGTAGTTGTTATTTTGGCAATTTCATTAGCACGTTACAATTTTTTTATTAGCTTAGAGCTTCTTAAAGCTCTAGTGGCAAAGGGAGTTAGATATTTTGTCCTTTGTCCTGGGAGTAGATCAGGACCTCTTGCATTAGCAGCAGCAAGCCTCTCTAAAAGAAAAGAATTAACTCTCATAACATCAATTGATGAAAGGTCAGCTGCATTCCTTGCCTTAGGAATAAGTGCTGCAAGTGGAAAAGTAAGTGGTGTTATTACTACTTCTGGTAGTGCTGTCGCAAATCTTTTGCCGGCGGCTGTTGAGGCAGATCGATCATGCCATCCTCTCTTATTCTTGACTGCAGATAGACCTCTGCGATTAAAAGAATGTGGAGCTAATCAAGCCGTAAATCAACAGGATTTTCTTACGTCTGTTTGTAGATATTTTGGTGAATCTCCAAAAGAAGGAATTCATTTAATTTCTAAAGAGAGACTTACATCTTTAGTAGAAAAATCATTCGAAATGGCTTCTGACCTGCCTGGTCCAGTTCATATAAACCTTGCATATGAAGAACCCTTACATCCTTGCGAAATTGACCAGAAAAAAGTTCTTGAGGGATGGGGCTCTGAAGTATTTTTAAAGGATAAAATTATTTCAAATAAAACTGAAATCGTTAAGAATTTCCCCTCCTTAAATCCACCAAAATTAGATCCATTTTCTTTAGGAATAATTATTGTTGGTCCATGGAGAGGAAAAGTAAAACAACTTGATTCTTTTAGGAAATCATTAAAGAAATGGCAAAAATTAACTAGATGGCCAATTCTTGCTGACCCACTTTCTGGCGTTGAATATGATCAAGAGGGTGTAATAAATAACTGGGATCTTTTTTTCTCAACAGGCTTATTTGAAAAAATCCAAGAGGTTCAAGTTTTACGCTTGGGACCATTACCTCCAAGTAGAGAATTACAAACTTGGCTTAAAAAACCTGGAAAAGTACAATTACTTATTACTGAGGGAGATCGTCGCAATCTTG
The DNA here is from genome assembly GCA_003284375.1 of Prochlorococcus sp. AG-311-J23. Classification (GTDB taxonomy): domain Bacteria; phylum Cyanobacteriota; class Cyanobacteriia; order PCC-6307; family Cyanobiaceae; genus Prochlorococcus_B. The sequence continues at coordinate 47,506 of QBVL01000003.1, forward strand.
ATCCGATAGGGGACGCAACTCAATTTAGTGAGGGATTTTCTTATTGGGTTGATAAATTGTTTGAGAGTATTACTGTAAAGCCTGAAATAGATAAAAAGATTATTAGTAGAAAATTAACTACAGAGCTAATTAATTATGATTTATTAATAGATGATTGGCTTGATAAAAGGTTATTCCGAAATGGGATAATTACTGAACCTGCTTTGGCTAGATTGCTTCCTCGCTTACTGCCAAGCTCCGTTCCTTTAATGCTTGCCTCAAGCAGTCCCATAAGAGATTGGTTGAGTTATTCTGGCAAAGGGGCTTTATTAAGAAGGTGCTTTGGCTTTAGGGGCTGTTCAGGAATTGATGGGACACTTTCGATGGGTATGGGATTATCAATAATTATGGGGAGAATGATTTTGATTACAGGTGATTTAGCACTTCTTCATGATACAAATGGTTGGTTATTTTCAAAGGATAAAAATATTAGTCTAGTAGTAATAATGATAGATAATGGAGGAGGAGGTATATTTAATCAATTAAATATAGATAGAATTCAAGAAGGAGATTTTGAAGAAATTTTTCTTATGCCTCAGCAAGTTTGTCATCTTACACTTGCAAAAGCCTATGGATTGAAATATAGGCAAGTTGCTTGCATGGATGATTTGGAAAAAGCAATAGAATGGAGCTTTTCTCTCTCTACAAATGTATTAATAAGAGTTTGTACTAACTCCGTTGAAGATCATAAATTGAGAGTAAGTTTGCGTGATGACCTGAAAAGAACATTGTCTGACAATTTATCAAGTTCTGACTAATTTAAACAATGACGATAAAACCTTCTACTCCTGAAAATATCTCTAGAAGAGTACTCCCTGGGGAAATTATTACCTCATGGGTTGCTGTTGGTGAATACAAAGATATTCTTTTTGATATTAGTTCTGAGGGAATTGCTCGCGTTGCGATTAATCGTCCTGAAAAAAGAAATGCTTTTCGACCTCAAACAATTTCAGAACTTTGTGATGCGTTTATCAGAATAAGAGAAGATCCGAAAATTGGAGTGGTTTTATTTACGGGAGTTGGTCCCTCGAAGGATGGAAAATTCGCTTTTTGCTCTGGAGGAGATCAGACTATTCGTGGAAGTGGAGGATACCTTGGTGATGATGGTATCCCTCGTTTAAATGTTCTTGATTTACAGCGAATAATTAGGAGCCTTCCTAAAGTAGTTATTGCTCTTGTTCCAGGTTTCGCAATCGGGGGTGGACATGTTTTACATTTAATTTGTGACTTGAGCTTGGCGGCAGATAATGCAATCTTTGGTCAAACAGGTCCTAGGGTTGGTAGCTTTGATGCAGGGTTCGGTTCAAGTTATTTGGCCAGAGTTGTAGGTCAAAAGAAAGCCAGGGAAATCTGGTTCCTATGTAGGAAATATGGAGCGAAGGAAGCCTTGGATATGGGTCTAATAAATGCCATCTCGCCAATTAATTTACTCGAGTCAGAGGGGGTTAAATGGGCTAGAGAAATTCTTCAAAACAGCCCAACGGCTATAAAGTGTTTGAAATTTTCTTTTAATGCTGATACTGATGGATTAGCAGGTATTCAAGAGCTTGCTGGCCAGGCAACACATCTTTTTTATACGACTGATGAGTCAAAGGAGGGAAGAAATGCTTTCATGGAGAAAAGGGACCCTGATTTCTCCGAATCAAAATGGCTTCCATGATTTTTATTTGGTTTATCCGAAAGATAAACCTTTCTGTTTAATGAATTAAATGCGAATACTTTTTGCTGCTGCTGAATGCGCTCCAATGATAAAAGTTGGAGGTATGGGTGATGTTGTTGGTTCATTACCTCCTGCTCTTAAAAAACTTGGACATGACGTTCGATTAATAATTCCTGGATATGGAAAGCTATGGACCTTGATGGATATTGCTCCTGAGCCGATTTTTCGAGGCAATACAATGGGCGTTGATTTTGCTGTTTTTGAAACAAGGCATCCCTCAAATGGGTTGCCAATTTATTTAGTTGGACATCCTTGTTTTGACTCTGAGAGCGTTTATGGAGGAGAAGATGAAGATTGGAGATTTACTTTCTTTGCTAGTGCAGTTGCTGAATTTGCATGGAACTCGTGGAAGCCACAAGTCCTCCATTGTCATGATTGGCATACTGGAATGATCCCAGTATGGATGCATCAAGACCCCGAAATCAGCACGGTATTTACTATCCATAATCTTAAGTATCAAGGCCCATGGAGATGGAAACTTGATCAAATAACTTGGTGCCCATGGTATATGCATGGTGATCACACCATGGCATCAGCAATGTTGTATGCCGATAGAGTTAATGCAGTATCTCCAACCTATTCAAGGGAAATCCGAACATCTGAATATGGAGAAAAATTAGAGGGACTTTTGAATTATATTTCGGGTAAATTACGTGGAATATTAAATGGAGTTGATCTAGACGACTGGAATCCAGCAACAGATAATTCATTACCAGCTAAATTTAGTGCAGATAATACCTCAGGTAGAGCAATTAATAAAAGAGTTCTTCAAGAGAGAATGGGACTTGAGGTTAATCCAGATAAATATCTAATGGGTATGGTAAGTAGACTTGTTGATCAAAAAGGTATTGATCTTTTACTACAAGTAGCTAATAGGGTTCTTTCTTATACTGACTCTCAAATTGTTGTTCTTGGCACAGGAGATCGCTCTCTAGAGTCATCTTTATGGCAACTTGCGATTGAGTATCCTGGTCGTTTTTCTGTTTTCCTTACTTATGATGACGCATTGTCTAGGCTCATTTATGGAGGGGCTGATGCATTCCTTATGCCTAGTCGTTTTGAGCCATGTGGAATAAGTCAATTATTAGCTATGCGTTATGGCTCTATTCCTATAGTAAGAAAAGTTGGCGGTTTAGTTGATACAGTAGAGCCTTACAACCCCATTAATGAGACAGGTTCCGGATTTTGCTTTGATCGTTATGAACCAATTGACTTTTATACAGCGTTAGTTCGTTCTTGGGAAGCTTATAGACATCAAAAAAGTTGGAAGGAATTACAAGTAAGAGCAATGTCAAATAAATATAGTTGGGATAGATCCGCGAAGGAATATGAATTAATGTATAAAGATGTTTGTGGAATCAAGGAGCCTTCTCCTGATGCAGCAGAGGTTGAAAAGTTTTCTTACGGCCAAGAAGCTGATCCTTCGCGGAAAGGGAAAAAATAAAATTATAGGATTTTTGTGTATTTAGATTACTTTATTTCTGTTCAAATATTTGTATGGATATTACTTTTAAGGATTTAATTAGGCTATGGGGGAAGCCATTTAGTCAAAAGGAAATAAATCATGATTTACCTATTGGTCGTATATCTACTGATTCGAGAACAATTGAAAAGGGTGATTTCTTTGTCCCTTTAGTAGGCAATACATTTGATGGCCATGATTACTTAAACAATGCTATTGATATTGGTATACAGGCAGCAATAGTTTCTAAACAATTTAAAGGCCTGATACCAGCTGACTTTACCTACTGGTTGGTTCCAGATACTCTATACGCCTATCAACAGATCGCATTGCTTCATCGGAGGAATTTAAATCTTCCAGTAGTTGCTGTTACTGGTTCTGTTGGTAAAACAACTACAAGAGAATTGATTCGCTCAGTACTGTCTCCTCTTGGTGAAATTGTTTCAAGTATAGGAAATGAAAATAATGATGTCGGTGTTCCAAGTACTCTGCTTAGAGGGTCTGAAAGAGATGCTGCATTTGTTCTTGAAATGGGTATGCGCGGCATCGGTCAAATTGAACGTCTCTCTCGAGTCGCCGAACCAGATATTGCGGTAATTACAAATGTGGGACAAGCTCATATAGGTATCCTTGGTAGTAGAGAAAATATTGCAAAAGCCAAGTCGGAAATCACCTCGAACCTAAGACCTGATGGCGTTGTGATTATTCCTTTTGGTGAAAACCTCTTAGAGAAAGCTTTGTCGGGGAAATGGTCAGGACGTATTGTTCGAGTTGCGATAGAAGGCTTTTCACTTGATTGGTTAGGTCGTAATGATGAGTATTTTGCTTTTACAGATATTGAACCAGATTATATTTCACGAATTGATATGCAAAATAATCTCATTTTTTTTCAGGGAAATAAATTTAAATTGCCACTTGAAGGAAGACATAATGCTATGAATTTTCTGATGGCATTGACTGTTGCAACTGAATTAGGAGTATCAATAAAGAATCTTGATCCATTAAATATAAATATGCCAAAGGGAAGAAATAGATTGGTTGATTGTGGACAATTTTTAGTTTTAGATGAGACTTATAATTCATCTCCTGAATCTGTGATTGCTTCTTTAGAGTTATTAGTAAGTAAGCCTGGCAGACATTTTGCAGTTTTAGGTACGATGCTTGAGCTAGGCTCTGAGAGTATTTCACTTCATCAGAAAGTTCTTCAAAGAGCGGTTGAACTAGGTCTAACTGGAATTGTTTTTGTCTCTTGTGGAGATGAATATAACATCATAAAAAAGACAATTAAAGAATTACCAAATCATGATGTAGTAAGAACACCTAGAGATGCTGCTATATCATTGTTAACATGGCTGTCTCCTGGAGATAATATTTTGATCAAAGGTAGTCGTAAATTGGAATTGGAACAAGTTTTAGCTTATTTAAATCAATAAATTTGTTGTTGTAGTTAATTATTCTTAGTTCTAATAATTGCTTTTGATCTCTCAACTACTAAAGTCTTGTCTGGAATATCTTTACTTATCGTTGAGCCTGCGCCAATGGTTACATTTGAACCAATATTGATGGGTGCAACCAGTACAGAATTTGCACCAGTTTTTGAGTAATCATCAATAATTGTTCTGTGTTTATTTTTGCCGTCAAAATTAGCTGTAATTGTCCCTGCTCCAATGTTAATATTTTTCCCAAGAGTTGAATCACCTATATAGCTTAAATGATTGATTTTTGTTCCTTCACCAATAGAACTTTTCTTTATTTCTACAAAGTTTCCTATCTTAGAATTTTTACTTATATTTGATTCCGGCCTTATGTGAGCGAAAGGACCTATTGATGTATTATTTCCAATCGTTGCTTCATTGATGAATGAATGAATGGCTAAAACATTTTCCGAAAGTGTTGAATTTGTTATGACACTACCGGGTCCTAAATGACATCCGTTGCCAATATTGCATTTTCCACGAAGATGAGTTTGTGGTTCAATAATTATGTCTATACCAAAGTTTGAATCCTCACTTATCGAACAGCTGACAGGATCAATGAATGAAACACCTTTGCTCATCCAAAGGGATTTTAGTCTTTCTTGGATATAGTTTTCACATTCAGATAGTTGATATCTATCATTAATCCCCTTGATCTCAAATGGATCATCTATCTCAAAATGTATTGCCTTTTTAAGTAAACTTATAGTATCTGTTAGATAAAGTTCGTTTTGACTATTTTGGCTAGATAACAAATTTAAAATATCTGATAATTGTTGCCAATCAAAACAATATATACCAGCATTTATTAACTTGTTTTTTCGCTGTTCATCAGTGCAATCTCTTTCTTCAATGATTTCTTTAACTAGGCCTGACTTATCTGTTAATACTCGTCCATATCCAGTTGGAGAGTCTAGAGTTGCAGTTAAAAAAGTTACACTCGCATTGGATTCTTTGTGAAATTTTAAAAGTGAACTTAGGGTTTCCTCTTTTAGTAGTGGGACATCCCCATTTAAGACTAAAAGTTCTCCATTAAATCCTTTTAATTTTGAACTTAGTTGCTGAATTGCATGTCCAGTTCCATTTTGAGGTTGCTGAAGAACAAACTCTAAATCTTGTTGATTTTTTAGAGAATCCTCTACTAAGTTGGCTTGATGCCCTACGACTATTAATCTACGGTTTGGCCTGAGGCGCTGAGTACAAGACAACACTCTATCAATGAGTGATTTCCCTGCCAAATGGTGAAGAACCTTAGGCAGGTTGCTTTTCATTCTTGTACCTTTTCCAGCCGCTAAAATTGCGATAGCAAGCATTAGAGTAGTTTTTGAAGAAATCTAATTCCTTTAATGCTATCGCGCAGTATTCCATCGTTTTCTCCATGCTGAAGTGTTTATTAATTGACTTTTAGATTGTTCTATTTCTCTTGTTGAAATAATTTCTTTAGAGTTTCCTTTTCCTGTTGGATCTCTGTAAGGAATTGATGAACGAGTAGCAAGGTGTTCAACTTCTTTGATGCTTAGCTCTTTAATCTGATAATTATTTACAATCATCTGTTGTTCAAATTGTTTTTTCAAAGCGACTGTCCCTAAACTCCATTTGCTTTTATCATCGATTGATGGAACTATTGAATAGATATTTAAACCAGCTCTTTTGAAACTCGCTCTAATTGAAGCGGCAGTGGAATATGTAATCAAGCGGCCCTTCTTAGAGAGTCTTTCGGCTAATAAACAGATGAACTCCTCACTCCATAGCTCGGGACACTTTTGTGGAGAAAAAGGATCAAGAAGAATTAAGTCAAACTTTAGAGAATCTTGTATGTCGAATATTTTATTCCTTGCATCTCCCCAGTGAATAGTTCCCTCGTTAAAACCCTCAGTCCATTTGCCTGATTTGTTTAAGGAATTAAAAAAATGTAATACTTTTGGAGACCAAATCTCCTGAAATATCTTTTCTTTAAGGCCGATATTTAGAGGCTTTTCGTCAATCTCAAGCCCATGCCATTCGATTTTTATATTGGTTTGAAGTAACTTTTCTAGAATACATCCAGTGTTGTACCCTAAGCCCATGCAAACATCTAAAACAACTATCTTTTCAGTGTTAGAAAATTGTTCTAATTGAGCTGGTAATAGATATTTATTGATTGATTCTCTGAGTGCTCCGTCCTTGTCATGAAATTCCTCTTCATAGCTCAAGCTATATAGACTTAAACTTCCATCTTTTGTCGTGTGTTTTTTATAATCATCCAATTTTAATAAAAGCTAATTTTTTTGTTGAAGTCTCTTAAGATCACTCCAAAAATCAGGGTAGGAAATTGCTGCAGCTTCACTACGTCGTAATGTCGAATTAGAATTAGCCATTATTGATGCAATAGCTAAACTCATTGCTATGCGATGATCATTTTCACTGTCAAGCTCGCCTCCTTCTAAATCTTTCCCTCCATAGATAGTTAGACCATCTTGATGCTCATCTACTTTGGCCCCCATTCTTTTTAATTGCCTGGCCATTACAGCTAATCGATCGGTTTCTTTAACTCTCAATTCACTTGCCCCTTTTATTTGACTAATACCATTACAAAAACATGCTCCTACGGATAAAATAGGTATCTCGTCTATAAGCCTAGGCATTATCTCCCCATCGATTTTAAATGGTTTTAAGTTTTCTTTGTAGAAAACCTCAATATCGCCGACAGGTTCACCGGCTACGTCTCTTTTGTTTATAACGTTGATATTGGCTTCCATTGCTTCTAATACATCAAGTATTCCAGTTCTTGTTGGATTTAGACCAACATTTTCTACAACTAATTCTGATCCGGGTATGATGCTACCTGCAATGAGCCAAAATGCAGCGGAACTAATATCTCCTGGAACTGTAATTGATTGACCCTTTAGATCATTACCTGGGGAAACAGTTATATGTCTACCCATTTCACCACCAACTTCTAGATTAGCTCCGAAGGCTTTTAACATTCTCTCGCTATGATCTCTTGATCTGGCCGGTTCAATAACGGTCGTTGAGCCTTCTGCATTAAGAGCAGCTAGTAAGATTGCAGATTTTATCTGAGCACTTGCTACTGGAGTACCAATTACAGCACCCCTTAATTTGTTCCCGATAATAGAGAGAGGAGCAAAGTCTCCACCTCGTCTACCAGAAACTTTAGCTCCCATCATTTTTAACGGCTGCCCTACTCTTTTCATTGGCCTGCTTCGCAGTGATTTATCTCCTGTAAGGATGAAATGATGGTCTTCTTGACCAGCTAATAACCCAATTATTAATCTCATAGTTGTTCCTGAATTTCCGCAATTCAAAATATCAATAGGCTCTTGGAGACCATCTAATCCAACGCCATCAACTTCAACGATGCTCCCTTTTCTTATAGGACTTATCTTTACGCCCATTGACCTCAGGCATTCAGCAGTACTTAATGGATCTTCAGCAGGTAAAAGACCTTTGATTATTGTTTTCCCTTTAGCTATAGCCCCAAACAGTAGTGCTCGGTGTGATATTGATTTATCGCCAGGAACTTTCACTTTTCCGAAGAGCTCCCCTCCTTTTTGAAGGTCTCTTAAAGACTGTTCTCTAGTGGGGACTTTCAATGAAAAAAAAATATTTTTTATATTTTATTTATCGATAAGCTTTATTTCTGGTTTATGAATTGTTTATTTGTTTTTGACGCATTATTTGATCGATAACATACCCAAATAATTCTGGACTTGGTTGGTTGTTTTCCAACTCGGATAATCCTAGCTCTGCCCATCTTGCATTTACTTTGTCTTCAAGTTCTTTTGGTCTTGTTAGTGGCTTTCCCCAATCATGATTTTTCTCTGGACCAATTTTTGTTGTTGCATCAATAGCTAATCTCCCTCCTAACCCTATATTCTCACTAGCGAAGTCAAGTGTATCAAAAGGTGTATTCTCTAAAATAAATAAATCTCTTTGAGGGTCAACTTGGCTGGATAAGACCCAAACTACTTGTCTTGGATCTCTTACGTTAATAGTGGAGTCGACGACGACGACAAATTTTGTATAAGTAAATTGAGGTAAAGCACTCCAAAACGCCATAGCAGCTCTTTTCGCTTGACCAGGATATGCTTTGTCAATTGAAATGACTGCCAGCTTGTAACTCAAAGCCTCCATCGGAAGGAAAAAATCAATAATTTCAGGTATTTGTTGTTTAAGTATTGGTGTATAAATTCGATTTAATGCAATGGCCAGCATTGCTTCTTCTTTTGGAGGCCTACCACTAAAAGTTGTTAAGAATATTGGTTTTTTCCTTTGAGTCATACAGTGGAATCTAATCAAAGGGGAGGACTCAGCCCCCCCATAGAACCCCATATGGTCTCCAAAAGGACCATCAATCATCTCTTCTCCTGGAGATATAGACCCTTCTAGAACAATTTCACTATGACTAGGTACCTGAAGATCAATAGTTTTGCATTTTGTTAGTCGAACACCTTCTCCTGCATACAAACCTGCAAAAAGCCACTCGCTTAGCTGCACTGGAATAGGAGTTGCTGCCGCCATGACAAGAAGTGGATGAACTCCAATAGCAACAGCTACTTCTAATTTTTTATTCATTGCAGCTGCTTTGCGAAGATGCCCAGCGCCTCCTCTGACACTTAACCAATGGACTGTCATGCTCTTTGCAGACTGTCTTTGAAGTCTGTAAACACCAACATTTGGCACGCCTGTTTCAGGATCTTTAGTAATTACGAGACCTAAAGTTATGGCACCTCCAGCATCCTCTGGCCAGGGACGCAAAAGTGGTAAATGATTTAGATCCAAGTCTTTTTCACCAATTATTTGTTGATGGCATGGTGGCAAGAGATCAATATCTGGACGTGCTTTAAGTAGATCCCATGCAACTGAAACAAAAGCTTTGGTGTCTTTAAATCCTTTCGGAGGCCGTGGTTGCTGCAAAAGAGCTAATTTCTTTCCTAAATCTTCCAATTCTTCTTGCTTCTCTAAACCCATACTCCAAACCACACGTTCCATTGTCCCAAGCAAATTCACTGCAACAGGCATTGAGGACCCTTTTACATTTTCAAAAAGTAGAGCAGGACCACCCATTCCGAGTACTCGGTCGCTTATGGCCGCAATCTCTAGGTCACTATCAACTTGACTACTTATTTTTTTTAATTGTCCTTTCTTTTCTAAAAGAGTAAGAAAATCTCTAATGTCCCGTGTAAGAGGTTCTTGACGAAATAATTTCATGAAGGTCTGCACGATTAACCTATTTATCTAGTTACTGTGACGCAAGTTATCAGCCTTTGTGGAAATGAAACTTTCTTATTTTTATGTAGCGGCAGATGTGCCTGATGGAATTATTCCCGAATCGTCAGTGGTGATTGATGTTCTGAGAGCTACAACAACCATTGCTTGGGCTCTTGAAAATGGAGCTGATTCAGTGCAGGTGTTTGCAGATGTTGATGAACTTAAAAGTCAGGCAAATGCTTTTGACTCTAAAGAAAAAATACTTGTTGGTGAGAGAGGAGGAGAAAAATTAGATGGATTTGACTTGGGAAATTCTCCATTAGGAGTCTCAACTGAGAGGGTAAAAGGAAAAAGAGTTTTTATGAGTACGACTAATGGAACAAGGTCACTACATCGTGTTAGAGAATCTAAATGTTTGTACACAATGGCACTCCCAAACAGAAAAGCTATTGCTGAAAGATTGAAAAGTGATAATCCCAAAGAAGTTTGGATTGTTGGTAGTGGGTGGGAAGGTTCCTATTCTTTAGAAGATTCTTTAGCCGCTGGGGCTTTAGCCTCTCTTTTAATGGATCAATTAGAATCGGTTCAGATATTAAATGATGAATTGATGGCCTCCATAGCACTATGGAAAAATTGGGAAAATGATGTTGAAGGATGTTTACGTATTGCAAGTCATGGACAAAGACTTGCAGGAATAGGTAATCATGATGATGATTTTGCTTGTTGCGCTTCTTTGGACAACCTTTCTGTAATTCCCAAACAGATTGAGATGGGCGTACTTCGCTCAAACTAACTTTATAAATTATTTTTCTTTTTAACTCAGTGTCAGATTTTTTGGCTGCGGCCTTACAGCTAACCAGTACCTCAGACATAGACGCAAATCTCAATGCTGCTGAAGAACAAATTGAGTTAGCGGCAAGGCGTGGGGCTGATCTTGTTGGGCTTCCTGAAAACTTTGCATTTTTAGGTGAAGATCAGAAAAAATTAAAAATTGCATCTTCAATCTTTGAAAAATGCAATAGCTTTTTAGTAACCATGGCAAGGAGATATCAAGTAGTTTTGCTTGGAGGTGGTTTTCCTGTTCCAGCTGGAGATGGAATAAGAACTTTAAATAGAGCGGAGTTGTTTGGTAAAGACGGTCAATCTCTAGCAAAATATGACAAAATCCATCTTTTTGATGTTGATCTACCTGAAGGTAATACTTACAGAGAATCTGAAACAATTGTTTCAGGAAGGGAATCTCCTCCTGTTGTTGACGTGCCAGGTCTTTGCAAAATTGGATTATCTATCTGTTACGACGTAAGATTCCCTGAACTTTATAGGGATTTGGTAAATAAAGGAGCAGATTTATTAATGATTCCAGCAGCTTTTACTGCTTTTACCGGAAAGGATCATTGGCAAGTCTTGCTGCAAGCAAGAGCTATTGAAAACACTGCTTATGTTGTTGCACCAGCGCAAACTGGTCGTCATTATGGCAGAAGACAAAGCCATGGACATGCGATGGTCATTGATCCATGGGGGACAGTTTTAGCAGATGCAGGGGTTGTTCAAGGCGCAGCAATAGCTCCTGCTGATAAAGAAAGAGTAGAAAGAATTAGAGGACAAATGCCCAGCCTGAAACATCGAAAAACAGAGCTTTTCCTTTGATGTTTAAAGATCAATCTTTAAAGTCGAAATTAGGATTGTTTGCGGGATTTGTTTTTTGTTCCAATCTCTTTATTTCTTTACCTCTAAGATCTGCTAGTGCTCTTGCTGCTTGGGCCTTAACTAGTAACGGTAGCCTTCAATTAAGAACTTCCTCTGGGGCTAAATTAAATGCTTTTTATCAATCTTCAACTACTGACAAAGGTGAGAGGGTTTGGATTGATTTTCCTGGAGAATTAAGTCGACCTAGAACTATCAAAGGTAATGGTTCAGTTAAGGAAATTAGACTAGGTAAACCCCATAAGGGTAAAACAAGGCTTGTTATTGAATTCTTGCCATCAGTTGAATTAGCACCCTCAAAATTACAATTAATTGGCATATCACCAAATACCTGGGAGCTGAAACTTATTGGTCTGGAAAGTAATTCTTTTCGTTCCATTGAAGAAGGTAATATTTTAAGAAACTCAATAAAAAGAACTTATGAAAAAATAAAGCCTCAAGATTTAGATATTTCTTCTTTACCAAATGTGCCTTTTGGAAAGTATAAAGTTGTTATTGATCCAGGTCATGGTGGCTCAGACCCTGGCGCTGTTGGAATAAATGGATTAAGAGAGACTGATATCGTTCTAGAAGTGTCAAAGAGTGTTTCAAGATTTCTAACAAATAAAGGCGTGAAAACTATTTTAACTCGGAATTATGAGAGAACATTAGACCTTCAGCCAAGAGTTACCAAGGCTAATAATTTAAAAGCAGATGCTTTTGTGAGTATTCATGCCAATGCAACAAGAGGAAAGCGAAAAGATGTTAATGGCTTAGAGACATATTATTACTCAGGTTATAAAGGCCATTCTCTAGCTAAAAATATTCAAAAACAAATTTTAATTTTTTCACCGCAAAGCCCAGATAGGGGTGTTCGTAGATCACGCTTTTATGTCATTAGAAAAACATCCATGCCTGCAGCTTTAGTAGAGATTGGATTTGTTACTGGTAAATATGATGCTGATTTACTACGACAAAAAGATTATAGGGATATGATGTCTTTTGCTATCGCGAGGGGAATACTGAATTATTTGAAAGTTTCAAATTAGATATGCGTATTGGATTATTTGATAGTGGTATTGGAGGCTTCTCTGTTCTAAAAAAGGTTATTGAGTTATGTCCTTACAATTCATTTATATATTTAGCTGATACAGCAAGACTTCCCTATGGAGTAAAGACAACTAATGAGATTAAAAAGATTGCTGAAGAAATATCATCTTGGTTTAGTTCTCAGAAAATTGACGCTTTTTTGGTCGCCTGCAACACAACAAATGCCATTGCCTTGGACGTACTCAAAAACAATTTAGATGTCCCGGTTTTTGACTTGATTGGGTCTGCTTCCTCAACCATAAAGGAATCTAGGGTAGGTGTTCTCGCAACTCCTTCTACAGTAAAAACTAAGGCTTATACAAATGCAATTTTAGAATTCAAGCCAAAAACTTTTGTGATTGAGCAACCATGCCCTGAATTTGTTCCAATGATTGAAATGGATAAAATTAATTCAGATGAGATTACTGATGTTGCGACTGGATATTTACAACCTCTTTTAAAACAAAAAATTCATTCTTTAATCCTTGGCTGTAGTCATTATCCTCTCATAACACCTTTGCTGACTGAGATTTTACCCTCTGGTGTTAAATTGATTGACCCCGCAGAAGCTCTTTCTTTAAAGTTGAAGTTGTTTATGGATTCAAGAACAAACAAGTTTTCAAAGAAAAAAAAATCAGTTGATTTAAAGTTTTATGTAACCTCTGATCTTAAAAATTTTCCCATTAAAGCTAAACATTGGTTAAATGTGTTTCCTGAAGTTAATCTGGTTTCACTGCAGAAGAAGGGTTGGGTCTCTTAATATTAAAAAGTAGAGCGGTTTTATGACCACAGCCACGGAAATTCTTCAACCTGTAGAACTTGATCTAGAAGCATTGCTTCAAGATTTGCGCAGCCTTATCGGTGCTGGACACCCTATTTTGCAGGCTGCTGCAGAACATCTTTTTAGTGCAGGCGGTAAACGTTTAAGACCTGGAATTGTTTTATTAATTTCACGAGCTTTGACTTCTGAAAAAGATCTTCCTTTGAAGCATCGAAAATTGGCACAGATTACTGAGATGATTCATACCGCTTCTCTAGTTCATGATGATGTGGTTGATGAAGCTGATACACGTCGAGGTGTTGAAACTGTCCATAGTCGCTTTGATCCCAGGATCGCTGTTCTTGCTGGAGATTTTCTATTTGCTCAAGCAAGTTGGCATTTGGCAAATCTTGAGAATTTAGATGTTGTTAAATTGTTAAGTAGGGTGATTATGGATCTAGCTGAGGGTGAAATAAAACAGGGACTTAATAGATTTGATTCAAGTCAATCTTTTGAGAGTTATTTAGAAAAAAGTTATTGTAAAACTGCCTCTCTTATTGCTAACAGTTCTAAGGCTATTGGTGTTTTATCCGATGTCGATGAAGAGAGCTTAAGTTCACTCTATTTTTTTGGAAGACAGTTAGGATTAGCCTTTCAAGTGGTTGATGATATTCTCGATTTTACTGGAAATGATAAACAATTAGGTAAACCTGCAGCTAGTGATCTCCAAAGTGGTTATCTTACTGCACCAGTTTTCTATGCTTTAGAAGAAAATCCAACTCTTAGCGAACTTATCAATGGTAAATTCTCCCAGAAAGATGATCTTGATAAGGCTCTATCACTAGTTAGGAATTCGAGTGCTATCAAAAAATCAAGAGAATTAGCCGAACAATTTGCGTCTGAATCGAAAGAATCTATCTCTTGGTTGCCAGATTCACCATCAAAAAAAGCTTTACTTGAATTACCTGAATTTGTAATTAGCAGACTTTATTAACTTAATACTCTAATACTCATTCAATATTTGTTCAATTTCTTTTAAATGTGTGATTTGTTTTAAATTATTGTGTTGATCAAAATCATCTTTTTTCGGAAGTTGATCATCTGTTTCATTTAAAAAGAAAACACAACATCCCGCATCAATTGCAGAAGTTACTCCAGCAATTGAATCTTCAACAGCCCAACATTCTTTAGCAGAAATATTTAGTTTTTCAGCTGCTAATAGATATGGGTCTGGAGCTGGTTTCCCTTTCCCTAGAAATTTGTCATCGCCAAGAACCATTACAGAAAAGAGATGCATCCACTTATGATGGGCGGTTTTTATTTGGAAAGATTCAGAGCTGCTACTCGTTACTAACGCCATTGGAATATTGTTTTCATGGCATCTTTTAACCAACCTTTCGCCACCTTGCATTGCTTGTGCAGTGAGGATGAGTTGTCTTGAGATGGGCTTATGGAGTGTTAATAACTCATTGATCTTAACTTCCCTTGGAATTAATTTAACCAGTTCATTGGCACAATCAATTCTTCTTTTGCCTCTTAAGAGTTTTAGTTGGTTATCAGTTAGATTTAGATCAAAAAGTGCGGCAGTTTCTTTCCATGCTTGTCCATGTAAGGGTTCTGAATCAATCAGAACTCCATCAAGATCAAATAATAATGCTTTAGGAAAATCCCAATTTTTCTTCATTATGAATTTGTTTTAAATAAGAGTTTCACTATTCAAGCCTTTTGGTCAGAAATAGCTTGAATGCAATAAATGAAAAGTTGTTTTTATCTTTCATGAATTCAGACAATTCTAACTCTATTGAGTCTGTTCTTCAGGAGCAGAGAGTTTTCCCCCCATCTGATGACTTTTCTCGTAAAAGTAGAATCTCATCTTTTTCTAAGTATTTGGAAATGTCGGAGATTGCTAAATCAGATCCAAATAAGTTTTGGGGTGATGCAGCTAGAGAAGAATTACATTGGTTTAAAGCTTTTGATAAGGTTCTCGATTGGTCCAACCCACCATTCGCTAGATGGTTTGATGGAGGAAAAACTAATATTTCTTTTAACTGTTTAGATCGTCATTTAAGTAGCTCAACAGCTGACAAAGTAGCCTTGATTTGGGAAGGCGAGCCAGGTGACCAAAAAAAATATACCTACAAACAACTACACAAAGAAGTTTGCAAAGCAGCAAATGCACTCAAGTCTATTGGTATAGGAAAAGGAGATCTTGTCGCTTTGTATATGCCTATGGTGCCTGAGGCTGCAATTGCAATGCTTGCTTGTGCAAGGATTGGAGCACCACATTCAGTCGTTTTCGGAGGTTTTTCTTCTGAGGCTCTGAGGGATCGATTAATTAATGGAGAGGCGAAAGCAGTAATTACTGCTGATGGTGGCTTTAGAAAAGATAAAGCGATTGCTCTCAAAGATGCCGTTGACTCAGCATTGGCAGATGGTGCTTGCCCAAAGGTCGAATCTGTTTTAGTTGTTCAAAGAACAAAAAAACCTATTGTTATGGAGAAGGGGAGAGATTATTGGTGGCATGAAATCATAGATAGTCAATTAGAAGAATGTTTGCCAGAACAAATGGATAGTGAGGATTGCTTATTTGTTTTGTATACCTCTGGCTCTACAGGCAAACCAAAGGGAGTAGTTCATTCAACTGCTGGGTACAACCTTTGGTCTCATTTAACTTTTAAATGGATTTTTGACATTCGTGAAAATGATGTTTATTGGTGCACAGCTGATGTGGGTTGGATAACTGGACATAGCTATATCGTCTATGGCCCGCTATCTAATGGGGCAACCACTGTTATGTATGAAGGAGTTCCTAGACCCTCAAATCCAGGAGCTTTTTGGGATGTAATTCAGAAGCATAGAATCTCGATTTTTTACACTGCTCCAACAGCTATAAGGGCCTTTATGAAATCAGGAGAAAAGATTCCTAGGCAATATGATTTATCTAGTTTGAGACTTTTAGGAACTGTTGGAGAGCCAATTAATCCAGAGGCTTGGATCTGGTATCGAGATGTTATTGGGGGAGGGAGATGCCCCATAGTTGATACATGGTGGCAAACAGAAACTGGAGGAGTAATGATTAGTCCTCTTCCAGGGGCGACTCCAACAAAGCCTGGATCAGCAACTTTTCCTTTGCCTGGGATTGAAGCCGATGTGGTCAATTCAGAGGGAGTTTCTGTAGCTAATAATGAGGGTGGATATTTAGTAATTAAAAGACCATGGCCTGGAATGATGAGAAATGTTTATGGAGATGAAAAAAGATTTAGAGAGAGTTACTGGGAATTTTTAAAACCTTCAGACAATAGCTATATTTATTTTGCTGGAGATGGGGCACGAAGAGACGAAGAGGGTTATTTTTGGGTTATGGGACGAGTTGATGATGTCATAAATGTCTCTGGTCATAGGCTTGGAACGATGGAAATAGAATCAGCATTAGTTAGTCATGAGCTCATCTCAGAAGCTGCAGTTGTGGGTAGACCTGATGACTTGAAAGGGGAGTCAATAGTAGCGTTTGTGACTTTAAAAACTGGTGCTGAAGCAAATGAAGAAATTGAGGCACAATTAAAAAAACACGTCATTAATGAAATAGGAGCTATTGCCAACCCTGATGAAATTAAATTTACTGATTCTCTTCCTAAAACAAGAAGTGGAAAAATAATGCGAAGAATTTTAAGAGCACTTGCTTCGGGCGACGAGATAAGTGGGGATACAAGTACTCTTGAAGATAGATCAGTTTTAGATAAATTAAGAAGTTAATATTAAATTTTCCAATGAGTTATTTGATCGACTATTAAATCAATTTTTTCGTATTTTAATGAGCTTTGTAAATTTGATTTTAGTAACTTTTCTCTTAGCCCCACGCTTACTGGGGTTAAGTGATTTCCTTCTAGTTGCATAATTTTAGATTTATCTTTGTGTCTTATTTTCAATGCTTTAAGTAATAAATCATTTTGATCTAGATTATCATTTTTAAATTTTATTAATAGATTATTTATTTGCTCATAGTGTTCTTTAATAAGATTTAATGTTTCGGCAGGACTTGGACTAAACTCGGCTTCAAAGTCAAGCTTTTGAGACATTTTCTTAAGTAATGGTATAGATTTATCTGCCTTGAAATTATTAAAGCTTATAGCGACAAAACCATCGCAATTTCTTCCTCCATCTGGCGCTAGCAAATGTAATTTACAACCAAGACTATGTCCCAGTCTTATTGATTTTGGTATTAAGCCAACTCTTTTTTTAAGAATTTTTCGAGATTGACGGAATTGTTTCCAAGCATGATTTGCTTGAAGTTGATGATCAAAATTGGGGATATAGCCCCATGAATGAACTGCAAAATTTCTTTTTAAAAGACAAGAAATAAGCCTTTTATATGTAACTTCTGGCTTTATTGAAATATAGCTACCCCCAATTAGTTCTATAAGACCAATTGGTCTTGAAGGCCATTGACAAGAAACATTACTTATACGCCTAGAAGTGTTCATTGAGGAAAACACTATATAAAAAGAGATAGATGAAGATTATGAATTTAATATAAGTATCTTTTATTTCTAATGATCTAATAAGTTTTTATTCAACTTTGTTTTTGATGATGATAATAGAAGCATGACTAATTTATTTTGAAGTGAAAGAAGAGCAAGATCATCAGAAAGAAAGCGAGCAGCTTGGCTTTCTGTATGAAACAACTAAAGAAATTGCTAATAAAAAAGATATTGCTTTAGGAGTAAAAAGTCCTTTAAACTCAATAGAAGAACGGGTTGAAATACTAAGAGAAGAACAAATACCTAAGAATATCTTGATTTTAGACACTGAAACAACAGGTCTTGACAATAAGAATGATGATTGCCTTGAAGTAGGTTCGATCCTTTTTAATGTTAAAACTAGATCAGTGTTAGCGCAGCAATCGTTTCTTTTACCAGTTGAAAACAATAACGCAGAAAAAATAAATAACATTCCTGCTGAGATAACTAGATTGCCTCAACCTCTATCTGAAGCAATTAAATACTTTGAATCTTTGGTTCGTGTATCAGATGTGATTGTTGCTCACAATGCAGAATTTGATATGAAATGGTTTGGTCTCAATAAATTGCCTCAAATTGAAAAAAAATGGATTTGTTCTATGGACGATATAACTTGGCCAGCGGATAGACAATTGAAGACTCGCCCTTCTGTGAGAGATCTTGCGTTGGCTTATGGTGTACCAGTATGGAATGCACATAGAGCTTTGACAGATTGCATATATTTGGCAGAGGTTTTCAAAAGATGTAGTGAACTTGAAAAACTATTAATTAGAGCATTAGAACCAAAAATTCTGTTTCGCGCTGAGATATCCTATGAAGAAAGGTATCTAGCCAAAAGTGCTGGCTTTAGGTGGAATGATGAAATTAAGGGTGCTTGGTCTAAAAGAATGAGTCGTCGTGATATGAAAAAATTAGAATTCCCTGTAAGTGAAGTCGACTTTAAGGCTTGAAGTAGATCTTTCATAAAGTACTCATTTCAAATCTTTGCTTTATGTTTAATGTATGTAGTAATCAGTTTTTTAAAGTTTTCTCCATGATTGTTTTATGAGAAAATATATCACTAAGAAAAAAATAGTTGGTCAGACTCCTCTTGTTAAAAGTAAGACTGACGGTAACGAATTAAAGAAGCGTCTCAGACAATGGCAGCACTCAAGAAGTTGGGCTCGTTTAATTTGTGAAGCAGAAAAAATGTGGAGTCTTGAATCAAAAGAACTAAAGAGACTTGGCGCTATGGAATTAATTCAACTTCAAAATGAAATGCCTTTTAATGTGAGAAGAAGAGTTAATTTTTGGTTGGTTAAATATTCAGGCGCTACGCGACTTGAGGATTAAGCTTAACTACCTTCCTCAATGAACTTTCTCAATTCGGTTTTGAAAACTTACTTTTAAAGAATATTTTAGAGTTTACGTAAACAATTACTATTAAGCAAACAACAAATATTTTTGCTGAAGCTACTTTGACCAATCTCAAGAATTTAAGAGGAATGGTAGATCTTTTACCTGCACAGAGTCAGGGCTGGCAAAAGGTCGAATCAATTGCGCTTGAACATTTTAATCGCGCTGGGCTTCGAGAAATTAGAACACCGATTGTTGAACAAACTGAATTATTTGCGAGGGGTATTGGTGAAAGTACCGATGTTGTGGGCAAAGAAATGTACAATTTCGAAGATAGAGGAGGTCGTTCTTGCACTTTGAGACCTGAAGGGACAGCTTCTGTCGCAAGATCAATTGTCCAGCATGGATTACTAAATAATGGGCCTCAAAGGCTCTGGTATAGAGGACCAATGTTTAGATACGAGCGTCCTCAAGCAGGAAGACAAAGGCAGTTCCATCAAATTGGAGTTGAATTTGTTGGGTTAGCCTCTGTTATGAGTGACGCTGAGGTTATTTCAATAGCTTGGAACTTTTTAAAGGATGTTGGGCTGAATGATTTGACTTTGGAAATTAATAGTCTTGGAAGTAATAAAGATCGAAATATTTTCAAAGAAAAGTTGAAAGATTGGCTTAATCAGAGATTTTATTTATTAGATGAAGATTCTCAGAAAAGAATTAATGTTAATCCCTTGAGAATATTAGATAGTAAAAATAATTCCACAAAAGAACTTTTATCTGAAGCACCTTCTTTAAACGACTTTTTATCAAATGAAAGTAAAACTAGATTTGATTATTTAAAGGAGTTACTCGATAATCTAAAGATCCCATATAAGATTAACAATAACTTAGTAAGGGGACTTGATTATTATTCTCATACAGCTTTCGAAATAACAAGTGATCAGTTAGGGTCTCAATCAACTGTATGTGGTGGTGGACGTTACGATGGCCTGATAAACGAACTGGGAGGTGGACAAGCTCCCTCAATTGGTTGGGCTATTGGGATGGAAAGACTGATAATTCTTGCTGGAGATAAAATTTTACAACCAAAATATCCAGATGTTTATATGATTCATAAAGGTAAAAAAGCTGAACAACTCGCTTTAGAAATTACTTGTCAATTAAGGTCCTCTAACTTAATGATTGAATTGGACTACTCAGGTTCATCTTTTTCAAAACAATTTAAGCGAGCAGATAAAAGTAGGGCCAAATGGGCCTTAGTTATAGGTGAGGATGAGGCCTCTAAGGGCCAATTATTGATGAAGAAATTAAGGGATAAACAAAAGGATGAGGAGAGTAAGGAATATATTTTTCCAAAGGAGGATCTAGATGAGTTAATTAAAAAGGTGATTGCTTAAAAAATTATGGATTGTTTTAAATGAGCTCTATTAAAATCAAAAAAATATGTTGTATTGGCGCTGGCTATGTTGGTGGTCCAACCATGTCAGTTATTGCAGATAAATGCCCCGACTTAGAAGTTAGGGTCGTTGATATTAATAAAGAACGAATTGATGCCTGGAATGATTCAGATCTCAATAATTTGCCAATATTTGAGCCTGGATTAGATCGGATAATTTCAAGAACAAGAGGGCGAAACCTTTTCTTTAGTACAGAAATGGAAAATTCAATTTCTGATGCTGATATGATTTTTATATCAGTTAATACTCCAACAAAAACAAAAGGACTGGGAGCCGGAAAAGCAAGTGATCTTAGTTGGGTTGAAGCTAGTGCAAGGCAAGTCGCTAAATATGCAAAAGGACATACAATAGTAATTGAAAAAAGCACTCTTCCAGTTCGTACTGCACAAGCAATAAAAGAGATACTTAATACAACAAATAGAGAGAATAAAAAAAATGAAATTTCAAAAACTTTTTCTGTTTTATCGAATCCTGAATTTTTGGCTGAAGGTACAGCAATTAATGACTTAGAAAAACCTGATAGAGTTCTAATTGGGGGAGAGGATTCTGACGATGTAGAGGCACTGGTTAAGATTTATTTGAATTGGGTTCCTAGTGAACAGATAATTTGTACTAATTTATGGAGTAGCGAGCTTTCAAAATTAGCGGCTAATGCATTTCTAGCTCAGAGAATTAGTTCCATAAATTCTATTTCAGCCTTTTGTGAAGCTACTGGAGCTGATGTTCAGGAAGTTTCCAAAGCAATAGGAACAGATAAACGGATAGGTAATCAATTTCTTAGTGCAGGGCCAGGTTTTGGTGGGAGCTGCTTTAAAAAGGATGTTTTGAATTTAGTTTATTTAAGTGAATATTTTGGTTTACCAGAGGTTGCTAATTACTGGAATCAAGTTGTAGTGCTAAATACTTGGCAGCAAGATAGAATTTATAAAATTGTTCTTGAAAAGCTTTTTGGAACAGTTAATGGAAAAAATATAGCAATACTCGGTTTTTCTTTTAAGGCAAACACCAACGACACTCGAGAATCTCCTGCTATACGAATTTCAAGTGACTTACTCGAAGAAGGAGCAATTTTATCAATTTATGACCCTAAAGTTTCATTTGAGAGAATAGAAGAAGATTTTGAAAAATTTTCATTTAATAATCAAGGGATTTGGAAAATGGCCAATTCCATTCCAGAGGCATTGAAAAATGTTGATGCAGTTTTAATTCTTACTGAATGGGATGAATTCTTTGGACTTGATTGGAATTATTTAGCTTCTTTGATGAGAACACCCGCTTGGGTTTTTGATACAAGATCTGTTGTTAATCGAAAAGAAATTGATAATACAGGCATAAATCTGTGGAAGTTGGGTGAAGGTAACTAAAATATCGTCAAAAAATGATAATTTGTCTATGATTAATAAATCAAATTGATTTTAAGTCTTTAATTAATTTAATTTTAGAAAAAATAATGCTCTTTAAATTTCTTTTCAAAAAGAAGAAAAAAAAACTTCAAGAACAATCTGATCAAAAACTTGATATGAATAATTGGATGAATTTAACAAAGGAAGAAAGACTTGAAATAGATTTTAATGAAAAGAATAAAATGATGAGAAAGAAGAAGGCATTACTAAAATTAATTAGAGAAGAATATCTAAAAATAAAAAAGGAAAAATAATCAATATTTAAGTATTAAAATAAAATTTCGTAAAGATTTACTTATTAGATTAATTATCATGAATTATTGGATTTTATGACTTGGCCTCCAGTAAAAGCATGGACTAGTAAGGCATACATTAATGGGCAAGTACATTTTGTTGCAATTAATTATGGTGGCAAACTGTTAAAGAGATGGGTCGTTTTGATGTCTGTGGTTGACTCGAATGTGGTTGTAAAAGTTTCATGGTCCAAATTAGTTGATGTATCTAATTGGGAAGCTGGATGGGATGAAAGAAATCTTATTGATTCTTCAGAAATCCTTTGTGATAAAAGTGTTGAAGAAACTTCTAACGTTTCTCCTCTATCCATTGATTCTGGTTTGACAATACCTATGAGTGAAAACACTATTAGACCTTGGTTTGACAAACTTTGATTTTATTCAATCTTGGATTTAAATAAAATTTAAGTCTAATTTTCTCGATTAATTTCTATTCAATCTGATATCCTTATATTTCTTTAGTGGTTTTTACCTCAAAAAAGGTACTGACTGTTTAAGGATGATAAAAACCTCAATGTTGGTTATCAGGAAAAAAGCTAGTGAGGTTCGAAGACTTGATGCACAATCTTTAGAGATTTTGAAAGAGAGGGGGCATTTAAAGCCAAGACCTCACTGGATAATTTCAAATGATCCTAAGCAATTACCATGGAAACTAAAATTTTTTTATTTTATAAGCGGATGTAAAGAAGTTATTGAATATTTGCAGAGCAATAATGATTCTTTTGATCAAATAGCAGCCTAATGAAAAAGAAACTTTAAATATTTTTATATTTTAGAAATACATTTTAAGCCACAAGATTTTCTCCTTTACAATCCTTAATAGTCGTCTGGAGAACTGGATAAAGAGAAATCATTTTTCCGTATTCAGGGGATGTTCTATATACACTCGCTTTTTTTCTGTATTGGTCTTCAGTCTCCATATCTAGAAGATTAAGTCCCTTGAAGGTCATGATTAATTGTACAAAAGGATTTAATTATTTAATAGTTATAATTTAAGTGACCAAATTAATATTTTATATTAATTACATATTTGTATGTATTTAAATGTGTTCTGAGACTCGATTGGTCTCGAATGCCTGATATAAATCCTTTTTTGTATCAATTAATTCTTTAATTTAAAAGTGTTGAAAGCCTTGATTGGGCAATTTGCTTAATTTTGTTTGCTATTTCTCTTTGGCTGTCTGTTTTTTTATTGTTTTAAGTTCTGCTCTTTTTGTTATTTTTTTATTTTCATTGGATCTAAATAATAAAAAAAATTTACAGATTCTTTCTCTTGCATGAGTATTCGTTGAAATTGCAGTATTCTCTGATCGGTTTTGAAAAATAGCACTTCTAATGCAGACCTATGGAAATTCAGCAGTCACCTACGGGTGGTGGGCTGGTAACTCAGGGGTCACCAACCGTTCAGGCAAATTTATTGCTGCTCATGCCGCTCATACCGGTTTGATTGCTTTCTGGGCTGGTGCCTTCACGTTATTTGAATTGGCTCGTTTTGACCCTTCCGTACCAATGGGTCATCAGCCTTTAATCGCGCTTCCTCATTTGGCTACCTTGGGTATCGGTTTCGATGAAACTGGGACCTTTGTTGGTGGAAGTGCAGTTGTAGCAGTTGCTGTGTTTCATCTGGTTGGATCCATGGCATATGGAGCAGGTGGATTAATGCACTCTCTTCTTTTTTCAAGTGACATGCAGGAATCCTCTGTGCCACAGGCCAGAAAATTTAAACTTGAATGGGATAACCCCGACAACTTAACGTTCATACTTGGCCACCATTTGATTTTCTTTGGTGTAGCTAACATTGCGTTTGTTGAATGGGCTAGAACACATGGCGTTTACGATGCCGCTGTGGGCTTGATTAGACCTGTTGAATACAATCTAAATCTTTCAATGATTTGGGACCACCAGTTTGATTTCCTAACTATTGATAGCTTGGAAGATGTACTTGGTGGACATGCATTCTTAGCCTTCCTGCAAATTAGTGGTGGTGCTTTCCATATTGCTACTAAGCAAGTTGGAGAATACACAAAATTCAAAGGAGCTGGATTGCTTTCTGCAGAGGCTGTACTTTCTTGGTCATTAGCAGGAATAGGTTGGATGGCAGTTGTTGCAGCATTCTGGAGTGCAACAAATACCACTGTTTATCCTGTTGAGTGGTTTGGAGAACCATTAGCTCTTAAATTTGGAATATCTCCTTATTGGGTCGATACTGTTGATTTAGGCGCTGAACATACATCTAGAGCTTGGCTTGCTAATGTTCATTATTACTTTGGCTTTTTCTTTATCCAAGGTCATTTATGGCATGCACTCAGAGCAATGGGATTCGATTTTAAACGAGTAACAAATGCTTTAAGTAATCTAGATACTGCTTCAGTATCATTAAAATAGTTAAACAAATTTAACTCAATAAAAAAGCCCCACTTGTTTGGGGCTTTTTTATTGAGTTGTGTTTATAAATAGGTCAGTAATTAGAATAAGAGTAAAGCAGACTTTTTATTTATTAAATATTTTCAAAATCTTTATTTAACAGATTTATAATTCTAGATTGATCCCATATATACTTATTATTATTGATAAGTGAATAATTTGATTGAGTTATGATAAGAATCAAATTGACCTTCGATACTAAATATTCATATGGGATATTATTTTTTCGGAACTTTGAATTACTTACGTTAGCTTGTTAATAGATGAGTCTGTCGTTTTTTGGTTTGGAAGACCTATATAAAATCAATCCAATTCCAACGTTAGTCCTTTCCTTGGGTTTGCTTGGAATCATAGGAATTCTTCTAACCCTTGGTAGAAGATTGGATTCTGCGATGAAGTTGGAAAGATTTGGTATTCCAATAGCCCTTTTAGTTGGAGCATTAGGTTTTTTAATTGGTCCTTACGGACCTTTTTCATTATTACCAGAAAGAGTTCTGACTACTTGGATGCAACTACCAACTCCATTACTTACTTTAGTCTTTGCTACCTTAATGCTAGGAAGACCTATTCCAAGAATTAGTGTTTTATGGAAACCAGTTGCTTCCCAGGCATTGTTGGGACTTTTGCTTGGTTTTGGTCAATATGTAGTTGGCGGGATAATTGTGTTGTCATTTCTACTTCCTTATTTAGGGGTAGATCCACTGATGGGATGCATTATTGAAGTTGGTTTTGAAGGAGGACATGGAGCTGCGGCCATAATGGGAGATAGTTTTATGAAGTTAGGCTTTCCTGAGGGATTAGATCTGGGATTTGCAATGGCAACTGTAGGATTACTTGCTTCTACTTTGTTAGGTAGCGGTTTAGTTGTTCTAGGTAGGTTTTTTGGATGGCTTGTGCCTGCGGAACAAGAGCTTACAACTGATTTAAATGATATTGAATTGGAATTTAAACCAATTGAACAACTTAAGTTACTTTTATATAATTTTGCGCTAGTAGGATTAGCGGTATTTGTTGGAATCTTTTTACTCTATTGTTTAAGGCTATCTTCTACTTATTTGAGTGATATAAGCAAGCAGGTTATATTAGCTTTCCCAGTATTCCCATTGGCTTTGATGGGTTCTTTTATAGTAAGATTTTCATTAGAGAAAACTGGAAAGACTAAATTAGTCTCATCAATTTTTCAACGTGAGATTGGCATACTTTCAACAGATCTACTCATAATTACTGCTATGGCTGGGCTCAATTTACCTTTATTGGTTAACTATTGGGTTCCCATAACTGTATTAGCCATTGGCGGATTGATTTGGAATCTTGTAGGGATGTTGACTTTTTCTAGATTATTTTTTAAAGAAGAATGGTTTGAAAGAGCAATAGCAGAGTTTGGAAATTCAACGGGAGTTGCAGCTAGTGGACTATTACTTTTGAGATTGGCGGATCCTAGAAATTCTACCAATACTTTACCTGTATTTTCTATCAAGCAATTATTTCTTCAACCACTTCTCTCTGGAGGCCTAATTACTGTAATAGCTCCTTTATTTATTAGTAATTATGGGCTTAAAGGGTGGACAGAATTTTGTGGATTTATTTCATTGTCTTTATGCGTTGTAGCAATATCTTTGCAGTCAAAATACAAAAAAGCATCAGT
The DNA here is from genome assembly GCA_003284375.1 of Prochlorococcus sp. AG-311-J23. Classification (GTDB taxonomy): domain Bacteria; phylum Cyanobacteriota; class Cyanobacteriia; order PCC-6307; family Cyanobiaceae; genus Prochlorococcus_B. Next base: position 74,016 of record QBVL01000003.1, read on the forward strand.
ATGAAAATTAAAATACTTAACTAAAGTTATAATTTAGAGAAATATTAGGTTTAATAAACCATTGCTTTCCCTTAATATGAATCGACAAATTTACACAGATATTCCTCCTCAAGAATTAAAAGAAAAATGGTTTAAAAGCCATCTACTTGGGAAAGAGGTTGAATTAAGAGAACTCTATGAGTTGCCTCAGGATCAGTTGGATTTAGTCATGGCAGAGACTGCAGAGTTTAGGAGCGATATAGGAAATAGAGATAGAAATCTTGGTAAATTTTGCACAGCTGGTTATTTTCTAGAGTTATCAAGAATTATTGACAGGAGAAGGGCGACAGAATGATTTTCTACTTTATTCTCCAAAAAATATTGGTTCATTTTCCTTTCTCCATGGTTCATTTTTTTTCATAACCTTTGAATATTCCTTATGTGTAAGAAAATAATTTAACCAACTTCGTAAATCTTGGATATCATCGTTTTGATCAAACTTTTTTATATCTGCTATTCTGAATTGCCTAACAAACGGCCAGATAGCCCAATCAGCTAAGGTTTCTTTTGCATCAACAAGAAAAAGAGGTTTTCCTGCGTTTGAAAATTCTTTTAATCTGTTATTTAAATATAAAAGTATTTTTGTAGCGGCAGCACGATGCGTTTCTGATTCTTCAAGATTGAATCTAGAGGCATATTTGAATCGATCCAAATGATATTTAAATATATTATCGTTTGTTTCTATAAGACTAAATATTTCTTGTAATTTATCATGATTTTTAGAATCAAATAATTCATTCATATTTGATCTTTCAATACACCATATCATTATGTCTAAACTCTCATCAATTACTTTATTTAAACTAGTCTTCAATACTGGTACAGTCGCTTTCTCAGAAATTTGAATTAGTTCAATAGGCTTGTTTTTTAGTTCGACTTCTCTTAACTCCACTACCTGATGTGTATTCAATAAAGCCCATCTTGCTCTAATTGCATAAGGACATCGTCTAAAGCTATATAGAATATTGTGCTTCATAATTTTCCTGTTAAAATCATCTTATGCCCTATGCCTAGATATGACTAGACAATCCTATAAATCATAAAAGATATACTTTTTAAGTATATCTTTTATGATTTTCTTTTTAAATTATATTTTACTATAAAAATATAATTCATTATTTTTATATTCCAAACGCTTCATTTCTAGAGAAAACTAAATTATGGCAGGATTTGTTTATTTAATGAAAAATGGTGATTTATATAAACTCGGATGCACTACTAACTTGAAAAGTGAGGCTAGTAAAATGAAACCTGGTGAAATAATTTCTTCTTTCAAAACTAATGAACCTAAATCTTTTCAAGTACGATTGCTAAGGCTTTATAAGAAAAAAAGAATACCTGATACGAACTATTTTCGTTTATCTGAATCAGAAGTTGATAATTGCAAAAAACATTTAGATGGCAAAAGTAATTTTCCAAAAAGCTTAAATGATGAGTTAAGAATAGGATTAAATGGATCTTTGTTTTTTGCTGTTATAACTTTTCTGATTTCATTCTTTATTAATAAGATGTTTATATTTAGTTCTTTTCTTTCAATTCTATTTGCCTCTCTTCCTATGTGGTCACTTGCAATTCTTGGTGGTTTTGGAGGCTACGATACTGATGATCTTACACTTTTCTCGACATTTTCTAATAGGGTCAAAGGCCTTTTAATAGCTATGTCTATGGTTTCATTTTCATATGTTCTTTATACTTTTTCTCGCTTTTCAATTTCCTTTTAGTCTAAACAATTATTTTTTATTCATATACATATAATTTATAAAATATTGCTTAATAATGAAATTAAAGCTATAAATATATTTAATAGATTATGACTTCTTGCGAGTATGAACATTCCTGAATATCTTCAATTCTTGGAACCCATACAAGAACAGCTTAATAAGGTTTACTCAATTGCTTCTTTGGGCCTTACAGTTTTGGTTTGCTTATGGCTCTTTAATTTTATAGTTGGTCTCATACAAAGAACCTATTCAGTAGGTAAAGCTATAGGAGGTTTTTATAGAAATTATTTTCATAAGTATCTCCGTAATGCAATTCTTGGAGTTTTGAATACATTTAAGAAAACCACTAAACCTATTTAAAGAAATAAGCTTTTTCTTCTAAATGTTTGTTTCAAGCTGGCAATTTAATGCTATTTCAAAAGGAACAGAACTGTTTGGTAAATCAAGTAAGTTGGAGCAAATATTTGCAATATCATTTGACTGAATCATATCTTTTTTTGGAAAATGATTTACTTCTTTTGCCATGTCTGTATTTACCCAGCCTGGGCAAATAGCTGTAACTCTAATACCTTTTTCCCATCCTTCATTTCTCATTGTTTGACATAAACTCATTAAGGCGAATTTACTCATTGAATAGCTAGCCAAGTTACCTTTTGAGCGTTTTCCACTCATAGATACCAACATAATAATTCGTGCTGAATTACTAAGGGATAAATACTTCCAAGCATATTTTGTTAATATCCACGGTCCCATTACGTTAACTTTCCATAGATCTTCAATATCTTTCATTTCATTATCATTAAATAATAAATTTGTTCTTTTGAATATCCCAGCGCAATGAATAACAGTATCAATATTTTTAAAAGTTTCCACTGTTTTCTCTACCCATTTCTTTGATGAATCTTGATCATTTGCATCATAGGTATGAACCAAAAATTTTTCTGAATTGTTTGTTTTTGGATCCAATAATGTATTGACTAAATCTTCTCTTTCTCTTACTCCTAAGCTTAATGAATGACCTTCTTTAAGTAATTTTAGTGCTATCGCTTTACCTATACCTCTACTTGCTCCACTTATAAGGATTTTTCTCATTTATTATTAACTATTAACGCTTTAAATAATAAGTTTAATTCTCTACCATGCATATTCATTAAGCCTTGTTTGATAGTCCAGGGTGATTTCTTAAACATTTTCCACATTGCGGATATTAGTTCTTTAATGCTAAGAGTATTTGTAAGGAATCCATACCATTGTTTAGTAGGTAAACTAAAAAATTCTACAAAAAATCCTCTTAACAACTTCTCTTCGAATCGCATCAATTTTTCTAATCCAAACTTATAAATAGCTTGTTTTCTTCTAAGTTCTGATGGCCATAAGGTTTGCCAACCTTTCTTTGCTAATTCAGCCGAGGATGCTTTTGGGTCTTTCATTGCTAATGAAAGGGCTTTTGCAACTTTAGGAGCTCTTCTTAAAAGGCTCCCAACCATATATCCCGATGCGGGATGTACCATTCCAGCTGAACCGCCAAATCCAAGTACCGGTTGTGTTAAGTCAGGGATAGGCATGTTCATTGGCAGATATGAACCATGCTCTTCATGCTCAAGACTTTTTATTTGTAAACCCCGAGTCTCTAATCTTTTTTCCAGTCTTCTTTTTAACTCATCAAGAGAGACTGGAGGAAATAGCCCCAAGGATGTCTCTTCTAAGAAAAACTTTCCATTTCCCATATCCATGGCGTACAAAAATGTAGGAGCTTCTTTTCTCTCCTCTGGATTCAAGTGGTCGCAACGATAATCCATTAAAACAAATTGACCTTTCTCGACAGGGGGGGAGTTGAACTCCCCTACAATCCCGTAACACGTTTGAACAGCAACGGGCCCTTGGTTAGGAGACTTGATAAAAACAGGTTTGTAGCCTGTTGCGTCAATTACTACACGAGCATTAAGTTCATTTCCCATAGACGTTTTAACTGTGCTGGTTAATTTATTCGTTTCTAAATTGACTGCTGATCCTTTATGCCATTCTATTTCAGCCTTGTTGCATTGTTCTAACCAATAGGCTTGTAATTTGTTTTTATCAAAAAGTCCATAATCTCTATTGTGTTTCGTAATTTCATTCTTTTTAGAATTTGGATCTTTGTCTCCCTCACCAAAATAACTAATGGTGTTTACCCATCTATGTTCAAGTAAATGACTTAGCCCAAGTTCGTCAACCTCTTCACCCCAAATCCCATAAGTGAAGGGCCAAGGCTCTTCTGGCGACTGCTCCGACAAGATCTCAACATTTAAGTTCTCAATCGCTAATGCTGCAGCTATTGATAAAGCACCTGGACCTGAACCTAGTACTAGAGCATCTTTTAATGCACTAGTACTCATGGTTCTCTTTTAGGAAAAAAGGTATTTCCTTTTACTTGGAGTCGAAAAATAGGATTTAATTTCTTAGAATTAGATTTAGTTATTTGATTGGCTTCCTGGATTACCATTTAAACACATGTACTAATAGACTTAACAATAGCTCGTGATGGCATTAACAATGAATTGTATTAATGTTTTTTATCAACTTAATGATTTTAATTTGTTTTTTAAGTATGTATGAAGAGTTTTTGAATGAAAATTGAAATAATCAATAATTTAATTTAATTTCAAAATCAATTAAAATTAAAAAATTATGAAAGAAAAATCAAAGATATCAAACAAGCATAAACCTTTAACTATTTTTATAACAGGTGGCTCATCAGGTATTGGTTATCAAGCAGTTTTAAAATTAATTTCCCTTGGTCATAATATAATTTTACCCTGTAAAAACATATCTAGAGCGAATGAAGTATTGACTAATATATTCAATCAACTTCCAGTTGAATTATCTAAGAAAGGTGAAATCTATACTCCTATTATGGATCTTTCTGATTTAAATAGTATTGATTGTATTTGTTCTGAACTTAAAACCAGACGTGTGAATATCGATGTTTTAGTTTTGAATGCCGGTCTTCAATATACAGGGTCAAAAAGACCTAGAATGTCAACTCAAGGGATTGAATTGACTTTTGCAGTAAATCATTTAGCACATTTCTATCTGACACAAAAGATTTTATCTTTAATAGATATGAGCAATGATCCGAAAATTATTATCACCTCTTCAGAAGTTCATAATCCTAATAGTGGTGGAGGTAAAGTAGGAGCTAAGGCAAGCTTGGGAAACTTGAAAGGATTAAAATCTGGTGTAGGTTTTGAAATGATTGATGGAAATAATTTTAATGCTGATAAAGCTTATAAAGATAGTAAATTATGTAATATTCTTTTTGCAAAGAAGTTAAGTAATTATTTAATAAGCAAGAAATTATCAATCCCTGTTATTGCATGGGCTCCAGGCTTGGTTATCTCTAGAGATAACCAAGGATTTTTTAGGTATAGCAGAAAATATAATCAATTAGGACAAATATTATTTGCTTTTTTAGCTAGAGATATTTTGAAAATAACCACATCAAATAAATATGCTGGTTTGCTTTTAAGCAATCTAGCTTGTTTATCTAAATATAGAAAACCTAATTTCAATTATTATAGTAATAAAATTATTTCATCAGGTAAATTTATTTTTGAAGAAACTGATATAAGCAAAGATGCCCAAAGAGGCGATTTATCAGATAATTTATGGGATTTATCTCAATCTCTATTAGAAAAGATACTAAGATAAATATCTTTTATTTATTTACATGAATTGTTTGGGTTGGATATGCGAAGTTAATTTTTTCATTTTGGAACTTCTTCATGATTTCTAGATTAATTTCTTGCTGCGCTGACATTGCTTGAAGATAATCACTAGTAGGGATGTAATAGACAAGCTCAAAATCAAGACTGCTATTTGCGAATTCGATAAAATGACATCGGTCGAAGATCGCATTTTCAGTTTTATCGACGATATTTTTTATCATCATCGGTATGCTTTTTGTTTGTTCATATGTAGTTTCATAGACCACACCTAATTTATGAACAAGTCTTCTCTTCTTCATCTCAGCATAGTTTGAGATTACTCCATTTGTGAGTCTGCTATTGCTCATGACTATTGCTTCTCCGTTAATACTTCTTAAGCGTGTGGATCTGACACCTACTCTCTCTACTTTTGCCCAGATCCCATCAATATGAATAAATTGTCCACTTTGAAATGGTTTGTCTAGGAGGATCGTTATGTATTCGAAGAACTCTTGAACTGGTTCCTTTAAAGCGAGTCCAGCCCCTATTCCTCCTGCACTTAAAAGAGCCCAAATAGCTGCCATTTGGACACCCATATTTTGAAGATAAAAAATAACACCTAGACTCCAAACGGCTGCACTAACCATTGGACTAAGTGAACGAATCATTTCACTGATAGATTGATCATTGATTTTGCTTGCCCATCTTTGTATTATTTTTAAAAATACTCTATTTACAAACCTGACAATGTAAATAAGGCATAAAAACTTGCTAATACCAATTAATGTCTTATCTACTATCCCACCAATTAGTAAAACTTTCCATGCAACTATAAAACTTAAGATAAACCCTAAAGGTTTAATAGTCTCAATTAAAAGAGTAGCTATATAGTCATCAGTTTTGCTTTGTGTCGCAGAGGTTATTCTCCTTAAAACCTTTTTTAGGATTTTTGGACTCACCAGGGAAATAATGCAACCTATACTAAAAGTTAGTAATGCAATAATTATGTTTTTATAAAAATCTTGCATGATGTCAGATTACTTTTCTTCAGACTGCCTGAAAAAAACGATTTGTCTAGATATTTTCTAATTATTTAATTTGAAAATGAATCTTTTAATATTTTACTAATCTCTCTAAATTCTTTTCTATTAGAGGTCTTACATAATTCACATATTAGACTTTCAGTCGTAGATGCAACTGCGCCAGATAATATAAGTCTTAAAAAAGCAGTATCATTATCTATTTCATTTCTACTCCCAATAGCATCTCTTGGGATTAGTATGTTTAATCCTTTTTGTAAAAGATCAATCGATGTCTGAAGAACACATATATGACTCTCAATTCCACAAACTATTATATTTTTGAAATTATGTTCATTTAAATAATTTATAAAGTCCTTATTCTTAATACAACTAAATTCCATTTTTTCAAATATAGGATATTCATTGTCATCTATAATTGATTCTAGAGTCTTCCCAAGCTTCAATGGATTTTGTTCCGTAATAGCTATCTGAATATTAAGCAAATTGCATGTATTGATGAGTTTTTTTATGTTAAATACTAATAATTTATTGTCTTTAATATTTTTTAAAAGCTTTTGTTGCACATCTACTATAAGTAGTAATGTTTCATTCTCTACTAATGTATTATTATTTATATAAATTTGAGTGGTATTTTTTTTTAAAAATTGATCCATTTTAGAATTACTTTTTGTTTATTTAAATATAAATCATCTAATAAACTTAGACATCATTTTTATCGAGAGGATTAGGAGGAAGCCTTTCCCTCGTTGCAAACTGTTCTCATTACGCTAAACTATTGAGAATATGAAACTGAAGTTGATTTCCCCCGCTTCCTATCGTACCCATCCTTCTCCTTTTGAATCTGATCTACGTTCAGATGGTAAAAGAATGACCCCTCAAAGGAAAAAGGTTCTTTCTTTATTTGAAGAGATTGGCTCTGGAATCCATCTCAGTGCGGAGGAGGTGCATTCCAAATTGACCATTTCTGGGGAGAAGGTTTCTCTTGCGACTATTTACAGAACTTTAAGACTCTTGGTCAAGATGACCTTTCTTAATGAACTTGATTTAAGTGAGGGAGGGAATAGGTTTGAATTGCTTAGTCACGATCATCCAGATCATCATCATTTGATTTGTATACGTTGTGGTAGAACAGAAGAGTTTGAAAATAATAATGTTATTAATGCTGGAAAAGCAGCAGCTAAAAACTTCGGATTTAAATTATTGGAGTCATCATTGAACGTTCGAGCATTATGTCCAAAGTGTTCTAACAAATAAACATTATTTTTAAGTCAATTCTCCACCACAACTTGAACCAGCTCCGGCAGTACATCCGAAACAATGATTCCCTATTGAAATAGGATTATTCTTTAAAGATACAAGTGGAATCAGTAAGTCATCCAAATGCTTAACGTTACCATTTCTCTTCATTCCAAGTTGTTGGTTAAAATCGCAATCATATAAATAACCTTTCCAATCAACACTCAGAGTTGTTCTACACATTACTGAATTAAGATTTCCTGGATTATGATTTTCTTTAAGTAATTTATTGTACTCTTCTAGTTGACCATTTATCTTTAAATAGCTCTCATATCTATTAATTGGCATATTAGCTAAAACAAATAAATTCGAGAAAGATATACCATACCTTTCTTTTAATTCACGTCTATAAGTATCTTCTAGTTCTTTTTGTGATGGTGGAAGTTGTGGACCACTTGGATTATAGACTAGATTTAAAAGTAGACCTTTATCTTTTATGCCGTAACCAAGAGAATTAAGTTGTTTAAGAGCTAATATACTTTTTTCAAAAACACCTTTTCCTCTTTGCTTGTCTACATTGTCCTCAAGATAACAAGGAAGGGATGCAGTTATTTGTACTTTATTGGATGATAAAAAACTTGCCAAATTATCGTAACCTGGCTCTGTAAGTATTGTTAAATTACATCTATCCATTACTTCAACATTAAGACTACGTACTTCTTTTACTAATTGTTTGAATTTAGGATGAAGTTCGGGGGCTCCTCCGGTAATATCTAGAAGCTTAATATTGTTGGCTTTTATAACTTTAGGTATAAGCTTTATAATATCATCACTCATCATTTCAGTTCTGCTTGGACTAGAATCAACGTGACAATGACTGCAAGCTTGATTGCATTTATAACCTATATTTATTTGCAAAGTCTCAAGAAAGTCTCTCTTGATTTTTGGGAATTTTGTTTTAGTTTTCTCCATAGAGATCTATATATAACTAACATCATTTTCATTATAGTTTAAATAGTTATTTAAGTGCGGATACTTTATAATTCTTTTACTGATAATCTAAAAGTTAGTAGCTAATTGTTTAAACCACTCTATATATTCTCTTGGACCATCATTAATAATCATATTGAAATTTAAATCATCATTAGGATCACTAATACCTGTCATGTCATCTCCATTAATTTTTGGTCTTAATACCTGATCGTTGCAGCTGTTAACAAATATAACTTGATTCTCTTTGTTATAAGATTCTCCCAATCTTTGGATCAATGTTAAGAAACCTCTATCACTGCCACCTCTTAACCAAGAATTATCTTTATTATCTTTAACCGAGGTAACTGTATCGCCAACACCTACGAGTAGTGGCATTTGATCACTAGGGATTTTATCTTTGCATAGAGCTATTAATTTATTATGTGTCTTTGGTGCATTCCTGACGTTGAAGTTTTCACCGAAAGGGTAAACACCTGTTTTATTTGCTATGTATTTATTTAACAGCAATAAAAGACCTGCTTCTTTTAGTGCACCCTTGATAATGAACTGAATATCTGTTGTCCCGAAATCATTTTGAGTTGAATATTTCATTATTTCTTTGCCATTCTTTATTCCTAGATTTGGCATTAAATGCAGATAAAAAGAATTATCTAACCCACTATTTTTAGAATCTTCTAGTAAATTATTCATTATATTTTTCATAATCAGTTGCAAATCTTTTACTTTCTGAAAATCATTTTTAACGTAGTGAAAAATTTCATTAAAGTTTAAAGTGGGAGTAAAGCGCGTATCACATACAGCTACATCAATAAATTTATTTCTTAACTCACTTGACATATTTGGTAAGAATTTTTTTAATTCATTAGTTAACATTGATCGCATCATTATTGGAACTTCTGCTAAAAAGTTAATCTCATTATCTTTGAGACCTGGATGGGATAAATTACTAAATCTATCTTGAAATTCAACTCCACAGGCCGCAAGACCAGGTAAGTAAAAGCCATTTTCTTTCGCAGCTGTTTTTGAATTAAGTGCCTTCTCTACTAAACGATTAACGCCTCTTCTTCCTTCATGCTCTCCGCATGTTAGGACTGCAAACTTATCTCTTAATCTTGAAACATCCTTCACATATTCTTTGTTGATCTCTCTTTTGAGTGGATCTTGTACTAGTGGAATACAAACACCATCAAGATCCTGAACTATTAGGATATCTTTTCGATTTATTATAGTGTCAATAACTTCTTCTTTCGTCTTGAATATTTTCATAAAAGAAGCCTTTAAATATTAGTTTAATCTAGTTAAAAGGAATATACAAATTTCAAAAAGTACTTATTCTTTAATAAGTATATATATATAGTCACTATAATAAAAACTATTTTTAAAAGTTCTTTATTATTGTATATAATGTAATTGAATGCTAATAAACTGTGTTTGATAAGAATTTAAGTAATAGCTTTTTTTCTGAGCCTTATTCAAGTGAGCCTATAGCCATAAGAATTAGAGAGGTTTTGAATGGAAAAGTAGGATTTTACAGTGTTGGCTTATATCCTGCCTCTCTAGCCTATAACTGTGCTTTGCAAAATGAAGGCCTCAACATTCTTTTAGCCCCTAGAGACGGTAGAAAACTTTTTGGGGCTTTTTCTGATATTGATCTATCTGAAATGGATAACGGTATAAAAAATAAAATTGAATCTATGGCAATTTCAAACGATGATAAATCAGGAAGATATAATACTCTTAAGGATTTATTGATTAACTGTGAATTAGTTGTTTTGAGTTCAAATAGTAAACATATAATAAACGACGTTAATTTAGCATTTAAACTCAAAAAAGAGCTTAATCGAGATAATGTTTTGATAGCATGTTTAGTTGGTTCGTTTTGCCACGATTATGATTTGAATGAATCTTTTGTGTTGTGCGAAAAATTCAATAATCTAGCTTTCTTTTCAGGTTTTCATCGACACGGAGCTCTTCGAAATCCATTAGATAGTTTTACTGCCAATTTTTGTCATCCAGACGCTATGAATGCCATATTAGGTGCAAAACTATTAAATAAAATTTCACCAAATATTCAAGTTTCTGCAGGTATTCATAATGTTGAGGGTCAATATATAAAAGCCGCTAAAAATATATCTTCAATCTTAGCGGGTTTTGGTCATACTTTTCATAAGAATAATCCTGGATTGCTACCAACTTTATTAACTCTATTATTAGATCAATGTCTAGATCAGGCTGCCTACGTTTCTATGAGCCGAACTGATAGGGATAATTTATATTCTAAACAACCTTTTCCTATTACTGAACTTGGATATAGCGTCCAACGCATAGAGGCCTCATATCTTAAGGATGGTGATTTTGTGAAGGTAAGAGATCATACTTTTACTCAGTTGACAGCTATGGTTGCCGATGTGAGAGGGAGCATGATGTTACCTGTAAGTGGCAACCCAACTAGGAATTTTCAAGCTGGTCAAGTCCTGGCTGAGAAGATGATTGAGTATAAAAGATGTCCAAAAGGTGTAGATGAGTTTATAGAATGGTGCGAAATCTCTGGTCTTAAACGTGGAGCTTTAGAGGGGATAAATTCTTTAAATTATTGGCCAAATATCTTAAGAAAATATTCAATACCCTTGAATAATTCCTCAATGATTAATCTTTTGTATATGTGTATATTGGGCCCTGTTGAGATTAAACAATATATTTATAATGTTATGTCAAGTAGCCGTGAATTAACTAATTATTGTCAAGAATCTGTTAAGTCATTCCAGAGCAAGAAAATATCTGAAGCACTAAATAATTTCCATTTAAAAACTTCTATAGATTTTGTAACAAAGTCACTAATTGATGAAGATAAATTATTTTTTAAATTTAATGAGCTTGGCTTTGATAATACAATAGGAGCAGATGATAAACCGATATATAATAAAGTTATTGATTACATGGAAACTTATTTATTAAAATCTAATCAATAAAGTAAATGCTATGGAGTTTGAAAAAATAAATTTAATAATTTGCAATTTCTTCGATAATAGTAAACTTTTAAATATAGATTATATTGATTCTGGTCTTATAAATAAAACTTATATTATTGAACATCTAATTAATGGGAAAAAGTCTAAATTTGTTTTGCAGTGTCTTAGTAATATATTTGAATCTTATGAGCAAGTTAATATTAATCATCAATTAATAACCGATCATATTAAAAATAAAATAAAAAAAGTTTATTGTAAATCTGCTAATCAAAGATGGGAATCGCCATGTTTAATTAAGTGTAATTCTAATAACCTTTTTGTATTTCCTTATTACTCAGATTTTTGGCGAGCTATGGAATATATAGAAGACACCCTTAGCTTTGATGTTTTAGAAGATAAAAAAATGGCTTATCAAACAGGTCTTGGTCTTGCTAAGTTTCATCGAACATGCTCCGATATTGACCTTTCAAAAATTAAAAATACAATTAAAGATTTTCATAATATAAAGCAATATATAAACCAATTTAATATGACTATTAGAACTTTTAACTTTATTGAATTAGACGAAAGTATAAATAAAAGAGTTAAAAAGTTAATTGATAGTATTTCTAATCATATTTTATATGTTGAATGTTTATTAGGATATTTAAAGAGGAAATCAGTACAATCTAGTTTAATTCATGGAGATCCTAAATTAAGTAATTTTCTTTTTGATATCAAATATAAATATGTTGTTTCTTTAATTGATCTAGATACTGTCTCTTCTGGTTACTTACTTACTGACTTAGCTGATTGTATTCGTTCGATTTGCAATGTTGCTGGCGAGAATCCAGATGATATAGAGAATGTATCTTTTGATATTAATTGTTGTAAGTACTTTCTCAAAGGATATTTCTCAATATCTAATAAAAAAGTTGATTATGGGTTTGAGCTTCTTCCCGAATATATTTACTTGATAATTGTTGAATTAACTATCAGATTTCTGAATGACTTTTTACAATCGAATAGGTACTTCAAAATAAAATATAAAACTCAGAATCTATACAGAGCAGAGGTTCAATATCGATTGCTTTCTAGTTTTATTACTCAAATTCCTACTTTGTCAAATTCACTTCATGGAATTGGGATTTCTTCAAACCCAAATTTTATCTCAGATGTACAAAAAGTTGTTTAGGATTACACACAAACCAACTTCTCACTAAAGTAAAATTGATATTTATTTTTTCTTGTGGCAAAGGAACTAACCCATAGAGCCGACGAGCTTAAACAATTAGGTTGGAATCAGGAAGATTTGTACAAATATATTGAATTATGGGATTACAGACAAAGGTGGGGCTCAATTAATTTAGAGAGAGAAGATAGGTTGTTTCTAAGAAAAGCAGAATCTTTGTTGCCTGAAATTTCTAAAAACAAAGTTTCAGCTAAAAAACCTCTTAAGGAAAAGTCATATTATTGCTGGATTCAATTCTTTCTGAATGAAATGAATGATTTTGAGTTAAATGAAAAATTAGGCGATGGTCTGAGAGGGGTTTGGCCTATTTTCCTAGAGGAAGAACTTCGAGTAATTGATTATTTTGAACCAGTTTTAGGCTTGCCGGATACGATTAAGGCTAAATTAATTGGACCAATTAGAGAGGACTTGGTCAAAACAGCTTTAGAAATCTATAAAGAATCAGTTATTACAAAGCAATTTGATTTCCAAGGGGCTTTGGCTAATGCTAAATCAAGTGGCGAAAACGCCAGTTGGCGATCTCTTCGAGATGGTGATTTTGAGAGCAATCAAGACTATCAAATTATTGATAACGATAACGTTTTTGAATTCCGAAAGAAAGTCAATGAAAAGCTTTTATCGTTTATCAAAGAAAATTTACCATCTTTAGCTGAGTCAGATAAATCTTTACCTCCTAATGATTGGATAAATTCATAGCCAATTGCCAACTTATGTGGCTAAAAAGAAAATAGAGATAATTAATTATTTGACTTCCCAACGTTTTGAAACTCTTCAATTGCATGCAGGTCAAGTGCCAGACCCTGCTACCAATTCAAGAGCGGTTCCTATTTATCAGACAAGTTCATATGTTTTTAATGATGTAGATCATGGCGCGAATTTATTTGGTTTGAAGGAATTTGGAAATATTTATACGCGCTTGATGAATCCTACAACGGATGTTTTCGAAAAAAGAATTGCAGCACTTGAAGGCGGTGTAGCTGCTTTAGCTACAGCATCAGGACAGTCAGCACAATTCATTGCAATTACAAACTTTCTTACGGCAGGAGACAGCTTTGTCTCAACATCTTTTTTGTATGGTGGCAGTTATAACCAGTTCAAAGTTCAATTTCCACGATTAGGAATCAATGTTAAGTTTGCTGATGGTGATGATGCAGAAAGCTTTGAAGAACAAATTGATTCATCTACAAAAGCAATTTATGTTGAATCAATGGGGAATCCCAGGTTTAACATCCCCGATTTTGAAGGACTATCGAAATTAGCTAAATCTAAAAAAATCCCTTTAATTGTTGATAACACTCTTGGTGCTGCTGGAGCTTTAATTCGTCCAATTGAACATGGAGCGGATGTGGTTGTTCAAAGTGCTACAAAATGGATAGGAGGACATGGAACTAGTCTTGGAGGTGTGATTGTTGATGCAGGAACTTTTGATTGGGGGAATGGAAAATATCCTTTAATGAGTCAACCCAGCGCGGCTTATCATGGCTTAGTTCATTGGGATGCTTTTGGATTTGGGAGTGATATTTGTGGAATGCTTGGAGTCCCTGCAGATCGAAATATTGCGTTTGCTTTAAGAGCTAGGCTAGAGGGGTTACGAGATTGGGGCCCTGCAATTAGTCCATTTAATTCTTTTTTATTACTTCAAGGATTAGAAACTTTAAGTTTAAGAATAGAAAGACATTGCTCTAATGCTCTTTCATTGGCTAAGTGGTTAGGTGATCATTCGAAAGTTGATAATGTTAGTTATCCAGGATTACCATCGGATAAATACCATTTAAGAGCCTCTAATTATATGACCAATAGAGGAAAAGGTTCCATGTTGATTTTCTCTCTGAAAGGTGGCTTTGATGATGCTGTGAAGTTTATAAACTCTTTAAAACTTTCTAGTCATCTAGCAAATGTAGGCGATGCAAAAACATTAGTAATACATCCTGCTTCAACAACTCATCAACAACTATCCCCAGAAGAACAGTTGTCCGCAGGTGTTACCCCCACTATGGTTAGGGTGTCTGTTGGTATTGAGCATATTGATGATATTTTAGAAGATTTCGAGCAAGCTCTAAATTTAATTTAATTTCCCAAGGAGGTATATAGATATGGCTTTAATACTTCCTCGCAGTTATCATAAAATTTCATCAATAGAAAAAAATCATATTTCTTGGATTGAGCCTGAATTAGCAGAAAGACAGGATATTCGACCTCTTAGGATTGGGATATTAAATATTATGCCTTTGGGAAAACAATATGAATTTAATTTATTGCACCCTTTAGGACTTTCTCCTCTACAAATAGAACCTATATGGATAAGATTAAAATCTCATTCATATAAAACTTGGGATCTTGAACATCTGAAAAACTTATATGTTCATTGGGAGGAGGCAATGTCTCCAACTCCCCTTGATGGGTTGATTATTACTGGAGCACCTGTTGAACATCTTCCGTTTGAAGAAGTTAATTATTGGAAGGAATTAGCAAATCTAATTGAGGAAGCAAAATTAAAATGTGCAAGTACTCTAGGATTGTGTTGGGCTGGGTTTGCAATGGCTTATATGGCTGGAGTTGATAAAAAAATATTTAATAAAAAGCTTTTTGGTGTATATCCAATGAAAAGTCTTGTCCCTGGCCATTCTTTAATGGGCACACAAGATGATGAGTTCTTCTGTCCCCAAAGTAGGCATGCTGGTTTACCTGATTTTGAGATGGAAAAAGCAGAACAAAAAGGCAATCTAAGATTATTGGCGCATGGAGAAAAAGTTGGCTACACAATATTTGAAACACCTGACCAGAGGCAATTAATGCATTTAGGACATCCTGAATATAATGTTGACAGATTGAAGTCTGAGATGGAAAGAGATAAGAAAAGAGGTGATGTACCTCCTCCAGAAAATTTTGATTTGACCAAATCAAATACTTCATGGCGATCACATAGAAACTTATTATTTCAACAATGGTTGTGGTTCTGTTATCAACGTGTAAGCCTGAGTGTTTAAGTTTTTTAGATTTATCGGGTATTAGCTTTGGTTTGAAAAATTTTTAACTATTTTAATGGAGGCATTATATTTCTTGGATCATAAATGGCCTTGATCTGTTGTAAATTTGGGAGCCAATCTTTGAATGCAGATGATAATTCTTTTTTATGCCATTCTAAATGTGGGTGTATTTGTGCAAGATGAACCCCAGGGCATATAAATTCTAGATTATTCCAACACTCTTTCATCCATTCAAGAGTTCTTTTTCTCTTCGCTTGATCGTGGGCTTCCCAAGCTCCATTAATCCAAGGTTTCCAGGTGGCATCACGATGAATAAATGAAGTGTCAAGATCATTTAAATGTGTTAAACCTCCTAATTGTTGAGAAGCTATATAACAACTTTTGTTCGGCCTTTTATTTATTAATTCTTTTAGGATTTTTAATACTTGTTGATTTTTTTCTTGCCAAGCAGGGCCTAATAATCCAAGTACTTCAGAATGATTTAAATTATTATTATTATTATTTCCAAGGCTTAAATTAGGTAAAGCCTTCATATTGTTGAATTTATTAATTATTCTATTTCGAGAGAAAGGCAATCTTTCTAATAATTTAATCAATACGGGTTCATCTTCAGCATTTTTAATTTCACCAATCGCATGAGCAAAAATATCGTCTCCATATATCCATTGAAGGCTAAGAGAATTAGGCCAGCTTTCGGCTTGATTAATACATTCAGATAGCTGAGCAAATGAAAGATTTGCTGTCCAACTTAATAGTGGTCTTAATGGCTGAGTCTTTAACTTTACTTGTGTGATGATGCCAAGAAATATAGCTGCTCCGCAAAGAGCTTTCCATTCATAAGTCAATTCTTTTTTCGTATTTGGTCGTAACAAATGAAACTCTTTTCCATTTCCCCAAAAACCTTTAATCTCCAAGATTTGATCAATTGCTAATCCTTTGCTCCTACTTAGTGGACTTATTCCACCGGTCAAGATATATCCCATTCCTGTATTACCAGATAAACCAATTGGAAAACTTCTTTTATGATTTTCTAAAAATGAGCATAATTTTCCCATCGTTACACCGGCTTCAATTTCTACATGCTTTTTTTCTAAATCGAAAGTTAGATTTTGGTAGTTTTTTCTTAGATCTAAAATCCAATGTTTATCTGCGGCGGCTCTACTTGTGGTTCCTCCACTAGAGACTAAAAACGGACTGGAAGATTGTTGGGATGATCTCAGTGATTGGAATAATTCTGAGTTTACAACTTCAAAAACCCCAAGGATATCACTATCGTTGGAATTCTGATTTTGTAGTGATATGGAACTTCTAATAATCGGCTCCTTTTTCTATAATGAATTTCTTAAGTATGTATTTTATAAAACTATATTCAATTAAAGTAGATTATTGGCTAAAAAGTTTTGATTCCCTCTGCATCAATTAACTATAAATATCCAACTAATATTGGAATTCTGTTATGCGGACATGGCAGTAGAGATCCTCAAGCAGTAAAAGAGTTTATAAATGTAGTCAATAAAATAAAATCTAGAATACCTGATATACCAGTTGAATTTGGTTTCCTAGAATTTAATCGACCAATAATTAGTGAGGCCCTAGATCAACTTAGAAATTTGGGGGTTGAGAGAGTGATTGCTTTACCAGCTATGTTATTTGCTGCGGGTCATACTAAAAATGATATCCCTGCGGTTTTGAATAAATACTCTGCTGATAATGGACTTCTAATTCAATATGGCAGGGAGCTTGGTTTGAATTCGTTGATGATTGGAGCAGCAGGAGCAAGACTCAAAGAAACAATCGACAGTAATCCAATACTTCCGCTTTCTGAAACATTACTTGTCGTAGCAGGGAGGGGTTCGTCCGATCCAGATGCTAATTCAAATGTTTGTAAGATTACAAGGATGCTTGTTGAGGGTTTTGGTTTTGGATGGGGAGAAACTGTTTTTTCAGGAGTAACATTTCCCCTCGTTGATCCTGGCCTGAGACATGCTCTCAAATTGGGTTTTAAAAGAGTAATTCTCTTACCTTATTTTCTTTTTTCTGGAGTTTTAGTAAGTCGCGTTAGAGAACACTCTATGAGAGTTGCAAATGATAATCCTGATGTGAAGTTTCTAAACGCAAGTTACTTATCAGACCAAGATTTAGTCATTGATACTTTTATGGAAAGAATTCAAGAAGTTTTTGATGGAGAGAATTTTATGAACTGTGCTTTATGTAAATATCGTTCTAATTTATTGGGTTTTGAAAGTGAGGTTGGATATGAGCAGATGAGTCATCATGATCATGTTGAAGGTTGTCTAGACAATCGCTCAGCAAACAAAGAGCATAATCACGCGCATGAACATTTTCCTTATCCACATGCAAAGCATCCTTTAGGACCTGTCACGCTTCCCTCTTTAAATAAAAGCCAAATCTAAAAAAAATAGGTTTAAATTGCAGAATCATCTGTCTCTTTCTTGCTTGCGACGCAGGGGACTCGTCATTTATACATTTTTTTAATGTTTAGTTTCAGCTCTTTTCCCCAAGAGGTTTCCACAGCTGGCGAAGAGTTTTCCACTACAAAAGACTAAAACTCTAGTTTTCATGATGAACTTGTGGGATTCAATAGATATTTTAATAGTAATTTACACTTAGATACTTCATATAGATAAAAATAATTAATTTCAGATAACCCTTCGAGAAGTATTGATATGAGATGAGTCTATATCTGTCTCGGATTTTTAGTTCAGCTTTTCTTTACCTTTGACGTTTTATAGAAAATTTAAGATCCTTAACTCATATATTTCTAGTTTTTAAGAAAAGAAATGGAGTTTAATCAAATTGAAACTCGTATTGATGAGATGAAGGCGGATGAGGTTGGATGCTGTGAAAAGGACTTGGACCTTATGTCTATAAGTCTTGAAGCTGAGGTGCCTGAAGCTCTTTATGTAGGTATGAATGATTTTATATGCGGAAAAGAAAATTGGGATAGATCGAAGCTTGTTAGCTCGGCTATCGCAAATTTTCTTTTTCAAAATGGTTCTGAGGATAGGGCTGTTACTGAAAAATACTTAAATGATATTTTTAACCTTTAAAGTCTTCAATTGCTTTTTCGCAAGCTCTCTTGGTTATTGCCATCATTGTTAAGGTAGGGCTTTGCCAAGATGAAGTAGGCCAGCAAGCTCCATCAACTACTAATACATTGTTGCATTCCCATAGACGATTCCAGTTGTCTAAAACACTATCTTCCTTATCATTTCCCATTGGTGCTCCTCCTACCTCATGTATGTAATAACCAGGGGGGGGAGCATCGCTTTTTGTAGCAAATGACTTACTTAATATTTGTTTGGTAAATGGAATATTGAGCATCTCATTAGCAGGAATAATATTGCCATTTCCAGTATTAATAATAAGTTCAATCATTCTGTTCATTTCTGAAACCATTCGTTGTTCATTTTTACGCCAAACCATTGATATGTGTGGTACTGAAATACCATATAAATCTTTGCTCTTCGAAAGAGAAACAGTGTTTTTATTATTTGGGAGTACTTCTCCATGACCAATAAGGAATCCGGTTTTTGTATTTTTATATTTTTTTAAAACATCTGGTGGTTCAAATCTGTCTATTCCTCCCCAAATGCCATATCCACCGACAAAGTTTTTTTTAGTTGAGTGGCTTCTTCCGATGGGGATAAAGAAGCTACCAGCTCCTGTTAAAGGATTATTATTATTATTATTATTTTTATCTGAATAATCAATGAAATTCTTATCGATTGGGACAGTGAAAAACCTACAGGTTGAGATATGATCCATTAAATTCATCCCTAATGAATGAGAGGGGTCAATTAGACCGTTTGAATTATTACTTTCTTCGGAACTTAATAGGATTCTAATTGTTTGTATTGTTGATGCACATAATATTATTAATTTACCTTCTAATTCACTTCTCTCTCCATTCTTTTGATTTACTATAATAATACTTTTTGCAGACTTTCTATCCTTGTTTAATACTAATTTATCTACAATATGATTTGAAAGTATTTCTATTTTACCTAGCCTAGCTGCTTCTTTTAATGTGCTGCCTAAGCTGCTATAACTGGGCCATTTAGTTTTATCTTTATTTGCTCCAAAACCTCTGGAATGTATAAAGGGAAGATTTAAATTTTCTTTTATATGGGAGGCGAATCTTGACTCACTCTCTGTAAATGGAAGTTTCCCAATATATTTACCATTAGGTAGTTGATTGAGATCGTCTTTATTACCATATATTTTTAGAAAACTCTCTATTTCTGAATAATGTGACTCAAGATCTTTATAACTAATAGGCCATTCAAGATTATATTCTTTTTCTTTTGAGGCTTCAAAATCTTCATAAGATAATCTCAAGGTTATCCCTCCCCAAGTAAGGCTCCTTCCACCAACTTGATTGCCTTGCGTCCATATGAATGGGGCTTTTGGTGGGTAGGTGTAAGGATTTACTTTTTTGTTGGCGTACAGTAAGGGATTTGATTTCCAGAAACCTGGATGTTGAGGTTGATTTTGATAATTTCCAGTTGTTACCCCTATAAGTCTCCGAATCATGTTGCAAGGCTCTGTTCCGTTTGCCTTCTTGATCCCTAGATCAGGACCTCTTTCAATTACTAGTACTCGTACTCCAGCCTTAGCCATTGTTAAGGCTGCCATCCCGCCGGTTGCACCAGAACCAACAATTATGACTTCGTATGGCTTGTCAATCATTTTTAGGAGCTCTTATATTTTAAATTTGGTTGATTTAGGGAATTATTTTTTTAATATGTAAAATTTATATTAAATCATAGGGTTAATTACTAGACCGATGAAAAATTTGATTAATTTAAATAGTTTTTCTTACTTTAATAAAGCATTAGCGTGGAACTTCGTATTTTGAAGATTCTTAAATAATTTGTTCGTAAATAAATAAATAATTTTTTTGATTTGTTTTTATGATTTAGGAGAGATAGTAGTATTAGTCTTTTATTTCTGATATATATTAAATCAAATATTTAACTGTTAGACCCCTTTTGAATTAAAATATAATCATAAGTAGCCATTAGAAATTTATGATTAAAAGTCTTCTTCTTTTTGTAAGCTCCGTTCTATTTTTCTTTTGTCCTCTGTCAGCTTATTCAGCTTTGGACTATGGAAAGCAAACCTTGATAGGTGCTGATTTCTCCAACATCGATTTGAAAGGTGCGACTTTCTATTTAAGTGATCTCCAAGATTCTGATTTTTCAGGTAGTGATCTTCAAGGAGCTAGTTTTTTTGATGCAAAACTTGAAAACGCTAATTTAAGTAATACAAATATGAGAGATGTAACAATGGATGCAGCTATACTTAATGGCGCAAACCTTTCAAATAGCGTATTAGAAGGTGCTTTTGCTTATAATGCTAAATTTGAAAACGTTATTATTGAAGGAGCCGATTTTACTGATGTATTAATCGCAAAGGATGTTAAAAATAAACTATGTCTTATCGCAGATGGGATAAACAGTGTTACGAATAAAAAAACAATTGAAACATTGGACTGTCAGTAGCCAGCATGTTTATTAAGAGAAATATTAATCACTCTAAATATATTTTTTGGGTTTCAATTTTATTTATATGGATTCTTTCCACCATCTTTGATCGGATTTGGTGGGATTTATATAGCAATACTCCGTCATGGGATCAGGCTGATTATCTCAATAGTGCCCTTGACCATGCCCGCGCACTCTCTTTTTTGGGAGGAGATGGAGTTTCAGACTTTAGTTCTTTACTAGATAAATCGCCAAAGATTCCTCCTTTGGCCTCAATAATCAATGGAGCCGTAATTGCCTTTGCTGGTGATGCTCCTCATCAAGCTGCCTGGTCCTTAAGTTTTTGGAATGGATTTTTGATATTTAATATTGCCTCATGGGGACTTTATTTGAGAGGGAAAATCTTTGGGCTTTTTTGTGTTCTTATTGCTGCATGTTCTCCTTTCTTGTTTCATCTAAGAACTGATTATGTATTGGAGTTACCCTTAATCTCCGCTATTACATTTTATTTATTTCATCTAGGAAAGTGGAGTGATAAATCAATTGGAGGTAAATGGATTCAATTGTTAATTGCTACTTTTGCATGCTCTTTTTCTTTATTAATTAAGCAGAGCTCTTTATTAGTTATAATACCTTCTTTGTTATTTATTTTTATTCTTTCTTTTAAAAGAGATAAAAAATTTAGATTACAATTTTTATGCTTAGTTCTTGTCAGTATTTTATCGATTTTACCTTGGTTTTATCACAATTGGATAATGATATTAAGTGGAACTTATAGAGCTGTTTTTGAATCAGCTGCTATAGAAGGTGATCCTTCTATTTTGGGTTTCAAAAGTATTTTCTGGTACTTCCCTTATTTAGATAATCAGTTTGGAAGTTTTATTTTCTTTTTTGGCTTGTCAGGAATATTATTTGGCTTTTTAACCTATATAAGATCTTTTAGAAATCAGGCAATATTAGGTGATATTTATAATAAAAATAATTATAAATGGACATGGATTTATTTTAATTTAATAACATCCTGGGCTTTTACAACTTTCATTCCTAATAAGGATGAAAGATATATAGCGTGTACAATCCCGTTAATTATTTTACTATTAGCCCTTGGTTTTACTAAGTGGAGTGATTGGTTATATACTTATTTTAAATTTAACTCTTATGGTTTATTACTGATTCCTTTTTTAAGTTTTTTGTTTTCCAACTCCATTAACAAATTTAACACCTCTCAAAATATTTCAAGTAAATATTACCCTGTTAAAGACATTATATCTACAGTCAGATCGGATCATACTTTCGATAAAAAAGAAACAGTTATTGTTGTGCCCAGCACCCCTGAGATTAATCAGCATAATGTAAGCTATTTCGGAAGAATGCAAGGTGGGAATATTTTAGGCAGGCAACTTGGGCAATCCCTTTTGCACATAGAACCTGTTCTTAGATATTCTAATTGGATTATTTTGGCAGAGGGAGATCAAGGCTCAGTTTCAAGTAATTCACTAGCTCTGGACAAAGCGATTAGAGATAGCTCCCTTTTCATACAAGTTCGAGAATTTCCTAGAGAAAAGGAAGGAAGCTATTCTCTATGGAAGAGAAGTTCAAGTTCACCTAAGCAAAATGAATTTCATAATAAATTTATTGAACTAGCCAAGGGGATGGAGCAAGGTCCATTAGGTATTAAATTGATTTTTGATGAAATAGAAATAGAACATATGCTTGATGGGCATTTTCAATATAAAAGTATTGTTAGAAATAAGGCATTATCAAACATAAGTGCAGATCCCGAAGATGTTGAATCTTTATGGTCCTTATCTCTTCTGAAAATATTATCGAATAGACCATCCGAAGCAGATATTTATTTAAGAAATTTAGAAATGTTGTTGCCAAATAATCCCTGGCCAAGCGTTTATCGAACTATAGTTAACTTTGCATCTTGGAATCCATGGAAGGCATCCTTGATAGCCGATAGAGCTCATAAAAGAAATCCAAATTACTTACTAAAAAGTTTTGGTGATACAAGTGCACTTTTTAGAGGAGCTTTCTGGCGATTAAAGTCTGCTTCAAATAGTTTTCCGAATGCAATAAAAAACATTGATGAGGCTCTAAACCCAATAGAAAAATAGAAGCTTAGAAAAATCTCTATTTCGACTTGCAGGCATCAGAGTTGGTCTCTTTCAAATGTTTTTGTTATTTCTTTTAGAAATTCAACTATTTGTATATTTGTATATCCAAGCTCAGTCCTAAGACCTTTACATGAAGATGTGATCTCTTTCCAAATATCAGCTCTTACAATTGCTTCTCTGTCTTTTAAGTAACGCTCTTCTTTCATTTTGATTTGATTATGTAAGGTATGGGTTCCTGAGCTTTTTAAGAAAAGCAACCAAGTAAATCTCAAACTTTTACTTGGTTGCTTTGATTGATATCAAATCAGTACCTTAAAAATGTTTAAAACCTATATTTGAGTTACCTTAACGAAAAAATAAAAGAATCATGAGAATTTTGGCATTCTTGTAGGTATTAAATATTTGATTTACTTATCTTATTAGGCGCAAAAATAAATCATTTTTAAGATTCTTTGATTAATCTATCTAATATTTGGACTTGTTTATCATATTGAAGGGGCAAGAGTATAATTAAATATCTCCAAACTCCCCGATATGGAACGGAGAGTGGGGGATTCGAACCCCCGATGGAGTTGCCCCCATGCTAGTTTTCAAGACTAGAGCCATAAACCGCTCGACCAACTCTCCACTTAAAATTTTACCTTATTAACTTCAGAATTCTTAAAAAAATTGCTCAAACGAGAATTTCATCACTTTTCTATTAATTCAGTTTCAAATGGGATGCTTTTAAGCTTGTAAAAATTTCAGAACTTATAGATTCTCTGTGTGCATAAATGTCAGTGAGATTATTTGTGCAATAATTTCAGACATTGGTAAATCACATTCATGGCAAGCAACAAGAGCTCACAATCTCGTTTCCTTGGAGACCTTCCAATGGAGGGTGGTATTAGTCAAAAAGAGAAATACCGTTATGTAGCTCACTTGATGTTCTTTATTGGATGTGCACTGTTTTCCTTTGGTATTTGGGCTCTCTCCGGCTTTACTGCTTCAAGCGGAGCAACAGGACCGTTTCCTTTCTAAATGGAATGGAATGGAAAAATCGATTTTGGATTATTAGACCTAAATAAAATATTATTGAACCAACAACTTATTTATAGTTTTTTCTCTATCTTCAATGAGAGTTAGGAGCCATTTTGATCCTAATGCCCTAGAAATACTTCTATTTTTTAGTAGTTCACAAATTCTTTTATAAAGTTTGTCTGATTCAATATTGTTATTGAACCATTTCTCGAATTTGAGAATTTCATCTTGGTTTTTACAAGCTCGCAGTTGATCGATAAGTGCATCATTAATACTTGTGCCACTTATTTTTAATGGTTTATTTGTTGTAGTCATTGAAATTTTTGAGAAGACAATACCTATTTAATATTTAGCTAAATTTTCTAATTTGGACAATTATTTTTAAGATTTCTTTGAAAAGTAAAGCTTTTTTATTAATTAAAAATTTTCTCGTTGGATATAAAATACCCTCACTCAAGATTGCATGACTGGTCTTAAGACGGCTTAGCTAGTGGGAGTAAGCATTTATCAGAATCGCAACCTGCTGGACCTGCTTCAGTAAGCTCCCCTTGATCATATCGACTAAGAGCTTCAAAGAAATCACAATTGTCTCTTCTTTTTATTACCTCTGATTGCATTTTTGTGTAGCATTCTTCGTCAATAGGTTCAAAAGGAAGTCTAGGAAAGGTTGCATTTGCATCAAACCTTGCCAACAATGCAGCTGAAATATAACCTTTGTTTTCATTGATAGAGCTATGGAGAGCTTTAGCTAAACCCTCTATCTCATTTTCTCTGAATTCAATAGTTGCAGAGGTGTTGTGGTCTGTGTAGTTTGTTTGAACTTGCATATAAAAATCAAATTGTGCAAGAGCTGAGAAGTTGTTGATATCTATTTGATCAGCACCAGGGATGTTTGCCCAACTTACCTCAGTCGGTATTTCAACCAGCCACTCAGTACATTTCGGATCGAATGGATTGTCTAGTAATTTTCCATTTTCATCTTTATCTGACTGAGAAGGAACGATTGTATATCCATAATCCATGCACGCCAATGCAACTGGATCGTTCTTTCTAAAAGTAATTCTTCTAATAAAACGCTGAGCTTTTGGAGGATGCCAACCTGGTGAAGCCCCTGTTAGAAGACTTTTTGTCCCTGCAGGTTGAACTGTCGTACAACGACTTGGACGGCGAATATTATGTCTATCACAATACTCAAAAACTGTATCGTTGACGATTTTCCTCCATCGGCTCAAAAAGGTAGCTTCTTTGAGTTTAAAATCTTTTCCTTCGTTTGTCTCAGGTCGTCCCGCTTCCCACCATTGTAACCATGGGGTCCCAAACGCATGAACAAAAAAGTCAAAAAGTCCTGTGAAGCTTACCCCAACAATGGGATCCCATTCGCGACTTTTTCTGTATCTCTCTACTTCAAATCTATGATTAAGGAGACAGGCCACTGATAAAGCTGCTGCTTTGAAAGCATCTTCTTGTTGATTTATGTCTAATGGATCAATTTGATTAAGATGTATTTCTGCAAGATTACAGTGAAAATCTGAACCTAGAATTTCTCCGCAAGGATTAAGACCATATCTACTAAGTCTGTGAAAAAGTTCTTTATCATCAAATGGACCATAATTTGATTGAATCCATTTGGAGGCTTCTTCTTTGCCTTGGTCACAATAGATATCTATGAATTCATTCCTAAGCTCTACTGTTGAAAGTATGTCAGCATTTGAGCGTGCAATTGCCTCTGGTGCAAATTGAATAGCTCCCTCACCTGAATGAAATTGCTTAATAACGGCATCGACAAGAACATCTAATTCAGGTTTGGTGTGGTAAACCCTGGTATGGTTAGCCATTCTTAATGCATCCTTCTCTGGGTCAATACTCCAATTACCATCGGAGTCTTGCTTCCATAAATTTTCTTTAGCACCAGCCGCTTCTAAATCTTGCGAAGAAAATTGGCGCATACCTGCACTTCTTCTGATGTTACCAGCAACGATTGTTACGGCTGCTTCGTCGATAAGTAGACAACATTCAATTGAAGTTAATTTTCTTCCTTCTGCTTTGTTCAAAAGGGTTGCCACACGTGGATATAAATCTTTGAGTTTTACAGGGTTCGCCATGCCTCCGAAACCTTTTAGTGACTCACCCGCTGGCCTTACATCTTTTAAATCAATAGAAACATTAACAATTTTAGAATTGAAACTATTGTCACTGCTTAATTCAAGGATTTTTTGATAGCTATCAACCCATCCACGTCTACTATCCCCAACTTTTATGAATACATTATTATCTTTAGTAGAAAATGTAGTCTTTTCATTTCTTTCTTCAGAAGGGGTTAATCCAATATCCGTAACATTTTTAATATTAATTTTATTTCTAACCTCTGGTAGTAGATCAATCAAGTGAGGTTCAATTATCGCACCGGTTCCACAACCCATCATTGCTAAATCCATCATTAGTCCAAAGGCTTGCCAATCAACAAGATTTGTTGAGGTGCAATTGTAGGCTCCAGAAAAATTCTTCTCTTTTTCAATCCATTCTGTTCCCCCTATCCAAAGCCATCGTCCTGAGGGAAGAGCTTTTTTCTCGTGTTGCATTCTTTGCATTAAATTTATTTCTGCTTCATTTAGTCCCCCAAGCTTCTTTAGACCATCCAAGTTTCTTTTATTTACTTGTTCCCAGCTTTCACGACCAGCTGGAAGTTTCCTACTATAAGTTCTGTAAAAGACAGGATTAGCTGCAGGTGCAGTTATTGGGAAATCAGTCCTAACATTTCTTTTCCCCGATGCTGAATTATTGGTTTCGGGCTGGCTTGTTGCGATTGTCAAAATCTTTGTACCCCTTTGGTAATTACTACCTTAACGCCATGTATAGCGTTAGCAAGTTTTTTTAACACCATCTACAGGGGGACTTCAAGAAAACAAGTTTTTTATTTTATTAATGAAGCGAACACCGGAACCAGAGCTCATGCAAAGCCCCTCGCAGGTAAGGGCTTACGCGGATGCGGATTTCTCTAGGAGTGATTCAATGGTGATTCAATCGCTTGAAAAATATTTAAAAAAAGTAGGAAAAACTCTTAATAAAACTGATTTAATTTTTGACATAGCATGTGGGCCAGGAAATATTTCAGAGAGAATTGCCAAGAATTGGCCTTTCGTAAATGTTGTAGGAATTGATGGCTCAAAGGAAATGTTGAATGAAGCAGAAAACAAGCTTCTTAAAAGTCTCTCGAAGAATCTCTCTTATCAATTGATTGAAATTAATTCAATAGCCAAAGGTGAAACACATTTTCCTTTTAAAGCTGATGTCCTTGTCAGTAATAGCGCATTGCATCATTTTCATGATCCTTATGGATTTTGGGGTGCGTTAAAAAAACTTGGTAAAAACAAATGCATTCATATTCATCGTGATTTAATAAGGCCTCCATCTATAGAAAAAGCATTTGAGATAAAAGAGAAACATCTTTCAAATTCCCCAGAAATTCTAAAAAAGGATTTTTATGCATCTCTCAAGGCATCATTTACAGTTGATGAAGTAACTCAACAACTAATTGATGCAGGGTTATCTCAATTGAAGGTTTTTCAAGTTGATGAGCTTTATTTTGAGATTATTGGGTGTATTTAATCTTTCCCCTGAACAAATGAACAACCAAAAACAATAATGAAATCAACTCCCCTAGACAAGACTAATTTAGATCCAAATTTAGAAGAAGAATTAACGGTATCTTTAAGTTCCGAGGTTAGTAAAAGAAGAAATTTTGCGATTATTTCCCACCCTGATGCAGGGAAAACTACTTTGACAGAAAAACTTTTACTTTATGGCGGAGCTATTCAACAAGCAGGAGCAGTAAAAGCAAGAGGAGAACAGAGAAAAGTTACTTCTGATTGGATGGAGATTGAAAAACAAAGAGGAATATCAATTACATCAACTGTTTTACAATTTGCTTATAAAGAGAAGACGATAAATTTATTAGATACACCTGGTCACCAGGACTTTTCGGAGGATACTTATAGAACACTTGCCGCCGCTGATAATGCTGTAATGCTTGAGGATGCTGCGAAAGGTCTTGAACCTCAAACAAGGAAGCTTTTTGAGGTTTGCAGAATGCGTCAGATACCAATTTTTACATTCATCAACAAGATGGATAGGCCAGGTCAAGAACCTCTTGAATTATTAGATGAGATTGAGTCTGAATTAGGATTATCAACTTTTGCAGTCAATTGGCCAATTGGAAGTGGCGAGCTTTTTAGAGGTGTCGTTGAGCGTGCAACCAATGAAGTTGTTTTATTTTCTAGAGCGGAAAGAGGGAAGCAATCTAATGAAATAAGGTTGAAAATTAATGATCCGGAACTTAAAAACTTAGTAGAGGAAGAGCTATTGACAAAAGCACTTGAAGAGATTGAGATCCTTGATGAGGCTGGTTGTGACTTAAGTCAAGAATTAATCTTATCGGGCGAATTAACTCCTGTGTTTTTTGGATCTGCAATGACCAACTTCGGGGTTAGGCCATTTTTAGATAATTTTCTTGAGCTATCTCAGGGACCTGTAGCTCGAAATAGCTTTGATGGACCAATCGTTCCAACAAGAGAATCATTTAGTGGATTT
This sequence comes from Prochlorococcus sp. AG-311-J23, assembly GCA_003284375.1. Classification (GTDB taxonomy): domain Bacteria; phylum Cyanobacteriota; class Cyanobacteriia; order PCC-6307; family Cyanobiaceae; genus Prochlorococcus_B. The sequence continues at coordinate 103,158 of QBVL01000003.1, forward strand.
GTATTTAAATTACAAGCAAATATGGATCCAAAACATAGGGATAGAGTTGCCTTCGTGCGTGTGTGTAGTGGGAGGTTTAAAAAAGATATGACAGTTCAACACGCTAGGACTGGCAAACAAATCAGACTTTCAAGACCTCAAAAGATTTTTGGTCAAGACAGGGCTGTTGTTGATGATGCTTATCCTGGGGATGTTATTGGTTTGAATAATCCGGGGATGTTTGCGATTGGAGATACATTATTTATTGGACCGAGAGTTGAATTCGAGGGGATCCCATGTTTTAGCCCCGAGATATTTAGTTGGTTAAGAAATCCAAATCCTTCAGCTTTTAAAAACTTTAGGAAAGGGGTTAATGAATTAAGAGAGGAGGGAGCAGTTCAAATTCTTTATGATAAAGATCAAAGTAAAAGAGATCCAATTCTTGCCGCAGTTGGTCAGCTTCAGCTTGAGGTGGTACAGCATCGACTTTCTAGTGAATATGGTGTGGAAACAAGGCTTGAACCAATGGGTTATCAAGTCGCCAGATGGGTAAAAGGGGGATGGCCTGCTTTAGAGGAGGTTGGCAGAATTTTTAATTGCAAAACGGTTCAAGACGCTTGGCTTAGACCAGTACTGCTTTTTAAAAATGAATGGAATCTTAATCAATTAAAGGAAGATCATCCTGAAATGGAATTAAACTCAGTTGCTCCGGTGGTTAGTGGTGTTGATCCTGTTTCCCTCTGAGGTAGATTAAGATCCAATATTAAAAAGAGTTCATAAATCTTTTTTTGAAAAATCTATGAATCCTGGTAGCAATTCACAATCAAATTCAAACTCACAAGATCCATATTTGATACTTGGAATAAATGAGGGTGCAAGTTTTGATGCTATTCAAGAAGCAAGAGATAAAAAGTTAATAGAGGTTGGTGATGACCAAATTACTAAAGCAAAAATAGAAGCTGCTTATGATTCGTTGTTAATGGTAAGTCTTAAGTCAAGACAGCTTGGTAATGCAAGTAACGAGGCAATAAATGCATCAAAGAAAGAAAATGAAGCCAAGAAAGTTGGGGATATAGGTCCTGGCTCCCTTATCACTAGGTTGAAAAATTTAAATCTTCCTAAATATGAGGCTTCAACATCTAATTTTTTACCAAGCTTAGAGTTGCCCTCTGGACAAGAATTAAATATACGGATATCTCTTGGAATATTAGCGTTTTTACTTGTTTTAATTGTGCCTTCTGAAAGTGTTGAATTAATACTTTCAGTCTCAACAATAGGCTTATTTATTAGTCAGTCTCGTAGAGGGAGGCCTTTCTTTTCCTCTATTCTCTGGTGCATTCTTCTTCTCAGCATTGGACTTCTTTCTGGTGCATTATTTTTGGGTGGAGCCCAATCATTTATTGATAATTCTGGATCATTGTCTTCAGATAAATTTGAGGCGATACCTGCAGTATTGTTGCTTTGGTTAGGTGTGATTTTCATTGATTAAATCTTTAATCGATTAATGATTTCAATTCTTCCTCGTTAATAAGATAAACATTTTTGCAGAATTGACATGTAAGTTCTGCTTTTCCATCGACCTTTATCATTTCCTTAAGTTCATTCTCTCCTAATATTTTTAATGCTGATAGGCTTCTTTCTCTTGAGCATCTACATTTAAAACTAACTTCCTGAGATGTGCCAATAATATCTGAATGAGATTGATCAAGATCAGGAAAAATTTCTTCAATAAGAGAAATAAGGTTAGTCTCTTTTTTGTTTAATAATTCACTAAAAGAGTAGATTTCTTTACATCGATCTTCAAGTAAAGCTATCAATGAATAATCTCGTTCAGCTTTAGGTAGTATTTGCGCTAAAAGTCCTCCGCTACAAACTATTCCATCCTGATTAATTCGTTCTCCAACAAACACAGCTGATGGTGTTTGTTCAGAATGTAATAAATAGGAAGCTATGTCTTCACCGATACCTCCATTAATTAATTCAACTGTACTGTTGTGTGGTTCTCCTTTTCCTTCATCTCTAATGACGTGAAGATAGCCAATACCTGTGGCTTTTTTAAAATCAAATGAGTAGTGATTATTCTTATTTTTAACTAAGTCTAATTCAAGACTTGGTTCACCAACGTAACCCCTCACACTTCCATCTCGACCCGCATCAATAGTTAATCCTTTTAGTGGGCCATTTGAGCTTACCCTCAAAGTAACCCTTCCATGATTTACCTTCATTGAACTTGCAAGCAAGAGGCTTGCACTCATGGCCCTACCTACAATTGCAGAAGTTAAATATGAAAGCGAGTGTCTTTTTTTTGCTTCTTTCGTTGATTCAGTTGTAGATACGGCGACCAGCCTTATTCCTCCTTTGGCAGCAGTGGCTCTAATTAGTGAGTCTGTCATTGATTTGTTAAATTGCTTATTTAGGGAAAAGTTGACCATCGTTCAACTCATAACTGTCTGTATTCAAATCTTTAAAAAGTTCGGGTTCATGGGTAACTATGAGGATAGTTTGCTTGTCTTTAAGCTTGGCGAGTAACTCTATTATTCCGTTTCTCACTGACCAATCTAAACCTGCGGTTGGCTCGTCCAATAAAAGCACCTCGGGACTCCTTAGTAGTTGAACAGCAATAGCTAGTCGTCGTTGTTGGCCTCCACTAAGAGATTCAGGCGGCTTTTTTAAATCTAAGTCAATTAACCCCACTTTTTTTAGAGTTGAAATTTGCTCTTCAGTCGTTAACCTTTTGTGCCCAAGACGTAATTCTTGAGCTACGGATAATCCTAGAAAATATCTTTCTGGAAATTGAAAAACCAATCCACATAACCACCTACGCTGACGTGCATTTAGCGTTTTGTTTAACCATGTGATCTCTCCTTTCTGATATCCCGATAGACCACTAATGATTTCTACCAATGTAGTTTTTCCACTTCCACTGGGTCCTCTAACAATTGTGATTTTTCCAGTCTTAAATTTTAAAGATAAATCTCTAAGGATTGGTTTCTCTGATGTAGAGGGATGGTAATAAATATTTTTTAAGCTAAGCATTCTTTTTGATTTAGACTTTGATCAAATAAATAATGATTTTTCTATTTTCTTTAATCAATTTACATTAGATTATGTTTGATATCTTTTAGTTTTTCTTTTTCAAGATCTATTGTTTATGGAAGTTCGATTTCGTGAAGTTGATCCTTTCAATTGTTGGATATGGCTTAGATATTCAGGTGTCCCAAGTAAAGGTGAAAAAGATTACATTGATGGCATTTTCGATTCTTGGTATGTACTTGGCCGACTTGGAGGATTTAATTCTGAAAATTTACAAACGCACGAAATGGGTTCTGATGTCAGTTGGATGAGCTATGAAAATGACGATACCTCTTCTAGTCTTCCATCATTAATGCATAATCTTGGAGAATTTGAATTTAATGAGTGTTGGGCACGATGCTGGGTAGATTTAGGAACTTCTGACCTCATTGCAATTGATATTTTGATAAATGTACTCAAACAAATGGATGTTGATGTTCTGAAAATAGAGGAACTAATTATCGGAGGAGTAAATCAAGATTGGCCAGTAGAGGAACATCCAGATGCAATTTTTTCTTCAAAAGATTAATTTTCTATGGCTGAGAAAAGAAGATTATTTATAAATCCAAATCGATTAAGTGATGAAATCGATTCAAAAGGAGAGTTGATATTGACCTCTAATGAATCACATTATTTAACTAGGGTTATGAGGATGAGATCGGAAGATCTTTTAGAAGTCATTGATGGACAAGGTCATGTTTGGAACGCAAAAATTGTTGAAAAAAAAACTATAAAACTTACCGATGGTTTTGATAAACCTCTTCAAGTAGTCTCAAGACAGAGCCCATTAATATGTATTGCTGTAGTTATTCCAAAAAATGGGTTTGAAAACTTTTTGCAAATGAGTTGTGAAATAGGCGTTGACATTATTCAACCATTAATTTCAAAACGATCAGTAGTTAAAGAATGCAGTTGCGAAAAAACTATCAGATTTCAAAAAATCATTCATGAAGCCGTTGAGCAATCTGAAAGACTCTGGAGTCCCGAATTAATGCAGGCATTGACATTTCCGAATTGGATAAATGATTTACATCCCGAAGCTCATATCGGATTTGCAGCAACACGCATTGAAGACTTGCAAGATTGTGTGAATTGGATAAAAGAAACACCATATGAAGTTAATCAAGTTTGGATGGTAATTGGCCCAGAGGGAGGCTGGAATAAAGATGAAGAGGAATTAGCTTTTGAAGCTGGTTTGGTTGGGGTGTCTATGGGAGAAACTATTTTGAGGACATCAACAGCTGCCGTAAGTGCCTGTCAAATAATGACTTTATGGAGAAGACTTAAATCATCATTTTAAGTTTGTATATTTTTGATCATAAAAACGTCTATTGTTTAGAAAGAGGCACGCTGATTAGAAACGATGGGTAACTTGTCTTTTATTGGCGGTATTTGGATTAATGCTTTTTTGATTAATTTCTTGTTGATATTTTTGGGACAAAGGCTTCCATTGTTAACTAAGAAAGGTTGGATTCATGCTGGAGTACTTGGAACCCTTTTATTAGGATCTATTGGTTGGAATGGTTGGATTTCAGTGTTTGTCTATCTCTTGTTGGGAACTTTAGTTACAAAAATTGGATACAAAAATAAGGCTTCCCGAGGTATTGCTGAAGCTAGAGGTGGTAAACGTGGCCCTGAAAATGTTTGGGGCTCTGCTGCAACAGGCTGCTCACTTGCCTTATTAAGTTGTTTTTGGCCAAATTTTTTAAATTTATTCATGGTGGGTTTTGCTTCTAGTTTCAGTGCAAAACTTTCCGATACCTTTTCAAGTGAAATTGGTAAAAGATTTGGTAAAAGAACTTTTCTAATTACGACTTTAAAGCCAGTTTCAGCAGGAACAGAGGGGGCAATAAGCATCGAAGGTTCTATAGCTGGTTTGTTAGGAAGTTTTATCATGACTGTGTTTATGCTTAATCTATCGATCATTTCTGGACTATCTGTTGCTTTTATAGTCTTCTTATCTGGCTATTTAGCAACTTTTTTGGAAAGTTATATTGGAGCAGTGGTACAAAATAAGATTAATTGGATGACGAATGAATTAGTTAACTCTATCCAGACATCTATAGCCGCTATTATTTCTATCTTTTTATATTTGAAGTTTGTTTGAAATATTTATTTTAAATCAGCCCAATTTTTTAATGCTGGCCATTCACTAATTTGGTCATAAATCCATTTATGACCCTTAGTATTCAGATGTATTCCATCCGTTGAGAGTAATTCTTTAAATGATAATAAGTTGATCATTTTTTTGTGAATAGATAAAAACGGGACATTTAATTCTAAGCAAGTTTCTTCAATTTTATTTTCATACTTAGAACAAGCTTGATTTGAATACCAAAGACATTCTGCAAAAGGCATTGAGTCTTCATTAACAGGAGTTAATCCAAGAACCATTATATTTACTTCATTCTTAATTTCGTTTATTAATTGTTTTAAGCCAAATTTAAAAGCATCCTCGGAAAGCTGTGGTCTGCCATCTTTTCTTCCGATTTTAGCTGTATCATTTAAACCAATTGATAGTAAAATACCTTCAGGAACTTTTCTCCTTAATTCTCCCCTCGTTGCCCACTCATTCTTATATCTTATAGCAACTTTCTCTAATCCATCTCCTCTTACTCCAAGGGAATAAATGATAGGGGCACCATCTATATTTAACCAGTTTTGTCTTAATCTTTCAGACCATCCGCCTCCTTCTAGATCTCCCCATCCGTAAACCCCACTATCTCCAATTATGATTAACTTTTTCTGATATTTATTCATAAGTCGATATGTTGAATAAAATAACTAACTAATGAAATTGTTGGTTGAATTGTTTAACCAATAATTTTGAGAGGTGTTAAATAAAAATTCTCCTGTAATTGTTAATAAAGAGAAAGCAGCAGTTATTATCATGACTTGTGCCCAATCGAATGAGCTTAGTGATTCCTGTAATTGCCACCCTAATCCTACTCCTCCGACTGCACCTATAATTGCTGTTTCCTTTAGGATTACGTCAATTCTGTATGCTCCATAAGCTAAGTAACTATTACTTTGGGGGGCTAATATTCCATAAAGCGTTGCTGATTGCTTGCTTGAACCATTGCTTTTAATCGCTCGATAAATACTTTTTTCTTGATTTAGTATGTTATCTGTAAGTAACCTTCCCATGACTCCCATATGTGTAATTCCAAGTGATAATGCGGCTACAGATATATTAGGATTAGTAAAAAGAAGAATAAGTATAGTGGTCAATGGAGGAGGTATCAATCTAAAGAAGATCCAAATAAGATTTTGAACTTTTAGAGAGAATTTACCTGGAAATAATACTAGTAAAAGTGGAGGTGTCCCTATTGCAATCCCAGAGGCAAAAAAAGTTATTAAAATTGTTGCAATGATTAGTTTAAACAGAGGTAAGGTATTAAATCCATTTCTTATCTCTAAGAATGAAGGTAAATTTAAATACGAGAAGCTTAATGGAGTAAATAACTCAAAATTTAGATTATAAAGCCAACTAATACCTAACGATAGAGATAGTGTAAATATTGAGATTGAAATTGAGAAAGAATTTTTCAAACTAATATTCTCAGATAAATAACTTCTAAAAGATCTTATAAATTTCTCAAGTAAAATCATTACTAACCAAAGCATCCACAAACAAGTCCACATTTCATTGAACTCAAAGGATTTTAAAGTTAAATATAGTTCTGTTCCTATACCTCCTAATCCAAATATTCCAAGTAATGTTACACCCCTAATTGCACATTCAAATCTGTAACTTCCATATGTAAATACGATAGGTATCAACTTTGGTAGTAGAATAGTTATAAATGAGCTAATAATATTAGATCCAGTTTGCTTAATTGCTATTAGAGGTTGTATGTCAAAACTATCTAGTTGCTCTGAAATTACTCTTGCTGTTAAGGCTGAATAGGGAATGACTATAGATATAATTGCCACCCAAACATTCAAACCTGAAATTTGAATAAATAGCAAGCCCCAAACTACTTCATGTATTGATCTGGGAATTGCTAATGAGTATTTTATGAATTTACCTAAACAAGAAAATTTAGGAATACTTTTCCAAAATAAATCTGTAGATAGTACACCTAAAACAATTCCAATAAGCATACTTATAACCCAGCTAATTAAAGCAGTAGCGATTGTTATTTGAAGTCCTTCCCATGCGCTTTTTACTACTTCTTGATTAAACGAAGGTTTTATTGCTGAGCTTATGAATTGAAATATGATATTTAGACCCCCAATATGAAATCCTTTGATGATTTCTATTAGAATGGGAATGTAGGCTATTGATGGGATTAATGTTAATGAAGTTGATACTGGTTTTATTAATTTCATTATGAATTAAAATAGCCAATCAAACTCTGATTGATTAATATTATTAATTTCACTATCTATTACAATCTCTCCATCTTTTAACCCAACAACTCTATTGAAATTATTTATTAAATTTATTTGGTGAAGACTTATAAGTATGGTCTCAGGGATTTTAATTCTAAGATAGTTTTTTTGATTAATAAATAAATTTAAGATATTTTTTGATAATAGAGGGTCTAAATTTGAGAAAGGTTCGTCTCCAAGCAAGATCTCTGGTTCTTGTCTTAAAAGACGTGCAATTGCTATTCTTTTTTTTTGACCACCAGAAAGTTTATTTATATAAGAATAAATAGTTTTTTTAGGGAGAAAGACTGCTGCTATGCAGTCTTGGCATAAACCTTGATCTAAGACTCCTAGGAGATTTTTTAAAGCCCATATGAAATTGTTTTTACCTAATGCACCGCAGTTTATATTCTGAGCGACATTTAACTCTTCTATTAAAGATAAATCCTGCCATATAGTTCCTATTTTTGACGACTCAATATTAGAGATATTGTTAATGTGAGAACCTTTCCACATTACATCCCCTTCGTTTGGGATTAGTGATCCATTCGCGATCGAGATTAATGTACTTTTGCCAGAACCACTCTTGCCAATAAGCGCTATCTTCTCACCTTGATTTATTGTTAAATTAATATTTTTTACTCTAATACTTTCTTTACTATGATGGCTTATATTCTTTAATTCTAGTAACTTAGTCACTTAATTTTTCCAATTTCTCTACCTACCTTTTCTATTTGATTATAATTCTCGTTTTTTGATATTATAAATTTCTTTGCACTAAATAATTCGAGAATTTGCTTTTGTTTTTTTGACTTTTCATTGAAACTTAAAAATACATTCGTAAGGTCTTTCGTAAAACCTTCTTTGAACTTTTTATCTAGGTTTCCTTGAGCAAGCCAATGATAATTATGATAAGAGGGAGTCTTCCAAATCACAAAGACTTTTGAGGGATCCACGCGTCCTCTCTCAAGATTTCTCTTCCATACTTTTTCGCTAAGAGCACCTGCTTCATATGAACCACTTTGCACAAGCATTAATGTTGCATCGTGGCTACCACTAAAACCTGGTCTTGAACCTTTGAAATCTTGAAGTTGCAAACTTGCGTTGCTTAAAAAATATTGAGGCATCAATCTTCCTGATGTTGAACTTTCAGAGCCAAAAGTAAAACGCTTGCCTTTTAGTGTTGTTAAGTCATTTATGTTATTTATTTTTTGGATTGAACTTTTCTTGTTTGCGATAAAAACACTATGGAATTTTTCATCAATATCTCTTTGTGCTATTACCTTGGATCCTTTGGTTTGAAGTCTTGCTTGTACACCCGTTAAAGCACCGAACCATACTAAATCTAAATCTCCGGTCCTAAAAGCTGTTACAGCTGCAGCATAATTAGTAACTGGTTTATAACGGACTTGAACATTGAGCTGCTCGCTTAATTCAGAGGATAAAACACCATATAAACGATTCAGGTGCTCTGGGTTTTGATCTGGTATTGCCCCAATATAGAGAATATCTTCTGCTTTTAATGAACCAATAAAAAATAAATTAGATATTGATAAAACTGAAATGGCTAATTTTATGAGTCGAGTTCCTCTTGAGCTCTGGTACATGCCTTTTAAAAATCATTTAAAACCCTTTCAAGTCTATCAAGCCCATCGTTGATCATTTCATTAGAAGCTGCGTATGAGATTCTTATGCATTTGTCATCTCCAAACGCAATCCCTGGAACTATTGCTAGACCAACCTTTTCTAGTGCCAATTTGCAAAAAGTTATTGAATCGATCTCCTCTAGATTAATTTGTGGGAAAACATAGAAAGCTCCATTTGGAGGGACAAAAGAAATATGTTTTATTTTTTTTAGTCTTTTTGTTATTAATAACCTCCTTTTGTTATAAATTCCTGCCATTTCATGAATGCAATCTTTTGAGCCTTGAAGTGCTGCAATAGCTCCTTTTTGAGCAAAACTACATACATTGCTTGTACTTTGACTTTGTAAAGCAATTGCTTTCTTTATTACCTCTGCGTTTCCTGTTAAGTATCCAATCCTCCAACCAGTCATTGCCCAAGCCTTGGCAAATCCGTTTACGGTGAAAATTCTATTTTTTAAATCTGGTGCGATTTTCGCGAAACTGTGATGAACTTGATTTGGAGAAATAAGAAATTCATAAATTTCATCGCTCATTAATAAAATTTTTGGATGCCTTCTTAAAAAATCGGATATAGTTTTCATCTCTTGCTCAGTTAAAACACAGCCAGTTGGATTACTTGGAGAGTTAATAATTAACAATCTTGTTTTTTCAGTTACGTTTTCTTCTAAAGAATTGATATCTATTTTGAAATTATCTTTAGTTGAAGATTTAATTTTAATTGGCTTGGCACCAGCTAAAAGAGTTATCTCTGGATAACTAAGCCAATAAGGTGCGGGTATTAGGACTTCATCTCCAGGATTCAAAACTACTTGAAATAAATTGTATATTGCTTGTTTCCCTCCATTAGTTACTAAAACATTTTCTATTTTTGTGGGAACTTTATTTATATCTGATTGTTTTTGCGCAATGGCTTCTCTTAATTCAGGATCTCCAGCTGCAGGACCGTAACGAGTCTTCCCCTCTTTTAATGCTTTTAGAGTTGCAGCGATAATAAATTCAGGGGTATCGAAATCAGGTTCCCCTGCGCTTAAACTACAAATATTTTTGCCTTCCGCTTTTAAAGCTTTAGCTTTTGCGCTGATCTCAAGAGTTAGAGAAGGTTTTATGGAGAGAGCTCTTCTAGATATCTGTGATTTGTCAGTCATCTTCGAAGCATAACTTCAAAATGTTTTTATTAGATTCACTTTTAAAGTGAATTCATCTAATTACAAACTTACTACTTAATCAGATACTTGCATGCCTTTGATGAACATAAACTTTGTAATTGCTTCTAAAAACCCTAAAGAATTGTCAGGATTTTATGCAAAGATCAACTCTGGCAAGGTGAATAATGGTTTTAATGCAACTCATTATTTTATTTCATTAGGTAATCGATCCAAAATACATTTTTATAGACCCAATGAAAATCACGAATGGCATAGGAAAGGAAACTCAACCTCATTGTGTTTTCAACGTGAACCTAGTGAGGATCCATCAAAAATCTTAGAGGGCTGGACATCTGAGATATTGAAAATTGGAGGAAGTTTAGTGGGAATTCCAAAATCGGCAAACTTTGGATCTGAGCAATGGATGCTAGACCCAGAGGACAATCAATTTTTAATTTTGGTGCCCTATCTTTTAAAAGGATCAGATAAAGAAACTTTATTGTGACAAAAAAGATCCCCTCTCATAAAGATTTTTCGAAAGTTTCTGATTTAAGCAATTCCATTAACAAGATCGTTGTATCAAGGGGTAACCCTTTCGCTAAGTTAATGATTATAGGAGAAGCCCCAGGAGCAAAGGAGGAGGAGGTTGGAGAGCCTTTTGTAGGAAGGTCTGGAAAACTACTTGATAAATTGCTTCAAAAAGCAGGTATTGATATCAACCTAGATGTTTATTTTTGCAACGTAGTCAAATGTAGACCTCCAAAAAATAGACGCCCAACAAAGACTGAAATCCAAGAGAATCTTCCATGGTTGTATCAACAAATCAAACTTGTAAATCCAGAAATTATAGTTCTTGTTGGTGCTACAGCACTTGGAGCAATTTTAGAAAATAAGTCACCAATAAGCATTCTGAGGGGTAAATGGATTAATTGGAAGGGAAAACTTATTATCCCTATTTTTCATCCAGCTTATTTACTTAGAAATCAATCAAAAGAGGAAGGAGCCCCAATGAGTTTAACTAAATTGGATCTTTTAAAAATCAAAGAAAAAATTGATACTTTAAAATAGACCTCAAATATGTCATTCTTATTTATTAAAGAGGCTCAATTGTTCACTCATGATTGCGACCCTGGAAAAAGATAAGACAGAAAATAATGATTCACAGCGTTACAGCACCAGAATTATTCGTAGAAATACTCGGACTGTAATGGTCGGAGATATTGGTATTGGTGGAGATAATCCAGTTCGTGTTCAGTCAATGATTAATGAAGATACAATGGATATAGAGGGCTCTGCCGCTGCGATAAGAAGATTGCATGAAATTGGATGTGAACTTGTCAGATTAACTGTTCCCACTCTTGCAAGTGCCAAAGCTGTTGGAGAGATAAAGAAACTTCTAGCTAGTACTTATCAACCAGTTCCATTGGTAGCGGATGTTCACCACAACGGAATGAAAATAGCTTTAGAGGTTGCCAAGCATGTAGATAAAGTTCGTATCAACCCTGGATTATTTGTTTTTGAAAGACCAGATCCTAATAGAACTGAATTTACTGACGATGAAATAAAAGCAACTAAAGAGAAGATTATTCAGAAATTTAAACCAATCGTTAATACTTTAAAAGAGCAAAATAAGGCACTTAGAATAGGAGTTAATCATGGATCATTAGCTGAGAGAATGTTATTTGCATATGGAGATACACCTTTTGGAATGGTTGAATCAGCTATGGAATTTATTCGAATTTGTGATTCATTAGACTTTCACAATATTGTAGTTTCAATGAAGGCTTCTCGACCTCCTGTCATGCTCGCTGCTTATAGAATGATGGCTGACACTATGGATAAAGAGGGATTTAATTATCCTTTGCATTTGGGTGTGACTGAGGCTGGTGATGGCGATTATGGAAGAATAAAAAGTACTGTAGGGATAGGAACATTATTATCAGAGGGAATTGGAGATACAATAAGAGTCTCTTTGACAGAAGCACCTGAAAAAGAAATACCAGTTGCATATTCAATTTTGCAAGCTGTTGGCTTGAGAAAAACTATGGTTGAATATATTAGTTGCCCCAGTTGTGGAAGAACATTATTTAATTTAGAGGAAGTTGTAGCAAAAGTTAGAGACGCTACTATTCACTTGACTGGGCTTGATATTGCTGTTATGGGTTGTATCGTTAATGGACCTGGAGAGATGGCAGATGCTGACTATGGTTATGTCGGTAAAGGTGTTGGAACCATTGCTCTTTATAGAAATAGAGATGAAATTAAGAGGGTGTCTGAGGATGAAGGTGTTCAGGCCTTGGTTGATTTAATTAAAGAAGATGGCAAATGGGTAGACCCTTGAAAACAGAATATAGATTTTAAATGATTTATCATTAGAAAAATTATTTGATAATTATGTTGAAGAGATTTTTAAAAATATTTTTGTTAATATCTATTCTTCCATCACCATCTTTTTCCTTCCAGACTAATTCTTCTACTTTGATTAGTAACAATCCTAAGGAGATTATTGATCAGGTATGGCAAATTATTTATCGTGACTTTTTGGACTATTCAGGGAAATATAAACAAGATGATTGGATTAAATTAAGAAAGGAAATACTGTCAACTAAATATTTTGATAATGACGATGCATATATTGCTATTAAGAGTATGTTGGCAGAATTAAATGATCCCTATACAAGATTTTTAGATCCTAAAGAATTCAATGAAATGAAAATAGATACAACGGGTGAATTGATGGGAGTAGGTATTCAAATTTCTCTAGATGAAGTAACTAATCAAATTATTGTTGTATCACCAATAGAAGGAACTCCAGCCTTTCTCGCGGGTATTAAGCCTAAAGATATAATAGTATCCATAGATGGAAAGCCTATCGAAGGATTTACTATAGATAGTACCGTTAAACTTATTCGAGGTAAAAAAGGAACGAAGGTTGATTTAGGTATAATTAGAGATGATGAATTATTGAAAGTCTCATTAATACGAGATAGGATCAAACTTAATGTAGTTGATAGTCGAATAAACAATACAGTTTCAGGTGCGAAGATTGGTTATATAAGGTTAAAACAATTCAATGCAAAATCTCCAAAAGAAATGAGTTTATCGATTAATAAATTAGAAAAACAAAAACCTTTTGGCTATGTATTAGACCTTAGAAGTAATCCTGGTGGTTTGCTTGAAGCAAGCATTGAAATAGCTAGACAATGGATAAATACAGGAATTATTGTGAGTACTAAAACCAAAGATGGTATTACTGATATTCGAAAAGCAAAAAGTAGAGCCTTAACTAAAAGACCAGTTATAGTCTTAATCGATGAAGGATCTGCGAGTGCTAGCGAGATTCTCTCTGCAGCAATTAAAGATAATAAAAGAGGAGTATTGGTTGGGAAAAAGACTTTTGGTAAAGGACTAGTTCAGTCTGTAAGGTCTCTTTCTGATGGCTCAGGTTTAACAGTTACTGTCGCTAAATATTTAACACCAAGTGGAAAAGATATTAATAAAAATGGAATAGAGCCAGATATTAGAGCAGAACTTGTGTTAAATGATAAAAATAAACTAACAAATTCAGATCTAGGAACTTTAAAAGATAGTCAATATGTTGTGGCAGAAAATATATTACTTAGAAAGTTTAGAGTTGATGTTAGTAAAAATTCTTATAACCCCTTGAAATCTAATCTGGGCTATGCCCTGAAAAAGTAGTTAAAACTTGTCAATTCTCCTATATCCATACCAGTCAGGAATAATTTTGTCGCTTCTTTCTTGAGCATCTGGTATGAGATTTATTTCCCAATTCTTTATTTTTATAGGATGCAAATCGTCAATCTGTTCAAAATAATTTATAGCCGAGTAGTCATCATTATGTTTGTTTTTTAAAGTTGTTTCCCAGTTATTTTTAGCTTTTTTCTTTGCATCAATAGCTTTTTTTGCGACAACTAGTTTGAATTCATGTTCTTCATACATCTTTTTAGGATTGTACCCACCTAAATTTACAAACCAAAGTTTTAAGTCTTCTATTTTGGGGGAATTTGAATTATCTTTATTAAATTTAGAAATGACTATTTCATAGCCATCTATATATTTAATACACTTATAGCTATCAATATGAAGCCCGCTAATTTTCCCTAACCATTGTTCTCTGAGTTCAGGGAATGTGTTCTCAATTGATTCCCCTATAACCCATCTTACATCGTGTATTTCTATATTGCTTTTTAGACTTCTTCCCCCTAAAACAACAATAAAAAGAGATAAATTCACACCTTAAATCAATTACTCATATCAAGCATTTTTTTCAGTGGCTTATAGGCCATTTTTCTAATTTGTTCGTCCATGTGCAACTCAGGATTCATTTCTTTTAGGCAATTTAATACTTTTTCTAAGGTATTCATTCTCATGTATGGACATTCATTACAACTACAACCATCTAGTCCAGGTACTTCGAGATATGTCTTTAAAGGGTCTTTTAATCTCATTTGATGAATTATTCCTGGCTCAGTTAGTACGATAAATTTATCTTTCTTACTTTTTTGAGAATAATTCAGCAATTTGCTTGTTGAACCTATGAAATCTGCTAAATCTAAAAGATTCTCTTGACATTCAGGATGGGCAAGAACTTCAGCGGTTGGATTTTTGATTTTTAATTTTATAAGCGATTTTTCATTAAAAGTTTCATGGACAAGGCATCTGCCTGGCCACAAGGTTAATTTTCTGCCACTTTGACGTTCAACCCATCTACCAAGATTCCTATCTGGTGAAAATAAAATAGGTAAATCTTTTGGTAATTTATTTACCAGATCCACTGCGTTACTACTAGTACAAATTAGGTCACTTTTTGCCTTGACTGCGGCACTGCAATTTACATAGCTAATGGCAAAATGATCAGGATGCTTGTCTAAGAATTTTTGGAAGTCATCAGGTTGGCAATCATCTGCGAGTGTGCATCCAGCATCAAAATCAGGTAGAAGAACAATCTTATTTGGACTCAAGATCTTTGCTGTCTCAGCCATGAAATGAACGCCACAAAAGACAATGACATCAGCATTTGTCTCAGAGGCTTTTCTTGATAACTCAAGTGAATCTCCAATAAAATCTGCAATATCCTGTATTGCAGGTTCTTGGTAATAATGAGCGAGAATTATTGCGTTTCTTTTTTTCCGCAAAAAATTTATCTCATCAATGAGATTTTTGCTTTTATTTGAGACTGATATATCAGCCTTGTAATAGGAAACAGTAGTAATTAGTTTCCAATTCGATGTGTTGGGGCAGTATAGAGGGTAATTTCCAAAAAAATCTGACAGATATCCGAATTGCTATTGCTTTTGTTTTTTTTGGTTCTTGTTGTTTGTTTGTTCTTGCTCTGCCTCCGGTCCTGCTTCCTGTTGGTCTCCCCCCCGCTGCCGCCCCGCCCGCC
>QBVL01000004.1 GCA_003284375.1 Prochlorococcus sp. AG-311-J23
AACAAAAAACTAAAGGAAAAATCTAATTGGATTGACGAATATCATCAAGGCGTTAGATATGGACTAGAGGGTAAATTAATACTAGAAGAGTCTAGTCCTTTTCAAAAAATTACCATATATGAAAGCAAAAGATATGGGAAAGCACTATTACTTGATGATTGTTGGATGACTGCAGAAAAGTCTGAAAAGTGTTATCATGAATGTCTTATTCATCCTGCCTTGTCTTGTTCTTCACAAATAGATACTGTTTTAATTATTGGAGGAGGTGATGGAGGTAGCGCAAGAGAGTGCTTAAAGTATAAAGAGGTTAAGTGTATCGATTTAGTTGAAATTGACCTAAGAGTTATTGAATTAAGTCAAAAGTATTTACCTACTATTGGAGGAAATGCATGGTCTGATTCAAGATTAAATTTACAAATCAATAATGGAATTGATTGGGTAAAACATACAAAAGAGAATTCATATGATGTAATTATTATTGATGGTGCAGATCCTATTGGACCGTCCAAAGAATTATTCAGCAATTCTTTTCTCAAAGATTGCAAACGAATACTTAAACCAGGAGGCATTTTAGCAACACAAAGTGAATCCCCAGAGTCTTTTCAACAACTTCATATAAATATTGTCAAAGTTCTTCGTGAAATTTTTGACTACGCAGATCCAATGTATGGATCTGTATCCATATACCCAAGCGGTTTATGGAGCTGGACATTTGCATCCATGGAGAAACCAACATATATGCATCCAAAAGAAAGTCGCGTAAAAGAAATCTCCGAAAATTGTCAGATCTGGAGTGAGCGATGGCAGCAGGGTGCATTTAACACTATGCCTGCATTCATAGAAAGGGAGCTAGTAAAAACATGACCAAATCCAATCTCAAAGACCTATCACTATTTAATAACGATGGTGCAATATTTATGGGCGCCCAAAGAGGCATAGACCAATGCAGAGTTTCGCTTTTAGGAGTTCCTTATGATGGAACTTGTTGCTTTAGACCTGGGGCAAGATTTGGTCCTTCTGCTGTTAGGGAAGATAGTTATGGAATTGAAACATATTGTCCGCAATTAAATTTAGATTTAGAAGATCTAAAATTTGCTGATATAGGTTCATTAGATGTTCCCATTGGAGATGCAAAGTTAACCATCGATTATGTACGAGAAGCAATAAATATTTTACTTAAAAAAAGTTTAAAACCTCTTATTATTGGTGGAGAACATTCAATAACAAGTGGAGTTATTAAATCAATAATAACTAATTATCCTGACTTAATTATGCTTCAATTAGATGCTCATGCAGACCTTAGAGATGAATGGTTAGGTAGTAAATTTAGTCATGCATGTACTATGAAAAGATGTTTAGAAATACTACCTAGCAAAAAGATCTTTCAAATAGGAATAAGAAGTGGAACAAAATCAGAATTTCTTGAAATGAATAATAGTAAAAGGTTAATTAAACATACTTTAGGAGAAAATGCGAAATCTTTAGAAGAAGCTCTTAAAAGTTTTAAAGGGAGACCAATCTATTTAACTTTTGATTTAGATTGGTTTGATCCATCTATAATGCCAGGAACAGGAACTCCTGAGCCCGGAGGCTATTTTTGGGGAGATTTTGCAGCAATAATAGATGTGATTAAGTCTCATAATTTAATTGGTGCTGATGTAGTCGAATTATCTCCCAAATTAGATAACACTGGTATTAGTAGTATCCTTGCCGCAAAAGTTATACGTTCATTAATTATGTTATTGGACAAATCATCCTAAAAAACTTGCATTTAAATTTTCATTCAACTAATACTTTACCAAAATCGAGTTGTTGATGAGCAAATTTTTCAGAAATCTTTGGGAAATTAGATTCTTTTTTTATCCAATGACCACAAGAAACAAATGAAGATATCTCAGAATGTATTTTTATTTTTCTAAGTTTGCACCATGAGAATGCATCAAAGTGACTTGAAACACATTGATTGCAGCTCCTACAAGATCTTTTTGCAGTCATTAAGTCTTAACCCAAGACTCATAGAGTAGTAAAACTTTCCGGATCGAGCCACAAAGCATTAAATTTAGTTTTAGAAATTCTTATAAGTTCACGTTATTAATTGTGAATTTCTTTTACCGTTCAACAAAAAATGAAATTACTGCAAACTCCTCTTTATCAAGAATGCAAAGAATTAGGCGGTAAAATGGTCCCTTTTGCAAATTGGGAAATGCCTGTTAGTTTTTCTGGGTTAATAGAAGAACACAACGCAGTAAGAAAAAATGTTGGAATGTTCGACATATCTCACATGGGTGTTGTGCAATTAAAAGGTAAAAATATCAAAAGCGCATTACAAAATTTAGTTCCCTCAGACGTGTTTCGAATAGGACCTGGTGAAGCGTGTTATACAGTTTTTTTAAAAGAAAATGGAGGAATTCAAGACGATCTAATCATTTATGATCAAGGAATTTTAGATACAAAAGAAGAAAGTATAGTTCTAGTAATTAATGCGGCAAGAAAAAAATCTGACATTGAATGGTTGAGTTCAAATCTTTCTAAAAAGGAAATCACAATATCAGAATTCATGCCAGAGGGGGCATTAATTGCGATCCAAGGTCCAGAATCCATAAGTACACTTGAGAAAATTCTCGAAGTGCCTTTATCTAATTTGCCACGTTTTGGTCACAGAACTATCACATCAAATCACAATCTAATAAACTCACAAGAACCAATTTTTATTGCACGAACTGGTTATACAGGAGAGGAAGGTTTCGAAGTATTGTCATCTCCCGAAACAGCAAAGTCTATCTGGAAGAGCTTAATTGCGTCGGGAGTTACTCCATGCGGGCTAGGAGCAAGAGATACACTGCGATTAGAGGCTGCCATGCATTTATATGGCAATGATATTAACCTAGATACAACTCCCTTTGAAGCTGGCTTGGGTTGGTTAGTTCATTTAGAAATGCCTAATGATTTCATAGGTAGGAAAGCTTTAGAAAAACAAGCCGAGGTTGGAACGCAAAAAAAACTTGTTGGTATTCAAGTCCTAGACAAAGGAATTGCAAGAAAAGGATATCCAGTTCTATACAACAGCGAAACTGTTGGGAAGGTCACTAGCGGAACTTGGTCTCCAACCTTGAAAAAACCCATAGCTCTTGCTTATGTACCAAGCGAAATCGCAAAAGTAAATACTCAAATAGAAGTAAAAATTAGAGGGAAAAAACATCCTGCAATAATCGTAAAAAGACCTTTCTATCGAAAAGGTTTTTGAGCAAGTAGAAACTGTGTTGTGCATAAAAGCCGGTCTTTGTGGGAAACTCATTATTCATGATGATTGAGAATTTCATGCGCAATAAGACTTGTGGAGAACTACGAGCTTCCGCAATTAGCGCAAATGTTCAACTATGTGGTTGGGTTGATCGCAGAAGGGATCATGGCGGAGTAATTTTTATTGATCTAAGAGACCGTTCTGGAACAATTCAAATCACAGTTGATCCAGATCAAGGTCAGGATCTTTTTAGCATCGCTGAAAGTCTCAGGAATGAGACTGTTCTTCAGATCAATGGATTAGTAAGAGCAAGACCTGACGAAGCAATTAATACGAAAATCCCAACCGGTGCAGTAGAAGTCTTAGCTAAAAATATAAAAATTCTCAATGCTGTAACTAGTACACTTCCTTTTTCAGTGTCAATTCATGATGAGGAGAGTGTTAAAGAAGAAATCAGGCTAAGGCATAGATATTTAGATCTCAGAAGAGAGAGAATGAACAATAATCTTCTATTGAGACATAACACTGTCAAAGCGGCTAGAAGTTTTCTTGAAAATGAAGGATTTATAGAAGTTGAAACGCCAATTTTGACTCGTTCAACTCCTGAAGGAGCAAGAGATTACTTAGTCCCCTCACGTGTCTGTGGTGGCGAGTTTTTTGCTTTACCGCAATCCCCACAATTATTCAAACAATTGTTGATGGTTGGTGGAGTTGAACGTTACTACCAAGTCGCTCGTTGTTTTCGTGATGAAGATTTACGCGCAGACAGGCAACCAGAATTTACTCAATTAGATATTGAAATGAGTTTTATGCAGGAAAAAGAGATCATTGAATTAAATGAAAAATTAATTGTAAATATATGGAAAAAAATTAAAGGAATTGATCTCCAAACTCCATTTCCGAGAATGACTTGGCAAGAAGCCATGGATCGTTTTGGAACTGACAGACCTGATACTCGATATGGAATGGAACTTGTCAACACAAGTGATTTATTTTCCAAAAGTGGATTTAAAGTTTTTTCAAATGCTATTTCTTCCGGTGGATGCGTTAAGTGCATCACCATTGAGGAAGGAAATAATTTAATTAGTAATGTAAGAATAAAACCAGGTGGGGATATTTTTAGCGAAGCCCAAAAAGCTGGCGCTGGTGGACTAGCATTTATTAGAGTTCGAGATAATAAAGAAGTCGATACAATTGGAGCCATAAAAGATAATTTAACTACCTCGCAAATAAAAGAACTCCTATTAAAAACCCATGCCAAACCCGGTGATCTAATACTTTTTGGTGCAGGGCCCACGAACATTGTTAATAGAACCTTAGATAGAGTTCGTCAATTTATTGCGAAAGATCTAAAGATAATCTCAGATAACGAATTAAAAACTAAATGGAATTTTCTTTGGGTCACTGATTTTCCTATGTTTGAATTCAATTCTGATGAAAATCGTCTTGAAGCAATTCATCATCCTTTCTGCGCTCCAAAGCCTGAAGATATTGGTGAATCAGAAAGCTTATGGAAAGACAAATTACCCAATTCAAATGCTCAAGCGTATGATCTAGTTCTTAATGGACTAGAAATTGGAGGAGGATCTTTAAGAATTCACAATTCAGAACTTCAAAAAACCGTACTAGAAGTAATTGGTCTATCAAAAAATGAGGCAGAAGAGCAATTTGGTTTTTTAATTGATGCCCTTTCAATGGGTGCTCCACCACATGGTGGGATTGCATTTGGACTGGACAGAATAGTTATGCTCTTAGCCAATGAAGATTCCATTAGAGATACTATTGCTTTTCCAAAAACACAACAAGCTCGTTGTTCTATGGCTAAAGCGCCTGCAAACGTGGAAAATAAACAATTAGAAGACCTCCACATAGCTTCTACTTGGATTGATCCTGATTGATTGATAGAAATTAGCGATAAAAACATTATCCTAAAGAGTAAATATGTAAATTTCTTGGCGTTTACCTGGATCAAGGTAGCTTAAAGAATGATTGAAAAGTAAATGGCAAAATTTGTTTTCGTCACTGGTGGTGTAGTTTCAAGCATTGGCAAAGGCATTGTTGCCGCAAGTCTTGGCAGACTACTTAAATCAAAAGGGTACAGTGTTTCGATCTTGAAGCTTGACCCATATTTAAATGTTGATCCTGGGACGATGAGTCCTTTTCAACATGGAGAAGTTTTTGTAACTGAAGACGGTGCTGAAACTGATTTAGACCTTGGGCATTATGAGCGTTTTACAGACACTGCCATGTCAAGACTAAACAGTGTCACGACAGGTTCTATTTATCAAGCTGTTATAAATAAAGAAAGAAGAGGTGATTATGACGGAAGAACAGTTCAAGTAATCCCCCACATCACTCGTGAAATTCGCGAAAGGATAAAGCGTGTAGCAGATAATAGTAGTGCAGATGTAGTGATATCAGAAATTGGAGGAACAGTTGGAGATATTGAATCTCTACCCTTTCTTGAAGCAATAAGAGAATTTAAAGGGGATGTACAAAGAAACGATATTGTTTATGTTCACGTCACATTATTGCCTTACATAGGTACATCTGGTGAAATTAAAACCAAGCCAACGCAGCACTCAGTAAAAGAATTACGTTCTATTGGTATTCAACCAGATATTTTAGTTTGTCGCAGTGATAGGCCAATTAATGATGCTTTAAAAAATAAAATAGGGGGTTTCTGTGGAGTCAACTCTAATGCAGTCATCGCATCCCTTGATGCTGACAGCATTTACTCTGTACCATTAGCACTTAAAGATGAAGGGCTCTGCAAGGAAGTATTAGATTGCTTGGATCTGGATGATCATGAAAGTGATTTAAAAGACTGGGAACGATTGGTCCATAAATTGCGCAATCCAGGCCCCTCTGTCAAAGTTGCATTAGTTGGCAAATATGTTCAATTAAATGATGCCTACTTATCAGTAGTCGAAGCATTGCGTCACGCTTGTATCTCGCATGATGCATCTCTAGATCTTCACTGGATTAATGCGGAGAGCATTGAATCGGAAGGGGCAGAAAAACTACTTCAGGGAATGGATGCAATTGTCGTTCCAGGAGGTTTTGGCAACCGTGGTGTAAATGGAAAAATAGCTGCTATCAGGTGGGCAAGAGAACAAAGAGTACCTTTTCTGGGACTTTGCTTAGGCATGCAATGTGCTGTTATTGAATGGGCTCGAAATATAGCTGGTTTAGAAGATGCATCTAGTGCCGAGCTCAATCCAAATTCAAAACATCCTGTAATTCACTTACTACCAGAACAACAAGATGTAGTTGATTTAGGCGGAACAATGCGATTAGGAGTATATCCTTGCAGACTTCAAACAAACACAATTGGGAACAGCTTATACAACGAAGAAGTTGTTTACGAAAGGCATAGACATCGTTATGAGTTCAATAACTCATATAGGACTCTCCTAATGGAATCTGGATATGTAATAAGTGGCACTTCACCTGATGGTCGGTTGGTAGAGCTAATAGAATTAAAAAATCATCCATTTTTTATTGCATGTCAATATCATCCAGAATTCCTATCTAGGCCAGGGAGACCACACCCTTTATTTGGTGGTTTGATTCAAGCAGCACAAATGCGTGTGCCATCCTCACCAAGTGAGGCATTAAATCCACAATCAAAAACTATTGAAAAAAAATCAGTAGAACAACAATAAATGGAAACCTATCTACCAGTAGTAGAATGTTTTCATTCTCTACAAGGAGAAGGAAAACATGCGGGTAGAAGCGCTTACTTCATCAGATTAGCTAGTTGTAAAGTTGGATGTCCATGGTGTGATACTAAGCATTCCTGGAATCCAGAACTTCATCCACAACAAAGCTTGATAGATTTATCAACTCAAACTTCCAAAGCCCAAAAAGAAGGTGCGGCCTTTGTTGTAATTACGGGAGGCGAACCACTACATCATAATTTAGATAATCTCTGCAAAGAAATTAGAAAATCTACACTCAATCAAGAGAATAAATCTATTCCAATTCATCTCGAAACCAGTGGCGTAGATATATTAAGCGGCAACCCAGATTGGATAACATTATCTCCTAAACCTCATTCTCCTCCACGCCTTGATAATCTCTTATCTTGCCAAGAGTTAAAAGTTGTCATCCAGAATGCTGAAGACTTAAATTTTGCAAAAAATATGGCTGATTTAATAACTAATAATGGAAAGATTAGACCTCAATTGTTTTTACAAGCAGGATGGGAAAATGAAGAGGGACAAACACTTGCGGTGAACTTTGTAAAAAACAATCCTGATTGGAGATTAAGTATGCAAACTCACAAATGGCTAGGTGTACTCTAATTATCTATAAAATGAGATTTTGCTTCATTAGGTTTAGACACAAAAATAATGATTGAACAGACAACAATTGCATTACTTTCCGGCGGAATTGATTCAGCTACTGCTGCATGTATCGCTATGGAAGATGGACATAGAGTAATTGGATTATCATTTGATTATGGACAACGACATCTCAAGGAGTTACAAGCTGCAGAGGCTTTAGCCAAAGATTTAAATCTTGAAGATCATATAACAATAAAAATTGATTTATCTTCTTGGGGTGGATCATCCTTAACCGAC
Source organism: Prochlorococcus sp. AG-311-J23 (assembly GCA_003284375.1). Classification (GTDB taxonomy): domain Bacteria; phylum Cyanobacteriota; class Cyanobacteriia; order PCC-6307; family Cyanobiaceae; genus Prochlorococcus_B. Next base: position 7,831 of record QBVL01000004.1, read on the forward strand.
ACGTCACAAATAATACCCACTAAAGGCATACAAAAAAATACTATTCCTAACACTTACGTTCCAGGTAGAAACACTATATTTGTTGCTATTGGGTTAAGTCTTGCAGAAGCTCGTGGAGCTAATCGAATAGCGTTGGGCATAAATGCAATGGACTATTCTGGATATCCAGACTGTAGGCCGGATTATTTAGAGGCATATCAAGAATTAGCTAACTTATCCAGCAGAGTGGGGCGTGATGGGAAAGGGATAAAACTCTGGGCCCCACTACTAGATTGGCAAAAAACAAAAATCTTTAAAGAGGCATTACGCTTAAAAATTCCAATAGAAAAAACATGGAGTTGTTATCAAGGTGGAAGTAAACCGTGTGGTAAATGTGATAGTTGTCGTATTAGAGATACAGCATTAAAAGAAATAGATCGTGAAGATCTATGTAGTCAAAATATCTAGTGAATAACATTAAACGACTATTATGTCAGTGGGAATCACCTGAGCTAGTAGCTTATAAATTGATTCAAGAATGGGGAGAGGCAGGATTTATATGGCTTGATGGCGATGGGAGTGATTTAGGTCGATGGGTTACCTTAGGTATTAATCCTTTAGAACAGTTTTGTTCAAGAGAATTAGAAATTTCAAAAAATAATTCAAATCCTTTTAAAATTTTACGCGAATTACCGCTAGGGCATTGGACTGGTTGGCTAAGTTATGAAGCTGCATCTTGGACAGAGCCACAAAATCCATGGCAAACAAGTTCTATGGCAACTTTATGGATAGCCTCTCATGACCCTATATTAAAATTTGATCTTCAGAAGAGAGAGCTATGGCTAGAAGGCAAAGATATAAAACGCATCTCAATGATGGAAAATTTTCTAAAAAGTAATTTTCATCAAAAGCTTTCCAACGCTCACTCTGAAGCGACAAAGCAAACAGAACGCAAACATAGCATTCCCTTAGAATCTTGGGACTGGAAGTTAACAAGTCAAGAATATTCAAAAAGAGTTGATGAGATCAAAGAATGGATTGCAAACGGTGATATTTTTCAGGCTAATCTAACTACCTCATGCCAAGCCACATTACCAGAATTCATGCGTCCAATAGACGTATATTCAAAACTTAAAAAATGCTCCCCTGCTCCATTTGCTGGAGTAATTATCGGCGATCAGATGGCAAAAGGAGAAGCTATTATATCAACTTCACCAGAAAGATTCTTAAAAGCTTTACCCAGTGGTGAAGTGGAAACGAGACCAATCAAAGGAACTAGACCCAGAGATAGAGATCCAGAAAAAGATGCAGATTGGGCAGCAGAGCTTATTTGTAGTACGAAAGATCATGCTGAGAATATAATGATTGTAGATCTACTAAGAAATGATCTTGGTAAAGTATGTCAACCTGGTTCAATCAAAGTCCCTCATCTACTAGTTTTAGAAAGCTATGCACAAGTTCATCATCTCACTTCAGTAGTTAAAGGTATACTTAATACAAATAAAACTTGGGTTGACTTGCTTGAAGCCTGCTGGCCAGGAGGTTCAGTAACAGGAGCACCAAAACTTAGAGCATGTAAAAGATTATATGAACTTGAACCAACAGCGAGAGGTCCATATTGTGGATCAATCTTAAATATAAATTGGGATGGGGTTCTTGATAGCAATATTCTTATTCGATCTTTAATGATTAAAGAATCCTCTATCACTGCTCATGCTGGATGTGGAATTGTTGCTGATTCAGATAGTCAAAAGGAAGCTGAAGAAATGAATTGGAAATTAATGCCACTTTTAAATGCATTAACATGACTGAAAACAAGAACAAAAAATTAGGATGGATTAATGGTCACTGGGGAATCTTCAAAGATTTAAAAGTACCAATTAATGATCGAGGTCTCAACTTTGCAGATGGAATCTTTGAAACGATTTTAATTTTGAATGGAGTTCCGCAGCTTCTTGATGAGCACTTAAATAGATGGGAAAAAAGTGCAAATATTTTAGAAATGAATCCACCACCATCAAAAGAATGGTTGATTTCACTCGTTGAAGATGGCATCAATCGAGCACAATTAAATAATATCAATGGAGTCATTCGTATTAATTGGAGCAGAGGAGAATCCAAACAACGTGGAATTGATATCAGCAAGACAAGCTTTCATAGTTTTTGGTTGGAGATAGATTCTTATCAACCAGATTTTGAATCTATATCTACAATGATTAGTCAAACTGAAAGAAGAAACTCTTTTAGCCGATTGAGTTCTTGTAAAACATTTTCTTATAACCAAGGGATTCAAGCACGCTTAGAAGCAAAAAATGCAGGTTTCAATGACGCACTATTATTAAATAGTCAAGGTGAAATATGTTGCGCCACTACAGCCAACATATTAGTAAAAAGAGAAAATAATTGGTTGACGCCACCATCTAATAGTGGTTGTCTACCGGGAATAATGCGTCAACGAGGAATTGATTTAAACATAATAAAAGAAACACTTATTGAAGCCACGCCTAGAGATAATGATGAATGGTTTTTAATTAATAGCTTAAGTTGTCATCCAATTCAAAAAATAAACACAAAAAGATTGAAGATAACAACTAACCCTAAAGACTTTTGGTTAACTTTATTAAAATCTAAAAAATAATATCTTAAAGACTCTCTACATAGGAATTGGAAATGTGACTTCGGCAGGCTTTGGAGAACAAGCCTCTACTTGAAAATCCACAACTGAACCTACTACCACAATCGCAGGAGAACTTAAATTTTCTTCTTGAACTCTCTCAAAAAGCTTTGCCAATGGACTCTTAATATATCTTTGACCAATTACAGTCCCCTGCTCGATCACTGCAGCAGAAGTCTCAGGATCCATACCACCAGCAATTAACTCTTCTGAGATAAATTTTAAATTATGAACACCCATATATATAACTATTCCATCGCTGGACTTTGCTAGAGAGCGCCAATTCACTGCTGGACGTTTTTTATCAATTCCCTCATGTCCCGTCACAAAAGTAACCGAAGATCCAGCAAGTCTATGGGTTATAGGTATCCCAAAATAAGCTGGAGCAGCTATACCAGATGTAACCCCAGGGACAACTTGTACTGGAACACCTTTTTTATGCAGATAAGCAGCTTCTTCCGCACCTCTACCAAATAAAAAAGGATCGCCTCCTTTTAATCTCACTACACAAGAACAACTTTTTGCGCAATCAAACAAAATATCATTCGTAGTCTTCTGAGGAACCGAATGATGATCTCGTCTTTTACCTACTGAGTGACGTTGGCAATTTTTAGGAACTAATTCCAAAAGCTCAAGAGGAATTAAAGAGTCATAGACCACAGCATCACATTTGCTAATTATTTTTTGTGCTTTGACTGTCAAGAGCTCTGGATCTCCTGGACCTGCACCAATCAAAAATACAGTCCCAAATTGATCTCTACTCATAAAAAATTTCCAGTATTGACTAAAGCTTGATAAATAGAACGTATCTGAATACAGATTTTAGCTGGACCATATTAATATAGACATAACATGTCAAAGAAATACGAAAAACTTAAGCCCTACTTAAAAAAAATAGGTAGTGGTGAGTTCACAGGAAAAAGCCTGAATCGTGAAGAATCTGCTGAAGCAACAAAATTAATCCTTAGAGAAGAAGCTAGTCCAGCACAAATTGGTGCTTTTATGATTGCACATAGAATTAGACGTCCTGAGCCACAAGAATTAGCAGGCATGATTGATGCCTATCTAGAAATAGGACCTAAAATACATTCACCAAAAACTCATCGACACCCAATATTTTTTGGAAGTCCTTTTGATGGAAGGACTAAAACTGCGCCAATATATCCTCTAACAACTTTACTCTTATTAAGTCAAAAGCAACCTGTCATTCTTCATGGTGGCTCGCGAATGCCAGTAAAATATGGAGTGACTCATAATGAACTTTTTCAAGCCTTAGGAATAAATTTAGGAGGTTTGTCTGTAAAAGAACTGCAAAAATTTTTCAATCATAATGAACTTGCCTTAATCAATCAGCCAGATCATTTCCCATTAGCTGAAAATCTTATTCCTTACAGAGACCAAATAGGTAAGCGACCACCTGTAGCAAGTATGGAATTAATCTGGACATGTCATCAAGGAGATCATCTACATATAAGTGGTTATGTACATTCTCCTACGGAAGAAAGACATTGGAAGACATTAGATCTTCTGGGTGAAAAGAATATTGTTACAGTCAAAGGCTTAGAAGGTGGCATAGATCTTTCAATAAGTCGTTCATCAACAATTGGTCAGTACAAAAATAAACGTGGAACTAGAACAGTTTTTCATCCCAAAAACTATGAATGCTTAGGACAAGATATTGAATGGAACAGCATCGAAGAATGGCAGAGATTTGCTTTACAAGCTCTTAATGGCAAAGGTCCTTTAACTAAAGCATTAGAATGGAACGCGGGTATCTACTTTTTTTATGCTGGCTTAAGTTCTGATGTAAAAGAAGGAATTAATAAAGCAAAAGAAGTAATCAATTCAGGATTTGCTTTCAAGTACTTAGAAAAATTAATTAATTGGAGACAAGAAAATATTAATTAGTAAGAACTATTTAAAAATAAATTTAATACAAAGTTTTTTCCATTAAATAACGAGAAAAATAAACACCCCCTATTTTAATTTCCTCAGGAGCAATAATTGTCCATCCATGACGTAAAAGCAGTTGATAACTATATAAGCTTGCTTCGGTTTTTAAAGTTATTGGTCTATCTTTAAGAGTATCTTCCTCAATTTGATTTAAAAGAGCCGTAGCATGGCCCTGCCGTGACGAACGCCCTCGGCAATAAAGCAATGCCAAACGATTATGGGGATATCTCAAAGCAAATGCTTCAATCGTTTTATTAATACAACTCACCCATCCCACTCCTTGCATCATAGGTTTATCTAAAATCCCAGGAAGATAAGCTAAAGCTGACCACGCTTCAATCTGATCTTGGCTGTATAAGGATTTATCGCAAGTTCTAATAGCATCTTCATAAACTTCTCTGAGAGCCATTTCATCAGAACTCTCACAAGGTCGTAAATATCGATTTAGACTGTTTTTATTAATTGATACCAAGTTCTCTGACAGTATGAGAAGGTGAATAAATTATGAACTATTTGCTTTGAGAAGGCTAAAAATTCCCACACTTTTAGGAGCTTTCATAACACTTCTAGATGATCGATTAGGCGAAACCATTGTTTTGCCTTTATTACCTTTTTTATTAGAACAATTCACGACAAGCGCCACGACTCTTGGTTTTTTAACTGGAACTTATGCAATATCTCAGTTTGCTGCTGCCCCACTAATTGGAGCTATGAGTGATCGTTTCGGTCGTAAGCCAATCATGATCACATGTGTATCTGGTTCAGTAATAGGAATATGTCTATTTGCATTAACTGTAAGTCTGAATTGGGATAATTATTTACCTTTATGGGCCTCAACTTTACCTTTATCTTTACTATTTTTAGCCAGAATTATTGATGGTATAAGTGGCGGTACTGCAGCTACTGCTACTACAATTCTTGCAGATATATCAACTCCCGAAAATCGCGCAAAAACCTTTGGTTTAATTGGAGTTGCGTTTGGTTTAGGTTTTATTCTTGGTCCAGGATTAGGAACAGCTCTTGCTAAATTTAGTGTTACTTTACCAGTATGGGTGGCAAGCGGATTTGCAATATTTAATCTTATTTTTGTAATTTGGTTTCTACCGGAAACACTGCCCAAAAATAAAAGAAATTTACTACCAAGAAAAAGAGATTTGAATCCAATTACTCAGCTGATAATTGTATTCAAAAACCCATTAGCTAGAAGACTTTGCTTGTCATTTTTTGTTTTCTTTATGGCATTTAATGGCTTTACAGCTGTTTTAGTCCTTTATTTAAAAGAAAAATTTGGATGGAGTCCTGAATTATGTAGTGCTGCTTTTATTGTCGTTGGAGTTATCGCGATGATTGTTCAAGGAGGCCTAATTGGTCCTCTTGTAAAAAGATTTGGCGAGTCGAGATTAACTTTTGCTGGTATTGGCTTTGTAATGACAGGATGTATTCTTTTAACGCTTGCAAATATAGACACGTCAATTCCTCTTGTATTTTCTGGCGTCGCAATACTTGCAATGGGAACTGGACTAGTAACTCCCAGTTTAAGGGCATTAATTTCAAGAAGACTTAGTTCTATAGGTCAAGGAGCAGTATTAGGAAATCTGCAGGGTTTACAAAGTCTGGGAACTTTTCTTGGAGCAATAGCAGCGGGACGCTCTTATGATCTTTTAGGTCCAAGAAGTCCATTCTTTGGAACAATATTGCTTCTACTATTTGTTATGTTTCTAATTTCAGGAAAAAGTCTTACCAAGCAAAAAGTAATCTCCTAGACTGATAGATGATCAAGATATTAAACTAATAATTATAAATTGAATAAATTGGCTATAGATATGACTAGTCCGAAAATCAATAATGAAACTTATATTAATCGTGAACTCAGTTGGATAGATTTTAACAAACGTGTTTTAGAACTTGCTATAGAAGAGGAAACTCCACTACTAGAAAAAATTAAATTTAGCTCAATTTTTAGCAATAATTTAGACGAATTTTTTATGGTCAGAGTTGCTTCATTAAAATCACAAGTAGAAGGTGGAATTTCAAAAAGAAGCCAAGATGGAAAATCACCTGAAGAACAACTTATTGAAATTCGAAATTATTTAGACCCTATTTTAAAGATGCAGCAATATAAAACAAAACAATATATAGAAGAAGACTTTAAAAAAGAGAATATATTTATTCTTAAATATAAAGAATTAAATGAAAGACAAAAAATTTGGATAGATAATTATTTTACAACTGCAATTTTTCCAATACTTACGCCCTTAGCAGTTGACCCTTCTCATCCATTCCCGTTTATAAGTAATCTTAGTTTAAATTTAGCTGCAATTATCGTCGATAGTGAATCAGATAAAGAACAATTTACCCGAATAAAAATTCCTGGCGAGAGTATTTCCAGATTTATAAGTATTCCAGTTGAACTACATGATAATGAATCAACAAAATATACAGGAATTGCGATTGAGCAAATCATTGCAAATAATCTATCCATACTTTTTCCTGGGATGAGTGTTAAAGAATATTCGTTCTTTCGCGTTACAAGAGATGCTGATCTAGAGCTTCGAGACCTTGAAGCCGATGATTTAATGAGTGCACTAGAAGAAGGTTTACGGAAACGCCGCAAAGGAGGTGAAGTTGTCAGGCTAGAAGTTTCTAACCATACGCCAAAAGTAATTCTTGATCTTTTACAAGAAGGGATGAATATTGACAAAGAAAACTTATATCAAATTGAGGGATTTCTAGCATTAGATGAATTAATAGAATTAACAACTTTCAATCTTCCTAAATTAAAATTTAAAGAGCATCAAGGCGTTACTCATAATTCACTCAAAAATAGTCAGTTGAGAGAACAAGAAGAATTAGATACTCGAAATAAAAGCAATTTTAAAAGTATATTCTCAATTATTCGCCGTAGTGATTTAATAGTCCATCACCCATACAATCTATTCTCCACATCAGTCGAAGAGTTTATTAATCAAGCTGCGGAAGATAAGCAAGTCATGGGAATCAAAATGACCTTATATAGAATATCTAAAGACTCTTTAATTATTGATGCACTAATAAGAGCTGCTGAGAAAGGAAAACAAGTCATGGCTCTAGTTGAACTAAAAGCAAGATTTGATGAAGATAACAATATCCAATGGGCAAAACAATTAGAGCAAGCTGGAGTTCATGTTGTCTATGGAGTCATTGGACTTAAAACTCATACAAAAATCGCATTGATTATAAGAAAAGAAAAAAACAGATTAAGAACATACTTTCATATTGGAACTGGTAATTATAATTCGAAAACGTCTAAAACATATACAGATTTTGGCTTGCTGTCTTGTCAACCTGAACTTGGTCAAGATCTAATTGAACTATTTAATTATCTGACTGGATTTGCTAAGCAAAAATCCTACAGAAAATTGTTAGTTGCACCAGTAACTCTTAGAAGTGGGATAGAAAAGCTAATAAGAAGAGAAATCAATTATGCAAAAAATGGCTTACCAGCCAAGATAATAGCCAAAATGAACTCCTTAGTTGATCCAGAAATCATAAAATTACTTTATCTAGCATCACAAGAAGGAGTAAAAATTGAACTTATAATTAGAGGAATGTGCTGCCTATATCCTCAGAAAAAAGGGTTAAGCGAAAATATAAAAGTAACCAGCATTATTGGTAGGTTTTTAGAGCATTCAAGAATCTTTTGGTTTAATAACGATGGAGATGCAGAAGTATTTATTGGGAGTGCAGATTGGATGAGGCGTAATTTAGACAGAAGAGTTGAAGCAGTTACACCTATTGAAGAGCATAAGATTAAAAAAGAAATTAAACATTTATTAGATTCTTATTTAGAGGCAAATAAAGACTCTTGGAACATGCAAAGTGATGGTAGCTATACCAAAAGTCAAATTTTGAAGGATAAGAAAAAATATATTCAAGAAAAAATTATTAAGCTATACAAAAAAGAAGAAAATTAATAAATTCAAAGTTATTTGAAAAACCTTTAATCTGTTTTCTTTTGATGTGCTTTATACCTAATTAAGCAAAAAGTCATAAATTTTTCGTTTCAATTAGTCAACTTCTGCTTATAAGTGCTAACTTCTTTATAAATCTAATTTCAAGAGGCCAGGGTGATGGGGATCCCGCTGGAATCTGCCAAGGAAATTTCTGATGTCTCATCAGGAACATCTAAATTGGCAAGAACACGTCAAAAACTATCTGCATCAACTGTAAGTAGTCAAAAATCTCGAAGTACTCGAAGACAAAGCAATCGTCTAGCTACTGATGCGATAGGTTTTTATCTCACAAGTATTGGCAGAGTCCCACTCTTGACTCCTGCAGAAGAAATTGAGCTTGCTCATCATGTGCAACAAATGAAAGATTTGTTGAGCCTTCCTCTTGAACAACGCACTACCCGTCAGAAACACAAAATAAAAATGGGTAAGCGTGCACGAGATCGCATGATGGCTGCAAATCTGAGACTTGTTGTGAGTGTTGCAAAAAAATATCAAAACCAAGGTCTCGAATTACTCGATTTAGTTCAAGAAGGTGCCATTGGATTAGAAAGAGCTGTTGATAAATTTGATCCTGCAATGGGTTATAAATTCTCAACCTATGCATACTGGTGGATAAGACAAGGCATGACTCGTGCCATTGATAACAGTGCTAGAACTATTCGGCTTCCAATACATATAAGCGAAAAACTTTCAAAAATGCGCCGCATTTCGCGTGAATTATCTCATCGATTTGGTAGGCAACCAAATAGACTAGAATTGGCAAACGCGATGGGAATTGAACCTCAAGATCTAGAGGATCTAGTATCGCAAAGCGCGCCATGTGCTTCTCTTGATGCTCATGCAAGAGGCGAAGAAGATCGTAGTACTCTTGGAGAACTAATTCCAGACCCAAATTCTGATGAGCCCATGGCAGGGATGGACAGAAGTATACAAAAAGAACACCTTGTAGGATGGTTGTCTCAATTAAATGAGAGAGAGCAAAAAATCATGAGACTTCGCTTTGGTCTTGATGGAGAAGAACCACTTACTCTTGCTGAAATTGGAAGACAAATAAATGTTTCGAGAGAGCGTGTAAGACAACTTGAGGCAAAAGCAATTTTAAAATTGAGAGTAATGACTACTCATCAAAATGCTGCCTAGACATTGTCTATTCAAATAGCTGTTTTTGTAATTGCTTTATGGATAATTATAATTTTATTGATTGCATTTTTATGTAAGAGATATTTTCCTAAAAAAGAAGAATTAAGTAGAAAAATCATTCATATCGGAACAGGACCCGTAATTCTTTTAGCCTGGTTATTTGATATTCCAAGAAATATAGCTTTTTTATCTGCGTTATTTATTACCGTAGCCTTAGGTGTTAATTATCAATATCGTTTATTACCTGCCATTGAAGATATAGAAAGAAAAAGTTTTGGAACAATTGCATATGGTATCAGTATCACAATTTTACTTTTACTTTTCTGGCCTAACTATGCATCATCTGTTTCGATAGGAGTCCTATCAATGGCATTTGGTGATGGATTAGCAGGTTTAATCGGAAGATCTATTAACTCACCAAAATGGTCAGTATTGGGTCAAACAAAATCAATTGTTGGAACATTAACAATGGGATCAGTAGTAGCAATAACAACTTCTATTATCTCTTCAACTAATAATTTAGGCATACAGCCACTAGAGATTTTAGTCATCTCACTGATAGCAACTTTTTTAGAGCAAATAAGTCCTTGGGGAATTGACAATCTAACTGTTCCTATTGGAGTAACTTGTATAGGAATATGGCTAGTAGGAATATAAAAAACGAACTAAATTTATTTGACCGATTCAGCTAGTTCCTCTAATAAAATTTCAGTTGTAGAAAAGTTTATGCATGCATCCGTAACACTTTGCCCATAGGTAAGTTTTGTCAAATCTGAATTTAATTTCTGATTACCCTCAACAAGATGGCTTTCAAGCATTACACCCATTAAATTCTTTGATCCACCTTTTATCTGTGATGCTACATCTCTTAAAACTTCTGATTGTCTACGAAAATCTTTGTTGGAATTACCATGACTACAATCAACCATAACTTTTTCAGGCATCTTGAATTGTTTTAATTCATCTGCAATTAAATTAATTGCATCGTGATGGTAATTAGTTCCATTCTTACCACCTCTGAGAACAAGATGACCATTTGGATTACCTGTAGTACTCACTATTGAAGCGTGACCATCGTTATTAATTCCTAAAAAATGATGAGGTTTTGAAGCCGCTTGCATTGCATTAATCGCTATCGTAGCTGTCCCGTCAGTACCATTCTTATAACCAACCGGCATTGATAATCCAGACGCCATTTCACGATGAGTCTGACTCTCTGTCGTTCTTGCTCCAATAGCAGTCCAACTGATTAAATCAGCAATATATTGAGGCACCACTGGATCAAGTAATTCAGTTGCTGCAGGCATCTCTTTTTTGGCTAAATCAAGTAATAAACCTCTTGCCTTTCTTAAACCAGTATTAATATCGTAAGAATTATCAAGATGAGGATCATTAATAAGTCCCTTCCAGCCAACAGTTGTGCGTGGTTTCTCAAAATAAACACGCATAACAATCTCTAGCTTTTGACTATATTTCTCCCTCAATGGGGCTAAGCGATCTGCATATTCAATAGCGGCATCAACATCATGAACCGAACATGGGCCAACAATCACCAAAATTCTCGGATCATTACCATGAAGAATTGATTGAATCTTGTTTCGAGTAGTAGAGACAACTCCAGAGGCTGCCTTATCTAAAGGCAAATCTCTATGAATTAATGCTGGTGACATTAGTGGACGAGTCTCGACTACATTTAGGTCAGAGGTGCTATCCACCATTGAAAAATATGATGAGGTGGACATTTAAAGCGTGATCATAGATATAAGATTAGAGAAGTATCAGTCATAGGGGGTAATAAGTTGCATTATCTGAATGTTTGTTCAAGAAACATGCCGTAGTAAACAATGAAAACAAAAGTCCCTCACTCAAATACACTCTCTGTTGAGATTTAAAATGCTGAAAAATTACTTATCACATGTTGCAGAAAGAGAAGCGCTGGGGATCCCTCCCCTTCCTTTAGATGCAAAACAGACGAAAGATTTAACAGAGTTATTAGAAAAACCAGATCAAGCAACATTCGATCAAAACTTCTTACTTGATCTTCTTGTTAATCGAATTCCACCTGGAGTTGATCAAGCCTCTTATATCAAAGCTACTTGGCTTAGCTCAATTGCTCAAGAAGAATCAAAAAGTCCGTTCGTAACTCCTTTAAAAGCAACTGAGCTTTTAGGTACAATGATTGGTGGTTATAATGTATCAGCATTAATTGAAATACTAAAATCTAATAACAAAGAATTAGCAGCTTCAGCATGCAAAGCATTGAGTAATACTCTTTTGGTTTATGACGCTTTAAACGACATTTTAGAATTATCAAAAAATAATATTTATGCAGAAAAAATTATAAATAGCTGGTCCAATGGAGAATGGTTTACTAATAAACAAGCCTTAGCTCAAGAAATAACAGTAACAGTATTCAAAGTTGAAGGAGAAACCAATACAGACGACCTCTCTCCAGCAACTCATGCCACAACAAGACCAGATATTCCCTTACATGCTCTGGCGATGCTAGAGACTCGAGATCCAAATGGTTTAAGCACTATTAAAGAATTAAAAAAGAAAGGATATCCCATCGCATATGTTGGTGATGTAGTTGGGACAGGAAGCTCTAGAAAGTCAGCAATCAACTCAGTCCTTTGGCACACGGGACAAGATATACCTTACGTGCCAAATAAAAGAGGGGGTGGGGTTGTAATAGGAAGCAAAATAGCTCCTATTTTCTTTAATACTGCTGAAGATTCAGGCGCACTTCCCATTGAATGCGATATAAGCAATCTCAAGACAGGAGATGTAATCACTATTTTCCCTTACAAAGGAGAAGTGAGAAGAAGTAAAAACGAGTCAAACAGTGGAGAACTTCTGTCAAAATTTAACTTAAAACCACAAACCATTACTGATGAAGTAAGAGCAGGTGGCCGAATTCCTTTAATGATTGGAAGAGCTTTAACAGACAAAGTTAGAACAAAATTAAAACTTCCTCCCTCTACTCTTTTTATTCGTCCTGGTCAGCCATCTGCATCAAAGTATGGATTTACACAAGCTCAAAAAATGGTAGGAAAAGCTTGTGGTTTAGAAGGTGTGCTCCCTGGCGCAAGTTGTGAGCCAATAATGACAACAGTTGGTAGTCAAGACACTACTGGTCCGATGACTAGAGATGAAATGAAAGAATTAGCGTGTTTAGGATTTTCTGCTGATTTAGTGATGCAGAGTTTCTGTCATACAGCAGCATATCCCAAGCCTATTGATGTCACAACTCAAAAAGAACTCCCTGATTTTTTTGCTGAAAGAGGAGGAATAGCATTAAAACCCGGAGATGGAATTATTCACAGTTGGCTAAACAGGATGCTTTTACCGGACACAGTCGGGACAGGTGGCGATAGTCATACACGATTCCCATTGGGCATTTCATTTCCAGGAGGTTCGGGAGTTGTGGCATTTGCGGCAGCCATTGGTTCCATGCCTTTAGATATGCCGGAATCAGTTCTTATACGTTTTAAAGGGTCTTTACAAACTGGTGTCACTTTAAGAGATGTAGTTAATGCCATTCCGTGGATGGCTATTCAACAAGGTCTTCTGACCGTCGCAAAAGCAAACAAAGTTAATGTGTTCAATGGAAAGATATTAGAAATAGAAGGTCTACCAAACCTAAAATTAGAGCAAGCCTTTGAGTTGACTGATGCAAGTGCAGAAAGATCTTGTGCTGGATGTTCTATTCAACTGTCTGAATCAACAATCAGTGAATATTTAAAAAGCAACATTGTTTTACTTAAAAATATGATTGCCAGGGGATATAAAGACGCGCGAACAATAAGTAGAAGAATTAAAGAAATGGAAGATTGGTTAAAAAAACCAGAGTTACTCAAAGCTGATTCTGATGCTCAATACTCAGAAACCATCGAAATAGACTTGAATGAACTCAAAGAACCTGTTTTAGCTTGTCCTAATGATCCTGATAACGTCAAACTTTTAAGCGAAGTCGCAGACACTCCCATTGAAGAAGTTTTTATTGGTTCGTGTATGACTAATATTGGTCATTATCGAGCTGCTGCAAAAATTCTCGAAGGAGAAGGGAAGATATCAGCACGATTATGGGTATGTCCACCAACACGCATGGACGAAGAAATTTTGAAAAAAGAAGGATACTACGAGATTTTTGAAAAAGCTGGTAGTCGAATGGAAATGCCTGGTTGTTCTCTATGTATGGGCAATCAAGCTCGAGTAGAAGATAATTCAACTGTTTTCTCAACAAGTACAAGAAATTTCAACAACAGATTAGGGAAAGGAGCTCAAGTGTTCTTAGGAAGTGCAGAACTGGCTGCTGTTTGCGCTTTGTTAGGTCATATCCCTACAGCTGATGAATATCTTGAAATCGCTTCAAAAAAAGTTTCTCCGTTAAATGACGAAATATACAAATACTTAAACTTCAATGAAATACCAAACTTTATCGAAGATGGTCGTGTGATAACAAAAGAAGAACAAGCCTCTATTTTACAAAGCTAAATTGAATTAAATGATCAAAAGCCAAAGTCAAAATCAAATACAAAAAAAATCAACTCAAAGCATAACAAGACTTCTTCAGAGGAAATGGCTAAGTGTAATTCTTGCTCTCATACTTACAGGTTTAGGAGCAGCATTAACGGGAATATTGTTTAAAACTGGTATTCATGCACTAGAAGATTATCGATCCAATCTTCTTTCGTATATTCCTAGATGGATAGTTTTACCAATACTAGGAGCATTGGGAGGCCTGATTTCTGGATCGCTCATTGAAAATTTTGCCCCTGCAGCAAAAGGTGCAGGAGTAAGCCATATCATTGCTTTCCTTCGCCATAAGCCAGTCCCCATGGGATTAAGAGTTGGAATAGTAAAACTGTTTGCTGGAATAATTGCTATTGGCAGTGGATTCCCGCTAGGGCCAGAAGGCCCTGCAGTACAAATGGGAGGATCTGTTGCCTGGAAAATGGCTAAATGGCTAAAAGCCCCAATTTCATTTCGTAGAGTCATAGTTGCAGCAGGTGGAGGAGCTGGAATTGCTGCAATTTTTAGTGCCCCAATTGGTGGATTTATTTATGCAATTGAGGAACTTTTAAATTCAGCAAGACCGGTAATTCTATTGCTTGTAGTCGTAACAACTTTCTGGGCGGATAGTTGTGCTGATATTTTGCAAGCGATTGGACTAGATCAACAAGCTGGTGGGTTTATTAATAATTTAGGCTTTCAATTGGAGCGTGCATATACACCAATAATCGAATTTTTTCCAATAGATTTTTTATACCTAATAGCTTTAGGAATTTTACTTGGATTCTTAGCAGAAATGTATTGTAGATATGTTTTAAGAATGCAAATACTAGGTAACAAATGGTTTAAAAATAAAACTATAAAAAGAATGAGTTTGTCTGGATTATTGCTTGGCTCAATGTATTCAATAATGCCAGAGAGTTTTCATAATATCGAAGGATTACAAAAAATTATTGTTAATGAAAGTAGTAGTTTTACGCTCGCAATAAGTATATTTTTAGTTTTATTCTTTGCATCTGGCCTTGCTGCTGCATCAGGCGCACCAGGTGGTTTGTTTTATCCAATGCTTACCTTAGGCGGAGCAATAGGATTAGCAAGTGGTATAGGAGTAGAAAATATGACCGGTCATGTTCCAACAACCTATATTTTCGCAGGGATGGGGGGATTCGTAGCTGGGTGCTCAAGAACTCCTTTAACGGCAATGTTTTTAGCCTTCGCTTTAACTAAAAATCTATTAATACTAAAGCCACTCTTAATTACGTGTATAGCTAGCTTTTTAACTGCCAGAATATTTAATGAACACTCAATTTATGAAAGACAAATTGCAATTGAAGAAGGAGAATTAATATAATACTTTTTTAAACTGTTTCAATGAATTATCGTACCTTATTGAATCATAGATCATGCATCTAAGACCTATTAATAATATCCAACCTAAGATATTTATTCTGCTGTCAAATAATGGAATATCTGTTGCATGAAAACAAATAAGAATTAAAGTCGAGGTCCACCAAGCACGATCTACTATTATAGTATTTTGAAGCTTTATATTGTTAAATATTCTCTTAAAGTAAGAAGTTAATAATAAGCTAAACACAAATATATTGATTAAAAAAGAGACTATTATTCCATGACTAATTGCTAATTCTAAAGGCAAATTATGAGAGTGGCCATGAGATAAGCCTGTCCTTAAAGGATAAATAATTGAAAAAGCAGCTGCCCCCCAACCCAACCATGGTTTTTCAAAAATTAAGTTAGAAGCTATTTTCCATTGGCCAATACGTGTTGCTTCAAAAGGTCTTGTCTCAACAAATTGCATATCATTTAGTCTCATCCAAATAGATTCAGGAACAATACTCCTTGCAAATTGTTGAATCCCAAAGTCAAAAAATGGTAAAACCGCAATAATCACCGGAAGAAGGCAAATAAGCATTAAAGGGATTAACCAACTCCATGACGCTGAACCAAAAACTAATGGTAAGGCTAAAAAAATTGCACCCCATGCGTTTCGAGAGTCAGTCAAAATCATTCCTGAAATAAAAGCAATTAAAAGAGCAAAGGGAATAGCTCGGTTTCTTCCAAGAATAAAAGGATGCAGAACCGACGCCAAGCAGAATGGCCATACGCCCGATAACCATGCAGCTGTAATATTCGCGTAATCAAACAGCCCAGACAATCTGCCTAGAGGCTCTCCTCCTGGAGAAATAAACCAAATTATTAAACCATCAAAAATCTGCCAAGGCCCCTCCCATCCAAGCCATATCTGACCAAATCCTGTGATTAAAACAGGAAGACTTCCCAATACAAGCCAAGAAGCACATTTTTTTCTTCTTTCAGGAGTTAGTAAAAATGGTTGCAAGCTCCAAAAACACCAAAAAAATGGCAACCAATTAAAAAGACCAAGCCAAGCCAGCCAGCCCGTATGAGATCGAATTGAACCAATTATCATCAAAAAAGTAACAAATACTAACGGGTAATTCCAATATTCCCTCCAATAGAGATCCCTTCTTTTAAGACTTCCTTCAACAAGAGCTACAAGCAAAAATACACAAGAAATTAACGCGCTAGACGGCAAAGAAAATAAACCTAACTGAAAACAAGTCCAGCCAATATTGCCTGTAAAACTATTATTTGAATTTAGTAAATTAGCATTTTTAATCATGTAAATACAGCCGTTCTACCTCTATAAACAATAACTTGTCTTCTTAAATGCAATCTTAAAGCTCTTGCTAAAGCGACTCGCTCTAAATCTCTACCCTTTCTTATTAAATCTGATACTTCATCACGATGACTCACATTAGATATTGTCTGTTCAATTATAGGACCAGCATCAAGATCCTCAGTAACATAATGCGCTGTTGCACCGATTAATTTTACCCCTCTATCCCAGGCTTGATGATATGGTTGAGCACCTTTAAAAGCAGGAAGAAAAGAGTGATGAATATTGATGAGATTTGGAAACTTATCTAAAAATGAACTACTTAAAATTTGCATATATTTAGCCAAAACCCCTAAATCAACTTTGTACTCATTTAGTAAATCTAAAATTTTACTTTCAGAATCTGCTTTATTGTTCTTATCCACTTTTATAACCTTAAAAGGAATAGAAAAACTTGAACAAATTTGCTCTAAATCTGAATGGTTTGAGATAACTAAAGGAACATTCATACATAATTCGCCTGCTTTGACTCTCCATAAAAGATCGACTAGACAATGACTCTGCTTACTAACAAAGATTGCAACACTAGGAAAATCATCAGAGAAGTTCAAGACTGCTTTTCCATTCAATCGTTGCTCAAGTAAAATCACCTCAGATTTGATTTCGTTTTTATCAAGCAGAAATCCATCTAAATCCCACTCAATGCGACTGAGAAACAATTTTGCATCTGCATCTGTATGGTGATCTGCATGTCTAATATTGCCATTTTTACTTGCTATCCAACTTGCCAAATCACTTACAAGTCCTGGCTTATCAGGACAAATGAACTGCAAAATAACTGTTTTGATGCTCACTAAAGCTATATCCTTAAACTATCCTCTTTTTTAGACCACTCATTGAAAATTAACAAGCTAAATTTATAGCATCTATGCAAATGAATAGCCAAAAAGCAGAAAAAAAAAAAACCGAGATCTCAATTATTGGTGGTGGGATTGCGGGAATTACAACTGCCTTTCACCTAGCGAAAAAAGGTTATCAAGTAAATTTAATCGATCCAACATTAAATTCAGAAATAAATAATTTAAATCCAAAGAATGGCACCCAAGCTAGCTTAGGTATTCTCATGGGAAATATCTATAAAAGATCAAAAGGAAGAGCTTTTTTACTGAGAAATAAAAGCATGAAATTATGGAAAGAATGGCTGAGTCAAATAAACTATTCTGAGACAGACTGTATACTTGAAAAACCATTAATTAAATTAGCAAGTTCAGACAAAGAATATCAATCTATGATTGAATTAAGTAATAATAAAAAAGAGTATGGAATTGAACTTTTAGATAAGAGTTCTTTAAATTTCTGGAATTCTATATTTGAAAAAACTTTAATAGGGGGATTAATATCTCATGAAGATGGTCGATTAAATCCAATAAAATTAATCAAGTCATTAATGCGCAGTCTTGATCAAATCAAGATAAATAAAATCGATAAAAGTGTTAAGAGTATAAGTAAAAATAGTAATTTATTTGATAAAAGCTGGACTATCAATTTTGAAAATAATCATTCTATTAATCAAGATTATATCGTCATTTGCTCTGCATTAAATACTCAAAAATTATTAAAATCATTAGGACATGAAATACTTTTAGAACCAATACTAGGACAAGTTATTGAATTAGAATTAAAAACAAAAATATCAAATTGGAAAAAATGGCCTGCAATATTAAGTTATCAATCTATAAACTTTATACACCATAAACCCAATCAAATGCTTATAGGAGCAACTATTGAAAGAGGTACTAAACCAAGCCGATTAGATAAACAAAAAATGTTAAGCTTGAACAATGGAGCACCAACATGGATGATTAATGCACAAATAAAACATGAATGGAGCGGGATAAGGGCTAGACCAATAAATGAACCTGCTCCTTTATTAAAACAATTAGAACCTGGATTATTAATTAATACAGGTCACTACAGGAATGGTATTTTGTTAGCCCCTGCTTGCGCCGAATGGATTGGACTTCAAATAGAAGGCAAATAATATAATTTAATCTATTTATTTTGTCTCAGTAAAGTCAGCATCAATGACATCATCTCCATCAGCTTTACTGTCAGTATTAGGTCCTTCAGCAGCTTGAGAAGCATCATTTGCTTGTTGATAAACAGAAGCTCCTAATGAATACAATTCTTGCTGAAGTTCTTCAACTAAAGTTTTCATAGTTTCATAATCATCTTTTTCTGTGGCCTCTTTCAACTTGACGCGTTTCTCTTCAACTTTCGCTTTTGCTGCTTCGTCAACTTTATCGCCAAGCTCACCAATTTGTTTTTCAGCCTGATAAACAAGAGTTTCAGCTTGATTTTTAATATCAATTTTTTCACGCTTATCTTTATCAGCAGAAGCATTCTTTTCTGCGTCTTTTACCATTTTATCAACTTCATTATCAGACAACGTCGATGCTCCAGTAATAGAGATACTTTGCTCTTTACCACTTCCTTTGTCTTTTGCATTGACACTTAGGATTCCATTCGCATCGATATCAAAAGTTACCTCAATTTGCGGCACACCCCGAGGAGCAGGAGGAATTCCATCTAAACGGAAGGTTCCAAGACTTTTATTATCAGAAGCCATCTCACGTTCCCCTTGTAGGACATGAATTTCTACATTCGTTTGACCATCAACTGCAGTTGAGTAAGTTTCCGCTTTTTTTGTAGGAACAGTAGTATTCCTTGAAATCATTTTTGTCATCACACCACCCAAAGTTTCAACTCCAAGTGACAATGGGGTTACATCGAGAAGCAAAATATCTTTAACTTCTCCAGCGAGAACTCCACCTTGAATAGCTGCTCCAACAGCTACTACTTCATCTGGATTAACTGTTTGATTTGGATCCTTAGTAGTTACTCTTTTTACTAACTCTTTAACGGCTGGCATTCGTGTAGAGCCTCCAACCATAACAATTTCATCTATTTCACCAGTAGATAATTTTGCATCTTTCAAGGCTTGCTCTACAGGAACTCTGCAGCGATCAATCAGGTTTGAAGCCAACTCCTCAAATTTTCCTCTTGTGAGAGTCAAATCAAGATGCTTAGGTCCCTCAGGCGTAGCAGTAATAAATGGAAGATTTATTTCGCTTTGAGTAGCATTTGATAATTCTATTTTAGCTTTCTCAGCTGCTTCAGTTAATCGTTGAAGTGCTTGCTTATCTTGACGTAAATCAATGCCTTCATTACCTTTGAATGTTGAAGCCAAGTGATCAACAATTACTCTATCGAAATCGTCTCCACCTAAATGAGTATCTCCAGAAGTAGAAAGCACTTCGAAAACTCCGTCTCCAACTTCTAAAACAGAAACATCAAAAGTCCCTCCCCCCAGATCGAAAACTAAAATTCTTTCATTACTCTTTTTATCTAAACCATATGCTAAAGCAGCAGCAGTTGGCTCATTGATAATTCTGAGGACTTCTAAGCCTGCAATTTTTCCGGCATCTTTAGTTGCTTGTCTTTGTGAGTCATTGAAGTAAGCAGGTACCGTAATAACTGCTTGAGTAACTGTTTCGCCTAGATATTTGCCTGCATCATCAGAAAGTTTTCTTAAAACTTGAGCACTTACTTCTTCAGGAGAAAACTGCTTGTCAAGTATTGGACATTTTATTTTGACGTTAGATCCTGCTTTTTCAACTCCGTAACTTACTTCCTTTGACTCGTCATTTACTTCATCAACCCTACGACCAACAAACCTCTTTGAAGAATAAAAAGTATTTTCTGGATTCATCACCGCTTGGCGCTTAGCAATTTGCCCAACGAGTTGATCTTGATTTTTTGTGTAAGCAACTACAGATGGAGTTGTTCTAAAACCTTCAGCATTTGCTATTACTGTAGGCTTACCGCCTTCCATGACAGCAACGCAACTATTTGTAGTTCCTAGATCGATTCCGACAACCTTCCCCATGGGTGATTAGCTCCTAATTTCTTTCTTTACGACATATCCTCGTCAGTGAATCCTATTTGAGGCGAGGCGTGGTTCCCGAACAGTCTCTTAGCAAATTTAAATCAACATCATCAAAATGAGTACTATCACTGGAAAAACTAATCTGGTAGGACTTCTTGGACAACCAGTAAATCATTCACTTTCTCCAATTATGCACAATGCCGCATATGAAGAAATGGGACTTGACTGGTGCTATGTTGCAATGCCTTGCGACATTCAAGATCTTGGGACAGTCACAAAAGTATTAAGGTGTTTAGAATTCAAAGGCTTAAATATCACTATTCCTCATAAACAAGAGATATTAAAGTCTTGCAATAAATTAACTGAAATTGCAAATAATATCCAAGCAGTTAACACACTAATACCTGAAAAGAATAATCAATGGATAGGCGCCAATACTGATGTAGAGGGCTTTTTGAAACCATTAAAGGAGCATAATTTAAAGAATAAAAGTGTAGTTGTATTAGGCTGCGGAGGAAGTGCTAGAGCAGTAGTAATGGGGTTAAGCAGCTTAAACATCAAAAAAGTAACAATAATTAGTAGAAACGAAGGTACTTTAAATATTTTCGTAAAAAGCACTCGTAATTTATTATCAAAAAGAGATATATCAATTAAAAGTATTAACAATAAAAAACTAGATGTTTCACCATACATAGAAGAAGCAGATTTAATTATTAATACAACTCCAATAGGGATGAATGGAAGTAATGCTAAAACAGAAAAAATTCCTCTTGGTCATGAAATATGGGACTGTCTCTCTAACAAAACTATTTTATACGATTTGATATACACTCCAAGACCAACAAACTGGTTAAAAATTGGACAACAAAAGAATTGTTTTACAATTGATGGCTTGGATATGCTTGTCGAACAAGGAGCTTTTTCAATAAGACTTTGGAGTGGTTTTCATGACGTACCCGTTCAGACAATGAAATCATCTGCGGAAAAACATTTAATGGTTTAATCTAAAAAAAATATGAATGGTTATGCCCTCACTAGGTGCGAGATTACTAGGAGTTCTTCTATATATGATTCCATGGTCTGATTCTCTTACCTTTGGTAATCATTTATATATAAAATATCCTTTTATTCAAATCATTCAAATCCCTGCAATTCCAATAATACTAATTGAAAGATCAATACCTTTCGGGAATTTATTATTATTTTTAGCTATCTTTTTTGGACTAGTAAGAAATAGCAAAGTATCTTATTTTTTGCGTTTTAATGCACTTCAATCATTATTAATCAATATTGGGATTATCATAATTAGTTTTATTTTTGAAATTATTTTTAGTCCTTTTTCAAATTCATTAATTATAAGAACTTTCTCTTCTTCTTTATTAATAGGTATTTTTTCAATGATTGTTTATTCTGCTTGGTCTTGCACACAAGGAAATGAGCCCAACTTACCCGGAATAAGCCAGGCAGCAAAAATGCAATTGTGAAAGTCACCACTTCAGTATAAGATTAATGGTCCGTCGCTCTTAATGAGCCATACAGTCCTAGTCGGAAATCTCATTCATGTCTGAAAAACCCTATTACGAAACCATGTACATTCTTCGCCCGGACATACCGGAAGAAGAAGTTGATAGCCATTTAAAAAAATACACTGAGATCCTTGAGAAGTCTGGAACTGAAGTATTAGATAGTCAAATGAGAGGAAAAAGAAGACTTGCTTATCCCATTACTAAACATAAAGAGGGTGTATATGTGCAATTGAGTCACAATGGAAATGGACAACAAGTTGCAACACTAGAGAGAGCAATGAGGTTAAGTGAGGACGTTATTCGCTACCTCACAGTTAAACAATATGGTCCTTTACCAACTCCAAAAGCCACTTCTAAAGAGGATGAAACAGAAAAGGAAGAAGTAAAACCTACTGAAGACAAAACTGAATCACCTGCTAAAGAAGAGAAGCAAGAAGACTCTAAAGAATAAAAATAAAAGCTAAATAAAAATCAAAAGTGCTTTATTTCACTTGTTTATCCAAGACCATATTCGACTGGGCAGCCCCCATACATAAATAAATCCTTCAGCTGATTTATGATTGAATTTATCCTCACCTCCGTAGGTGGACATATCCGTGATATATAAACTATTTTCTTTTGACTTGCGACCAATAACATCAGCATTACCCTTAAAAAGCCTAACTCTCACTGTTCCATTTACTTGCTTTTGAGAATAGTTAATAAATCCATCCAAAGATTCTTTTAAAGGGCTAAACCAGAAACCTTTATAAACCAAGTCAGCCCACTGTCTTTCCAGTCTAGATTTAGTATCTAATAAGTCAGCGGGTAACGTTAGACTCTCCATCTCTTGATGAGCTTTAATTAATAAAAGCAATCCTGGTGTTTCATAAATTTCGCGACTTTTTATTCCCACTACTCTGTCTTCAATAATATCCAAACGTCCAAAACCATGCTTTCCTGCAAGGCTATTAGCCTTTTTGATCAATGACACTGGCTCCATTAGCTCTCCATCAATTGCAACTGGATAACCGTTTTCAAACAAAATATCTACAATCTCAGGCTCGTTAGGTGAATCAGCGATAGAAGAAGTGATAGCAAAAACTTCATCTAATGGCATCTCAAAAGGATCTTCAAGTGGACCGGCTTCAATACTTCTCCCTAAAAGATTTAAATCAATAGAGTAAGGATTTTTTTTGCTAACAGGAGGGACTATTCCACATTTTTCCCCATACGCAATCGTTTCTTCACGACTCATACCCCATTCCCTCGCTGGTGTAATCAATTTCAAATCAGGCGCTAAAGCTCCAATTGTCACATCAAAACGAACTTGATCATTGCCTTTACCCGTACACCCGTGAGCGACACCATCAGCATTTAATTCCCTTGCAATTTCAACGAGCTTTTTTGCAATTAATGGTCTAGCTAATGCAGTTGAAAGAGGATATCTTCCTTGATACAAAGCATTAGCCCTAATTGCTGGGAAAGCAAAATCTTCAATAAAAGGCTTTACTAAATCGCCAATTAATGATTCAGAGGCTCCTGCTGAAATAGCCTTTTTTTTGATTTCCTCCAGCTCATCACCTTGTCCAAGATCTGCTGCAAAAGCGATTACATGCTCGACTCCATACTCCTTTTTCAAGTAAGGAATACAAACGCTAGTATCAACTCCTCCTGAATAAGCCAAAACAACTTTGTTAGCCTTTCCCATATGTTTCTCTCCTTTGAGGAAATTCAATTCTCCTTATTAAATATAGAGAACTGTTGGACAATATTTATGATTTAGAGGATCAATGCTGATTCAAATATTTTCAAGATCTAAAAACTGGAAAAGTGATTCAAGATCATTCCCATGGCTGCTTAATAGTTTTTCCTGATTGGCGGCTTTCTTTTAAGAATCCTATTAACCACACCGAAACAAAGCCTAAAGAAGTTAACCCAAAAAAAATAAGAACATAAATTAACCAAGAATCAATGTTGTGACCAAAAATCAACAAATCTTGAGCATCACTATTAGTAGTGAAAATAAAAAAAAGATGTGAAAACATAAAAGTCACTTGAAAATCAAAGTTAAATTGAAGAATTTAAAAAAAAAGATCTCTTAACCAAAAAATAAATTAAAAGAAAGAGAGAAGGAGAAAAAACCAAAAACCATACAAAAAAATGGTTTATGTAAAAGGGATAAGGATGAAAAATACCTGCTGCACGAAGAGAAATACTTACAAAGAGCGCTATTAACCAAGTCAAAGACATCAATATCAGCTTTGAAGTCAGCATAAAGATTAGAAAATTAATCCATAATGCATTATGTTAATTCATCGACCATAATATTGATATGAGCGATCTAAAAAAAATCAATTTATCAGATTTAGACGGTATTAACCCCGCGCTAACTCGTTACGGGAGAGAAGAACCTGCCCCAGTTCTGCCACTAAGAGAAGAACCCGATTTATTATCTTGGCTAGAAACAAGTGGACGATTAGTCTCTGATCAAGATTCAAATGATCAAGAAATAAGTACAGTTGAAGAAGAAGAACTTTCAGCTTTAATGGGAGAGAAAGAAGACTATAAAGCTGAAGAAGAATCAACCGATGAAGAATGGGAAGATTAATTTTACAAGCTTAAGTTTTGGAAAAATCAAAAAAGCTTTTAGATAATAAAAAAGTATCATTTTATAATAGTATTTTTAATAAACATATATTTATTTTATTTGGATTCATTTCAATTACTTGTGTTGTTTCTGATTTTTATTTTAAAACTAGCAATTTAACTATTCCCTTTCTAGTTACGACGCTTATATCATCAATTATTACTTTTATTGGTATACCTAAATTAAAAAAGATTAAGATTAAACAAATCATTAGGGAAGAAGGGCCCAAAAATCATTTTCTTAAGCAAGGAACACCCACAATGGGTGGGATTTTCTTCATTCCTGTTGGAATAATAATAAGTAACATTTTATATTTTAATAAGGACAATCACGATATTATTTTGACATTAAGCTTTGTCATTATATTTTTTATGTTTATTGGTTTTATAGATGATTTGCTTAGTTTAAAAAAAAGATCGAATACTGGTTTGAGCTCTAACCAAAAAATACTTTTACAATCTTTTATCAGTCTTATTTTTATTATTCTTTGTGCATCAAATAATTTCTTACCTCATAACATTTCTATAGCTAATAAAATTGTTAACATAGGAGATATAATTTATCCTTTAGGAATATTTGTATTATTAGCTGAAAGTAATTCAACTAATCTGACAGATGGTTTAGATGGTTTATTGAGTGGTTGCAGCGTATTAATTTTTACAGGACTAGCTCTTACTATTTTAATTGACAATCCAAGTAATGATTTTACACTCGCTTCTGTCTGCATAGTAATGGCTGGGTCTTGTATGGGTTTTCTTTTTCTAAACAAATATCCAGCAAAATTATTTATGGGAGATTCTGGTTCCTTAGCCATAGGAGCATCCCTTGGTGGAATAGCTTTGATATCAAATCAGCTTTGGTCTCTTTTAATTATGGGGGGAATACTTGCCGCAGAATCTATCTCTGTGATAATTCAAGTAAGTGTTTTTAAAATTTCTAAACGAGTAAAAGGAAAAGGTCATAAATTATTTTTAATGACTCCGTTACATCACCATTTTGAACTTAAAGGTATTAATGAGAGTTTAATTGTAAATAGCTTTTGGTTAGTTACATTATTCTTAGTCATGATAAATTTAATTTTTCATTAAGTCCTAAGCCTTTAAATTGAAAAGATGACCTATTTTACCTGGAAAGAAAAAGGATTAACTAAAGACTGTGAAACTTTAGATTCTATGGCCGCTCGATTTGAAGAATCTGCAAGACTTATGAGAAAAATGTCAGCAGAAGGTTTTAAAGTAGAAAAAAGAAATAAAAAACAAATAATCACCCATATCGATTCAAAAATTTTTAATGATTGGGGCTTTATTAGTGAAGAGCCACCATACCAACAACTTACATTGATACTTGAAGATGAAACTCAATAAAATATTTACTTTTTTATTTTCAAAGATAAATACTTATAAAGCCTACCAAAAATAAAAATTAATTACTTATTAAAAAATCGAAAATGCTTTAGGCCATCTAAAACATCATCTTGAGCATCAGAAAAGAAGACTCTTTGCTGGGATCTCAATCCATCTAATGACGCATCATGATCAAAAGGAATAACACTGGTGGTCAATCCCCTTATCAACTCAGCATCGCCTTGTTGACTAGCTACTACAAGAACTTTTTCTAGAGATAACCCCCAATGTAAAGCTAAGTATCTAATGGCTTCTGAACGTGATGCTCGCAGAGGAACAACATCTAAATACCAATGACATTTTAAGTGAGGAGAAGCAGCAAGTCCTGCCTGCCTAAGTCTTTTTCGTACTAAAGGTAAAATCGCTTCACTAGGTTCTTTTAATAAATAACTAATCTTATAAGGAGCTTGATGTTCACATGATTGAAGCTCTAAGTAATCTTTTAAATCAAACAAAACCTTTTCTACACCTTTACGATTCCAATCAACAGTTATTGAATCTTGCCAAAAAATATCTGATTGATTTTCATCAGAATAATAAATTTCAGAACCAGCTTGACATATCCAAACAGCAGGCTTGGGTAATTGCGTTTCTGCATATCTATAACGAGCAGCTTTAATTGATCTTCCAGTTAAAATTCCCAATTGAATATCCGAATTCAATGACTGATTTTTTAACTTCTCTCTCAATGTTGATAAGCATTTTGATTGCTCAAGGTAATTATCTAAATCAAGAAATATTAGTTTTTGACCAATAGGAGTATTTTTTTTAATATTTCCAATTGTCCAGTGACGAGGTGCAAGAAATTTGAGACGCTTCTGCATCAATGCAATGTAATTACAAACATGAGCATCCCAACTAAAGTGCCTGCTTACTCCTTCTACTCCGTTATTGCTCCAAGTTTTCCATAAAGAAGAATTTGAACCAGCTGTCTCTAAACCATCTCTAAACGCTTCTAAATCAGTTACATCTACAAGTAGACCATTGTCACAACGTGAAAGAATATCCCTTGGGCCACCATCATCAGTAGTCACCATAGGCAAACCAGATGCAGCAGCTTCAAGTAAAGTCAAGCCAAATGGCTCAGTTAAGGCAGGGTTAACAAATAATCCTCTTCTATTTGCAGCCCAACGATAAATTGATGGTATTTGCTCTCTTTTATGTTGTTTTGGATAAGCAACTTTTCCATATAAATTATATTTATCAACCAATTCAAAAACTTGCTGAAATACTTCTCTTTGCTGTTTTTCCAGCTGACGAGAATCTTCTCGACAACCTAAAATTAAAACAAGATTATGTCTTTGCTGCAAAATTGACGAACGTCCATAAGTCTCAATTAACGCAGGAATATTTTTTCTCCTTACTGCTCTTGATATAGCTAAAAGCGGTGGCAGATTTATATCTCTGAGAAAAGGTTTAAAGAGTTTGTTTAATTCTTTTTCCTCATCATTTTGAAAAGTATCTACTGAGTGAAACCGATTTAAATCAACACCAGGTGGAATTACTTCTACATTTTCTGAGCTAAATCGTCCATAACGAGCATACTGTTCATCAGATTCCTGCTTAGTGCTTGTGACAAGTAAGTTTGAATGTGCTAAAGCTAATTCCTCTGCATCTATTCTTTTGCTAATTGAATAAGTTTGCTCTATCTGATCATGATCAATTCCAGCAGCCAATAATCTTCTTAGTTTTTCTCGGCCCAAAGAATGACCAGTAAAAACTAATGGTAATCTCAACCTTCGACTAACCAACGCTCCTACGTAACCAGCATCAGCATAATGAGCATGAATCCAATCAGGAAGTCTATTTTCTTTCTGCAATCTTTGAACTATCTGATCTGCTAATTCATCCAAATAAGGCCATAACAATTCCTTCCTCAGATAACGCTTAGGGCCAAAAGGGATTCGAATAATTTCCGCACAACTTGATATCTTTTCCACAGGATTTGAATAGTCGAAAGATACTCTTCTATCACTAATTAATCTGGTAATTAGTTCAACTTTTTCAACTTCTGGTCTTGATGCAAGTCCTTTTACTAACTCTAAAACGTATAAAGTTTGCCCTCCAGTATCTGAGTCTCTTCCTAACTCCAGATCATGTGAACGGATTAAACCATGCAAATTTAAATGTAAAAGTCTTAATCCCAATCAAAACCCCCAGCAGAGATTCTGGATTATTAATTGATTTTCTGCTCACTAAACCTGAAGAAAGTATAAAAGTTTTTTTTTAAATAATCGTTTTTTTAATATTAGGCCTATCACTAGTTATTTAAACTTTCATAAATCAGTAGCAGAAAAATCGATCTTAAATATTAAGGAAAGTATACAAAAACTGAAGCTATTCAAAACTATCTAGGAGGATGCATTTCTAAAACTTTTTTTAAATAACCACCTGTATGACTATTTTTATTTGTTGCTACCTCTTCAGGAGTTCCCATAGCGATAATCTCTCCTCCACGATTACCTCCTTCAGGTCCCATATCAATAATCCAATCTGAACACCTAATAACATCTAAATTATGCTCAATAACAATAATTGAGTTCCCTTTATCTACCAATCTCTGCATAACATCCATTAATTTATGAACATCATAAAAACTTAATCCAGTTGTAGGTTCATCAATTAAATAAAGAGTTTTACCAGTAGCTCTTCTAGATAACTCAGTCGCAAGTTTTACTCTTTGAGCTTCTCCTCCTGATAATGTTGGAGCAGGTTGACCAAGTTTAATGTATCCAAGCCCGACATCTAAAAGCGTCCTTAATCGATCTGCAGCTTGAGGTATTGCAGAGAAAACATCAACAGCTTGCTCAACAGTCATTTCTAATACATCAGAAATAGAGTAATTCTTATATTTGACTTGTAATGTCTCTCGATTAAAACGAGCTCCTTTACAAACATCACATTGAACATAAACGTCAGGGAGAAAATTCATCTCAATTACATTTACACCTTGACCACGACAAGCTTCACATCTTCCACCTTTAACATTAAAACTGAATTGTCCTGCTTGATATCCTCTCGCTTTTGCTTCAACAGAAGTAGCAAAAAGTTGGCGTATAGGATCAAATGCACCTGTGTAAGTAGCTGTATTAGATCTTGGCGTCCTACCAATTGGGGATTGGTCAATAATAATAACTTTATCAATAGATTTAATACCTTTCAATTCTTTTAATCCTTTAGGAAAAGGAACTTTCAACCCTAGAGAGTGATTTAAAGCAGGATGTAGTAATTCGTTTATCAAAGTACTTTTGCCGCTTCCACTAACTCCAGTAACAGAAACTAATCTGCCTAATGGAAAATCAATTGAAACATTTTTTAAATTATTTTTATTACAATCAATTAAACGTAATTTTCTTTGAACTGAATCTCTTCTACTAGTAGGAGTAGGAATAGATGAGCGGCCGCTAAGATAAGCACCAGTCAATGATTTTTTCGCTGCCAACAAACTATCTAGAGATCCTTCAGCAATAATTTCACCTCCATGTACGCCTGCGCCAGGGCCTATATCTACTAAATAATCAGCCGCTCTTATCGTATCTTCATCATGTTCAACAACCACTAAAGTATTACCTAGATCACGTAGCTTTTTTAATGTAGATAATAATCGATCATTATCTCTTTGATGTAGTCCAATACTCGGTTCATCTAACACATATAGAACCCCTGTTAAACCAGCCCCAATTTGGGTAGCAAGGCGTATTCTCTGAGCCTCCCCACCAGATAAAGTCATTGCTGGCCTATCTAAGGTTAAATAATCAAGTCCAACATCCAACAGAAATTGAAGCCGTAATCGAATTTCTTTAAGAACTAATTCCCCAATCTTTTTTTGTTTATTAGAAAGTATTTGCTTTGAATTATTTGCTTTTTCAAGACCCATTAATTCTTCAACATTCTCAAGTGTGGTAGAAACACTTGATGAAGTGAGATCAGTTATTGCAAAAGGTCCAAGTTTTACCGCAAGCGCTTCAGGACGTAACCTCTTCCCATGACAGCTTGCACAAGGCACTAATTCAAGATATTTTTCTAACTTTTGGCGGACAGCTTCTCCATTTGCATCCTGTAACTGTCTTTCTAAAATAGGTAAAATGCCTTCAAAAGGTCTTTTAAACCCTGAATCTTGCTTATATCTACTATCTACTTTTATTAAAATAGGTTCATTACTACCATTTAACAAAATATTTTTTTGCTCCTCTTTTAAATCTTTCCAAGGAGTTTTTATTTCAAAGCCAAATGCCTCGCCAACTGAAAACAATAGTGAAAAATAATATGAATTATCTTTATCACTCCATGGAGCTACAGCAGCATAAACCGGTAACGAAGGATCAGGTACAACTCTCTCACATGTAAATTTTTTCAAATGACCTAAACCATGACAATCAGGACAAGCTCCATAGGGACTATTAAATGAAAATAATCTTGGAGATAATTCCTCAATCACCGCCCCATGAACTGGGCAAGCAAAATTCTCAGAAAATAATCTTTCTTTTTCAATACCTTGGGGAAGTTCTTCATTCTTTTTAGGAACTGCTTCAACGATGGCTAGACCATCTCCTCGTTTTAAAGTAGTGCTTAATGAATCAGTTAATCTCTCTTCAATACCCTCTCTCGCAATCAATCTATCTACCACTACTTCAATAGAATGAACTTGATTTTTATCTAATTCAATATTATCTGCCAATTCTCTCACTTCTTTATTAATTCTTACTCGAACAAACCCTTCTGCAGCAAGTCCAGATAATAATTTTGAATGTGTTCCTTTTTTACCTCTAACGACTGGTGCAAGTAATTGATATCTAGTGCCTTCTGGCAGAGTCTTAATTTGATCCACCATCTCATCTATACTTTGTGGCTTAATTGGCCTAGAGCACTCAGGGCAATGGGGTTCCCCAGCTCTTCCAAAAAGCAGACGAAAATAATCTTGTATCTCCGTAACCGTTCCAACTGTTGAACGAGGATTATGGCTTGTTGATTTTTGGTCAATGGATATTGCTGGAGATAAACCTTCAATTGAATCGACATCTGGTTTATCAACCTGACCTAAGAATTGCCTTGCATAAGCAGACAAACTCTCTACATATCTTCTTTGACCTTCAGCAAAAATAGTATCAAAAGCTAAAGAACTTTTCCCGCTTCCACTAACACCTGTAAAAACCACCAATTTATTTCTTGGAATAGATAAATCAACGTTTTTTAAGTTGTGTTGCCTTGCACCACGAATAGTTATGAGTTCTTCACTAGAAGAACCAATATTTAATGTCTTATTTTTTGAATTAGATTTCTGACTTCCCATTAGGGAAAAAACTTGAATAGCTAATTGTATAAAAAAATATGCTCATCATGCAGCCTTGTGTTCCAGCAAGCTCGCCGCATAAGCATTCGCTTCTACGATTTCACCTCCAGCCAACAAAGCCAATTCCCTTTGCCTATCAGAGATTTGCCTTAAATTAATAACATCAGACTTGGTGTGACCAGAGATGACACTCTTTTTTAAAGCAAAATGATTATCAGCAAATGCTGCAATTAAAGGTTGATGAGTCACACAAAAAACTTGACGATGAGTAGCTAATTCACAAAGCAAATTAGCTACGTAACTACTAATTGATCCACTAACGCCCGAATCAATTTCATCGAAAATTAATAAATTACAGTGCTCAAATGTAGAAAATATTGCCTTTATTGCAAGAAGAACCCTAGACTTCTCTCCACCTGAGGCTGTTTCAGCAAGAGACGCTAAAGGGATGCCTGGATTTGCTGAAAACATAAAGTTGACTTTATCAATACCATTGATTGTTGGTTCACATTCTTCAAAGACGACTTTAAAGCGAACATTAGGAATACCTAATTTTTTTAAGCTAATAATCAATTTTTCTTCAAGTTGTGAAGCAATATTTTTTCTTATAACTGACAACTCTTTATTAGATTTGTCTCTTTTATTTCTTTTTTTATTTTCATCGGAAGAAAAATCATTAATATTATTAGAACTTTCTTGCAGAGATAAAGAATTGAATAATTCATTTTTATACTGAATAAGATCTGGTATATTTCTTTGATATTTTTTTTGATAAAATTTGAGAGTAGATAATCTAACTTGCAAATCATTTAAAAAAGACGGATCAATATCTAATGTTTTTTCGTAATCATTAATTTGATAAATTAATTCGTTAAGATTATTAGTTATTTTATAAAAAGACTCAAAAATAGGTTCTAAAGAAGAATCCATTTGAGACAGATTCTTTAATTCATTGATACAGAAATCAGCATGGTCTAAAATAGATGGATACTCGTCTAAGCTTTGATTTAAACGAGTTAGTAATGATTTAACGCCTTCTTTCAATCTTAGAATATTGGATAAACGATTCTGATCAGTCTCTAACTTGATTTGTTCGTTAGGATCTTCTAATTCTAATTGATCTAAGTCTTGGTATGTAAATTGCATTTCCTCCAACTCTTTTTTGGAATTCGTAATTCTAACTCGCGCTTCCTCTAGTCTAGAATTAGAGTTATTCCACAGATTCCAATTTTGCTTTGCTTTAGTAATCGATTCTTTAATTTCATTTAGACCTAAAGAATCTAATAAACTTAATTGATGCAATGAATTATCTAAAATATAGGTATCACCTTGTAGAGTAAAATCCAGCAAAAGGGATCTCAATTCTGATATTTGATCTCTATTAACTATTACGCCATTAATTCTAAATCTAGATTTATATTTATTTTCTTTCAAACGCCATTCCCTAGTGACAGTTAATTCTTCGTCAATGTCGAATTCTTGATTAATTAGCCAATTTTTTGTGTTTTGGAGTACAGAAAAAACCCCCTCAATTGATGAACAGATAGAACCTTCGGCAACTAATCGATTATCTAGAGGAGTTTTTTTATTAGCTAATAAAGCATTTAACGTATCAATAAATATTGATTTACCTGAACCAGTTTGCCCTGTAAAAGCTGTAAACCCCTTTTCAAAGTCAATCTCTGTATTACCAAATAGAGCTATATTTTGAAAGCGAAGACTGTTTAACATAAATCAAACCAACCAAAAAGACGCAAACTGAGAGTAAAATGAACTAGAAGAGACGTAGAACATTGCCATAATAAAATGGCCGAAGAATTAAGCGATTTTATTGAAGCCTCAGGTCTACTTTCGTATGACCCGGTGACTATTGACTCAATCTACAAAAAAAATCCAATTCGTCTACTTAGGAGACTCTGGCAGACACTTTTACCAATTGGATTATTTTTACTAGGCGTTGGATGGGAAAAATTAATTGGTTCTTTAGAAAAAGATGAAAGAAAAACTTTTAGAGCGAAAGAATTTACAAATCTGCTTGTAGATCTAGGTCCAGCATTCATTAAAGCTGGACAAGCACTCTCAACTAGGCCGGACATTGTTCCGCCAACTGTTTTAGAAGAATTAGCACAACTTCAAGATCAACTACCTGGCTTTGACAGTAAGCTCGCAATGGCTTGTATTGAAAAGGATTTAAAGGATAAAATAGAGAACATATTTGAAGAGATAGATAAAGAACCGATTTCAGCTGCATCTTTAGGTCAAGTTCATCAGGCAAAACTCAAAAGTGGAGAAAAAGTCGCAGTTAAAATTCAAAGACCAGGATTAAGAGAACAAATCACTTTAGATTTATACATAGTAAGAAATATAGCGATATGGT
Source organism: Prochlorococcus sp. AG-311-J23 (assembly GCA_003284375.1). Classification (GTDB taxonomy): domain Bacteria; phylum Cyanobacteriota; class Cyanobacteriia; order PCC-6307; family Cyanobiaceae; genus Prochlorococcus_B. The sequence goes on from QBVL01000004.1 coordinate 41,917, forward strand.
TTAAAAATAATGTAGGAATTATTAGAAGTGATCTAGTTGCATTGATAGACGAATTAGGTAAAAGAATATTCGAAGAAATGGACTACATAAATGAAGCAAACAATGCCGAAAAATTTAAAGCGCTTCATAGCGGGAATGATAAAATTGCAGTACCAAAAATTTACAGAAAAGAAACAAGTAGAAGAGTACTTACAATGGAATGGATCGATGGGACAAAATTAACAAATATAGAAGCTGTAAAAAATTTAGGAATTGATCCAAATGAGATGGTAGAAATTGGAGTAAGTTGTAGTCTGCAGCAACTTATTGAACACGGTTTTTTTCACGCCGATCCACATCCAGGTAATATCTTAGCCATGGAAGATGGCCGATTATGCTATTTAGATTTTGGAATGATGAGTGATATTACACAAGAATCTAGGGTTGGATTAATTAGAGCAGTTGTTCATCTTGTAAACAGAAAATTTGATAAACTTTCTAATGATTTTGTTCAGCTAGGATTTCTCTCTGAAGAGGTTGATTTAACACCCATAGCTCCTGCATTTGAAAGTGTTTTTACCAGTGCTTTAGAAATAGGCGTAAACAAAATGGATTTTAAAGCCGTAACAGATGATATGTCGGGTATTATGTATAAATTTCCTTTCAAATTACCACCTTATTACGCTTTAATAATTAGATCTCTAATTACTCTTGAAGGAATAGCGCTTAGTGTTGATCCTAATTTTAAAATATTAGGAGCTGCGTATCCTTATTTTGCGAGAAGGCTTATAGAAGATGAAAACCCGGAATTAAGAAATAGTTTGAAAGAAATGCTTTTCGATGAAAATAATCTTAAATTAGAAAAATTAGACGATCTTTTAACAAGCGCTACAAAAGAAAAACAACTAGACAGTGAAAAGATATTAGATCAAACAATTGATTTTTTATTTTCAAAGAAAGGGCTTATTCTTAGGAATGAGTTGGTAAATATAATAGCTTCAAAAATAGATTCTATAGGATGGAAGACTTTAATTAAATTAAATAAAAAATTACCGTCAAAAATACGTTCAAAAACTATAGAAAATTCATCTAAAATTAATAATAAACAAATTATAAACTTGTCATCGATAAAAAAAATGTTTAAATTATCAAAAATGAACTCTGGTTTTAAAAGAAAAATATTTTTTCAAAAATTACCAAGAATTCTGATTACTAAAGACACCTACACTATGGGTTTAGGTTTAATGAAAAGAACATCAGAGAAAGGAATAATTAGACTAGTTAAGGTTGCGGCTGGCGTAAGACAATAAATGAATCTAAAATATATACATATCATACTATTAGTTTTATTTTTCAATCAAAGTGCAAAGGGAGCAGAGAAACTTTTTCTTTACAAAGGAACATTTAGTAGAAGTATTAAAATAGAAGATTTATATAAATTTGAATTAACAAAAAAGTCCAGCAATAAATTAAAAAACCTAATAAAACTTACTGGTCAAAAAGAAAAAGCTTTACACAAAATATTATCTGTAAAAATAGACATTCCATTAAAATCAAGCAGCAAATTAATGAATAGCCACATAGGAGAAGTTTTTCTAACCAGATTATCTAAAATAATTTATCCAAATAAAATATCAAACTTAAAATTAAGTACTAAAGCAATGAGATCTGGTCTTTTACTAAGTTCTTTTAATAATAATCAAAAGATTAATTTAATAGATTTTTTTAAAGCGTATCCGAATAAAAATATTGCTATTGATTTAAATGCGTTAAATAAAACCCTTAAAAAAATAGACTCATTAAAGGAATTAATCGAATTCTACTCGAAGTCGCCCTTTAAAAAACTGAAAGATGGAAGGTCTAGCACTTAGATTGTTAAAAATTGATTGTTCAAGAAGTGTCATTTTCTAAGAAGTTAAAACAACTTTTCACTTCTTCCCCAAAAAAAAATAATTGGGATGGACTTATAGAAGCATATAAACCCTGGTTACCAGTGACGAAAAAGACACCCATCATAACTTTGAAAGAAGGCGCAACTCCACTTATAGAAGTCAAGTCCATTTCAAATCGCATTGGAAAAGGAGTAAAAGTATATGTCAAGTATGACGGTTTAAATCCAACAGGATCATTTAAAGATAGAGGAATGACTATGGCAATAAGTAAAGCTAAAGAAGCTGGTTGTGAAGCTGTAATTTGTGCAAGCACAGGTAATACTTCAGCTTCTGCAGCTGCTTATGCAAGTAAAGGAGGAATGAAATCTTTTGTTATTATTCCAGACGGATACGTAGCTCAAGGGAAACTTGCTCAGGCTTTAGTTTACGGAGCTGAAATATTAGCTATTAAAGGAAATTTTGATAAGGCATTAAATATTGTTAGAGAACTATCTGATAAATACCCAATAAAATTAGTTAACTCGGTTAATCCTTACAGATTACAAGGGCAAAAAACAGCAGCCTTTGAAATAATAGAAAATCTTGGCAATGCTCCTGATTGGTTATGCATTCCAATGGGAAATGCAGGGAATATAAGTGCTTATTGGATGGGATTTCAAGAATTTTATTACGCTGGAAGGTCAAAACATCTCCCAAGAATGATGGGTTTTCAAGCAAGTGGTTCTGCACCATTAGTAGAAGGTAAAAGTGTCAGTAATCCAGAGACAATTGCTACTGCAATAAGAATTGGTAATCCTGTTAATAAAGAAAAAGCCCTTCTAGCAAGAGATTCAAGCAATGGTAAATTTTCTTCCGTATCAGATTCTGAAATAATCAACGCATATAAAATTCTTGGCAGAGAAGAAGGAATTTTTTGTGAACCTGCGAGCGCAGCTTCTGTAGCTGGGTTGCTAAAAACTAAAGATGATGTCCCTAAAAATTCAACTATTGTTTGTGTTTTAACTGGGAATGGCCTAAAAGATCCTGATTGTGCAATAAAAAATAATGATTCAGTCTTTCATACAGGAATAGAACCAGAAGTAAATTCAATAACAAAAATGATGGGCTTTTAGAAACATTTTAAGATCCAAAGAAAAAACTGTCTGTTAATTTCAATTATTTATGCTGATCAGAATTGTGGAAAAGTCACCAGAACTACTAAGTAATTATTTATGTTTTTTCCACAGACACTAAAATTGGTAGAAAAGAATATTTTTATCCACCTTCTAAAAAACTTATCCACAAGCAAAATTTAAAAAATGATAGATGACTACTATGTTTTTTGTATTAACCACAGAAACCACAGGCTCTACTACTACTAATTCAATTTCTTATTAAGAATAAAAGAAGATGAATAGAAGTGAAAAGTTTTGTTTTTTTTAACGGTATTGCCTTTTAGAAATAGCTATGAAATTCTTATATCAAGGATTTTTATTTGAAATAACAGGATGAAATTAAATTGTTCCCAGTCTGAATTAAATACTGCTCTCCAGTTGGTTAGTAGAGCTGTTTCTAACCGACCGACGCATCCTGTATTAGCTAATGTTTTGCTTGCTGCTGATGAGGTAACTGGAAAACTTCGTCTGACTGGATTTGATTTAAGTTTAGGAATACAAACTTCAATATCTGCTTCTATAGAGAGCAGTGGTGCTATAACTTTGCCTGCTAAGTTGTTCGGTGAAATTGTTTCGAAATTATCTAACGATTCACCTTTAATTTTGACATCAGATGAAAATAGTCAACAAGTTGAGTTAACTAGTAAGAGTGGAACGTATCAAGTAAGAGGAATGCTATCTGATGATTTTCCTGCTTTACCTTTGGTAGAGAGTGGTACTTCACTGAAATTGAATCCATTATTATTATCTAATGCTATTAAATCAACTCTATTTGCAAGCAGTACTGATGATGCAAAACAATTACTTACTGGCGTTAATCTTACCTTCGACGGGTATGGAATTGAATCTGCAGCTACTGATGGACATAGATTAGCTGTTCTTAATTTAAATAATATAATATCTGATTCAAAAGATAGAGATAGCTCTACTAATTTTGAAAAATTTTCTATTACTTTACCTTCTAAATCGTTAAGAGAAGTAGAAAAATTTTTAAGTGCTTGTGATATTAGTCAACCAATTAATTTTTTTATAGATAAAGGTCAAGTAGTTTTTATATCTGTTGATGATATTATTACGATAAGGGCTTTAGAAGGTTCTTATCCAAATTATTCTCAATTATTACCTGACTCTTTTGAAAAAGAATTAGAATTTGATAGGAAAGAATTTATATCCTCATTAGAAAGAATTGCTGTTTTAGCAGATCAACATAATAATGTTATAAAAGTAACGACTGATGGCTCTGCAAATTTAATCAAAATTAGTACAGATGCCCAAGATATTGGAACAGGTTATGAATCACTACCTGCCTCTTACAAGGGTGAAGCATTTCAAATAGCATTTAATGTTAGATATTTATTGGATGGACTTAAAGTTATAGATTCAAATCTGATTAAATTAAGTTGTAATTCAGCAACTACCCCTGCAGTCTTCTCACCTATTAATAGTGACGTTAATTTCACTTATTTAGTAATGCCCATACAAATACGAAATTAATTTTGGCTGTCCCTAAAAAATTATTACTTAGTGATTTATTAAAACATAACGTTCGTTGTGACAGTGGAATTGATCATGGTCCAGTTATTAGTCCATGGATGCATCCACCTGTTCATAGAATCTTAGGGTTAATAACCCGTCCTTCAAACTTGAGACTTGAGAGAGAGGTGTGGAGATTAGATCAACTAAAAGGAATAAATCAACAAGAAGTGTACGTAAAAGGCCCTTGTTCTGTTTCTGATGAACAAACTTTAGATCGTTTCCCTACTTTAATGAATGCAAATGTTTTTAATAGAAGTGGTCAAAAAATAGGTTTAATAGCTGATTTTCTTTTTGAGCCAAATAAAGGAAATATCCAATATTATTTAGTTAGCAGATCTAATCCATTAATTCCAGGAACTAGTAGATGGCGTTTATCCATAGCTCAAATTACTGATAAACAGCCAGGTTCTATCTCTTGCGATATTGATACATTTGAAGATTTACCAATACAGAAAGCTAGTTTAAAAGAAGAATTTCTTAGTAAGAGTAGAAAATGGAAAACTCAATTTCAAGATTTAACTCATAACGCTTCTGATAAGCTTGAGGGGTGGATTGATGACCAAATTAATGAGAGTGATATAGATTTTACTAAAGATTCTTATGAAACCCTGAATGAAGATGCTTCACCTGATAACTGGATAGATAATTTAGATATAGATACTTCCGAAGAATTTAATAGAATGAATAAACGTAAGGAAAATAGAAATTCTACTAATGAAAGAGATCTTGATCCCTGGATTTAATAAATGACGCAGTCTTTTGAAAATAATGAGTTTAACCAATTCATCAATTCATCAAAATTTCTTGTTGAATATGATGTTGTGTCCGCTCTTGAGGAAGAAGGTTTAAAACAATCTGATTACGTAGAAATTTGTAGAAGACTCGATCGGGCTCCAAACAGAAATGAATTAGGAATGTTTGGTGTTATGTGGTCTGAGCATTGTTGCTATCGAAATTCTCGTCCTTTACTCAAAAATTTTCCTACAAAAGGCAGTCGAGTTCTTGTAGGGCCTGGAGAAAATGCAGGTGTAGTTGATATTGGTTTAGGTCAAAGATTAGTGTTTAAAATTGAAAGCCATAACCATCCCTCAGCTGTCGAACCTTTTCAAGGAGCAGCAACTGGTGTAGGTGGAATTCTTAGAGATATTTTTACTATGGGAGCTAGGCCAATAGCCTTATTGAATGCTTTAAGATTTGGCCCATTAGATGATGAAAAAAATATTAGTTTATTGGAAGGTGTAGTTGCAGGTATTTCTCATTATGGAAATTGCGTAGGTGTTCCTACTATTGGAGGTGAAGTGGGATTTGATAGTAGTTATTCAGGTAACCCTTTAGTTAATGCAATGGCTTTGGGATTGATGGAAACAGAAGAAATTGTTTGTTCAGGTGCTAGTGGAATAGATTTTCCAATTCTTTACGTAGGAAATACAACTGGAAGAGATGGTATGGGAGGAGCAAGTTTTGCTAGTTCTGAACTTTCTAAAACTTCAATAGATGATCGACCTGCTGTTCAGGTTGGTGATCCTTTTCTTGAAAAAGGATTGATAGAAGCTTGTTTAGAGGCCTTTAAAACAGGCCATATAATTGCTGCACAGGATATGGGAGCGGCGGGCTTGACCTGTAGTTGTTCTGAAATGGCGTCAAAAGGTGAGGTAGGAATTGAATTGAATCTTGACCTTGTTCCGGCGAGAGAAAAGGGAATGACTGCATACGAGTTTTTGTTGTCTGAATCACAAGAACGTATGCTGTTTGTTGTGAAACCTGGCTCAGAAGAAGAACTGAGACAATTATTTATAAGATGGGGATTGTATGTTGAAGTTGTTGGAAAAGTTTTAAAAGATAAAATTGTTAGAGTAATTCATAAGGGTGAAGTTGTAGCAAATGTGCCCGCATCTGCGCTTGCTGATGATACGCCTATAGAAGAACACTTATTAATAAATTCAACACCTGAATATTTGCAAGAACATTGGAAATGGACTGAAGATTTATTACCTAATACTTTAAATGATGGAATTATTAATATAAAAGATAATTTATTTATTAGCTGGAATAATGTTCTATTAGAGTTATTAAGTACGCCTTCAATAGCTTCAAAAAATTGGATTTATAAACAGTATGACTATCAAGTTCAATCTAATACAGTGGTTTCTCCTGGAGAAGCTGATGCAGCTGTTATTAGGATTCGTTCTCAAAATGATTTTCAATCCAAGCTAAAGAAAGATAGGGGAATAGCATCAGTCGTAGATTGTAATGACAGATGGGTTTATTTAGATCCTCAAAGAGGAAGTATGTCTGCTGTTGCAGAAGCAGCTAGGAATTTAAGTTCTGTGGGAGCTGAACCTATAGCAATTACAAATAATTTAAATTTTTCCTCTCCAGACAAAGAAGTTGGTTTTTGGCAACTATCAATGTCATGTGAAGGGATAACTAAAGCTTGCTTAGCCTTGAATACTCCAGTTACAGGAGGAAATGTGTCATTATATAATGATACTAAATTGCCAAATAATACCGTTATCCCAATACATCCAACGCCAGTAATTGGTATGGTTGGATTAATAGAAGATATCAATAGAATTTGTAAAAAATCTTGGGTTAAAGTTGAAGATCAAATATGGATGATTGGTTTACCTCTAGAAAATAATATAAATCAAGATCAAAGAATTTCGCTATCTGCTTCATCTTTTTTAGAGTATATTCATGGATTGAAAACAGGAAGGCCTCCAGAAATAGACTTAAATTTAGAAAAACAAGTTCATGCATTTTTAAGAGAAATAATTCAAAAAGGTATTGTTAACTCTGCTCATGATTTAGGCGATGGTGGTCTCGCCGTAGCTATAGCTGAATGTTGTATTTCTTCTGGCTATGGAGCAAATATTATGCTTCCTTCCAGCAAATCAAGATTAGATAGACTTTTATTTGGTGAAGGAGGAGCAAGAGTTTTAGTTAGTTGTTCAAGTGATCAAAGCATAGAATTAAAGAAATATTATAAAAACATTTCCCTTGAAGAATCTAATCTTTTTTCAATATCTAATTTAGGCATTGTAAATAATCAAAAAAAACTATTAGTATCTCAATCAAATAATACACTTATAGATGTTAATATTTTAGACTTGAAAAGTATATATAAAGATTCTATCTATAAAAAAATAACTAAATAAAATCATCTATGAATTATAATTCTAAAATTAAATTTAGGTTACTTAACCTAGGAATATAATTATGTGTGGAATTGTAGGTGTTGTCTCAACTGATCAATGTAATCAACAAATTTACGATAGTTTGCTATTGCTTCAGCATAGAGGTCAAGATTCTACGGGAATAGCAACAATGGATGGCAGTGTTTTTCATATTAATAAATCTAAAGGTCAAGTTCGAGAAGCTTATAGAACTAGAGATATGAGAGCTTTGATTGGAAGAACAGGATTGGGACATGTACGTTATGCAACTAAAGGTGCTGCTCATAGAGAAGAAGAAGCACAACCTTTTTACGTAAATGCTCCTTACGGAATTATTCTTGTTCATAATGGAAACTTAACTAATACAAGAGAGTTAGAAAAAGAACTTTTTAAAGTTGATAAAAGGCATACAAATACATCGAGCGATACTGAAATGTTATTAAATGTTTTGGCAACAGAATTAAATAGTGAAATAAAAGGAAAAGATGTAGATCCAGAGGATCTTTTTAATGCTGTTAAAAGACTTCACTCTAGAGTAGAGGGATCATATGCTTCAATCGCTTTAATAGCAGGTCATGGTCTTTTAGCTTTTAGAGATCCTTTTGGAATTCGCCCTTTGGTTATTGGTAGGAGGGTAAAAGAAAATAACAAACCTGAGTGGGTGATTGCTAGTGAATCACTAGTTATTGAGAATAATGATTATGAAATCGTTAGAGATGTTGAACCAGGTGAGGCGATATTTATAACTGCAGATGGTGAGTTTTTTTCTAAACAATGTTCAGATAATCCACAATTATTCCCCTGTTCATTTGAATATGTTTATTTAGCTAGACCTGACTCAATTATGAATGGTATTTCTGTTTATGAGTCAAGATTAAGAATGGGAGATTTATTAGCAGAAACCATAAAAAATCAAATTACTCTTGGTGATATAGATGTAGTAATGCCAATTCCTGATTCTTCTAGACCTGCTGCAATGCAGGTAGCAAGACAGTTAGGCATTGAATATAGGGAAGGTTTTTTCAAGAATCGTTATGTTGGTAGAACATTTATAATGCCTGGTCAATCTCTAAGAAAACGTTCAGTTCGTCAGAAGTTAAACGCAATGAGCACAGAATTTAAAAATAAAAATGTATTGATAGTTGATGATTCAGTGGTCAGAGGGACTACTTCTCAGCAAATAGTTCAAATGGCAAGAAGTGCTGGGGCTAATAAAGTTACTTTTACCTCTGCTGCTCCACCAATTAGATACCCACATGTTTATGGAATTAATATGCCAAGTAGGAATGAATTGATTGCTTATAATAGAGATATAAATCAAATAGAAAATAATTTATTTATTGATAAAATGATTTATCAAGAAGTAGACGATCTTACTAAGGCTATTACGCAAGGTTCTAAAATTAAGGAATTAGATTTATCGTGCTTCACAGGTAAATATGTTACTGGAACAGTTACTGATGAATATTTAACTTGGGTTGAAGAAACATCTTTGTCTTAATTTTTTTCTGGTAATTTTATTGAAAAAGTAGATTTTAAAAGCTCATCATTGTTTAATTCTATATTTAAGCTGTTCTTCTTTTTATATGAGCTTTTATCAATTTGATCGGTTTTTAATTTTTGATATCTATCTTTATCAGTTTTAATATAAACGTATTTATTATTTATAAAACAATCAATTACTCTTTCTTTAATTATTTTATTATCTTTAAAATGTATTCCCATTGTTCCTAATGATCCTTTTTTGGATGTAATTAATTCTTTTGTAGAATGTTTTACGAAAGAACCTTTATTAGTTATTAAAATTAAATCTTTATTTTGCGTTTCCTGAAAACTTATAGCTTCAACTATATTTTCACTAGGGAATAATTTTATTATATTTGTTCCTTGAGCTAATTTGCCCATGAATGGGAAATCATTTTCTGTTATTTTAATTTTAATAATTCTGCCAATATCAGTCACTATATATAAATAGCTATTTTCTTTACAAAGAATGCAAGATTTCAGCTTTACACTGTCTTTTAATTTTAAAATTGTTGTTGACCTATTAGAAATATCGTTAATCTCATTGATTGAAATTCTTTTAAACTTTCCATCAGTACTTATTAATCCTATATTTATATCTTTTACTTCTGTTAGTGGAATAAGATTAATTATTTGATCATTTTCTAAACCTCCTGGTAAAAATTGTCTTAGAGGTCCGGGTTTTTGTCCCGCAAATTCCCACTTAAGAAGACCTATCTTACCTTCTTGACTGATAGCTAATATTTTGGGTTCATCTTTAATTGGCCATATTAGCTTTGGAGGGAGAATATCTTTTCTTTCCTGATCACTTTCTTTTAACTTTAATTTTTTAATTGTTAGTGAAGGAATTATTTTTATTTCATTATTGGATTGAATAATGATTTCAGAATCCGTTGATAATTCTTTTAACGCATTTATTCTCTGAAGTTCTTTATTTGGTCTTTGATTTGCCATTTTTTCAGCAATAAGAGCGTCGCCACCTTCTATCAACTTTGTTCTTCTTTTACTACCAAATCTTTTTTTAAGATCCTTTAGCTCTTTCACCATAACTTTCATTAAATTTTCCTTGTTGTTAATTATTAATTCGAGTTCTGCCCTCTTATTTTTTAAATCTTTTATTTCATTCTTTAGAGAATCTTTTTCAAGACTAGTAATTTTCTTTAAAGGCATTCCTAGGATTCCATCCGCTTGCCTCTCATTAATCTCTAGGTTAATAATTAAATTATTTTTTGCTTCAACTGTATCTTTAGATTTTTCAATCAAATCAATTACTTTTCTAAGATTATTTGTGGCTTGGATTAGGGCTTCTACTATCTCTTGTCTATTTTTAATATTTTTTAGTAAATAATTACTTCTGAGTAAAATAGTATTTTCTCTAAACTCTAAAAAATTATTTAATAATTTTCTTAATGTAAGTTGTACCGGCTGACCATTAACCAATGCAAGTAAAATGGCACCAAAATTGCTTTGTAATGTAGTTTTTTGATACAAAAAATCTAGAATTTTTTTTGGATCAGAATCCCTTTTAACTTCAACAAGAATTCGCATTCCATCTCGATCGCTTTCATCTCTAATATCAGCTATTCCCGAAACTTTTCCATTATTTACAAGGTCAGCTAATTTTTCAATCCAGCCAGCTTTGTTTAATTGATATGGTAGCTCTGAAATAATAATCCCACTTCTTTTGTGTTTACCTTTTCCAGGATTAATTTCTTCAATGTGAGCTATTCCTCTCATGGTTATACTTCCTCTCCCTTTTGTGTAAGTTTCTTTTATTCCGTTACTTATCAATATCTCTCCTCCTGTTGGAAAGTCAGGTCCAGGTATCATTTCTAATAACTTCTCTTCGTTTAGTGAAGGTTTTTTTATTATTGCTATTAGGGCCTCTACCACTTCGTTCAAATTGTGTGGAGGAATACTTGTAGCCATTCCAACAGCAATTCCTGTACTTCCATTTAAGAGGAGGAATGGTAATTGAGCTGGTAAAACATCTGGTTCTTGTTGTGATCCATCAAAATTTGGTGAAAAATCAACAGTTTCTTGATCTATTTCACTTAAAATTGCATCGTTAGATATTGGCGCTAGTCGAGTTTCCGTATATCTCATTGCAGCAGGAGGATCATCATCAATAGATCCAAAGTTTCCGTGACCATCAAGAATTGGGTATCTTGAATTAAATATTTGAACTTGTCTTACAAGTGCATCGTAGACAGCTTGATCTCCATGTGGATGATATTTACCAAGGACATCTCCTACAACTCGAGCACATTTCCTATAAGGCCTTTCGGGAGTAAGTCCTAATTCATGCATTGCAAAAAGAATTCTTCTTTGCACCGGTTTCAATCCATCCCTCGCGTCTGGCAATGCTCTTCCAACGATTACGCTCATTGCGTACTCGAGATAAGAACGCTGCATTTCCTGATGCAGCGATATAGGTTTCAGGCGTTCCTTGGCCATCTTGGAGTATGAAAGAGGCCTAAATTTCTTTATTTAGATTACTAACTAATTTGTTAAAAACCAGTTTTTTGTTAAACAAAAACTCATTGAGTTTTTTCTCTAGCTTCTCTGACTACTTTTTTCATTTCTTCTGTTCTAAATAAAAGTTTTGCTGAATGTTGTAACTTTCTTCCCCATAATTGTTCAGATTGATACTCAATATCAGCATATTTTGGGTTATCTGTTAAAGCATTTTTTGCCATGTTAAACGATTGAATAGAGTTACCTTTTGTTGAATAGATTGAGATTGCTAATGCAAGTCTAGGCTCAGCATCATTACTGATTTTTGCTGCTAATTTGAATTTTGAAAGGGCTGCTTTTTTTTTATTTATTTCATAAAGAACGAGACCTTGATTATTAATTACTTGCCAAAAATTAGGATTTAATTTAGTGACTTTATTATAAGTATCTAAGGCTTTTGTATATTCTTTTAGCATAATATATGCATTTCCAAGCTGGAAGTAGCCGGTTTCATTTTTATTATCTAATAATAATCCTTGATTAAGCATTGAAATTGCATTTTCAAGTTGTTCTGAATTCATATATATAGAACCTTTAGTAAAATATATAGATGCATTTTTGGGATTTATTACTAACGCTTTATCTAGTGATAATAAGGCTCTGTAACTATCTTTTGCATTAAATTGAGCTTCTGCAAGAGCCATCCAAAGATTTTCTTCTTTAGGATTGAGTTGTAATGCAAGATTTAAAATCTTAATTGCTTCTTTATATTTACCAAATTGAATTAGTTGTTTAGCCGTTTCTCCGATTTGAATTGAAGTAGATTCTAATTCTTGTTGATTTGGTTCGTTAATTCTTGGAAAAAATGCAATTGACGAAGTAGTTATAAAAAAGGCTTCAATTAGACTTAGACCAAGTAAATATTTAAATATTCTTGAAGTTTTCATTATTTTTTTAAGTAGTCTTTGAGACTGAATTTATATTTCTACGCCACATCCATGGCTTAATGCGTTTTAAGGCTGAATTTTTCAATTTTTCTTTCCATTGCGAATCACTCCACGATAATAGATCTTGTTTAGTCATATTTAGTATCCATTCAGATGGCTGAAGATCAGGTTCAATTGTGCTCGGAATATTCTTTTGGTTCCATGGGCAAACATCTTGACAAATATCACAACCAGCAATCCAATTGCCGATTTTATTAACAATGTCTTCTGGTAATTCTTGATCTCTGTTTTCTAAGGTGTGATATGCCAGACATTTGTATGAGTTAATAATAAATGGTTCCTCTATTGCATTAGTTGGGCAAGCTTCAATACATTTTTCACATTCGCCACATATTGGTTTGGAAGGTTTATCAGCGTCTAAAACCTCAGTAGATAAAAGATGACCTAAAAACATCCATGAACCTATTTCAGAGTTAATTATGTTGCTGTGTTTTCCAATCCATCCTATACCAGCTTCTTCGGCCCATGCTTTATCCAAAAATGCGCTTGTATCAACACATATTTTCCATTTAGAGTTTGGTCTTTCTTTTTCTAAAAATTTACCAACTTTTTTTAATTTTTTTTCAATTATCTTGTGATAATCCTTGCCCCATCCATATTTGGCAATTGATACGTCTTTAGATGTTCTTTCAGTATCTACATAGTAATTCAGTCCAACAGCAAGAACACTTTTTACTCCATGAAGCATGTTTTCTATATTTTTTCTTCGTGGGCTCTTCATCCATTCCATTTTTGCGTGGTGCCCTGCGTGCAACCATCTTTCTAATGAAGCGGTTCTAAGTTTGATTCTGGAAGATCCTGGAACTTTTGCAATTCCTACTGCATCAAAGCCTTCTTCAAAAGCTTTTTCTTTAATTCTTTTTGTTAGATCAATAGAATTTTCCAAGATCGGAGCTAGTTTTGCATGAATAATGTTTTGCCTCTATATAAAAGGTTTTTTCAGTCAATTCCGACTTTATTAAGAGCTTAAAATACTTTTTTTGATGTTTTATTTCTATTAATAGCTTAAATTCTTTAACTATTGCACTTAATTTGGTTAGATTGTGTGTGTATATATTCTTTGGACTCTCTTTATTTGGTGCAGTCCTCTCCCAAGGAAGATCTGACTCTTGGCTCAAGGCTTCAGCAGGATCTTAAAAATGACCTAATAGCCGGTCTATTGGTGGTTATCCCTTTAGCCACAACTATTTGGTTGTCAACAATCGTCAGCCGCTTTGTTTTGGCAATATTAACTTCAATACCAAAACAACTAAATCCCTTCATTACTCTTAATCCTTTATTGCAAGACCTTATCAATCTTGCTTTGGGTTTAACTGTCCCATTGCTGGGTATTTTGTTGATAGGTCTTATGGCTAGAAATTTTGTAGGGAGATGGTTGCTTGAGTTTGGGGAAGGAACTCTGTCTCGAATACCACTCGCGGGATCAGTTTATAAAACTCTTAAACAACTTCTAGAAACTTTTTTGAGAGACAATTCAACTAGATTTCGCAGAGTTGTGTTAGTTGAATATCCCCGAGAAGGTTTATTTAGCGTTGGTTTTGTGACTGGTATTGTTGGACCATCTCTACAAACTGAACCAAATCAACCTTTGTTAAGTGTTTTTATACCTACTGCACCAAACCCTACAACTGGTTGGTATACATTAGTTCCAGAAGGCTCTGTTAAAGATTTAGATATTACTGTTGAAGATGCTTTCCGAACTATTATTTCTGCTGGAATTGTAAATCCTGATGATAGAAGTAACACTACAAATACATCTTTCTCTAGTTTATTTTCTCAGTTAAGAGCATCCTCTTCATAAGAGTTTTAGTAATAGTTATGCAATTAAAATCAATTTCTAGAGAATTAGCTCTTTTACTATTAGGACAAATTAAAAAAAAAGATATTAATAAATTAAATATTGAAAGTTTACTTAGTAAAGCAATTGAATCTTTAACTCAACATTGGCGAGAACAATTAGATTCATGTGCATCGCAATTAGAAAAAGCCAATCAGGAATTATTGGATAGTGAATTTCAAGGAGATGCTGGATTGTTAATAAAATCTCAAAATCATTTAAAAACTTGTTTGATTGACTCAGAGCATATACTTAACTGTTTGTCTGAAAGTATTGAATTACCAAGATTACTGGCATTAGTTGATCAAAAGGAAATACGTGATTTAGCTTTGAGGCGTGTTGATTTAGTTATTGAAAAGCAAGATGAGATTGATCATAAGCTTGATAGCGTTATGGAAGGTTGGCGTTTAAAAAGATTACCTAGAATTGATAGAGATATTTTGAGATTGGCATGGGTTGATTTAATTGATTTCAGTACTCCTATGGCTGTAACTTGTAATGAGGCGGTGGATTTAGCTAATCGTTATAGCGATGAGCAAGGACGAAGAATGATTAATGGAGTTTTAAGAAAACTTCAAAATTCTGCTTTAATCCCTAATTTAAAATGAAAGACGATTTTTCTCAGAACGAAGATAATTCTTCTAATAGGAATCAAAGTGAGAATTCTTCCTCTGAGGCTGTTGACTCCTTAGACTGGGCAAAACAAGTTTATTTGCAACTCAAAGAAAAGCAAAAAGAGGAAAAAGAGTTATGTCAAAAAGAAATTGAAGAAAAAGAGATATTGAATACTACAACAAATATAAATGAGAATTGTAATTCAAATATTACAGTTGAAAGTACACTGCAAGTTAGTCAAGTTACACAAGAAGAAGATCAGCCTCAACTAGGAGATTTTGATGATACTTTCACATGGTCAGCGGAAGTCTTAGCTGCTCAAGGAAAAAAAATTGATCAATTTTCATTAGATGACATTGATTGGCTTAGCAGGTTAAAGCAAGGATTAGAAAAAACTCGTAAAGGCTTTGTTACTGATTTATTAGAAAAGTTAGGCGACGATCCACTTACTCCTGAAGTTCTTGATGATTTAGAAACCCTTCTACTTAGAGCAGATGCTGGAGTTTCTGCTACTGATCAAATTTTAGAATCTTTAAGAACCAAGTTAAACGAAGAAGTTGTTGAAGCTTCTGAAGGTTTGCGTTTTTTAAAAGAACAATTAGTCAATGTTTTAGAAAAGCCAATAAAAGATAGTGGTACTGATTTACTTTCTCCAGAAAAAGGTTGTTTAAATATTTGGATGCTAGTAGGTGTTAATGGAGTTGGAAAAACGACAACTCTTGGTAAATTGGCAAGTGTTGCAAAAAGAAGTGGTTTTTCAGCAATGATTGCTGCTGCAGATACTTTTAGAGCTGCAGCTGTTCAACAAGTAAAGGTATGGGGAGACAGAACAGGGGTTGAAGTCATTGCAAATGAATCTAAGAACGCCGATCCGGCATCGATAGTATTTGATGCTATTGGTGCAAGTAAATCAAAAAATATAGATCTACTATTGGTAGATACAGCAGGAAGATTACAAACGAAAAATAATTTAATGGAGGAATTGAAAAAAATTAGAAAAATTATTGTTAAACTTGCTCCTAAGGCAAACATTGAATCTTTACTAGTGCTTGATTCTAGTCAAGGTCAAAATGGACTAAGGCAGGCTCTAGCATTTGCTGATTCAGCAGAATTAACAGGAGTAATACTTACAAAACTTGATGGATCTTCTAAAGGAGGTGTTGCTATGGCGGTTGCATCAGAGGCAAAACTTCCTGTCAGATTTATCGGGGCTGGTGAAAAAATTAGGGACTTGAGGCCATTTAATAGTTTTGAATTTGTTGAGGCACTTTTAACTGTTAGATGACTTTTAGATATTTTTTGTATATGTTGCAGGTTTTTACTTTTGTTACTGTCAGAGAATGGTGAAAGAAAATTCTCCAATTTCAGAGCAACAAAATCAACATCCTACTGAACTTTTATCAAGTGCTGCTTCAAAGTCTTTAAGCGATTTGGTTCACAGTCTTTCTAAAGAGCAAATTGTTAATCAAGATTTATTGCTTTCATTAAGCTTTGCTTTGCGAAGTTTTACTAATTTACAGCGTTTTCTTGAATTTATTCCACTTCTTGTCACTGAATTAGTTGGCGTTAAAGGATCATTGTTAATTCCATTTCAAGATAATGGAAGTCTTTGGCGGGAACAGTTACAAATGTTCCCTATCGATGAAGATCAGGAACTCTTTAGAACATTATTTCTTTTAGAGGAAGGGAAGAAAACGGGTTTTGGCATGCAGGAAAAGAATATTGAAATGTTAGATCGTTTAGTTCAAAGACATTTTGAATCTTCTAATGTGATCGCTACATCGATAGTTTCTCGAGGAAGACCGCGAGGTCGATTATATGCATTTGATAAAAAAGATATTGTTTTTGGAAGTAATGTTCATCGAAAACATATTCAAATAGTTGCAGACCTGACCGGAGTAGCTATAGAAAATGATGCCATATTTCAAGTGATTCGTAATCATGAAAAAGTTGATAGACAAATAAGTATCGGTGCTGAAATTCAATCACAATTACTACCAGATCAATGTCCAGTAATTGAAGGTGTTGAATTGGCTGCTTGTTGTAGGCCAGCTTTTCAAGTAGGTGGTGATTATTACGATTTTATGCCTACTCGCTCAGATTTAAATGAAACAGCAAAAGCTAGTGGTCGCTGGGCTTTTGTGATTGGTGATGTTATGGGTAAAGGTGTTCCTGCTGGATTGTTGATGACTATGTTACGAGGAATGCTTAGAGCGGAAGTTTTAACGGGACTACCCCCTGACGCGATTTTGCATGACTTAAATCAATTAGCTCTTGAAGATTTGACTCAATCACATAGGTTTGTAACTTTGTTTTATTCGGACTTTGATGCGCAATCAAGAAAATTACGTTTTGCTAATGCAGCACATAACCCTCCTTTGCTTTGGAGTGCTAATTCAAAATCAATAAACAGATTAGATACTTCTGGTTTATTAATAGGTCTTCAACCTGAGGCTAAATATGGATGTGGGGAGATATTTCTTCAGCCTGGGGATGTTCTTCTCTACTACACCGACGGAGTTACCGAGGCACCTGGTATATCAGGTGAACGTTTTGACGAAAATCGTTTAATAACTTTTTTAGATAAATTTGCTAAAGAAGGCTTGGGGGCTAAACAAATATTGAATAAACTTTTTGAAAGATTAGATGGTTTTGTTGGTGTTAGTGATCATCATCTTGAAGATGATGCCTCAATGGTGGTTTTAAAAGTCAATGAAGAATAAACTGTTCCTGAATTAACTTAGTAATCGCCTGACAATTGCTAAGACTCTTGCTTTATTTATATTAGTCATATGGCAAAAGCATTGAGCAAAACTTGGAGCGAGAGATTTGATAAAGGACTTAATCCTTTTATAGAAAAATTTAATGCCTCAATCGAGTTTGATATTTGTTTATTAGAAGAAGATTTGGATGGATCAATTGCCCATGCACGTATGCTTGGAATTCAAGGGATAATTACTAAGGAAGAGGCTTTTAAATTAGAAAATGGTCTTCAACAGATTAGGAAAGAGGCTTCTGATGGTTTATTTCAGCCTGTCATTTCAGATGAAGATGTGCATTTTGCAGTAGAAAAAAAATTAATAGAGTTGATAGGCCCTGTAGGAAAAAAGCTACATACTGGACGTAGTCGTAATGATCAAGTTGGAACAGATCTCAGATTATGGCTTAGAAAGCGTATTGATGAAATTGATATGGATTTGGAGCGTCTTCAGAAATCTCTTTTTTTATTAGCAGAGGAAAATCTTTATACGCTTATTCCTGGTTATACGCATTTACAAAGAGCACAACCTTTGTCTCTAGCTCATCATTTATTGGCATATATTGAGATGGCACAAAGAGATAGAGATAGATTAAAAGACGTAAGAAAACGAGTGAATATTTCTCCGCTAGGAGCCGCTGCTTTAGCTGGAACATCTATTTCTATAAGCAGAAAAATTACTTCTGCAGAACTGCATTTTCAAGATATTTACTCTAATAGTTTAGATGCTGTAAGTGATAGGGACTTTGTCGTAGAATTTTTAGGAGCCTCTTCGTTAATTATGGCTCATTTAAGTAGATTATCTGAAGAAGTGATTTTGTGGGCATCGGAAGAATTTGCATTTATTCATCTAACTGATCGATGTGCTACTGGAAGTAGTCTTATGCCTCAAAAAAAGAATCCTGATGTGCCAGAGCTTGTTCGGGGCAAGTCAGGGAGAGTATTTGGACATTTACAAGCCATGCTCACTATGATCAAAGGTTTACCTTTGGCTTACAACAAAGATTTTCAAGAAGACAAAGAAGCCATCTTTGATAGCGTTAAAACGGTTAAGAATTCCTTGATTGCCATATCAATATTGTTCGAAGAAGGTTTAATTTTTAGAAAAGAAAGACTTAATCACGCTGTTTCATCAGACTTTTCAAATGCTACTGATGTTGCTGATTATTTAGTGGCTAAGGACATACCCTTTCGAGAGGCTTATCAATTAGTTGGGCGAATTGTTAAAACTTCTTTAGAGGAGGGGATTTTACTAAAAGATATTCCTTTGGAAAAATGGAAAACATTTCATAAATTTTTTGAAAAAGACATTTATGAAAAGCTTTTGCCGTCAAGTGTGGTTGAGTCCCGTTTAAGTGCAGGTGGAACTGGATTTGAGAGAGTCAAAGAACAGCTTTTTTGTTGGCGAGAAAAATTATTTAATTAAAAAAATTGTTTTGAATCCTTTTTAGGGCTTTCGGTATTAAAGTGTTTAGTGATAACTCATTTTAGAGTTATTAATATTGGCTATTCATAGCCTATTAGTTACATTTTATTTTAAGTCAATTTTCAAGTGAGTATTTTTGTCGGCAACTTGCCCTTCCGCGCTGAGCAGGAAGATGTCATGGAATTGTTTTCTCCTTTTGGGGAGGTGTCAAATTGTTCTTTACCTTTAGAACGAGATACAGGACGCAAAAGAGGTTTTGCTTTTGTTGAGATGGCTGATGAAGCTGTGGAAGCTTCAGCAATTGAATCTCTACAAGGTGCTGAGCTTATGGGCCGTCCTTTAAGAATCAACAAAGCTGAACCTAGAGGGAGTGCTCCCAGAAGAGGCGGCGGCGGTTACGGCGGTGGCGGTCAAGGCGGTTACGGCGGTGGCGGTCAAGGCGGTTACGGCGGTGGCGGCCAAGCCGATCAATCAGCTCAAGACAGACCTTCTGGAGCTAAAGGTTGGGAAGATCGTAGTCATGGCAGTGCTTCTCAAGATACAAATGACTTTGATCAAGGCCGTAGTAGAAGAAGAAGAGGTGCTTCGCCTGAAGGGGGAGACGACTCTACTGCAGATTATGGCGGCGCAGAATCTTAAAGATTTTGTTTTTAGTGCCCAGCGTCTTCAAGTCGTTGGGCTATTTTTTTTAAAATAGAAATATCAGCTTTGCTATTTTGACTTTTTTCACTTAATTCTTTTCTTAATATTTTTGCGTTAGGTATATTTTCAATCAAATTTATGACATGTTTTGACATATTCCAAAGACGTCCATTGTTTTCTAAATGCTTTTGAGCAAAAGGAATAAGCTTTTTAATTATTTTTGATCTTGATAAGTATTTTTCTTTTTGTCCAAAAATTAATGAATCAATTTTTGTCCAAAGGAATGGATGAGAGTAAGCAGCTCTTCCTACCATTGCTCCATCAAATACTTTGAGAGCTTCAATTGAATCATTAATTGTATTTATTCCACCGTTCAGCTCAATAATTAATTCAGGCCTGTTATTTTTTAATTTTTCAACTCTTTCATATTGAAGAGGTGGAATTGTACGATTTTCTTTTGGATTTAATCCATTAAGCCAAGCTTTTCTTGCATGAATTATGAATCTGTCTGCTCCTGCAAGTGAACAAGTATCAACAAATCTCATAAGATAATCATCACAGTCGAGATCATCAATACCAAGTCTGTGTTTCACTGTTATTGGGAGATTGCATGACTTTTTCATTTCCTCAATGCAATTGGCCACTATCTTTGGTTTTCCCATAAGACAAGCTCCAAAGTTGCCAGATTTTACTTTCGGACTTGGGCATCCAATGTTTAAGTTAATTTCGTCATAGCCCCAATCTTCAGCCATTTGAGCTGCTTCAGCTAAAAGATTTGGGTTATCTCCCCCAAGTTGTATGGAAATAGGATGCTCAATCTCATCAAAATCTAATAATTTATTCCTATCTTTGCTGTAGTGGAGGGCTTGGGCCACAATCATTTCTGTGTACAGAAGAGATTTTTTTGTGATTTGGCGCATGAGGAT
Source organism: Prochlorococcus sp. AG-311-J23 (assembly GCA_003284375.1). Lineage (GTDB taxonomy): Bacteria > Cyanobacteriota > Cyanobacteriia > PCC-6307 > Cyanobiaceae > Prochlorococcus_B. Next base: position 62,846 of record QBVL01000004.1, read on the forward strand.
ACGAAAATGTCTATCTGTGCAATCCATCATTGGAGCAACACTTAAACTGTAGTTAGCTATTTCATTTGTTTTTAAAGAATTAGGAATCATTTTTGATGAATAAAATTTATTAGCTTTTTGGGAGGAAATTTTACTAAGATTTATCGAATTGAGAAATTTCTTTGAAGCGTAGATTTTTTATGTTTGGACTCTTGAATACTCTTTTGGGTTTTACTATCAAACCAAAAAGCTCTTTTGCCGCCCCTAAGCCTATGGAAAACTATAAAACTCTAACTGATGCAGACTGGGAAAATCGTTTACCCAAAGAAGCTTTTTATGTTTTACGAAAGGAGGGAACAGAGAGATCGTTCTCAAGTCCTTTAAATGATGAAAAAAGGAATGGAATTTTTAAATGTGCAGGATGCGGGCTTGATTTATTTTCTTCAAAAACAAAGTTTGAAAGTGGAACAGGTTGGCCAAGTTTTTTCGATCATTTACCAGATGCAATAGAGACAAAAACAGATTTCAAATTAATTGTCCCTAGAACTGAATATCATTGTCGAAGATGTGGTGGGCATCAAGGTCATGTTTTTAATGATGGTCCAAGGCCAACTGGTAAACGATATTGCAATAATGGTGTTGCTCTTGTGTTTGAAGTTGATTCGTAAAATGAATTTTTCTATTTTAATAGGTGTGGGCTTCCGTAGCTTGTACAAAAAACCCTTTGCTATCAACATGGTATCAAGCTGATTGAATTATATGAATTCAGATGTTTCCTCCTCCGAACGTGAATTATCGCAAGATGGTCCATCACAAAATAATCCTAGTGAAAATTCTGTAAGTTCTAATACTAGTCATGAATCACTTAATCAAGTTGAGCTTTCTGATGATCCCGAAGTAGAGCCTCAATTGAAGAATGATTCAGTAGATAAAGCAAATGAACAATCCTCAACTACCTCTGAGTCAAATATTCAAGGTTCAGATACTGAGGCAAGATTACAGCAATTAGAAAAAGAGCATGAAACTTTAAACAGCCAATACATGAGAATAGCTGCTGACTTTGATAATTTTCGAAAGCGACAGACGCGTGATCAAGATGACCTAAAAATTCAACTTATTTGCACAACTCTTAGTGAGGTCCTTCCTATTGTTGATAATTTTGAAAGAGCAAGGCAGCAGTTGAATCCTGAAGGTGAAGAAGCTCAAGCATTACACCGCAGTTACCAAGGACTTTATAAACAATTGGTTGAAGTTCTTAAGAATCTTGGTGTTGCTCCAATGCGAGTAGTTGATCAGGCTTTTGATCCGTCTTTGCATGAGGCAGTTATGAGAGAGCCCAGCGATGAAAAGGCTGAGGATATTGTGATTGAAGAATTACAACGGGGTTATCACCTTAATGGTCGTGTCTTAAGGCATGCCTTGGTTAAAGTTTCTATGGGACCAGGTCCAAAAGACGCTAATGAAGAGATTTCTGACGAGGGTTCCTCGAATCAAGAACTAAGTGAATCTGTAGATGGTTCAACTAAAGATGAGAATTAACTATATCGTGATCGAAAAGGTAGTGAATTTGTTTAAATGGACTAATGGCTGATTTTTACGAACTATTGGGTGTTAGCAGAGATGCTGATGCTGACACTTTAAAAAGAGCTTATAGACAGCAAGCTCGCAAATATCACCCTGATGTAAACAAGGAAGCAGGTGCAGAAGACAAGTTTAAAGAAATAGGTAAAGCATATGAAGTTTTAAGCGATTCTCAAAAGCGAGCTCGTTACGACCAATTTGGAGAAGCTGGATTAGGTGGGGCCGCTGGCATGCCTGACATGGGAGATATGGGCGGCTTTGCAGATTTGTTTGATACCTTTTTTAATGGGTTTGGTGGTGCTAGTTCTCCCGGTGGTTCTCGTCCTCAAAGGCGTGGTCCTCAGCAGGGAGATGATTTACGTTACGACCTTACGATTGATTTTGATAAAGCTATTTTTGGGCAAGAAAAAGAGATCACGATCCCTCATCTAGAAACTTGTGATGTTTGCAGAGGGGCTGGAACTAGAAAAGGTACTGGTCCTGTTACTTGTTCTACATGTGGTGGTGCAGGGCAAGTAAGAAGAGCAACTCGTACACCTTTTGGAAGTTTTACTCAAGTGGCTGAATGCCCAAATTGTGGCGGCACTGGACAAATGATCAAGGACCCTTGTAATTCTTGTGGTGGAAAAGGGGTTAAACAAGTCAGAAAAAAATTAAAAATCAATATCCCTGCTGGAGTAGATAGCGGAACACGATTAAGAGTTTCCGGAGAGGGTAATGCTGGATTAAAGGGTGGTCCATCTGGAGATCTATATGTTTTCTTAAAAGTTAAAAATCATCCCAAATTAAAAAGAGATGGATTAACTATTTTATCTGAGGTCAATATCAGCTACCTTCAGGCAATATTAGGCGATACTATTGAAATAGACACTGTGGATGGTCCCACTAAGTTACAAATTCCAGCAGGTACACAACCTAACTCTATTTTGGATCTAGAAAATAAAGGTGTTCCGAAATTAGGCAATCCAGTCGCTAGAGGAAATCATCAAGTTTCAGTAAAGATTAAATTACCTACAAAATTATCAGATCCTGAAAGAAAATTATTAGAAGAATTAGCTGGACATTACTCTGCTCGTGGGCCTCAACACCATTATCACAAAAGTGGTTTGTTTAGTAAGTTGTTTGGCAACAAATAGTGGAGAAGAATACATTAGTTGAGCATTATTTAGACTTGTGTGGACTTGTTTGTCCAGTCAATTTTGTTAAATGTTGTTTGACTTTGGAAAAATTGTCTTTTAGTGAAGTTTTAAAAGTAGATTTGGATATAGGCGAATCAGAGTCGAGTGTTATCGATGGTTTGCAAGACAAAGGCTACAAAGTTAAAATAGTGAAAAGAGATACTAAAAAAGTAACTTTAATAATATCGAGTGAATAAAAATAAATCTAAGAAAGTCAAAGGTATAGTTGTTGCACTGAAGGCGAATTTTCTAATTGTGGAGATTGATTTTCGAGATTTCAAAGATGCATCTTTGGATCAATCTTCTAAAAAAATTACACTCCTATGCACACGTAGAAGTAAGTTAGATTATCAAGGTTTATTTATAGATGTAGGTGATAAAGTTTGTATAGAGTCTGTAGATTATAAAAATAAACGAGCTGTAGTTTCTGATGTGGATTCTAGACAAAGTTTTTTAAAGCGCCCGGCCGTGGCAAATGTTACATTAGTCTCTATTTGTATCTCAGTTGATGAGCCTTTATTTGACATAGAGCAAGTAAGCCGTTTTTTATTAACAGCTGAATCTGCAAACATAAAACCTTTGATAGTTCTAACGAAAATAGATTTAATTACAAAAAATGAATTGATTTTATATATTAATCAAATCAATTCATGGGGTTATGATTGTGTACCTGTATCTGTGCAGAATTCTCAGGGTATTGATTCATTATTAGAACGATTTCGAAAAACAGAATTAACTGTACTTGCTGGTCCTTCCGGCGTAGGAAAGACAAGTTTAATTAATAATATAATTCCAACTGTTTCACTATCTACTTCATCTGTTTCAAAAAAATTAAAAAGAGGAACACACACTACAAGGCATGTGGAACTTTTTGCTATTGGGAATGGATCACTTCTTGCTGATACACCAGGGTTTAATCGTCCAGAAATAATGTGCGAGCCATCTGATTTTGCTTTTTTGTTCCCAGAGTTTCGAACTCAATTAAGTAATTCACCATGCAAGTTCCGAAATTGTTTGCATAGAGATGAGCCTGGTTGTGTAATTGATAAAGATCTTGAAAGATATCCTTTTTATCGTAAGAACCTTGAAGAAATGATTAACTCTCCTCTCCCATACCAGGCAGGTTAAGTTTGAATCCGCCGGTCAAAACTTCCATTCGTTCTTTCATCGTTGAAGTTGAAACTTCGTGAGCAGATTTCATAGCATCCAGTATGGCTTCTTCGATTATTGCTTTTTCTTCAGAAAGAAGAGACGGGTCAATTTCTACCCGTAAAGGCTTTTGATTCCCTGACATCCATATCTTTGCCCTATTGTCGTTATTTTTTCCCTCTATTTCCATAACCTCAAGCTCTTCTTGAAGTTTTTGGGCATTTTGCTGAATTTGTTGTGCTTTTTTAAAAGCTTCAGTGAGTTGTCCAAAATTTGGTAGTCCGAATCCAGCCATGAGAATTTCCTATTGTTATTGAGTTTAGGGTTTAAATTTAAAAGCCACATTGTTTAACTTCTGTTTCTAACATGATTCCATAAGCATCAAAAACTCTTTCTTTAACATATTTAATCAATTCTCTGACGTCATAAGAGGAAGCTTTGTTTACGTTAATTATAAAATTTGAGTGAATTTTGGATATTTCAGCTCCACCAAAACGAAATCCTTTTAAACCAAGTTCTTCAATTAATTTTGCAGCTTTCAAAGGTTCTGGATTACGAAAAACACTTCCGCAGGTTTGAGATTGATAAGGTTGAGTTTTTAATCGGTGATTTAAGTTTTCATTTGTGACCTGTCTAATTTCTTTTGCATGACCTGATGCCAGCTTGAGTCGAGCAGATACGACAATTAATTTTTCATTTTGAAGCAAACTGTGTCGGTACCCAAAGTTTAGATTTTTTCCTTTGATACTTTTGTATTCACCTGTCAAAGATAGCGTTGTAATACTCTCGAGATAGCTAGATATGCAATCTTTTTGCGCTCCTGCATTCATAACTACTGCTCCACCAATTGTTCCTGGTATTCCTACAGCCCATTCGAATCCATGAAGTCCATTTGCAGCAGCTTTTCTGGCCAAAGTAGGAAGCATTTCACCGCTAAGGACCTCGATAATTCCATTGTTTTTATCAATTTGAATTCCTTTAAAATTACGCATACATAGACTTAAACCTTTTATTCCTTTGTCATTGATTAAAAGATTTGATCCAGCACCAATAATACTGCAAGAAATTTTTTTCTTATTCATCCAATTAATTATACATTTAAGTTCTTTAATACTTTTTGGTTGAGCAATCCATTCTGCAGGACCACCTATTCCCCAAGTAGTGAAATTTGATAAGGAAATATTTTTTTCTAAGTGAATTGAATTCATTTATTAAGCGGCTATATCATTGCTGATTAATTTATTATTGATTAACTCTAAAAATAGATTTTCACATATCAGATTAATATCTCCTGCTCCCATAATTAAAATCAAGTCTTTTTCAAATGTATGCTCTTTTATCAATTTTATCAGATTTTGATTGTTATCTGGAGTATATATTTCTAGGTTAGGTTTAATTTTTTTTAATTTATGTCCAATATTCTTATTATTTATTCCTTCAATTTTGTCTTCTCCAGCAGAGTATATTGGAGTTATAAACACTAAATCCGATTTACTTAGACTTTTCGCAAATTCCTCTTGAAACTTTTGAGTTCTACTATATCGATGCGGTTGAAATATCGTAACTATTCTTTTTGGTAATATTTTTGACAGGTTATTTTTTGTCTTAATAATAGAAGATGCAATTGATATTGCAGCATCAATTTCGCTCGGATGATGAGCGTAATCCTCAACGATTACTCTGTTTTTCCACAATCCTTTAAATTCAAATCTTCTTGAAGGTAGCTTTAAATTGTCAATTCCTTTTTTTATATCTTTGAAAAGAATTCCAGCCACTCTACACGCAGCAATAGCAGCTGCTGCATTGCTTAAATTGTGTATTCCAGGAACAGGTATTTTTATAACATCAATAAACTTTTCTTTTTCATAATATTCTGCAATAATTTCACATCCATTAGATTCTTTCGGAATCAGAGCAAAATCTATATTAATAACTTTTTGAATCGAAAACCATTTAGAATTCTGTATATTAGCTCTAAGATTGTCACAATCAAAATTAGTAATCAAGCAATCACACTTTTGAGCAAACTGTTTCATTGTTTCTATTAAAGCTTCTAGATTTATATAATGATCAACATGTTCAAGTTCTAAATTCGTGATCAATCCGATATTGGGATTAAACTTGACTAGTGATCCATCTGATTCATCTGCTTCTGCGATTAAAAATTCACTATTACCAAAATTGTAGTTGCTTTTGTAGAGAGGTACAATACCGCCTATGATAGCCGTCGGATTTTTATTTGCATAAGAAAATAATGTCGCAATGTATGTACTTGCAGTTGTTTTACCATGAGATCCTGAGACGATTATTGATCTTTTTTGTTCAATTAAAAATGCTAATATTTCAGAACGATGTTTGATTTTTAAATTATATTTTTTTGCTCTATCTAATTCTAAATTATCTCGACGTATTGCTGAACTTCTAACAACTAATATATTTTTCCCATGGACTTTAAGAATTTCATCAATATTTGATTCTACTTGGGTTGGAAAGATGTGGACTTTGTTTTCTTCAAATTTCTTTAAAGTTTGGTTTTTTTTCTGGTCAGAACCAGATATTGAATATCCTTTTTTAGCTAGAATCATTGCCAGAGCAGACATCCCAATACCTCCGATTCCAATAAAATGAATATGAGGTGGTAATTCTTTTGTCTTCTTCAATTTCGCTTCAGTGTCGTTAGAAAGATAACTCTTCATTGATGTAAAGGCACGTTTTTTTAAAGAATTAGAGAGTTTTTGTACTTTTTATTTCCTTAACGCTTCAATTATTTTTCAAATTACACAAAAAAATGATCATCGTTCTGTATGATCATCGGCCAGTAGCTTGTACGGTTTTACCGTTTTTGAAATGACTTTGCGTGTAGCGATTAATGGATTCGGAAGAATTGGACGCAATTTTATGCGTTGTTGGCTCAGTAGGGGTGCAAATACAAATATTGAAGTGGTCGGCATTAACGTCACTTCTGACCCAAAAACTTGTGCACATTTGCTCAAATATGACTCTATTTTAGGGGCTATAAAAGACGCCGAAATTTCACATACAGACGATTCATTTCAAATTAATGGCAAAACTATAAAATGTTATTCGGATAGAAACCCTTTAAATCTTCCTTGGAAAGAGTGGGGAATTGATTTAGTAATTGAGTCAACAGGTGTATTTAATACAGATGTTGGTGCTAGTAAGCATCTACAAGTTGGGGCTAAGAAGGTCATTCTTACTGCACCTGGTAAGGGTGACGGTGTTGGTACTTATGTCGTTGGTGTTAACGCTGATTCATACTCTCATGAAGATTTTGATATCCTCAGCAATGCAAGTTGCACTACCAATTGTTTAGCTCCAATCGTAAAAGTTTTAGATCAAAAGTTGGGGATTAATAAAGGTTTAATGACCACGATTCATAGTTATACGGGAGATCAAAGAATTCTTGACAATGCTCATCGTGATTTACGTCGTGCAAGAGCAGCAGCAATGAATTTGGTCCCTACTTCAACTGGAGCGGCAAAAGCTGTTGCTCTTGTTTATCCACAAATGAAAGGGAAACTAACTGGTATTGCGATGCGAGTTCCCACTCCTAATGTTTCTGCAGTTGATTTGGTTTTTGAATCAAGTCGTAAAACTAGTGCTGAAGAGGTCAATTCATTACTTAAAACCGCTTCACAGGGAGAAATGAAAGGAATTATTAAATATGGTGATTTGCCTCTGGTTTCTACCGACTATGCGGGAACGAATGAATCAACCATTGTTGATGAAGCTTTAACAATGTGTATCGATGACAATATGGTGAAAGTTTTAGCTTGGTATGACAATGAGTGGGGT
>QBVL01000005.1 GCA_003284375.1 Prochlorococcus sp. AG-311-J23
AAATGACTCTTACCAAAACGAGCATGAAGAGAATCTATTTTCTCACCTAAACATTTACCATCAGCAACTATTGACTCCATCAAAAGCAAAGCGGTAAACAAAGCATCACGTTCTGGCAAGTGATGTCCAAACCCAACGCCCCCTGACTCCTCTCCTCCAATAAGAACTTCTCTTGAAAGCATTTCTTCAGCAATATATTTAAACCCAACAGGCTTTTCGATCACTTCTCTGCCCAAATCATCCGCAACCAATTTCATCAAGTCCGAGCCACTTACAGTTTTAACAACGCAACCTGGCATATTTTTAACTCTTGCCAAATGATCTATCAGGACAGGCATTAATAACTGCGTATTGCAATATCTACCTTTTTCATCTATTGCCGCAATTCGATCTCCATCTCCATCAAAAACCAGGCCCATGGACAACTTTCCTGCCTGGAATTCATTCTGAACTTCTTGTATTAATTGTGATAAGTAAGCCTTCATAGGTTCTGGAGGATTCCCACCAAAACATGGGTCTCTTTTAGTTCTTATTTCATAAATAAGCTCTTCACTATCGAGGCCAAATAATTCAGACATGCAGCCCGCAGCAGATCCATGCATTGGATCGACAAATATTTTTACACCTAATTTCCTCAAACCATCAGAAATCAAAGGCATGTCAAATTTCTGACTAATCGCCAAAAGGTGTTGTTTTCGAAAATCAACTCGCTCGGTTGCGCCTTCGATTGGAATTGATATACCTCCAGCATCTAGTCTTTTTTGGACAGAATCGGTAAAAGAGCTGTCAACTGAGCCTCCAAAAGGGCCTTTAATTTTCAACCCCAACCATTCGCATGGGTTATGACTTGCTGTAATCACTAGTGCACCAAGTGCACTTTCTTCAACGATCCCCCAGCTACAAGAAGGAGTTGGCAGCTCGGAAGAAGCCAATAAAGGGACTAAATCAACTCCTCTAACTGCAGAGGCGACAGCCTCAGCCATCTCCTCTGCTAAGAAACGTCGATCGTAACCAATGATTATTTTATTATTTTTTTTCTCTCTCACATAAGCAAGCTCTTGAGCTGCTGCTGCTGCAACTTTAAGTAATCTTTCCAAAGTGAAGTCAACGCCTAATATCCCTCTCCATCCATCTGTTCCGAAAGAAATTTTCTCCTTAGTGAGATTCAACTTTTTCTTTTTCATCTTTATATTGGAGAAACTTTGTTCTTAAAGAAATGCGGATTATTCTCTAAGTATGAAATGTAATAAATCCAAACCAATTAACGATCACCTTTTAAGGAGTTGGATTAGATGCAGAAGAAAAGCATGGCTTGATATTTATGGTGATAAACAAAAAAAATTGTGGACGGCCCATAGCACACTTCAATTAAATCATCAAATCGACTGCTTTCATAATCTCTCACGAAAAAGTTACGGGATAGGAATTCAAGCTTGTGAAGAGGGGAAAAATATCGCTTATGGAGTAAGAATTAAATATCCACTAATAAAAAATAGAATTATCAAAGCAAATTTACCGATGCTAAGGAAGACATCAGGAGACAGTATTTGGGGGAATTTTTCATATCAACCTATATTAGCTAGGCAAGGTAAAAAAATCACAAGAGAGCATAAATTAACACTGGCAATGACTGGTTTATTAATAAATCATTTACAAAAATATCAAGTCCAAAAAGGGTTAATATTACACAAAGAGAATGAAGTTATCAAAGTCGAAAAAATAAGGTTAAGCGGTAATATAAACACAGATTTAATAGATTCATTATTAAATCTAGAGAAAGATATTGAATCAATAACTCCTCCACCCATAACCTCTAATAGAAAAAAATGCACAATATGTTCATGGAGAAAAGATTGTGATGCTGTAGCAATTAAAGAAGGAAGTTTAAGTGAAGTTAGCGGGATTGGAGCAAAAAGACAACTTTTATTAAATAAAGTTGGCATAAAAAATATAGAGGAACTAGCAAAGATCAAGCCTTATAAATTAAAGGAAAAGCTTGAAATATTTGGAACACAACATGGTGATATTTCCAAACAAATTATTTTACAATCTCAATCTCAATCAACGAATAGGGCAATCAAACTAAATCCAGAAATAGAACTAAATAATTTAAAGAAAGCAAAAGGTTTATATATTTATGACATTGAATCTGACCCAGATATTAAACATGACTTTTTACATGGATTCATTCGACTACCAAAAAATATAAAAAATGAAATTAATTTAGAAAAAACTAAATATTCACCATTACTTAATGTTGAAAAAAACACTGAAAGTTTTCTATGGAAAAGAATAACTAAAAAATTAAGTCTTAATCGAGACTATCCCATCATCCATTATGGGGAAACAGAACCAATATCTCTGTTAAAGCTAGGATTACGACAAGGAGCTGATCCTCATGAAATTGAAGCATTGAAAAAAAGATTTATTGATATACATTTATTAATTAGAGAATACTGGTGTCTTCCAGTAAGAAATTATGGTCTTAAATCAATCGCAGAATGGATAGGATTTGAATGGAAACAAACAAATGTAGATGGAGCTAGAGCTCTTTTATGGTGGAGGCAATGGAAAAAGTCACGTAAAATAAATAAAATGTATTCTAGAAATTTAAATTCAATTTTTGAATATAATCGTGATGATTGTATAGCTACCTTAATGATTGCGAAGTGGTTAATAAATCACTAGTAAGCATATAGAAATAGATCAAAAAGGATTAGTAAAAGAGATTGGTTTTTTAAAAGTTATGGAGTCACCATTTTCAGAAAAACAAAAATCATGGTTAAGAAAATTTTTCTTAATTAAAGCCAGACCATTAAAAAAGTTATCATTAACCCTAATTGAAGAAGTAACAACTCCTACATTTTTTTTATATCCTTCATTTTCATTAGTGTTAAAAAAATTTTGCCCAATTTTAAAATTATCATTTTCCCCATAAGCTTCCCAATAACGAAGTTGATATTTTAGAGATTTAGACCTAAAGAACTTTGCCATTGCCTCTTGACCTAGATAACAGCCTTTATCAAGGTTTATAGTATCTGCTAATCCTAACTCATAAGGATTAGTCTCTCCATTTATCTCTTTATCAACGCTAGGTATTCCTTGTCTTATTTTCCAACCATCCAATTCCTCTTTAGTAGCATTTGTGTAGTTATTTATTCCGTCTAAGATTAAATTATTATTATCAATCCAACTAAAATTTGACTCCTTCCATGAATTATTATTATTTATTTCTTGTCTTCTTCTAATTGGATCTATAACTTCTAACTTAACTTTATCTGCTGGGAATATCACTGATTCAAATCCATCTATTATAGAATTGATTTCACCGCAAATTATAACTATTTCAGCCATATCATCTGAAAGTCGAATTTCTAATACAGCTTTTAAAGATCCTTTCGTTGATAGCCAACAACTCATGAATATTCTATCTAGTTCTTTCTCAGCAAAAACATCAGCGGTTGTTTGACCATGTAAAAAAGTAGTAGTCCCGGGACCTTTGAGAAGTAATGAAGGGAATGTTTCATCCCAAATCAATGATTTAGTTTCTGTCATTGCAAGCTTTTAGCTTTTTCAACAATCTCTTTTAAAAAGAAAAGACTATTTAACTCTAAATCAGCTTTAGTTATTGCCTCTACGCCTCCTTCTTCCCTATCAACTATCGCTAGTACTTGTTTAACTAAATACCCTTGATTTCTAAGTTGCTCAACAGCTTTTAAAGAAGAGCCACCAGTAGTAACAACATCCTCTAGGACAGTAATCACAGAACCCTTTGGAGGCAAAGGTCCTTCTAACCATGCTCCAGTCCCATGACCTTTGGCTTCTTTTCTAACTATTAAACCGTTTAAATCAATACCTGATTGAGCTGCCAACATTACAACGCCACTAACAAGTGGGTCAGCACCTAAAGTCAAGCCAGCTACGCCACTGTCACTTTTATTTATTTGTTTCAGGAATAATGAACTTATCGACAAGAGACCTAGCCCTGAAAGAGAGACTGGCTTGCAATTGACGTAATGAGAACTTTTTTTCCCGGAAGCCAAAGAAAAATCGCCAAACCTATAAGCTTTTTGAGCTAATAAAGTTAAAAGAGTTTCTTTTATTCCATCTAATGAAGGATTCAATGGGTTCATATCTTTATATGCAAGTTTAATTATTAAACATCTTGGTGGGATTAGATATATATTTACTTTAGGCAAACTAATTAACTATTATCAAAAAAAGTTTTAGTTCAGCCTTTTTGGGGGTGTAGCAATCTGGTGAATGCAGCGAACTCATAATTCGCCTTAGGCGAGTTCGATCCTCGCCACCCCCATAGAAAAATTATTAATGAGTTTATTACTTCTTTGTATATTGCTTGTAATACCAGCATTTTTCAATGCAGGTCAATTTGCCATATTGAGACTTCGTTCAACTAAGGTTCAAAGACTTGTAGAAGATGGACTACCTGGTTCCAATTCCATAATTCGTCTACAGAAAAGGTTGAGAAGAACCCTTTTAATAGCAGAGCTAGGAATAACTATTTCATTAATTTCAATTGGTTGGATCTGCAAAAATTTCGCAAGTCAATGGTGGGGGGAAAATGCTTCAGTTAACTATCTTTTAGATCTAGGTCTTTTTATTACTGTTGTACTTTTAGCAACTCTGATATCTGGTCTGCTTCCAAAAGCACTTGTTCTCAATCAACCAGAGACTGCTGCCCTGAAATTTTCGCCCCTAATTGAAGCAGCGATAAAGTGGATGTCACCATTCCTTTCTTTGCTAGAAGGACTTGCTTTATTAATTCTTAGATTATTTGGACTTAATACTCAATCAGAAAGTCTCACGACAGCTGCATTCTCTGCAGGCGAATTAGAGAAATTAATTGAAACTGGTGGAGTAACTGGATTAAAACCTGATGAAAGAAACATACTTGAAGGTGTTTTTGCTTTAAGAGATACACAAGTCCGAGAGGTAATGGTTCCCAGGTCAGGGATGGTTACTCTTCCAAGAGAAGTTTCCTTCACTCAAATGATGGAAGAAGTTCATAAAACTCGTCATGCAAGATACTTAGTAATTGATGATTCACTTGACAATGTTCTTGGAGTTTTAGATTTAAGGCAACTTGCTGATCCAATAGCCAAAGGTGAGATGCAAGCAAACTCATCTTTAGAGCCTTATGTAAAACCAGTTGTTCGTGTTTTAGAAACTTCTACTTTGGCCGAATTGCTTCCATTAATAAAAAATGGGAATCCACTACTCTTGGTCGTTGATGAATATGGAGGAACTGAAGGATTGATAACATCAGCTGACTTAACAGGTGAAATTGTTGGTGATGAGATTCAATTTGATAATAAAGAATCTGAGCTAAGATCTCTTGATGACTTGAAAAAAATATGGCTTACTTCTGGTGAGATAGAAGTGATAGAACTGAATAGAGAGCTTAAATTAAAATTGCCAGAAGCTGATGATCATTACACTCTTGCTGGATTTGTTTTAGAAAAACTTCAAGAAATCCCAAACTCTGGAGAAACGCTCGTTCATAATGAAGTTGTTTTTGAAATAATCTCCATGAAAGGTCCAAGAATAAACAAAGTAAAAATAACCCTTCCTAATTAATTTATAAAACAGCGTATTAATTAATAAAAAAGTAAAAATGAAAAAAATTTCCAAGATCAACGAAAATATTATTCCCGTAAAAGTTGGGGTAATAGGAATTGGAAATATGGGGTGGCATCATGCCAGAGTCCTCAGTCTTCTCAAAGATGCTGAGCTAATTGGAGTTGCAGATTTAGACGAGGAACGAGGAAAGTTGGCTATGGAGCAATTTAATTGTAATTGGTATGGAAACTACAAGGATTTATTACATCAAGTAGAAGCTGTATGTATTGCTGTGCCTACGTTATTTCACCATGAAGTTGGTCTAGAATGTCTAAAGTCTGGCAAACATGTTTTAATTGAAAAACCAATAGCAGCAAATAAAGAAGAAGCCTCATCTTTGATCAATGCTTCAAACAATGCGAAAAAATTATTACAAGTTGGTCATATAGAAAGATTTAATCCGGCTTTTAGAGAATTGACAAAAGTAGTTGCTAATGAAGAAGTTGTAGTTCTTGAAGCTAGAAGGCATAGCCCTCATCCCGAGAGAGCCAATGATGTTTCAGTCGTTTTGGACTTAATGATTCACGATATTGATCTAGTTATTGAACTTGCAAATTCAAAAGTGATAAGGCTTGCTGCCGTTGGAGGATGCAGTGGAGATGGACCTATGGATTACGTTAACGCGACACTTGGTTTTAAAAACGGGGTGGTTGCAAGTCTTACTGCAAGCAAAATGAGTCACAAAAAAATCAGAAGTTTGAGCGCTCATTGCAAAGAAAGTCTTATAGAAACAGATTTCCTAAATCACAATATTCACATCCATAGAAAGGCTCATGAATGGTATTCCGCTGATCATGGAGAACTACTTTATAGAAACGATGGTTTTATTGAAGAAGTGAGCACAACATCAATTGAGCCGTTATATGCAGAACTAGAGCATTTCCTACAATGCGTTAGAGGAAAGGAGAAGCCAGCTGTTGACGGGCTTCAAGCTTCTCGAGCACTTCATCTGGCTGATTTAATTGAAAAGGCCGTCTCAATACCAAGTGAAGACATTTTGCTAAGCAAAGGGATCTAGATAAGCCTTATTAATTTACTCAAAAAAAATAAAATTCTTGTCCGAGGTCTTTCTCGAACAAAAATTTTATTTTGTTAAGAATATCTAATCGATTAGTTAATTTTTAAAAAATCCAAAAGAAAAGACTTCGCTTTTAACGAAAGCCAACTGCCGCTTGCCAAACAAAAACAAGCAGAAAGAAGAAAAGAGGTATTAGCGGAAGTACATCCACTGTTGGGGCAAAAGCTTGGTAAGCAACAGGAAGTTCAGCAAGCAAGTCGAAATTAATCAGTGCCATCCCTAAGAAATAATGGACGTATTAAGCACGCACGCTACCACGTATGACGCGCTTTAGAGTCACTCTGCCACGGAGCGAAATCCTCTGAAAAACAACCTTCAGTAATTGCTTGCCTCATAGCACCTGTAAAACGGATCAAATGAGTGAGGTTGTGCAGACTCAAAAGTGTAAGGCCAAGTAATTCTTTGTTTCGAATTAAATGATGAATATATGCTCTTGAATAGCTCGTACAAGCTTCACAAGCACATGTCGGATCTAATGGGCTGTAATCGTCCTTAAAACGTGAATTTCTTAAATTCCATGTCTCTCCATTAACTAATGCGGTCCCATGCCTTCCCAGTCGCGTAGGGATTACACAATCGAACATGTCAACTCCATTTGCTACTGCTATGGCCATTTCTCTCAAGGTTCCAATTCCCATTAAGTATCTAGGTCGATCTTGAGGTAATAAAGGACAGGTTTCTCGTACGATTTTGTGCATTTGACTTATGGGTTCACCTACGCTTACTCCTCCAATGGCAATCCCAGGCAAATCGAATCCTGAGACAATTTTTGCACTCAATTCCCTCAAATGAGAGAAGCAGCCCCCTTGAACTATGCCAAAAACTGCTTGATCATCTTTCTTATGAGCATTCATACATCTCTCTAACCAATGATGGGTTCTCTTACAAGCCTCCTCAACGTCTGATTCGCTAGCTGGGTAAGGGGGGCATTGATCAAAAGCCATTGCCACATCTGCCCCTAAAGCCATTTGAATTTCAATAGCTTTTTCTGGAGTCAAATAAATATGTTTACCATCTCTCGGACTTTGAAATGACACTCCTTCATCATCAATTTTATTTAACTTTGCCAAACTAAATACTTGAAAGCCTCCTGAGTCAGTAAGAATTGGTTTATTCCAACTCATAAATTTATGTAGTCCGCCTGCATCTTGAACTATCTTTTCTCCTGGTTGAAGATGAAGATGAAAAGTATTTGCAAGAATCATTTCAGCCCCTGTTTTCTTAAGTTGCTGAGATGTAACTCCTTTGACTGTTCCTAAAGTGCCAACAGGCATGAATTTTGGAGTATTTACAATTCCATTTGGAGTTTTAAAAGAGCAGACTCGAGCTAATGTCGTTTTGCATCTACTTTCTATTTGAAAATCGAAGAAGGGCTTTTTCAATTATTCCTAAATATTCCATAACTTAGACTAGTTATATAACTAATTTGAGACCTAAGAAACAGTTGAGGTTGTAATTCTGATTTTAAAAAACTGGCTAAGTGACCTTGCAGGTGCATGGGTGTTCTACACAATTTTGCCTCAATGGCCATTAATTAAACCTAGGTTCAAAAGAATTGCTCGTTTTGCTCCTTTAATAGGAGTATTAATAGGCTTTTCCCAATCATTTTTTTGGATTGTATTGAAGTACTTTGATTGGCCCAATATTTCTATCGCCTTGATTTCTACTGCAATTAGCATCTGCATAACTGGTGGGCTTCATATTGACGGGTTAATGGATACGGCTGATGGTATTGGTGCAGGGCCTTCCAAGCGAATTGAGGCAATGAAAGACAGCCGAGTTGGCGCAATAGGTGTTCAAAGTTTAGTAATTATTTTGATCCTTCAAATAGCCGCAATAATCAAACTTGATTTTTATGCTCCTTTTGCTTTTCCAATAGCTGCCTTCTGGGGACGATTATCCCAAATATTTGCTATTGAGAATTATGAATACATTTTCAATAAAGAATTTGGTTCCATTCATCAAAAATACTGGCGAGGCATCTCCAAAGAAATAAGACCTTCATTAATAATAATTTTTATTGGCATAATGTTGTTTTTATCTACAACTAATTTAATTTTACCTACTACTTTATTGTTGATATATTGCATTTCTTCAGGATTGGCAACTTCAATATTAATCCCACACTTTATAAATAAATCATTAGGAGGACATAATGGTGATAGCTATGGAGCAGGTTTAGTGATAACAGAGACTACTAATTTAATACTATTAAGTATCATTTTGGTTCCAACTTAAAAACGAAGGCATTCCCTGACTCAGGCAAAGAATTTTTAAATTGGCTTGGGTCAACAAATAACTGTAAATCTCCACCTAATTGTCTAGCCAAA
Organism: Prochlorococcus sp. AG-311-J23; assembly: GCA_003284375.1. Classification (GTDB taxonomy): domain Bacteria; phylum Cyanobacteriota; class Cyanobacteriia; order PCC-6307; family Cyanobiaceae; genus Prochlorococcus_B. The sequence continues at coordinate 9,049 of QBVL01000005.1, forward strand.
TCTCTAGCGAGAGCAAGGCCTATTCCACTCCCAGACATTTTCGAACCACTTTCACCTCTAAAACCTTTCTCAAAAATCTTCTCTCTTTCTTCCTTCTTTATTGGGTTACCTTCATCCCAAATACATATCCCCTCTTCGATTACTTCAATACCAATAGAGGATTGAGTCGGGCTGTAACGAAATGCGTTTTCCAAAAGATTTGCAACTATTTCAGCAATAACTCCTTCTGAAATTGAATCCTCTTCCATCCATTTTGGCCATTTTTTAGGTCCATAACATTTCCTTCCTTGCAAATTAGCTCTAGCTTTAGCTCTTTCAATCAATGGATCTATTAAGCTTTTTACACTAATGCAAGTCTCAGTTGGCAAAAGTGGAGGCAACAGCAATCTGTTTGATCCATCATCAGCCTGGGGTAGCTTTACCTGACTAAGTTGATCGAGCGCAGAGAGATATTTATTAACTTGTGCTTGTTCGTTCATTAGCCCTTTTACAAGGTTTTCATTTTCACTTTCAGGACCGATTTTTCTCAACAGAAGTTTGGCATAAGTTCCAAGAGCAGCTAGTGGATTCCTGAGCTGATGAACCATTAATGATATCTGCTCCTTTTGATCATCTAATTGATCTAATAACCTTTTTCTATCAAGTTCAGAAGCGAGAGAGTTAGCTAATAAAGTTGACATTGATTGCAGGCGTTGATCAAGAGACTCGCGCCATTCTTCTTCAGAAGCTATTCTCTCTGCGCGTATAACACCTAACAATATTGAACCCTCTTGCAATGGGTACCATCTCCTATTGGAAGAAGGCGTGCGAAGGGCAGTATCAGTTTCTACAGGCTGTAAAACTTTCTCTGACTTCGGCCACTGGCCAACTACTTCCAAAGTAGGGGATCCACTGTCTCCAGATCTAGCCACATAAACCACAAGTTGCTCTAGTTCTTGATCAGCTTGAAAGCTCATCAACTGTTGTTGAACAAAATTCAAAAACCGTTCTGAATACTGCAATGAAGTCATTGTGCAATCTTAGTCAGGTAAAACGAAATATTCAAAAACTTGAAAAATTTGAAAAAAGTATTAAGATATTAATAAAGAATTTAGATTACTTACTAGGAGGCTATCTCAAATTTAATCAAAAAGTGAGCACTTTGAGTGACTTTGAGGCTGTTACAGAGATTGATGGGTAACCTCTGTAGTCAACTTTTTAATTATTTGAGAGAACCTTTTCTCCTCAGTTTCAATGTATTTTTCTTATAAAAACTCTTGCCTAAGCTAGAGCCACTAAAAAAGAAAAACCTCTAACTCTCTCCCAACAAATAAAGGTAGTTTTTTATGTCTAAGAAGCGCAAAAGAATTAGCAGGAGAAGACTTGCAGGACAGCGTGTTATGTCACATGTTCCTATTTTCCATCTAGGAACAGGTCAGCATAAGCCTGTAACAGCAGCCAGAAGGTTTATTGCAGAAGAGGGCATCAATGCCCCAGCGATATTAAATGTTCGTCGTAATGAACACACAACTGATCGCTTTTTTTGGGGAGAGAAAGGGTTATTTAGTGCTCAATACGCTGAAGAAAATCATTTTCTTTTCCCTTCTTTAAGAGTGATTGTTGAATTCCTAGGTGAGGACAAAATCTTTGCTGGTTTAGAACTTACAGCCGATGACTGGGAAGAAATAGAAGAGTACGAATACGCTTTTGTTTAACTTAAAAATTGTTGTTCAATTTTTCTACGGCAATAATTAATTAGATCATTATTAATTTCATGGCCTCCATCAAAAAAATATATTTCTGATTTAATTCCTTTTTTCAACAATATATTAAGGCTTTTCTCAGAAGCAGCTTTAGGCACGACTTCGTCCATTTCACCATGGCAAAGAAACATAGGTGGCATATTTTTAATGGGTTCCCAATCCGGATGTGGATAAGAGCTAAGTGCAAAAACTCCCTGAAATTTAATTCTTGTTGCAAGATCTAACGCAATTGCACCTCCTTGAGAAAAGCCAAATAGCAGTGTCTTGTCTAAAGGAATTTGATTAGTGCAAAGATTATGTAAGCGTTTTTCAAGATCTAACACTGCATTTGGGACCTGTTCCCATTCGTGAGGGTAAAGAGGGTACCATTGCCTACCTGATCCGCTTGGGTGAGGATGAGGAGCAGAGAGAGAAATTATTTCAAAACGATCTTTAAATCCATCAGTTAACAATTTCCCAACAGGGATTAGATCATGGGCATCAGCCCCCCAACCATGAAGCAAAATCAATCTATTTGTTGCGGATTCAGAATTTAAGGAGATTAGTTCAGTCATCTTCAATGCAATATTCTTCTTTGATGCGTAGGTTACCGAGAAGAATCGATTTCAAAAAATAAAGATGTCTCCGATAGCTCTGCTAAGTGTCTCAGACAAAACTGGTTTAATTCCACTTGCGAAAGCATTAGTTAATGAACTTGGCTTCAAAATAATTTCAAGTGGCGGGACTGCAAAGTTAATTGAGAGTGAAAATCTTCCCGTTACACGAGTCGCCGATTACACAGGATTCCCAGAAATTCTTGGAGGGAGAGTAAAAACACTAAACCCAAAAATTCATGGAGGAATATTAGCCAGACGAGATAAGCAATCTCATTTAGATGATTTAGATAAACAAAATATCAATCCAATAGACTTGGTGGTTGTTAACTTATATCCATTTGAAAAAACAATTTCCAAAGAGAATGTTTCATGGGAGGAAGCTATCGAAAATATTGACATTGGCGGGCCAACAATGATCAGAGCAGCAGCAAAAAACCATCAAGATGTTCTTGTGGTTACTGATCCAAGTCAATACTCAAACTTAATTCATGCCTATAAATCAAAAAAGATCACTACAGAATTACGAAAAAAATATTCGCAACAGGCTTTTGAGCATACCGCTAACTATGACCTAACAATAAGTAAATGGATTGCTAAACAAAGCTCCTCAAAAAAGGTTTCTTGGTTGCAAAGCTTGCCATTAAAGCAAGAACTTAGGTATGGAGAAAATCCTCATCAAAAAGCTTCATGGTACGGAGAGTCTGAAAAAGGATGGAGTGGAGCTAATCAATTACAAGGCAAAGAATTAAGTACAAATAATCTTCTCGATCTGGAGGCTGCTTTATCTACTCTTCGTGAATTTGGTTATAAAGATACTATTAGTAACCCTTCATATCAAAAAGCAGCGGTAGTAATTAAACATACAAATCCTTGTGGAGTAGCCATTGGAAATTCTCCATCTTCAGCTCTTAAAAGAGCACTAGATGGCGATAGAGTAAGCGCTTTTGGGGGTATTATTGCTATAAATTGCCCTGTTGATGAAGCTGCCGCAAAAGAAATTGAAAATATATTTATTGAATGTGTTGTAGCTCCATATTTTAATGAGAATGCAAAAGAAATACTTTCAAAAAAGAAAAATCTTAGGCTCTTAGAGTTGAAAGCTGAGTGTGTTCAAAAAGCAGATAAGAATCACATAAGAAGCATACTTGGTGGTTTATTAATTCAAGATTTAGACGAACCAAATGTTAATCAAAAAGAATGGAAAAATGTTACTGAACTAATCCCAACAGATGAAGAAATGAATGACTTATCTTTTGCCTGGAAAATTGTAAAACATATACGGTCTAACGCAATAGCTGTAGCATCCAATCAGCAGAGTCTAGGGATTGGAGCTGGTCAAATGAATAGGGTAGGTTCAGCAAAACTTGCATTAGAAGCTGCTGGTACAAAGGCAAAAGGTGCTGTTTTGGCTAGTGATGGTTTTTTCCCATTCGACGATACTGTAAAGATGGCTGCAGACTATGGTATCAGTTCAATTATTCAGCCAGGTGGAAGCATTAGAGACGAAGATTCTATTAAAGCCTGCAATGAATTAGGAATAAAAATGATTCTTACTGGTAAAAGGCACTTTTTACATTGATATAAATCCAAAGAGTTAAATATATTATTTTTACTTTAAATTAATACTTAAATTATGATCCTTTTGGATAGTAAGTTATTTTATTAGATTTCCTGAAAAGTGATAATCTTCCAGGACCTGCACATAAGAAATAAAATGATATTGCTGCATAAATAGCGGATAATTCAAAAATATAATTATGATTTTCCACTACAGCAAAAGGGAATCCCTCTAAACCAGTATCTATGAAATGGAAATACAAAGCAAAAACCATAGTTGAGAGTAAACCCAGTGAGGATAATCTTGCCAATACACCGGTTGCCAATCCAATTGGACAAACTATTTGAGTTACTGCCGCCAAATAAGTCCAAATCACAGGATCACCAGGAAGAAATCCGAAGTATTTACCTACCACAAATTCAGCAAATCCTCCTGGATCACTCAATTTTTCTAGACCGTGATGAACCATGAACAAACTAAAGCTAACTCTAAGAACAAAGATTGACAGTTCACCAAAAATATTCACTTCACCTTCAGGGCTTTGAACAACCACTTCAACCTTTTGTGAATCAGGATCTTTAAGATTAGATTTGTTTGATTGAGTCATCTTCAACTAAAAACTATTAACTATCCTACGAGAGATTGGAGCAAAATTGTGTTTTTTTCTTATCAGAAATTTTCGCCTATTTTCATTAGCTTATGAATAACATCTTCAACTACACGGTCAGGAGTTGAAGCACCCGAAGTAATACCTACACTAATATTTCCCTTTTGAAGAAAATTTTCCTCAGTTAACAATTCTCCTCCCTCTAGAGGCATATGAGTAATGGTATTGGTCTCTTCTCCAATTCTCTCTGGAGTGTCAATATGAAATGAACGAATCCCCCTACTAATTGCTATTTCTTGAAGATGAGTTGTATTAGAAGAATTGAATCCACCAATTACAACCATAAGATCAAGAGGTTCATCAACTAGCGAAAACATTGCTCCTTGTCTTTCTTCAGTAGCATCACAAATGGTATTAATAGCTAGAAAATGTTCGTTCAGTTGAGCAGGTCCAAATCGTTGCAACATTGTTTTCTCAAACAATCTTCCTATTTCCTCAGTTTCGCTTTTTAACATTGTAGTCTGATTAGCAACTCCAAGTTTTTGCAAATCTTTATCGGGATCGAACCCTGCTGATGAGGCTTTTGAAAAACGCTTTAAGAAATCTTCTCTGCTTCCCTTGCCTAAAATATAATCAGAAACATAATTTGCCTCTTCAAGGTCAAATAGAACTAAATAAGTACCTGCAAAAGAACTAGTAGCTAAAGTTTCTTCATGTTTATATTTGCCATGAATAATTGATGTGAATGTATGTTTTTTATGCTTTTCGACTGTGTGCCAAACTTTTGAAACCCATGGGCAAGTGGTATCAATAATATGACAACCTCTATCGTGTAAGAGCTTCATATCTTGAACCGTTGCTCCAAATGCAGGAAGAATTACTACATCTCCATCTTTTACTACTGAAAAATCTTTGACCCCTTTCTCCTCAGTAATGAAAAGGACATTCATTTTCCTTAAATGATCATTCACAGAGGGGTTATGAATGATTTCATTAGTGATCCATATTCTTTCATTTGGATAATGCTTCCTAGTCTCGTAAGCCATTGCTACTGATCTTTCTACTCCCCAACAAAATCCAAAAGCTTCTGCAAGTTTAACTTTTAATCTTCCATGCTCTAAAAGATTTCCATTTTCTCTAATAGATCCAATCAAACCACTTTGATAAGCCTCAGCAAGTGCTTGAGCTCGCTTATTTGCAGAACCAAATCCTCTTCGGTTATAACGATCCGATTTATGAAGAGTTTGCTTAAAGGCTTGAGTATCCATTTCAATTAAATAGTAAAAAACAAATTGATACGAATCTCATCACTATTAAACCACACTAAAAAAGCCCAGATATATTCTGGGCTTTTTTAGCTTTAATGTAAGACAATTAAACAAGTTAACTAGCTAGAAGCAAAGTCAGGATAAGCCTCCATTCCATGCTCGCCAATATCAAGTCCCTGTGTCTCTTCTGCTTCGCTAACTCTGATACCTCCGAAGAAGCCACCAATAATTTGCCAAGCAATCCAGCATGTCACAACAGTCCAGATACCATAAGCAGCGGCACCTAATGCTTGAATGAAGAATTGATTAAGTCCTCCTCCATTTAGAAGACCAATTCCAGCTGCGCCTGGATCCATGCCATCAACGCCCCAAAGGCCAATAACAACAGTTCCCCAAACACCGCAAACACCGTGCACCGAGAACGCACCAACTGGATCATCGATACCTGCAGCATCTAGAGCAGCTACTGACAATACAACAATAATTCCACCTACTGCTCCAGCAAGCCAAGATCCAGCAAAAGTCATATTGCCGCACCCAGCAGTGATACTTACTAATCCAGCAAGAATGCCATTGATGATCATAGTTAGATCTGGCTTGCCAGATATAGCCGTAGAGAACACTGTTGCTGCAATGGCACCACCAGCTGCTGCCAAAGTTGTTGTTACAGCTACGTAGGCAACGTATTGATCCATAGCTAATTCTGAGCCAGGGTTAAAACCATACCAACCTATCCAAAGGATTAGTGCTCCTAAAGTGGCGATGGCCATATTGTGACCAGGCATCGCTTGTGCTTTGCCATCTACAAATTTGCCAATACGTGGTCCAAGAAGCATTGCTCCAACAAGACCTGCCCAGCCTCCAACAGAATGAACAATGGATGAACCAGCGAAATCAATAAAGCCAAGTTCAGATAGCCAACCACCATTCCACTGCCAACTACCAGCAATTGGGTAGATAAAAGCAGTTAAAACAATAGAAAAAACTACAAATTCGCCAAATTTGACTCTCTCTGCAACCAATCCAGAAACGATAGTTGCAGCAGTACCAGCAAAAGCAGATTGAAAAAGGAAATCAACTGCTGGGACAAGACAACCTGTATCTCCAGCTGCTGCACACTCAAGTGCAGCTGAAGGATCAGGATCAACAAATAAACCTTGGAAATAAAGCCATCCATCAATCACTGATCCGCCGTACATTAGTGAGTAACCAATTACCCAGTAGGAAGTAACAGCAAGAGCAAAAACAAATAAATTTTTAGCTAAAATATTAACCGCATTTTTTTGACGGCACATACCAGCTTCAACCATTGCGAATCCAGCGTTCATAAAGATAACGAGGATTGTGGCTATAAATAGCCAAAGGTTGTCGGCCAAGAATGTAGCCGCCTGAGGTCCAGTCAGATCCGAAAGAGCTACCTCAGCTCGTGCTGAGAAAGTAAAAACACCTAATCCCAAAAGTGCTAATGGGATAGAGGCTAGCCATGCCCAAGACTGATTTCTTCTAAAGCCTTTTATGCTTCTTAAAAGAAGCATTGGCCCGTTTAGAAGACTGGCGTCCTGAAGGCGTGAACTAGTTCGCCTTGGTGGCGATTGCAAAGCAGTGGTCATAAATGATGCTTACTTCGAAGAAACGAAAGGAATGGGTTGTTAATCCAAAATATATACATCTGTAAATATGCATTCAACTCATTCATACAAGATGTATGTGTTGATACAAAAAAAGAACTTCGTATTTGAAATATATTTTTATTGACACATACTCAGGACTAATTTAGTAACTTTTTTATGAAAAATAGCTCAACAAAAATCATAGCCACACCCAAGGCTAGTCAAACTAGTTAATCCATATCTTTCAAGTTTAATTAAAGATTATTTATTTTTCTTGTGAATTCCGAAAGGGTTTAACTCCCTCCCAGGCTATGCGGTCTTGAAAGAACCCAAATGCGCATGGAATCACTTCTACTCCCTTAGAAACTGCCTCTCTAAACAAACTCCCATACAAAGGATCTGCTAAATCTCCTGGCGCAAAAAGCTCTAGATCGTTTCTACTAATACAAGGAATCAACACTGCTCGAGATTGGGGATAAATACTCATCAGTTCTCTTAAATGTTTTTGACCTCTTGTGGTTACTGTGTCCGGGAATAAAGCTATTGAATCATCACACCAAGTTGTATTTTTAACCTCTATATAAATCTTTCTAGTGTCTTTATTGCTATTTTCTGGTTCAAGCAATAAATCAATTCTACTTTTACGTTCTGATCCATATACGACTTCAGCTTTGATAGTTGAAATCGAACCAAATTGTTTCTCCAAACAATTTGCCTCAATTAAATTTCTAATCAATCTATTAGGCAAAGATGTATTGATGCCAACCCAGCATTTCTTCAGCTCACTATTACTTGGCACCTCAGCTTGCTCCCAAGACCAATCTAATTTACGTTTAGGTGAAGGACAGTACTTGAGCCTAACTCGTCCGCCGGGGAATAAAACCCCTTTCATGGGGCCTGTATTAGCACAATGTGCCGTGACAACCTCGCCATCATCCAACTCAATATCGGCCAAAAACCTCTTATATCTCTTAATTAATATTCCCTCTATAAGAGGATCAAACTTAATAATAGTTTTACCAATTTCAATCACTTAGTTAACATCCAATTAAAACAAGAACTACAAAATAACTTAGGAAATGAAAGCTCTCTTTATTCAAATTTAACATGTCGAAATCAATTAAAGAAATTGCTTTCGTCGTAAGTCTAGGAACTTTATTGAGCAAATTTGGAGGGATGGCAAGGCAATTAGTTATTGCTGGTGCTTTCGGAATTAGTGCTTCATATGATGCATATAACTATGCCTATATTATACCTAGTTTTTTCTTAGTTCTTCTTGGAGGTGTTAATGGTCCATTGCATAACTCAATGGTTACTTTGTTAGCAGATAAAAATAAAGTTGATAGCAGATTATTTATTAACTCAATAAATAACATTGTAACTCTAATATTATTACTAATAAGTTTTTTTGTATTTTTTTCATCTGATTTATTAATCAATTTAATTGGACCAAGCTTAAGCCCTGAAATAAAAGATATTGCATCGTCTCAGTTAAAAATCATGTCTCCAATCATATTCATTGCTGGGTTAATAGGAATAGGATTTGGATCACTTAATGCAAAAAAAGAATTTTTAATCTCCTCTATCGCTCCATTGATTTCTAGTCTAATAATAATAATTATGATATCTAATTTTTGGCTAAACAAAGATACAACTAATGATCTATTTCAATCAGATTTTAATGGTGGAATTATTCTCGCAAAGGCAACATTTATTGGCGCTCTATTTCAATATTTGATTCAAATCCCATTTCTAATTAAAAAAGGAATATTTTCTATAAATATTTCAATAAAAACAAAGTATTCAGAGATAAAAAGAGCATGGAGAATGATTGCACCTGCATCACTGTCCTCAGGGATGATACAAATAAATGTGTTTACTGATTTATTCTTTGCATCAAAGTTAGTAGGAGCAGCAGCGGCTCTTAGTTATGCAAACTTTTTAGTTCAAGCTCCCCTTGGGATTATATCAAGTACTATTTTAATACCATTATTACCTGTTTTTGTAAGTTTAAGAGCAAAAGAAAATCATTTTAAACTGATCAAAAAAATCCATCAAGGATTAATTCTTTCTTCGACTTCTATGGTATTTTTAGGGTCGATATTTATTTCACTTTCTACTCCAATAGTCATATTAATCTATGGAAGAGGTGAATTCAATCAAAATGCAATAGATATTGTAAGTCAACTATTAATTGCATATGGAATAGGTATGCCATTTTACCTATTTAGAGATCTTTTAGTTAGAGTTTTTTATGGAATTGAGGATGCTAAAACACCATTCAGGATATCAACCATAGCAATATTGCTAAATCTTTTCTTTGATTGGTTTCTAATAGGAGGAACAAGTCCCTGGGGAGAATTATCACCTCTAAATTTAGGAGTTAATGGATTAGTTTTTTCAACGACATTTGTCAACTTTTTTGCTTGCATATTTTTATTACTAAAATTAGACAATAAATTAGATAATTTTAATTTATCTAATTTATTATTTCAAAATTTCAAAATTATATTTATTGGTTTTATTTCTGCTATTAGTTCATTTATAACTTTTAAAATAATATATTTACCCTATAATTTCTTTAGCTTATTCATAAAAATTTCAATATCATCAGGAATTAGCCTGATTATCTTTTATTGTCTAGCAAATATTATTAAGATTGATGATATTGATAATTTAAATAAGTTTTTGAAGGAGAAGTTTATTCGTCTTTAAGAAAAACATCTTTTTCTGATCTAACTTTAAGTGGGATTTCCAAACAATTAATTTCATCAGTTTTCACTCCACTTACTGAGAGGATTTTCGCCTCGATACCAAACTCTTGAAAAGCTATTTCCATCTCTTTCATTAATTCCTTTTCAACCTGTGCATCAGCATCAGCAACTTTTCCTATAAGTCTCTCTCCTAAGCGACCAATTCGCTTCCTTACAACCTCTCTGGCATTAGTCACCTGAATGATTAGCAAGAATAATGAAGCAATTAATCAAATCTTATCTGCAATAGGGTTCTAAAATCTCCTCAAGGTCAAAAAATTGATTTGGTGGAATTAACTTTGACAATGGTAATTTCGTTTTACCTCCGCCAAGTTTTACTTGAATTCCCTCAAGACCTTTTCTAGCTGCAACATTTGCACCTTGCTCAAAGTTAGCCTTACATTCAATTGCTAAGTCCTTTGCAAGGCCAGCATCACCTAGATAAAGGTTCCAATTTCCAACTTGAATAAATAATCTGTCAGCTATTGACAGCGCTAGCTCATTAATTTGCGATGAGTCGATAGAAGTAGGCATAAAAACATGGGTTTTCTATTGTTAATGACCTTAGGCAGAGATTGGTTATTTTCTTAAAATAAAAAAATTAATGGAATAACAACAACTTTTTAAGTTTTACGATCATATTTCAATCAATTTTCAAGGCGTAGATACAAACATATTTTTCTATTCTTTGGGAGTCAATCTGATATTGTTTTTTCATGCGCCTGTAGCTCAGCGGATTAGAGCATCTGACTACGGATCAGAGGGTCGGGAGTTCGAATCTCTCCAGGCGCGTTTAAAAAATTTGTAAATCCATATATAACCAGAAAATAAGAGAAAGTTTTCTCTCATTAGACTAAACATATGCTTACTATCACATCATAAATAAAAGAATAAAGTGACTATTAAATCTTCTTTGATGGAATGTGATCCAAGTATTGCGAAATTAATAAACAATGAATTGTCAAGACAAGAAACTCATTTAGAGCTTATCGCAAGCGAGAATTTTGCTTCTAAGGCAGTAATGGAAGCCCAGGGATCAGTCCTAACAAATAAATATGCTGAAGGTCTCCCTAACAAACGCTATTACGGAGGATGTGAGTATGTCGATGAAATTGAGCAACTAGCAATAGATAGAGCAAAAAACCTTTTTGGTGCCAACTGGGCAAACGTCCAACCACACAGCGGGGCTCAAGCTAACTTTGCAGTTTTCCTTAGCCTTCTAAAGCCAGGAGACACAATCATGGGAATGGACTTATCTCATGGAGGTCACCTAACACATGGTTCGCCTGTAAATGTAAGTGGCAAATGGTTCAAGACATGCCACTACGAAGTTGATAAAAAGACCGAAAGGCTCGATATGGATGCAATAAGAAAAAAAGCAATTGAAAATCAACCTAAATTGATTATTTGTGGATTCTCTGCCTATCCACGAAAAATTGACTTCCAAGCTTTCAGATCAATAGCTGATGAGGTTAATGCTTATTTATTAGCTGATATTGCTCATATTGCTGGTTTAGTTGCAAGTGGACTTCACCCAAGTCCAATCCCATATTGTGATGTAGTTACAACAACCACTCACAAAACTCTTAGAGGACCAAGGGGAGGGCTAATCCTCTCAAAAGATGAAGAGATAGGGAGAAAACTTGATAAAGCAGTATTCCCTGGCACCCAAGGAGGCCCTTTAGAACATGTAATCGCAGCCAAGGCGGTTGCATTCAAAGAAGCTTCTGCACCGGAATTCAAGATCTATAGCCAAAAAGTAATCTCAAATGCACAAGTTCTTTCTAATCAACTTCAAAAAAGAGGTATTTCAATTGTAAGCAAAGGAACTGACAATCATATAGTTCTTCTTGACCTTAGAAGCATTAGTATGACAGGTAAAATTGCTGATCAATTAGTAAGTGATATTAAAATAACCGCGAACAAAAATACTGTACCTTTTGACCCAGAGTCCCCTTTTGTTACCAGTGGGCTAAGGCTAGGTTCAGCAGCCCTTACGACTAGAGGTTTTAATGAACAAGCCTTTGAAGATGTTGGTAATATTATCGCAGATAGACTACTTAACCCCAACGATGAAGATATAAAGGAAAACTCTATCAAAAAAGTATCTGAACTTTGCAAAAAGTTTCCTTTATATAGTGAAAAAATCTAAAGAAATTACTATTAACAAAAATAATCAATATGGAGCAGAGATTTTATGCATTGGAAGTGAAATACTTCTAGGAAATATTGTAAATACTAATTCTCAATGGATTGCAGAGCAATTAGCAATTTTAGGAGTACCACATTTCAGACAAACAGTTATCGGAGATAACCCTGAAAGATTAAAAGAAGCAATACTTGAAGCATCTAATCGATCTGAAATCCTAATAACAACTGGTGGGCTTGGGCCAACTCCAGATGATATAACAACTAAGGTAATTGCTGATACTTTTAAAACACCTCTAGAGCAAAGAAATGATATTTTAATTGACTTGAAAAATAAGTTAAAAAATAAGAATACAGAATTATCTGAAAGTCAAAAGAAGCAATCCTTAGTTCCAAAAGGGGCTAAAATTATAAATAATTACTCAGGAACAGCACCAGGCATATACTGGAGTCCAAAGAAAAATTTTACAATACTTACTTTCCCTGGAGTTCCAAGTGAATTAAAAGAAATGTGGGCTAAAGAAGCATCAGAATTATTAATTAGTAATAATTCATCAAAAGAAGTTATCTCTAGCAAAGTTTTAAATTTTGCGGGTATTAGTGAATCATTGCTAGCAGACAAAATTCCTCATTTACTTAAATCCAAAAACCCGACTGTTGCAACTTATGCAAGCACTGGAGCAGTAAAGATACGAATCACTGCCAAAGGACAAAATTCAAAAGAAACCAATAAATTGATAGAACCTATTGAAAAAGAATTAACTCAAATCACTGGATTAAAATGCTTTGGTGTAGACAATGAAACTCTTGAAAGAATAGTATTTAAATTATTACTGAAAAGAAAAGAAACCATTGCTGTTGCAGAATCATGTACTGGAGGCGGAATAGGTTCTAAACTTACAAAAATCCCTGGATCATCAAAAGTTTTCCATGGAGGCGTCATCGCATATAACAATTCAATCAAACAGAGATTACTAGGTGTACCTGAGGAAATAATAAATACCCATGGTGCAGTCTCAAAGCCAGTTGTTGAATCAATGGCCAGAGGCGTCCAAATGAAATTCAAAGTTAACTGGGCTATCTCTGTCAGTGGAATTGCAGGACCCACAGGAGGAAGCAAATTAAAACCAGTTGGTCTAGTCAATTTTTGTATTAAGGGTCCAAAAACCCTTATTACATGGGAAGAAAATTTTGGATCTAATAAGACAAGAGAAGATATTCAAAAATTAAGCGTTTTAACTGCTCTTGATAGATTACGTTTATCTATAATCACGGATGATTAAGTCCTAATCATTGGATTTTAAAGTTGAGTTCTAGAACCCTCTACGACAAAGTTTGGAACTTCCATCAGGTAAAAGAATTACCTGGGGGATCGACCCAACTTTTTATTGGTCTTCATTTAATTCACGAAGTTACAAGTCCTCAGGCTTTTTCTGCACTTAATGAAAAAAAACTTGGAGTAAAGTTTCCCAATCTTACTGTCGCAACAGTTGACCATATAGTTCCAACCTCAAATCAACAGCGTCCTTTTAGTGATCCTCTTGCCGAGGAAATGTTGGCTACTTTAGAAAAAAACTGCAAAACTCATAAGATAAAATTTCACGGGATTGGAAGTGATTCGCAAGGAGTAGTACATGTTATGGCTCCAGAATTAGGACTAACACAGCCTGGAATGACAGTAGCTTGCGGAGATTCACATACCTCAACCCATGGAGCATTTGGAGCAATTGCCTTTGGCATTGGAACTAGTCAAGTGCGAGATGTTTTAGCAAGTCAAAGCTTGGCAATGAATAAATTAAAAGTAAGAAGAATATGGGTAGAGGGTGAATTGCAAAAGGGAGTATATGCAAAAGACCTAATTCTTCACATAATTCGTCATCTTGGAGTTAAAGGAGGCGTTGGATTTGCATATGAATTTGCCGGGCCTGCAATAGAAAAACTGTCAATGGAGGGACGAATGACTATATGTAATATGGCTATTGAAGGTGGTGCAAGATGTGGTTATATCAACCCAGATGAAACTACCTTCGAATACATAAAAGGTAAAGAACACGCGCCCAAAGGTAAAGAATGGGATAAGGCTATTTCTTGGTGGAAAAGTTTAGCTAGTGATTCAAAAGCGACATTCGATGATGAAATTCAATTAGATGGATCATCAATCGAACCTACTGTTACTTGGGGTATAACTCCTGGGCAAGGAATTTCAATCAAAGAAACAATTCCAAACCCTGACTTGCTTCCCAAAAATGAGCAACAAATCGCTAAAGACGCTTGCAAATACATGAATCTTAAACCAGACGAACCCATAGAGGGACAATCAATTGATGTTTGCTTTATTGGGAGCTGTACCAATGGAAGATTAAGTGATCTCCAAGAGGCATCTAAAATTGTTAAAGGTAATACAGTCGCTGCTGGGATTAGAGCATTTGTCGTTCCTGGTTCTCAAAAGGTCGCTAAAGAGGCAAAAGAGAAAGGATTAGATAAAATATTTCTTAAAGCAGGTTTCGAATGGCGAGAACCAGGTTGCTCAATGTGTCTGGCCATGAACCCAGATAAACTTGAAGGCAGACAAATAAGCGCTAGCTCGAGCAATAGAAATTTCAAAGGAAGACAAGGCTCTGCAAATGGGAGAACCTTGTTAATGAGCCCGGCGATGGTTGCTGCTGCTGCAATAAATGGGAAGGTTACTGATGTAAGAAAGTTCCTCCAAAAGTAAAACTAAAAATAAACCATTGCAAGATGAATCAAAAATTCCCAAAAGGTGAAATCAAATCAATACAAGGCCGCAGCTTTACGATTAAAGGCGATGATATTGATACAGACAGAATAATTCCGGCAAGATTTCTAAAATGTGTAAGTTTTTCCGCTTTAGGGGAACAAGTCTTTGCTGATGATAGAAAAGAACTAAAGGGTAATCACCCATTTGATCTTGATCATAATAAAGGGGCAAATATTCTTATCGTTAATGACAATTTTGGCTGTGGTTCAAGTCGTGAACATGCTCCTCAGGCTCTTATGAGATGGGGAATAAGATTAATTATTGGGGAAAGCTTTGCTGAAATCTTCTTTGGGAATTGCCTTGCTCTCGGGATACCTTGCCTAACAGCCTCAAAAGAAGAAATAGTTAAATTGCAAAATCTAGTTGAAAAAGATAACAACCAAATATGGGAATTCAATCTTAAAAACCTATCCATTTCTAATCAAAAAGAAACTGTCAAACTTATTCTTGATGAAGGCCCCTACAAAATGCTTTATTCAGGCAAATGGGATGCTACCTCTCAACTGCTTGACGAAGAAGAAAAAATAAATAAAACATTTAAAAACTTACCTTATCTCAATAATTTCAAACAAGAGATCTAAAAAAATGCTTTAGTAGAATTAGCAAATCTAAATCCATTTATACGAAAATATATGCCTCCTGCTTCATTATTAGGATGATAGTAAAGCCCACATTCATATGCTCTTTTATGCCATAAAAGACCAAACTTTGTATCATAATATTCTCCAAAGTTTTTGGAACTATTATCAATATTTAAATTAGAAATAATATCAAACATCAAAGGGCCGTATATTTGTTGCATTAAACTTATATTTATTGTTTTCAAATCTATTGCATTATCAAACTTAAATGGGCTATTTCCAAATTTAATTTTCACACCTGGCATAACCGAAAGTTTTGTATAATCAAAAAAATCTCTCTCTAAATTACCTAGTCTAATTTCGGGACCAATACTAAGCTTAAGAAAGCCCTGATCGCTATAATTGGAATATCTAAAATAAGCTGAATCAATATTGGTTCTTAAGACTAATTCAGAGTTAATTAAAACAGGAGATAAAGAGGGTACATATTTTTGAGAAAGATTTTTTTTATTACTCTTCCAAATTTGATATTCAGTATCTAAAGAAGAAAAAATACTAGAGCGCCAAAGACTAATCATTTCACTATTTTCAAATTTTTCTGATTCATATCTACCTGTTCCTATACGAATCTTTAAGTTATTTTTTAAATTGCCACTCGTAAAAAACTGGGACTTTTCGACAAAGCCTCCAAATGCAGATTTAATCTCAGTCTCACCAATTGTTCCATTCCAGGCTCTAGATCTATAAGCGCTAAAAATATTGAAAGTTGATTCTTGTAAAATAGGGACTCTAAAATACTTCCTAAAAGAGCTTGAATGCCTTAATCCACTATATAACCTAGATGTATTCAATGTACTTAAATCATTTAAGCTATCAAAGCTCCAATTTTCATTACTTGCTTTTAGATTTATATTCAAACCAAATAAATCAGATAAATTAATATTTTTATTCTTGCTATTTTTGTAACTATTAGTTCTACCTGAAATTGCTCTATTAATTAAAAACTGAGGTTGAATTTCAAGTTCTATATTGTCAGTAATATTCGTGGCATCACCTCTTCTAACTAAGACTAATCCGTCACGATCTTTACTATCTAATATCAATTGGAACTTACTTCTATCTTTCTTCTTTTTTCCAAATATTCTTTTTCCTATAAAAATTTTAGATCTGTTCTCAAGAATTAAATTGGTTTTTGAACTAGTAATAAGTAATCGACCATCTTCTTCTTCTTCTGCGATAACATCTATCCCCTCAAAAGAGATTTGATTAGGATCAAATGGATCATTAGTAAAAACAATTCTATTAGATTTCCACCCATTTTGGTCAATATTTATTGAATTAGATTTAAATCTCCAGTTGTTAATTGAACCTATAGATTTACTAGATCTCGTGATGTTATTGTCTGGTAATTTGATATTTCCAAAAGAAAATTCTATTCCATCTTCGTAAGTATTTATTTCTTTGTAATTAGATCTATTTTGAGCTTTAAACTGATTTGAGATAACATCGATTTTTAAATCAGTTATTACATTTTTTAAATCTAATATCCCATATGCATCTTTAATACTACCTTCTTTATTAATTAAATTAAATTTGAATTCTTTAGCTCTAAAATATTGCCCTCCCTTTCTGAATCTGATATCACCCTCAGCAGACAATATACCGGTTAATTTATTATAACTTAATAAGTCAGATCTTAAGATTCCACCATTTATTAGAGCCTTGACATTTCCCTCAGCTAGAAAAATATTTTGATCGTAATCATATTGCTTATCAGCAAATATTTTAAGAGTTAAAGATGTAACTTCATTATTGTCTAATCTTCTTGAGGATGATCTTTTATTGGTTTCTAATAAATTACCAACAGAAAAATTGTAGTGTTTATCAACAAATGATTTTTTGAGAAAATCCTCCTTTCCTTTTGATGCCTTAGATGAATACAGAAATACAGCAAACCCCAGCAGTCCAAGGTTTAAAGCCAATAGATATTTTTTCTTCGCCGCCAAATTAGTTAAGCTGACGAAAAGATAATACCGAATAAAGCAATTACAGGAGCTTGTTTAGTCCAGTAATTAGCGTGTCATTTTTAGTCCTGAGGACTTTCCAAATCCTTTCTGTTGGGTGTCCTTGTTGGATCACTTGCCAAGAAACCAAACAAAAAGATCCCGACAAAGAAAAAGACGACCGTATAGACGGAAATCTTGAGGGCAAGCATGAATTTGACCAACTAAATAGAGATTTAACCTATCCTATAAAGTCAATAACTCCAATGAAAAAAACAAAGGTGTTACAGACTTTTGGAAATGAATAAAATTCCCATCCCTCGGGAAAGCCAATAAAAGCAAGGAAACAAATCAAAAGATCAATTTTTTGCTCATTTAAATTACTAAGATCTTTAATTATTTTTGTGATTTTGCTAATTTTTTCATCTTTTTTAAGATCACCTTTATCAAATCTAATATTTTTTGGTTCATTCCATCACAACTTTCTACAGTCTCTTCTTCTTTTGGACAAGTTCTCATACAATAACCTGACTCATACAAATCTGAGCTTAGAGAAACGACATGGGACAAAAAACAGCACTTGGATCTTTGCTTAAATCCATTGGCAATTCTGGACAAGGAAAAGTTGTTCCAGGTTGGGGAGCAGTACCTGTTATGGCCTTTATAGGACTTTTACTACTGGTTTTTCTAGTGATTATGCTCCAAATTTATAACCAATCACTTCTTCTTCAGGGTTTTTCCGTCGACTGGAACGGCTAAATTGATTAAATTTTGAGAAGTTGAGATTCGCCCATGAATATTTTTGGGGTAGGTTTGCCAGAAATAGCTGTTATTGCTGGCTTAGCACTTGTTATTTTTGGTCCAAAAAGACTTCCAGAACTTGGGCGAACAATTGGAAAAACCCTAAAGGGTCTTCAAAGTGCCTCTACAGAATTTGAGCGTGAAATAAAAAATGCTATGACAGAAGAAGAGTCTGGAAATGAAAATATTGTCGACAAAGAAAATTAATTTCCACAAAACTAACTCAATATTTAAATCTCAAATCAACAACGATTGTGTTTGATTGGAATGTTTTACGATGACTTAAAATTATTAGTAGGCTTAGGCAATCCTGGCTCTGAGTACGAAAAAACTCGTCATAATGTAGGTTTTATAGTGTTAGAAGAAATCGCAAGAAAAAACAATTGTAGCTTTCGTGAAAGCAAAAAATTATTTGGTAGGACTTGTGAATATGGCTCTGGTATAGAAAAAACTAGGCTTTTAATGCCCAACACATACATGAATGAAAGTGGAAAATCAGTAAGATCAGCAAAAGATTGGTTTAATCTTCAAAACAATCAATTAATAGTCTTAGTAGATGACATGGATCTCCCTTTGGGAAAAATAAGAGTCCGCTCTAAAGGTAGCTCAGGAGGTCATAATGGATTAAAAAGCATCATCAGTCATCTTGGTACTGATGAGTTTAAGCGGTTAAAGATTGGGATAGGAGCGCCAAGTAAAGAACAACAAGAGAGAAAATCTAAAACTGTTTCCCACGTTTTAGGAAGATTTTCAAAAGATGAATTAATAATATTAAATTTAATCGTTCAGGAAATAATTAGTTGTATTGAATCAATTAGATCTAATAATTGGGAAAAAATAACTACTCGACTAAATTCTTTCAAACCTAATAATTAATAGATTTAGAAAAATGTATGACAAGCCATCAACTACTGCATATCTTCAAATTCATAAGCAATGCTTTAATCAAAAAAAAGTTGAGGGTATTGTCCGAGCAGGGAGTTTTGAATGGAGTTTTATTTGGGCTTTTAACCAGGGACAACTTTTTGTCGAACCGCCATTAGGTAGAGCTCTGATAAAAGATGCCTTAGAGCGCTATTTAGTTAAAGCTGATTATAAACTTGAGTCTGGTGGAGATTACATTTTTACAGTTAGGGCCAAGTTTTAATATTGACTTTACCTGGCCAAATAAATCTACAGTTTAAAAAATCTTCCAATAAAATCAACGCGACAATTGCATCAAGATTTGCAGGAGGAAAAAGAATTTCTTTTGGAAGCCAACGAATAAAATAATTTGGAGGCCAAATTTCCCAATATCTAAATCTGGCTCTTAGCGTTGATCCTTTTTCATTCACATAATTTATATTAAAAAAATTATTTCGTTTTAATTTATTCTCTATATACTTACAATTAGTCCCATCGCCAATTATTATTTTAGTAATCTTATGATCTTCATTCCATCGAGAAACCAAATCAGAAAATTGATTTAATGAGGCTACACCTGCCTCAATAACTTCTCTGGATTGAATGTCAGCTAATAATAAGCCACATTTTTTCATTCCAGGATCTATAGATATATAAATACTCATTTAACTATTGTTGAGTATAGATTTTTCTAAAGATTGTAATTCCAACGATACAGAAACTTTATCTGCACTTTGACTATCATCAAGAGCTCTTGAAATAATTTGAAAATCTCCCTTTTTTTTGCTAACTAGATATTTCCCTAAATTATTAATTTGATTAGCATTGATTTTCAACTCAGAACTTAATGACCCTCGACGCCTAACCTCAGCTAAAGTTGAAGCCATTAAAAGATTAATCTTTTTACTGATTGATTCAGAATCAGATTTTAATAAAGATATATTTTCTATAGCAATAACTTCACCTTTCTTTGTAATCATTTTATTTAATGTGACTTCAGGAAATGCATAAACATAATTTTCACCTCTTAATATATTTCCTGCTGATTTAATTCTTACGACCCAACTTCTATTATCGGCTATTTTATTTTGAAGTTTCTCGATATCATCTTTACGAACTAATAATATTCTTCGATATTCAGATTGATTTGTTTTTACTAAATTAAAAGCATAAAAATTTGCTTTCTGTAATAAGCTTTCTATGATTTTTTCAATATCATTAGTTTTATTTAATTTAATAGTCTTAGTTACTAGAGTTTGACCACTACTTATCACTACATTTCCACTCCTGAAAGCATACAAGTTTTTTTCTAATTTTTTTAATTCTTTTTCACTCTCTATAATCTTTTCTCGAATATCCTCTAGCTGAAACAATCCAACCCTTAAATCTCTATCAAATACAACCATAGTTGCAAATGAAATAGCACTGATGATACTTCCAGTAAAAACAGTTATTAATACAGCTGTACTTTTTGGTCTTAATTTAAATATACTTAAACGCGCCTTGCCAACTCTGGTACCTAAGCGATCTCCCAGAGTAGAAAGTATTCCACCCAGGATTAATAGTAAAAGAATTTTCAGCCAGGCAGTC
Organism: Prochlorococcus sp. AG-311-J23; assembly: GCA_003284375.1. Taxonomy (GTDB): domain Bacteria; phylum Cyanobacteriota; class Cyanobacteriia; order PCC-6307; family Cyanobiaceae; genus Prochlorococcus_B. The sequence goes on from QBVL01000005.1 coordinate 29,988, forward strand.
ACAGATAGAAAGAAGAAAAATCAATCAAACCTCCTAAACCTTAGTATGAAATGGCCTTCAATTAAATCTTTTTGCTAGAGCTATTGGATCGAATATGGTTATTTTCTTCCTATCTATTGCCAATAAAGAGGAACTTTTCAACTCACCAAGTAGTCGTGTAATAGTAACCCTGGTTGAACCTATTGCTTCAGCAATAGCTTGATGAGAAAGTCTTAAGTCAATTGTGACTCCTTTTTCCCCAGGCACGCCAAAGTCTCTACATAAAACAAGTAAAAAGCTTGCAAGACGAGAAGACATATCTCTATGAGTCAAAGTTTCAATCATTGTTTCAGTTTGAAGTACTCGACTTGATAAACCTTGTAAAAGTAGCAACCCAACAGAGGCATCTTGCTCAATTGCATTCCTTACTGATGTGGCTGGGGCAGAAATGAGCTCCACACGAGTAAAGGCAACAGCGTGATAAAAACGATCTGATCTATGTCCTGTCAATAAAGATAAAACTCCAAAAAGACTATTTTCTCTTAACAAAGCAACAGTAATTTCTTCACCCGTTTCATAGACTCTGCTCAATCGAACTGCACCACGTCTTATCAAATAAACCCTTTCGGCAGGATCACCAGGAAAAAATATAGTTTTTGACCTATCTACTAATTCAGTCGAGACTCCCTCCAAAGATTTAATTACATCTAAGAGAGTTTTACTTGGTAGCAATGGAGAGGATGAATTACCAACCATCTGGCTATTTCTTGGTTGGTTGAAACGAGTAAAGCCACGATATGAGGTGACCATATTTAATTAATTGTTCTAAGAACATTAATAAGCCGAGAACAAATGTTATGTAGCTATGGCGACTTTTTCGAACCTAAGTCTTTAATCCAAAGCTGTTTTTTCTAAAAAATTCTATCTTTATTCCAACCAAAAAATCGCGACTCTTTTTCAAAAAGTCTTAAAAACTACTTTTCCCCGATTTATTTCATCACTTTTGGGGCCTTAATGGGTTTAGCAACAAAGTATTTTTACTCCATACACCACAGATAGTGTTAAGTAGGTTGATTAGAATTTTTATACCGCTAGATTAGTTTGAAGACATTCTGAAAAAAAAATCAAGATGAATGCACGAGTGAGCATTAATGCTCGACAAAGGGGTTCATCGCCGACAACAGAGGCGTCTCTAAGGCCTACCCCCATTAGAAAGCCTTTACAACTAGTTGCGACACAGGGTCAAGTACAAATCCACACTTCTACTTTTAGAGGTAGTTTTTCCGTTGTTCTTAGTGAGGCAATTAGATCTGCAGGGTTGGGAAGCCAAGTTTTAATAGCTCAATTCTTGAGGGGTGGAGTTAATCAAGGGCCAAGTGGAGCTATCAATCTTTGTGGGCGACTTGAGTGGTTAAGACCAGCAATTGAAACGTGCTTGCCAGAAAAAATATTGGAAGAACATTTATCTTTAAAAAGAAAATATGAAGAAAAAGCGATCAAAGAACTTTGGGAATTTTGTAAAGCACGTTTAATCGAAAAAAAAATAGATAAAATTGTTTTTGATGAAATAGGAATGGCTATTAATCTTGGTTTCATTGAAGAAAGTGATTTAATTTTCTTGATAAATAATCGGCCATCATCCACAGATATTATTCTTACAGGACCATCAATCCCTCCTAAAGTAATTGAAATGGCTGATCAAATCACTGAATTACGCTGCAATTAAATGTTAAAAAATGATCGTTGGATTGCTGAACAGGCTTCATTAGGCATGCTTGATCCTTTTCAAGAAAAGCTAATAAGACATCTTGAGCCCGAATCAGAAAAATCTCCTGTTTTAAGCTTTGGTTGCTCATCATATGGATATGATTTACGTCTCTCTTCTAAAGAGTTTTTGATTTTTAGACATGTCCCTGGAACAGTTATGAATCCGAAAAAGTTTAACCCTGCCAATTTAGAACCTACAGATTTAAAAGAAGACGAGGATGGGAAATATTTTATTTTACCCGCACACTCTTACGGCCTTGGTGTTGCATTAGAAAAAATGAAAGTACCGCCAAATATTACAGTTATTTGCCTTGGGAAAAGCACCTACGCCCGGTTAGGAATAATCGTAAATACAACTCCTGCTGAAGCAAGCTGGGAAGGTCATCTAACCCTGGAATTCAGCAATAGCTCAGGAGCAGACTGCAGGATTTATGCTAATGAAGGAATTTGTCAACTACTTTTCTTTGAAGGAGATCCTTGTGAAACAACTTACAGTGATAGAAAAGGTAAATATCAATATCAACAAGAGAAAGTAACCCTAGCAAAGGTTTAAATATGACTTGTGTTCAATTAATAACTTCTACGCCAGACGCTGAAAAAAGCATGGCATATATTGCCAGGGTTAGTAATCCAAAAAATCAAGACAATGATGACTTTACGAAACTAATTGGGTATTGCATTAAAAATGAACATTGGAGCGTATTTGAGCAAGCTTATATGACTTTGCAAATAGAAACTACTAGAGGAATTGCTGCACAAATTTTAAGACATCGATCATTTACCTTTCAAGAATTCTCACAACGCTATGCAGATAGCATGCAATTAGGAGAAATTCCCATACCAGAATTAAGAAGACAAGATAATAAAAATAGACAAAATTCTATCTCAGACTTGCCAAAAGAAATTATTAATACATTCAACAAAAAAATCAAACATCAATTTGATCAAAATAAAGAACTTTTTGAAGAGATGTTAAAAGCTGGAATCGCTAAAGAATGTGCAAGATTTGTACTTCCACTTGCTACGCCAACCAGAATTTATATGACAGGATCATGTCGTTCTTGGATTCATTACATAAATCTTAGAACTGGTCATGGCACGCAAAAAGAACATATGTTGATTGCACAAGAATGTAAAAATATTTTCTCAAAAGAATATCCAGTAGTTTCATCTGCTTTAAACTGGCTGGTCTAGCTATGATCTCTAGGGCGTTCTGATCTAATATTATTATTTGGCACTTTTAAATTATTTTTAGAATTCAAAATACTTGAATTTGATAATTTAGTATAAGATGGTAACTCTGAATTATTAATTAAAGCAAGAAAGATTTCATTAAGTTCAGTATATTTTCTAACACCTAATGAAAAGCCAATAAATTCCCCTTTATCGTTAAAAAAAGTTAATTGAGGAATGCCATTCACATCATATTTATCAATCAAATCAAACCATCTTGAATTATCAACATTAAGTAAAACTATATCTATTTTATTTGAATTTAGTTTTTCAGCATCGAACATGTCAGGAGCCATTTCTTTGCAAGCCTCACACCAATCCGCATAAAATTCAAATACTGTAGGTTTTCCATTTGACAAAGCTATATCTGGCTCCAAGGAATTCTTAGCCAATTGATCAAGCATTGCATTAGCTTTAAACCCACTTCGGGAAAAGAATAGTAAAACAACTAAAAAAAGGCTAAGAAAAACTAAAAAAAATTTTTGAAGGAAGCTTAGATCTTTATCTGAATTGGAGTTATCAATCATCAGAATTCACACTTTCTTTATACTAATTATTATATATATAAATTATACTTAAAATATATAATATGTTTTAAGTATAATTTATATTAATTAATGAATAACAGGTTATTTCTAATATATATGGCTCTATAAATTAGCAGATTTTTCTTAAGAGAAAATTTTTCTCTATCTGTCTTTACATTATAAGGATTTTCGTCAATAAACCTGAGATCTCCTACATCTTTTCTATTAAAATATTTATTTTTATCAATCGTATTAGTCATTGATTCAAAAAGTTTGAATATATCGCTTTGAATAAATATTTCGCCATCCTTACTCATAGCTTTAGCAATTGAATTGAGAATATTTGCTTTTAAAACCCTTCTTTTGAAGTGTTTTCTTTTAAACCAAGGGTCTGGAAATTGAATTGAAACTCTTTTTAATTGACCATAATCAAAATCGGATAACCATTCATCTAGACTGACATTAACATTACAAAATAAAAATTTTAAATTATCCAATTCTAACTTTCTTCTTTTCTTCTCACATAAACTAACAAGAGGCTCTCTTATCTCAAGCCCAACAAAGTTCCAGTCAGGGTATTTTGTTGCTAATTCAATCAGAAATTCACCTTTTGCAGATCCAATATCTAAATGAATTGGATAGTGAGATTTCCTAAAGAGAACATTCTTACTGGGAAGAGATAATGGTAACTGGAAAAATTGGCTTAAAGGATTTACATGCTGTCTCACAAAATGAAACCTGAAATAAATAAATCAGATTATTATATTAGCAAGTCAATTATATTTTTCAAACGATGATATAAAGACAGACCTATTTATTTTTTTTAATAGAGTCTTTTAATTATTTAACTTTAATTGGTAGATAATCATTAAGCAATCAAGATTGGAATTGGATTAATTATCTCAGGGTTCTGAAAATATAGAGAAAATACTTTAATAATTAAGAATAATCATAAAAAGAATGCCTTAAGGTTGATAATGAATATGAATGAGATTTTTTTTTGACTGAACCTCAATTCCAAATCCTAGTTTGGCTCTCATATCGAATTGCTGCTACCTTCGCAGTCGGTCTCCCATTATTTCTATTGATTTGGGCAAAAAGATCGAATTCGAACTCTATTGATCGACTTTTATCAATTTACTGGAAAGTTTCTAGTCTTTATGCGATAAACCTTTTATTTCTTAGTGTTGAGAGCCAATTGGGGCAATTAATTTCATTAATTGCCCCAATACTTATGGTTAGTTCCATTTGGTTTTGGTCTGATTTAAATCAAGAAATTGAGGAAATGCCTGCTCACAAACCAATTGCTTTAACTACACGAATTTGGCGCTGGACATTAACTTTTTGGTCCTTACTAAATACTGGACTTCATCTATTTAGTTGGAGATGTTTGAATTCAATTAATGAGAACTATTGTGATACTTGGAGAGAAATTCCATTTAATTCATTCATGACAACAAAAACAATAATAAAATTTGTTTTAGACGGTAATTGGAGCAGTGGGTTTGCTACATTTTTTGCATATTTATCTCTAGTATTATATTTAATAGGTTTACTACAATGGTTGCTTATCCAATTACCAAAGAATGGTCGTTTCGCCGGTAAATTTTAAAGACTAAATAACATTAATTTTAAATAGCTAAAACTACTTTTTCACACCTTTTACAAATATTTGGATGTTGTTGATTTTTACTCATTTCAATTTCATAATGCCAGCATCTTTCACACTTAAATCCTCTTGCTTTTGCAATCTCAACTGAAGCAATATCATTATCCTCGCTAACTAAAACTTCAGCCCAAGGCTCACCCCCAATTTGTAAAGAAGATACTAGGAACCAATCTCTTAGTACATCAACATTATTAGATTCGTTTTTAGCCAACCATTCAATAGCAGCTTGAACTTTTTCATCAGATACATCAACCCTGACTGATGCTTCCAAAGAAGAACCTAACTCTTGATCATTTCTACAGCTCTCCAACATCCGATTAATGACTGATCTAAGTTTGCGGAGTTCTATAACATGGCAATTAAAACTACTATTTCGCCAGGATTTAGGGGCGGTAGGCCATCCTCTTTGAAAGACTGAAGATTCCTCTAAGCTATATGGAATATTTTGCCAAATATCCTCTGCCATATGACATAAAACAGGTGCAATTAAGCCAGATATTTTCTCAATGACCAAGGATAAAACTGTCTGACAACTTTTTCTTCTAAAGTCAGATTTAGAGCTAACATACAACCTATCTTTGGCTATATCTAAGTAAAAATTAGACAAATCAACTACACAAAAATTCTGAATTGTCTGGAAAAACTTCGAAAATTCAAAGTTAGTGTATGCTTCTGTTATTTCATCGATCACTTCAGATGTTCTATGCAACATCCATTTATCTAACAATGGGAGGTTAGAAATATCAATGGAATCATTTTTATAATCAAAATCATAGAGGTTGCCTAATAGATACCTAGAGGTATTCCGAACCTTACGATAAACATCAGAAATTTGCTTAAGAATACTTGATCCAATAGGAACGTCTGCAGAGTAATCAACAGAACTAACCCATAGCCTCAAAACATCAGCGCCATATGCAGGATCTAATTTCTTATTTGAACCACCATTAATTATTACTAAAGGATCAATAATATTTCCCAAGGATTTACTCATTTTCCTCCCATTCTCATCTAATGCAAAACCATGTGTAAGTACTTTTTTAAAAGGTGCATGTTCATTAACTGCTACAGAGGTTAATAATGAGGACTGAAACCAACCCCGATGTTGATCAGATCCCTCCAAATACAAATCAGCAGGATAATTTAAATTTTCTTTCTCAAAAGTAATTGAAGACCAACTAGAGCCAGAGTCAAACCAAACATCCATGGTATCGGTACCTTTTTGCCATCGATCTGCCTCATCCAAGTAGGAAGAAGGTAATAATTGAGATACTTCATATTCCCACCAAACATCTGCTCCGTGGATAGAGAATAAATTGGCTATATGAGAAATAGTTTCTTTATTAAGCAAAATTTCTTTTCCATTTTTTTCATAAAATACAGGTATTGGAACTCCCCAAGTCCTTTGTCGAGAGATACACCAGTCTCCTCTTTCACTGACCATAGAATCAATTCTATTTTTCCCAGATTCAGGCAGCCAAGTAACATCTTCTATCGCAGAGAGTGCTTTTGCCCGAAATCCTTCAACAGAAGCAAACCATTGCACTGTCGCTCTGAAAATAGTTGGTTTTTTAGTTCTCCAATCATAAGGATACCTATGCTCATATGGAATTTCTTTAAGCAAAGATCCAGTACTAATGAGATCATTTATTATGACTTTATTAGCATCTTTTAATACATTTAGGCCTTCAAATTTTCCGGTTTCTTTCGTTAGAAAACCTTTTGCATCTACAGAACAAGAAATTGGTAACTTATATTTTTTACAAGTGTTAAAGTCATCAACACCATGGCCTGGAGCAGTATGTACTAATCCTGTTCCTGATTCAGTTGTTATATAATCGCCTCCTAATACAACAGGACTTCTTTTATCAAACAAAGGATGTTTATACAAAATCCCATCCAATATTGATCCTTTAAATAATACTTTTTTTTCATAAAGAATTCCTACACTTTCAGAGACTTCCTCCAAAAGATCATTAGCAATAATTATTAATGATTTATCAGAACTTTGTGCAATTACATAGTCTAATTTTTGGTTGACAGCTATAGCCTCATTGGCAGGAATTGTCCAAGGTGTGGTAGTCCAAATGACTAGTTTGATTTCATTTGATTTGCCTTCAGAATTCAACAAGTCTGGTGCTTGATTATAAATTTCTTGGGTTAATATTTTTGGTATTTGATCAACTTTAAATCCCACATAAATACTTTTACTTACATGACCTGATGGATATTCTAATTCTGCCTCGGCTAGGGCAGTTTGAGAACTTGGACTCCAATGAACTGGTTTTAGACCTCGATATATGTATCCCTTAAAAACCATTTCGCCAAACAACTTGATTTGAGAAGCTTCAAACTTTTTGTCTAAAGTTAAATATGGTTGATCCCAATCACCCCATACTCCCCATCTTTTAAAACCATCCATTTGTTGAGAAACTTGGTTTTTTGCATAAGCAGCTGCTTTTTTTCTCAATTTAATAGGGGTTAATTCAGCTCGTTGAGTTTTATCCAAAGCTTGAAGAACTTTCAATTCAATAGGCAATCCATGGCAATCCCATCCAGGGACAAAGCAAACTTTTTTCCCTTGCATTGTTTGAAATTTATTGATTATGTCCTTTAATACCTTGTTGAGAGCATGACCCATATGAAGCGTCCCATTTGCATATGGTGGGCCATCATGCAAAGTAAAAGTCTCTCCAGAATTATTTAATCCTAATTCGAAATCTATCTTTTTTTTGGCCCAAAAATCTTGCAACTCAGGTTCTCTTAGAGTCGCGTTAGCCCTCATTCCAAAGTTAGTCTGCAAAAGGTTGAGAGTGTCTTTGTAAGAAGGACGAGCCTTTTGAGAATTTTTATTGATATTATTCACTTTGAGAAATATTCAATAGTCATCATGGGTGCCTGAAGCCATATAACTTTATCAAGAAGTCTCTTCATTTTCAGGTAATTCTTGATTTCTGATCTTTTTAGGCTCAATGGAAACAGTTTGATCCACTACTTGCTTTAATACTTCTTCTTTCAATTCTGGATGAACCCATTTTTTTTCTTTTAAAGGTTTTTCAGATTTAGTCCAAAAGGTTGAAAAAAAATTTAAAAATCCCTTACCTAGTAACGCAAAGCTTTGGCCGAGCTGTTTGAAAGATTCAAACCATCTTTGAAAAGATCCAATCCGCTTTTTTTCTTCAAAACTTAGTTGATACCACCTAGTTTGAATAATTTCTAAAATCATTTTTCCGTACAAAATTGACATAGAAATAATAAGTAAATTTATTGAACCTCCTAAAAGTTCATTCTCCACTAAAAGAAATAATCCTAAAAACAAAAAAAGTCCACCCATCAACCAATCTCTTGGCCTACTTATTTCGACAAGCATTAAAGGTAAAGCCAATACCAAAAGCCCAACGAAAAGAAATAAGTATCCAAAAATAGAAACAATCATATTTTCTCAATCAGAATATATTTGTAGTTAGAGAGGCTTATTGAAAAACTAACAATCATGCGTAATAAAAAGAGAATTTCAAATTTTTCATACACAAATATGAAAATTACATTAATCTTTTTACGTTCACGAATCAAAAATAGTCTTTAAATAGCCATCTATGAGCTGCTAGAATCAATTGACAATCGGTAAAAACCTTTGGCCCACCTGGCGGAATTGGTAGACGCGCTGGTTTTAGGTACCAGTGACTTTGGTCGTGGGAGTTCAAGTCTCCCGGTGGGCATTTTTTAATTAAGCTGTACAAACTAAATTAATTTCAATCACATCAAGCAATGACCCAGTGCTTATCGAGGTCTGATAAAAATGAGGCCAAGGAAAAACTGAAATCATTGCGTGACTGGCAAAATGAGATACAAGAATATCTCGATCCGCCTAAGCCTCTGAATGTAACTTTAGGGCTTTTCTTTGGTGGTTATTTACTTGCAATAATTAGTATTTGGCAGTGGTATCAAGGGAATTGGCCGTTACCAGTTCTAGTTGCATTGGCTTTTTTGGCACTTCATATGGAAGGCACCGTTATTCATGATGCCTGCCACAATGCTGCCCATCCAAATAAATGGATCAATCAATTCATGGGGCATGGGTCCGCAATATTACTAGGTTTTAGTTTCCCAGTTTTCACAAGAGTTCATTTAGAGCATCACAAGTACGTTAATGATCCCAAAAATGACCCAGATCACATAGTTAGCACCTTTGGTCCTATTTGGTTAATTGCTCCAAGATTTTTTTATCATGAATATTTTTTCTTCGAGCGAAAACTTTGGAGAAAGTTTGAATTAATGCAATGGGGAATTGAGAGAGGAATATTTATTTGCATAGTAATTGCCGGAATTAAATATAATTTTATGAATGTAATTTATAATTTATGGTTCGGACCAGCATTAATGGTTGGAGTCACTTTAGGAATATTTTTTGATTATCTACCACATAGACCCTTTCAGGCTAGAAATAGATGGAAAAACGCAAGAGTTTATCCCAGTAAATTAATGAACTTGCTCATAATGGGACAAAATTATCATTTAGTTCATCATTTATGGCCTTCTATTCCATGGTTTGAATATAAACCAGCTTACGAAGCCACAAAACCACTTTTAGATCAAAAAGGTTCGCCACAAAGGATGGGTATTTTTGAAACTAAAAAAGATAGTCTAAATTTTCTTTTCGATGTTTTACTTGGGATTAGAAGTCATAAAGAAAGAAGAAGTAAAATGAGACGAATAGCAAGAATATTACCAACAAAAAATTGGAGGAAAAAATATATAAAATTAATTCATAAAACAAGAATCAGAACAGAAAGTAAACGATAATTCCTAAATTTAAAGTATTTTAGGAACTCTAAAAAAGTCACCTTCCCTGCTAGGTGCTTGATCAAGAAGATCTTCTCTTGAGCAATTAACTTCAACTAAATCATCCCTCATTGCATTAACCACCTCTACAGCTCTGGTAGTTGGAGGGACATTTTCAGTATCTATTTCTTGCAGTTGATCAACATAAGAGAGTATTTCTTCGAGTTGCTCTGTGTAGGTTTCTATTTGATCTTCTGGAAGTTCTAAACGAGCCAACTTTGCAACCTTACGAACATCAGATGAAGAAATTTTAGTCATGATTATGTTAGAAAATTTTCAAGATCTTTAGATAATGAGATGGATCCCTGATTAGACAAAGATCTTTGTGCTTTCGTTTTGACAAATAAATTCATTTAGTATTTTGCCATTTGAATGCATTCTTATGAAATTTTAAGTCTTGGTAGATTAATCAGCAAGATAGAGAAATCCATTTTTTAGAGAGTAATATGGGTTAAAAAGAAATAGTAAGCAAATCTCACTTCTTACAAAAGAATTCTTTTCAAGGCCGTCTCATATTGTCGCCCCTAGCTTAATTGGCTGTTTTTTAATTAAGCGCTTATCAAAAAACAGCTATCTTGCTGGCGTAATTGTCGAAACTGAGGCTTATTCTCAAGAAGAAGCCTCATGCCATGGCTTCTCAGGGAGAACTCAAAGAAACGAAACCCTTTTTGGGGAACCGGGTAACTTTTACATATACCTTTCATATGGAATTAATAGTTGTGTAAATATTGTTACTGGGGAAAAAAACTGGGCAAATGGTGTACTTCTTCGATCGATAGCAATAAAAGGAGAAAATGAGAGAATAGCCTCTGGGCCAGGGCTATTGGCAAAAAGATTTGGATTAAATAGGAATTTTGACAATTTACTATTGTCACCTGCAAATGATTATTGGTTAACAGAGGGAGAAAATTTAACAAGCATGGAAAATATTGTTCAGACCACAAGAATTGGCATTTCACAAGCTAAAGATATACGTTGGCGTTGGTACCTTAAAAGTAGTAGAAGTGTTAGCAAAAGGGTTAGAGGTGATCGAATACCGCCAAAAAATAAGTGTTGGTCACCATCCACTTTTGAGGAATTATGAATAATTGGAAACATCATCACGTTCTTGATTTATCTACGTTTTCTTTAGAGGATTACAACACAGTCTTAGAACTAACAACAAGATTTAAAGATGTCCATAAATCTAGTTCTAGGAAACTTCCCGCGCTTCAAGGAAGATTAATAGCCAACTTATTTTTCGAGCCAAGTACAAGAACAAGAACTAGCTTTGAACTTGCAGCAAAAAGACTTTCTGCTGATGTTCAAAATTTTTCTCTATCTGCAAGTTCTCTAAGCAAAGGAGAGACTCCTTTAGACACTATTCTCACATACATATCAATGGGGGCTGATATCTTAGTAATTAGGCATGAGTCAACAAATGTGCCTGCAGAGTTAGCTAATTATGTAGACATAAATAACATCAATACGTCCATTCTCAATGCAGGTGATGGATTTCATAGCCATCCAAGTCAAGGTCTTTTAGATCTATTCACACTTTCCACTTTTTTTAATCCAAATGAACCATCAACTCATAGTCTTTTAAATAAAAAAATCACAATCGTTGGAGATATTCTTCATTCTAGAGTTGCCAGATCAAACCTTTGGGCTCTAACGGCATGTGGAGCTGAGGTAACACTATGTGGACCTCCAAGCCTTCTTCCAGAGGAATTCATTGATTTTGTTGTCAATCCTCCGCCGGGGCAAAAATTCGATCCCATTAATAAGCGAGGTTCTGTTTTCATAAAAAGATCACTAAAAGAAGCATTAAAAGGTAGTGATGCCGTTATGACACTTCGATTACAGAAAGAAAGAATGAAGCAAAACATGCTTACAGATCTTGATAGTTATTATGCCCAATATGGAATAACACATGAAAGTTTAAAATGGTGTGAAAAGAAAGTTCCTGTTCTTCATCCTGGACCAGTGAATAGAGGAATAGAAATAAGCAGTCGATTAGTTGAAGATAATTCAATCAACCTTATAAGTAAACAAGTAGAAAATGGTATTCCAACAAGAATGGCTTTGTTATATTTACTTGGGTTAAATAAAAATGATTAATTATATTTATAATAGTTTTAAACCTTCTGAAAAAAGTCCATAAGCTAATCCTATTCTGAACATATCAAAAACCCTAACTAGTATTATTGGTTTATTAGACTTTAAAAATAAAAATCTAACTTGAATTAGTAACTCCAAAAATATTAATGCAATAAATGCTCCAACAGGATCCATTAAAGCTAATACACCATTAATCATACCTAGAGAACTACCTAATAAAAAGCCTATTAAAAAAATTATTACTAACAATGAATACCTTCTCCAAGGATTTGCAGCCCAATTTGCTAATCTATTAACAATATTTGTAGATGATTTATATAAAAATGTTTTCTGCATTCTTGGAGTCATAAGAGAAAAGATTGAAAATTACCTCAGATTTTTTAGTTAACTCTTGAACATAAATATAATAAATGAAAGATCTAATAAAGCAAAAATAAATTATCTTCGCCCAAGGTCTAAAAAATCAATTTTCCTTTAATACCAAATTGCAGTTTATTTAAAATTCGAAAAATATCTTTCAAGGTCTATTTGATATAAAATAAAAATATCATGATTAATTCAACTTCTTTATCTGGAAAGAATATATTAGTTGCTGTTACAGGGAGTATTGCAGCTGTTAAAGCTCCTATTTTAGTCAGCCGCTTAATTAAAGCTGGTGCAGAGGTCAAATGCGTCATAACGCAAAGCGCCGCTAATTTAGTTAGCCCCTTATCTTTGTCTACCTTAAGCAGAAATAAATGTTACCAAGATAAACATCAATGGGCTGACTCTCAAACCAAGCCATTGCACATTGCTTTAGCTGAATGGGCAGAACTAATTATTGTTGCACCCATGAGCGCCACATCCTTATCCAGATTCACTAGTGGAAGTGCTGATGGGCTCTTAGCGAGCATTCTTTTAGCTAGTCAATCTCAAATAATTATGGCTGCTGCTATGAACACTTCAATGTGGGAACATCAATCAGTAAAAAAGAACTGGAAACACGTTAAAAATATTGACCAAGTTATTACTCTCGAACCTAGTGAAGGTCTTTTAGCTTGCGACAGAGTTGGTGATGGGAAAATGGTCAGTTTAGATATTATTGAATTGGCCTCTGAAAGTGCATTTATTTTCCATGAAGAAAATAAATTTCTCACTAAAGATTTAAAAGGCATTAGGTTTCTCATATCGACTGGTCCTACCGTCGAGGCTTTAGATGCCGTAAGACAAATAACAAATCGAAGCAGTGGAAAGATGGGAGTTTTTATAGCTCAAGCGGCAAAGTTAAGAGGTGCAGAGGTCGATTTAGTTCATGGCCCAGTAAGTGTTCAAAAAGATCTTCTTGAGGGACTTAATACTTATCCAGTTAGAAGCTCAAATGAAATGGGAGCAAAAATTGATGATTTACAACCATCTGCTCAGGTCATTGTAATGGCTGCAGCGATATCAGATTTCAAAAATAATAATCCAAGTGAACAAAAAATCTCTAAAGAATTTTTTTTAAAGTCCATTTTAAATAATTTAGAAATGACATCAGACATAATCAAAAATCAAACGAGAAAAAAATTAGAAAATCAAATTTTCTTAGGTTTTGCTGCTGAAACAGGAAGTGATAACGAAATTATTGAAAAGGGAGAGAATAAAAGAGTTTCAAAAGGTTGTGACCTTCTTATGACCAATCCCATTGACAGAGCTGGACAAGGATTTGATGAAAACTTCAACAGTGGTTTTTTGTTAGGACCAAAGAAAATGGTCAAAAACTTATCTTTCTCAACAAAACTTGCAATATCCCATCAACTTTTAGATGAAATTAGAAATTTAAAATAGAAAATCTTTGATATTTTTCGAATTTGTTTTTTTCTAAAATCAGAGGCTAAACGCCAAAAAAGACTGCTATGATTGGGTTTCGAATGAACTCGGAGTAGTAAATCCATCAAAGCAAAAGCTACGGGTTGTATAGAGCTGTCAAATGCTTGTGATAAGAAGTATTTGATACCTGTAATATCCCAACTGAATTAATTGGGCGGTTTCGACCGCAGTCATCTAGCCCTCTCATGCGATTTCGTCCTCTGCTGGCTTTGATGCTGGCTTTTTGTCTCACCTTTACAACTCTCCCATCAAGCGCATCTGCAGCTTTAAAAGGGCGCGAGCAAGGTAATGCTCGTTTTGGAAATGTTGTTAATACTGGCCAAGCTGATGCTTGCACTGTTTTACCAGCGGGTTCCTCGGGTTCTATCAATGCTGATGGTCAATTTAAAAGTTTATGCCTTCAGCCAACAGAAGTTTCAGTAAAACTTCCAGGTAACAAGCGAAATAAATCTGATTTTGCACTAGCAAAAATTATCAGTCCTCGCTTCAACACAAGTCTTGATGAAGTTTATGGAGATCTTTCTGGAGGGAAATTCACTGAAAAAGGTGGTATTGACTTCTCTCTTATTACTGTTCTAGCTCCAAATGGAGAAGAATTTCCTTTTGCTTTCTCTGTTAAAGAGATGGTTGCTGAATCCAAAAAAGGAAAATCAATTGAACCAGGTGCTGAATTTTCAGGTCCAACAACAACTCCAAGCTATAGATCTGCAGACTTTCTTGATCCAAAGAGTCGCGCTAAATCAACTGGTGTTGAATATGCTCAAGCTCTCATTGCTCGTGGTGGTGATGATGATGATCTTGCAAGAGAAAATGTTAAAGATGATCTTGGCGGTAAAGGTGAAATAACACTTACTGTCGATAGTGTTGATGCAGACACTGATGAATTTGGTGGTCAATTTGTTGCTATCCAACCTTCAGACAATGACCTTGGATCAAAAGATCCTGTTGATATCAAAATCAAAGGTATCTTCTATGGTCGCAAAGCCTAAAAATAATCATCTTGATCAATAAAAAAAGAGGGTTAAAACCCTCTTTTTTTTTGGGCTGAATTTAATGAAAACAATTTCTTAAATATGGGCCCTTGATCTGGGAGAATTTTCCAGTTACTTCAAGAGAAAATGACTAGCAAGCAAAGTTCTAATAAAAATCTTGCAGGTTTGATCAAACCGTATGGTGGAGAACTTATAAACCTGATGGCATCTGCTCAAGAAGCAAAAGAATTAAAAAAAAATTCTTTTAAAACTTTAAATTGTTCTGATAGAAATGCTTGTGATATTGAGCTTCTTTTGATAGGTGCTTTTTCTCCCTTAAATGGATTCATGAGTGAGAAAAATTACAACTCAGTTGTTAAACAAAATAGACTCGAATCAGGTTTGCTTTTTGGTTTACCAATTGTGATGGATACAGATAGAGAAGATATAAGTCCAGGAGATTCAGTTGTACTTAATTACAAAGATCAAGAACTAGCAATTTTTGAAGTTCAAGAAAAATGGACTCCTGACAAAGTTATTGAAGCCCAATTTTGCTATGGAACAACTTCTTTGGAGCATCCAGCAGTAAGAATGATCTCTATGGAGAGGAAAAAATATTATTTAGGGGGCTCAATTAAAGGTCTAGAATTACCTAAAAGAGTTTTCACTTGCCAAACTCCTGCTCAAGTAAGAGAGAGCCTACCCTCCGGAGAAGATGTAGTTGCATTCCAGTGTAGGAATCCAATTCATAGAGCCCATTATGAGCTTTTCACAAGAGCCTTAGAAGCAAATAATGTCAGTAAAAATGGTGTTGTTCTTGTTCACCCAACTTGCGGACCAACTCAAGAAGATGACATCCCTGGATCAGTAAGATTTCAAACCTATGAAAAACTTGCCTCTGAAGTTAATAATCCAAAAATTAGGTGGTCATATCTTCCTTATTCGATGCATATGGCTGGGCCAAGAGAGGCTTTGCAGCACATGATTATCAGAAGGAATTACGGTTGTACTCATTTTATTATCGGAAGGGATATGGCCGGCTGTAAGTCCTCTCTAAATGGTGAAGATTTTTATGGTCCATACGATGCTCAAAATTTTGCAAACAAGTGCTGCCAAGAATTAGGAATGCAAATAGTTCCATCTCTAAATCTTGTGTTTACAGAGGAGGAAGGCTATGTAACCGCCGATTTTGCTAAAGAAAAAGGATTACATGTAAAAAAATTGAGCGGCACTCAGTTCAGAAAAATGCTCAGAAGTGGAGAAGAAATTCCTGAATGGTTTGCATTTAAAAGCGTCGTTGATGTACTAAGAGCCGCATAGTTGGACCTATTCCTATTAAACTTACAAAAGATATGAAAGAACATTGAACAAACGCTGGAGAAACATTGGTCTTTATGTACTAATTGTTGTAGTTGTAATTTTTGTTGGAAGTGCTTTTTTCGATAAGCCAAGCCCGACAAAAGCATCTAGAACACTTAGATATAGCGACTTTATAGAAGCTGTTCAAGAGAAGCAAATAAGCAGAGTTCTTATTTCGCCTGACAAGGGAACTGCCCAAATTGTTGAAAGTGATGGAAACAGGGCTTTGGTTAATTTGGCTCCTGATCAACAATTACTCCAATTACTAACAGATAATGACGTCGATATTGCTGTACAACCAACTACTCAGGCCAATCCCTTACAGCAAGCTGCTACAAGCTTAATTTTTCCAATTCTCTTACTAGGAGGTCTATTCTTCCTATTTAGAAGAGCAGGCTCTGGTGGTGGTGGTGGAAATCCAGCTATGAATTTTGGAAAGAGTAAAGCAAGACTTCAAATGGAGCCTGAGACAAAAGTCACTTTTGGTGATGTTGCTGGAATAGAGGGTGCAAAGCTTGAACTTACTGAAGTAGTTGATTTCTTAAAAAATCCTGATCGCTTCACAGCTGTAGGAGCCAAAATCCCTAAAGGTGTTTTATTGGTTGGACCTCCTGGAACAGGTAAAACTTTGCTTGCAAAGGCAGTTGCCGGTGAAGCTTCAGTTCCTTTCTTTTCCATATCTGGATCTGAGTTTGTAGAGATGTTTGTTGGAGTTGGTGCAAGCAGAGTAAGAGACCTTTTTGAACAAGCAAAGAAAAATGCTCCTTGTATAGTTTTCATTGATGAAATAGATGCTGTTGGTCGTCAGCGTGGAGCAGGACTTGGAGGAGGTAACGATGAAAGAGAGCAAACGCTAAACCAACTACTTACTGAAATGGATGGATTTGAGGGAAATTCAGGAATAATTATTGTTGCAGCTACAAACAGACCTGATGTGCTCGACTCAGCACTCATGAGACCAGGGAGATTTGATAGGCAAGTAACTGTTGATAGACCTGATTACTCAGGGAGATTGCAAATACTGAATGTTCATGCAAAAAGTAAAACACTTTCCAAGGCAGTTGACCTTGATCAAGTAGCTAGAAGGACCCCTGGTTTTACTGGAGCAGACTTAGCGAATCTATTAAATGAAGCTGCCATTTTGGCTGCCAGAAGAGAATTAACAGAAGTCAGCAACGATGAAGTTAGTGATGCAATCGAGAGAATAATGGTAGGTCCTGAGAAGAAAGACTCAGTTATTAGTGAAAAGCGTAAAAAGTTAGTTGCTTATCATGAAGCTGGACATGCCGTAGTTGGTGCTGTGATGCCTGATTATGACCCTGTGCAAAAGATATCAATCATTCCAAGAGGGGGCGCTGGCGGACTAACTTTTTTCACACCAAGTGAAGAAAGAATGGAATCTGGACTTTATTCAAGGTCTTACCTTCAAAATCAAATGGCTGTTGCTCTTGGAGGAAGAGTTGCCGAGGAAATTATTTATGGAGAAGACGAAGTAACTACAGGAGCATCAAATGATCTAAAGCAAGTAGCTTCAGTCGCTAGGCAAATGATTACCAAATTTGGCATGAGTGACAAGTTAGGGCCCGTAGCTTTAGGAAGATCACAAGGTGGGATGTTCCTTGGTAGAGACATCTCTGCAGAAAGAGATTTTTCTGAAGATACAGCAGCAACAATTGATTCCGAAGTTTCAGTTCTTGTTGAAATTGCATACGAAAGAGCCAAAAAGGCTTTAAATGAAAATCGCCAAGTACTTGAAGAATTAACAGCAATGCTTATGGAAACTGAGACCGTTGATTCCCTAGAGTTCCAGGATTTGTTAATTCGCCATGAAGTTAAAGTTGCTGAATACGCATAGTTTAAAAATATAATTCTTGAAAGTTAAGCAAAATAATTTAATAAAATCTCTCAGAATACAGCCCCTCATAGTTGTAATCAGACTCGAACATAACTTTTTTAATCTCTCGCAAAAGAAAGAAAATTTACTTCTTAAAATCGAGAAGTTCACTGAAATTGGTATAAAAAATATTGAAATAGGGTGGGATTCAAGTCCAGAATGGGTAAATTTAATTTTAGAAATAAAAAATAAATTCAAATCAATTAATATAGGTGTTGCATCAATTTCTTCAAGGCAATCTTTAGAAACAATTCTCTCATTAGATCTTAATTATTCGATGAGTCCATTCTTTAATAAAGAAATTCATATCAAAGCCATTAAGCATAATCAATTAGTTATCCCAGGGATTTCCAATATTGAAAATTTCAAAGAAGCAATCAATCTAGGATATAAAATAATAAAAATATTTCCTGCCTCAAAATTAGGAATTAATTTTTTAAATGAATTACAGGACTTAAAAACAAAGGATACTTTTTTTATTGGTGCAGGTGGAATTAAAAGTAAAAGTCTAAGAAAATTACTAAAAAGTGGATACGATGCATTGGTAATTGGTAGAGAATTACAAAATCAAACGCCTGACAAAGATCTAGAGATGTGGATAAAAGATTATTGAAAATTTATCCTAAAAACAAATAATTAATTATTTGAGCATTAGTCAGTACATTGACCTTTTTGTCTAAGTAAGTGATCAGCTAAAACTAGCGCAACCATTGCTTCAACCATTGGAACTGCCCTTGGCAAAACACAAGGATCATGTCTTCCTGTCGCCTTGAGAGTTATGGCATTACCATCCTCATCAACCGTCTTTTGACTTTTCCTAATAGTTGCTGTTGGTTTAAAGCCAACTCTCAGGACTATATCCTCACCATTACTGATACCTCCTTGAATTCCGCCTGAATTGTTAGTAGCAGTTTTCAATTGAGCGGAATCGGATGGCAAAAAAGGATCATTATGTTCGCTGCCTTTCAAATAAGTACCTCCGAAACCTGATCCCACCTCAAATCCTTTAGTGGCAGGCAAAGACATTAATGCCTTTGCTAAATCAGCTTCTAACTTATCAAAAACAGGCATACCAAGACCTACTGGCGGATTTCGAACAACACATTCTATTACTCCACCACAGGAGTCACCTTCTTTACCAAAAGCCTCCACTCTCTGAATCATTAAATCTGCAGCTGATTGATTTGGACATCGAACAATATTTTTCTCAATCTGATCAAAAGTAACTTCACTAGGTTGAATTTCAGCCTCAATATCATGAATTCTCTTCACCCAAGCAAGTATTTCCGTATTAGCAGACTTAGAGAGAAGTTGCTTTGCAACAGAGCCGGCAGCAACTCTACCTATAGTTTCTCTTGCTGATGCTCGCCCGCCGCCACTTGAAGCCTGAATTCCATATTTTTTTTGATATGTAGCATCAGCGTGAGATGGTCTAAAAGTTTTTTTAATTTCAGAATAATCAGCAGGTCGATGATCTTTATTTCTTACAACCATGGCAATTGGGGTTCCCAAGGTTTTATTACCTAAAAGACCACTAAGAATTTCAACTTCATCACTTTCGTTTCTTGGAGTAGTTATTTTGCTTTGTCCTGGCCTCCTTCGATTGAGATCATTTTGTATTTCATTAACATCAAGATCCAACCTTGGAGGACATCCATCAATAATCACTCCAACACCTCCTCCGTGAGATTCACCAAAGGTGCTTATATTAAAGAGTTTTCCGAAACTACTTCCCATAAATAAACCTATCTACAAAATGTTAATCAATACTTGCTAAAAAATAAACCACTCAAGAATGCATAGAACTAATAATAAGCAAAAAAAAAGCCCTCTAAAAGAGGGCTTTGAAAAATCAAGTTAAAGACTTAACCGATTGCAGGTGCAACAAGAGCTACAGAAGTAGACTCAGCAGCTGCTAGGTCAAGTGGGAAGTTGTGAGCATTACGCTCGTGCATTACTTCCATACCAAGGTTTGCACGGTTAAGTACGTCACCCCAGGTTGGTACAACCTTGCCTGAAGTATCAACTACAGACTGGTTGAAGTTGAAACCGTTCAAGTTGAACGCCATGGTGCAGATGCCCATAGATGTCAACCAAACACAAATCACTGGCCATGAAGCCAAGAAGAAGTGAAGGCTACGGCTGTTGTTGAAGCTTGCATATTGGAAGATCAAACGACCGAAGTAGCCATGAGCTGCAACGATGTTGTATGTCTCTTCTTCTTGTCCAAACTTGTAACCGTAGTTCTGTGAATCAAGTCCTGTGGTCTCACGGATAAGTGATGAAGTAACCAAAGAACCGTGCATTGCAGAGAACAAAGCACCACCGAACATACCTGCTACACCAGCCATATGGAATGGGTGCATCAAGATATTGTGCTCAGCCTGGAAAACGAACATGAAGTTGAATGTTCCAGAGATCCCTAGAGGCATACCATCAGAGAATGAACCCTGACCGAATGGGTAAACAAGGAATACAGCGAAAGCTGCTGATACAGGTGCTGAGTAAGCAACACAGATCCATGGGCGCATACCTAAACGGTATGAAAGCTCCCACTGACGTCCCATGTATGCAGAGATACCAATAAGGAAGTGGAAGATTACAAGCTGGTAAGGGCCACCGTTATATAGCCACTCATCAAGAGTTGCTGCTTCCCAGATTGGGTAGAAGTGAAGGCCGATAGCGTTACTTGAAGGAACAACAGCACCAGAAATGATGTTGTTTCCATACATGAATGAACCAGCTACTGGCTCACGGATACCGTCGATATCAACTGGAGGAGCAGCGATAAATGCAACGATGAAACAAGTTGTTGCCGCAAGAAGGCAAGGGATCATCAATACACCGAACCAACCGACATAGATGCGGTTGTTGGTGGAAGTAACCCACTCGCAGAATTGTGGCCAACCTTTGAGCAACGAAGAACGCTGCTGCTGAATGGTGGTCATGAGGACGAATGTGTATGTCCCTAAAGGGACGAATAAATAAGAGCAGCTAATTAGACTGCCAGACGTGATAATAAAGGAGAATGCCCCCTTCCGTGACTAAACTGTAGGACAATTTATAAAGAGAATCAGCAGGTCGTGCCTTCAAGGTGCCTAGAGTGCCTTAATATTCTCTTAATGTTTAGGCTTTGAGGTCGCGAATTGGTTCTAATCAAGTGGCTCATTAATGGACATAGGCTTGAAGAGAGTGTTCCTCTAAGTGATGCTCGTCACAGAAAATATGAATTAGAGGCTCAAGGGGCAATTATTTATTGGAGCGAGAGGACTTACTTCTGATGTATGAGATCAATCAGAGATTGTTTCCATTCTTTTTTGAAATTCCATAATTCTCTTTTGGTAAAGCTCATAGCGATATTTTTTTCTACATACGCTGCTTCATTGATGAATACAGGAATATAAGGTTCATCCTCTTCAAACCTAATTATTTCACCATTTAACTTACAAAACATTTCATCGTTTTCCTTTAATTCTTGCCAATCTTTTGATTGCCTTTGAGAATGCAAATATCCATCAATATTTCCTTCTTCATCTCTAGGGAAATCGATACTTTTAATATGCCTGTGAATTATCAACTTATTAGGAAAAAATTGATTTAAGTTCTTAACTTTATAAATTTGCTCCATCAAAGTCTCAAGAATCAATTTTGTTTGCGAAATAATTCTCGAATTCAAGAGACCCTGACCAATGGGGCCAATCTCTACGACAAGTCCACAAGGCCAAGATTCAACTAAAAAACCTGTTTGTTTTTGATCAGATTCGTGGAGATATATTGGTAAACCTAATTGATTTTGAATTAAAGAAGCTAAAGCCAAATCTGCATTTCTTCTCCCATAAACAACCAAGCAACTCCCCATAGAGGCAGTTGTTGTATGAAAATCTAATGCTATTTGACAGGGGTTTTCTCCTGCATCTCCATAAAGATTCACCAACTCATTTGCTCTGGCACTCTCACAATTTGAAGAGTTGATTGATAAAAATGATTCTTCATGAAAACTCCGATTCAAATCATTGTGAATGTATCTTTTTCCAGCCTTTTTCGCATCAGGATTTCCAATCACCTTACAAGTTTTTATCCCGTGAGTATTTATTAAAAAAGATGATTTATTCCATTCATCAAAAAGCCAAATACCATTTATTTCATTACCATGAGTACCAGCCACTAGAAGTACCTGTAGCTGCATCATTAATCAAGAGCACATAGATAAACATAATAATAAAAGAGATTCATGACTATACCAAAAATATTTGTACAAGCTGCGAGACAAATTTGGAGCTTTGAGTGGAAAGTTCTGATGAATGGTCTTGCCCCATCAGATCCTAGTGGAAGTTACAAGAGGCCAAGAAATCTTCAAAAAAAAGTTCAAATCCCAACCAAGGAAAATTTAAGAAGTAGAGATTCAAATCGAATGCCAGGTTTAATTATTGGCAAAAGCTGCCCTTGGGCCCATAGAGCATGGATGCTTTACGAGATCAAAGGATTAAAGAAATCAATCAATCTTCATATTGCTCAAGTAGACAATGCTGGAGGAAGATGGATATTAGATCCTCCAATAAGAGGGTGTAAAGACCTTCAAGAGCTTTATCGAAAATGCGGAAATTATCAATCAAGAAGAGCAACAGTACCAATGCTTTTCGATCCAGGGAATGAACCCGAATCAAAATCAAGACTTATAAACAATGAAAGTGCTGAGCTTGTCGAGATATTAAATAACTGGCCTATATACGATAATGCAATAGACCTTAACCCAACCAAATATCAAGAAAAAATAATTAACTGGCAGAATTTAATTCAAGAAAATATTAACAATGGAGTTTATAAATGTGGCTTTGCTAGAAATCAAAAAGCTTACGAAAAAGCTTCTGAAAATTTGTTCTCAGTCCTAAATATTATCGAAGAAAATCTTCAATCAAATGGGCCTTGGCTCTGTGGGGAAAATCTTTCAATTGCTGACATAAGACTTTTCCCTACCCTTATTAGATGGGAGGCAATTTATCACCCACTATTCAAATGTAGTAATAAATCAATTAAATCATTCCCACATATAATCAAGTGGAGAAAAAAGGTTTTCAATATTAATAATATAAATAAAACATGCGATATTGATACTTGGAGAAAAGATTATTTTGGAGCTTTATTCCCTTTAAATCCAAGTAATATTGTTCCTAAAGGAGAAGATATTACAACAATCATCAACTATTAATTATCAACTATGAAAGCAGAAAATTCTTATTTTTCATCCTCAAAACCTATTAAAGGAGTCTATGGTGATTTCATAGTAACTCCAAAAGACAAGAAAGAAGTTCTCTTCTATCGCTTGTCTATTCTCTCTTGTGGCTTATTTTTTTCGTTAGGTCTAGTTCAATGGTTAACTAATGGATCTAGTCAAATATGGATTTATTTTGCTGGATTGGGAATCAGTCTAGGCTTAGCTCTTAAGTGGATACACATATATTTAAGACCTTTACACCAAGCTCTTATATTCTTTTGGGCAATTGGTTGCATGGGCCTAGGAATTGTTTCATATCACTTTGGATTAACAAACTTAATCTATGGTCTTAAAGAAAATCCAAAGTGGGCATTTCTTGTTGGGCCACTTTTTGTATCCTTAACAGGAATAGGTTTCAAAGAGTTTTTTTGTTTTAGAAGAATAGAGGCAATAGGGGTCACAATATTTATACCAATAGTTTTTATTGGACATTTGACTGAACTGACTGATGAAAAATTTACTTTTGCACTATTGCTTCTTTCTGCCCTATTTTTGTTGATATTGGGAATAAGAAAATTTAACCTTCCAGCAGAGGCTGACATAGGAGATAAAAGTGTATTTGATTTTTTAGATAGTCAAAGAAAGCTAAATACCCCAGACATTGAAACAAGTTAGCCAGACAGGTTTTCGCCTATGAACAATTTCTCAGGCACAAATATTTACTGCGCCATGTCAGCAAACGGTGAGGAAATCCAACCAAATTTACAAAGCACGTGCAATATTCCCTCGCCATAATTATCGTGTTAATAGTTGAAGATTTTGATTCTTTAAGACGCTATGAAATCAATCGACGAGCATATTGAAAAGGATCAATCTGAGATCCAAACAGCTCAAGCTTCAGGAAATGATCCTAAAGTTAGACATCTAACAGAAGAGCTTCATTCTCTTGAGGAATACAAAGAGCATCATCCTGAGGACAAGCATGATCCGAACGCACTTGAACTTTTCTGTGACGCTAATCCTGACGAGCCAGAGTGCTTGGTATACGACGATTAATTACTAGTAACAAGAAGAGAAAAAAAAGGGACAATTGCCCCTTTTTTTCTCTAAATAAATTAATAATCTATATTAAAATCTTAAGGACTACCGGTTTAAGACCACACAACTGATTACTTATTTTTATTTTACGAACAATAAGTTTTTTTTGCCATTTTCTAGAGCACATCAATGTCTTGATCAGCCTGGCAAAGTGAAATTTCTATTTGCCATCGAAGCAATTTTAAAAATCCATAATTTTAAATACTCTTTTTAATTATTAGCAATAATCATCTGCAATAAAAGCAGACATAATTCACTCATAACAATTCATTAGTATCCAAGTTCGTTCCAAATAGAATTCAACAAATCATCCAGACCAAATCTAGTTACAGCGGAGATTACATGTACATTTTTTCCAGTTAATTGCTCAATTTTATTTAAAAGTGTTTTAATGTCATTTTCATTTAATAGCTCTTTTTTATTAAGGACAAAAATTCTAGGCTTAGAGATCAAATCATGACCATAAGACGTTAATTCCTCGTTAATAGTTCTGAAATCATTTATTGGATCATTTGATGCTGAATCAATCAAATGAAGTAATACCTTTGTCCTCTCAATATGTCGGAGAAAATCATGCCCTAAACCAATCCCTTTTGATGCTCCAGAAATTAAGCCGGGAATATCTGCAAAAACTGTTCCATCTCCTGAGGGCCTTCTTACTACTCCGAGATTAGGAATTAAAGTTGTAAATGGATAATCAGCAATTTTGGGTCTTGCAGAGGAGAGTACAGAGATCAAAGTACTTTTACCTGCATTTGGTAAACCAATAATTCCAACTTCTGCGAGAAGTTTTAATTCCAATTGCAATGTCCATTCTTCCCCCTCTTTTCCCTCAGTGAATTTTTCTGGGGCTCTATTGCTATTTGATAAATAGCGAGCGTTCCCGAAACCTCCTTTTCCACCAAACGCGACAATGAGTTGTTGACCTTTGTGAGTTAAGTCACCAAGAATGATATTTGTAGAGAGATGTCTTACCTCCGTTCCGCATGGAACTTTAAGTACTGTGTCATCTCCTGATGCACCAGTGCATTTATTGGGTCCACCTCTATAACCATTCTCAGCAGAAATTAATTTCTGAAATTTGAAATCCAAAAGAGTTTGCAGATTATCATCAGCCTCTAAAACGACATTTCCTCCTTGTCCTCCATCTCCCCCTGCAGGACCACCTGCTGGAACATACTTTTCTCTTCTAAAAGCAGAGATACCATCACCACCTGAACCTGCTTTGACATCAATAATAGCCTGATCAATAAATTGCATTTAGAAATATTTATCATCCATAAACTTGATAATAATTCTTAAATTCATGATTGCTAAATAAAAGAATTTGAAAACACTGCTTTTAGTTTTTACTTAAAAGTCAATCAACCATCCAAACAACACTACATCCTGGACCGCCATCATGAGATTCAGCATCAGCTACTTTCTCAATATATGAAAGAGAATCCAACCATTTCCTTAAACCTTTTTTTAGTTTTCCAGAACCAATTCCATGAATAACCCATAAGGCGCCAGAACAATTTCTCAACTTTTCTTCAATTACCCCCTCGGCTTCATGCACTCGTAAACCTCTTACGTCTATTGTGTTTTTTTTAGTACGCACTAAGGATAAATTCTTTCTTACTTGCGAAGTTTTTACTTGCACAATTCGATTTATTTCTGCCTTTTGACCATCAAGACTTTCTACCTCAGTTAAACTGACTTTGCTTCGAAAGACACCACATAGAACTGTTAATTGCATTCCATCATCTGAAAAAGAAATTATTTCACCTGCCTTTCCAATAGAAGACAATCTAACTTTGTCGCCAATCTTTGGGGTCCAACTCTGTTTGTGCTGAATTCGTCTATCGCTTCGATATCCCTTTTCCATTTGCCGTAATCGTTGACCAGCGATTCTTGCTGTCTCACCACTAGCATTTTGATCGCGCAAGCGTTTAATTAAATGTCTAACTTCTTTTTGACCTTCACGAATGGATGACTCCAATTTGAACCTTCCTTTTTCATTAAACTCTTCTGATTGTTGACGTTGTTTCTGCCAACTATTAAGTAATTCTTCATGTAATAATTCGGTTTTTGCCAATAATGCAGCGGCATCTTCAGCTGCTGATTGTTGCCGCTCTCGTTGTTTTTCTAAGCCTTGAATAACTTGATTAACATTATCAACGCTTTCAGGATTAATAAATTTTTGAGCGCTTTTAATTACCTGCTCGTCAAGACCAAGTCTTTTTGAAATTTCAATTGCATTACTTCGACCAGGGATCCCCCATTGCAAATGAAAAGTTGGTTCTATAGTTTCGCTATCGAAAGAAACGGAAGCATTTTCAAATCTCGAATCGCTATATTTGAGTGCTTTTAATTGTCCAAAATGAGTAGTAGCAATGGTTAATCTTGCTCTATCGGCCATTATCTTTAAAAGCGCCATAGCCAATGCTGTACCCTCAGTAGGATCAGTTCCTGCTCCTACTTCATCTAAAAGTACAAGAGTTGTCCCTGGGAATGAATCTATAGCATCAAGTATTCGACTTATCCGTAGAATATGTCCACTAAATGTAGATAAATTTTGCTGTAAAGATTGCTCATCACCAATATCAGCTAAAATATTTTTACACCACGGCAATCTGGGTGAGCCTGTACATGGCAAAAGCAAACCGGCTTTAGCCATTAAAACTGCTAAGCCAATACTTTTTAAAGCTACAGTTTTGCCACCAGTATTAGGTCCTGTAATCGCTACCACTTTCAAATCAGCGGAGACATCAAAGCTAGTTGGAACAACTCTATTTTTTTTCTCATGAAAGTCATTCCAAACCAATAACGGGTGACGAAAATCTTTAATCTCGAATAATGTATTTTCCTCTTCATCAAGAATTACTGGTACCCCCTTAAGCCATTTAGAATAACGTGCTCTAGCTAATGAAAACTCAATCTGCAAAAGTATCTCTCCTAAATGAGCTATTACGTTTGCATTAAGGCCAACCTCTTTACTCCAACCAGATAGAAGCCTCCTCTCTTCATCTGAGATTTCAGAATCTATCTTCGCCAAACGGTTTCCTATTGATATGACAACCTGAGGCTCGACATAGATTGTGTTCCCAGAAGCTGAACTATCATGAACCATTCCTTTTATTTGATCAGAAGTTCCAGCCTTAAAAGCTAAAACAGGTCGACCATATCTCTCTGAGATAATGTTATCTTGAAGCAATGCACCATATTTTCGAATAATATCTTGAAGAATATCTTTTCTTTGAAGACGTACCGCGCTCCTATAGCGACGTAATTCGGAAAGCTTTGTGCTTGCACGATCAGCAATTCGCCCTCCTTCCTCCAGACCGAATTCAAGGAGTTTTTGCAAATCTGGCAAAGTTGCAATATCTTTGAGTAATTCAGATAGTCTTGGACGTATTACTTGATCAAATATTACTTTTCTTAATTTCCTAGCAGCTCTTAATGTATCAGCTACTTTTAATAAATCCTCACCCATAGCGACACCACCTTTAGAGCATATCAAAAGAATGTTTTCCAAATCATGAACACCTTCAAAAGATATTCCTCCATCAAGTGAAATATCTAATAATCCAATTTCTAATGTTTGGCACAATAACTTATGGCTTAAGGAGATATGTGATGGCAAATCAAAGCTTTCACATATTTTGCGGCCTTGCTGAGTAACCGCGAAAGTAGATAAATGGCTACAAACAGTTGGCCATTCAAGTAATTCTAAAGACTCTAAAATTATTTGTGTCTTTTCAGAATCATTCTGATTTCTTGTTAATCCCATTCGTATCTAGGAGGCCTATTGATTTGTTGGTATTCCTGTTAATGGGTGATAGAGCATTTCCAACCAATTTCCTTCTGTGTCTTTTAAATAAAAAGAAGAAGTCCCATCTCGATGATCATGCAAAGCACCAACCTTTATTCCTTGTTTTTTTAGAGAGTCATGAATTCTCTTTATCTCATCTTTGCTAGTGAAATGAAATGCAAAATGTGGACCGGCAGCTTTATAGCTAGGGCCAAGTAAAGCAAGACCATCTTTACTCTCCCCCGCCTCTAAATAGCACCAATCAGTATCATCCCATATGAGCTTCATTCCTAAGCTCATATAAAAGCTTTTAGCTCTATTGACATCCTCAACTCTAACGGCAACATGGCCGAGTCGATAAACACTTTTAGTATTTAATTCAGACTGTTTTTTTTGCATTACTTTTGATTAAAAGTTCAAATTTTTAATAATTTTCTTATTCAACTTTATTATTCTTTTAACCATCCTGCGGCATCACATGCGTGATATGTAAGGATAAGATTTGCTCCTGCTCTTTTAAAACTCAATAAAGTTTCCAAAACAATGGCTCTTTCATCTATCCAACCTCTTTGAGATGCAGCTTTGACCATTGAATACTCCCCGCTTACGTTATAAGCAGCGATAGGTAATTCAGATTCTTCTCTTAAACGGTAAATAATATCTAAGTAAGCCAAACCTGGCTTCACCATTAGGATGTCTGATCCTTCTTGTTCGTCAAGCTGAGCTTCTGTTATTGCTTCTCTAGCATTAGCTGGATCCATCTGATAGGTGTTTTTATTTTTCGGAATAGTCTTATTAGATAATAATCTAGGAGCTGAATCTAAAGCTTCTCTAAAAGGTCCATAATATGCAGATGAATATTTTGCCGTGTAACTAATTATTCCTACATGGTCAAAACCTTCATCATCTAAGGCTTCCCTTATTGCTCCTACTCTTCCATCCATCATGTCACTTGGGCCAATTAAATCTGCTCCAGATCGTGCCTGGACAACAGCTTGTTTACACAAATAATCAACAGTTATATCATTCAAAATTATCCCTTCATCACTAACTATTCCATCATGACCATCACAAGAATAAGGATCTAAAGCAACATCAGTCATAACACACATTTCAGGTATCTCTTTTTTCAATCTTTCAAGAGTCCTTGGTATTAAACCTTTCTCGTTGAAGCATTCAGCTCCATCTTCTGTTTTTTGCTCGTCAGGAACTTTTGGAAAAATAACTACGCATCTAATACCTAGACTCCAAGCACGTTTAACTTCATCAACTAATCCATCTATTGACCAGCGATTTGAACCTGGCATCGCGTCTATTTCCTGAGTATCTGAACCTTCATGAACAAAAAGAGGGTAGATGAAGTCAGAAGCAGAGAGAGTGTTCTCTCGAACCATTTCTCTTAGAGAGTTTGTTCTGCGAAGACGACGGGGCCGATAAGTAAGATCCATATGGACCAATCAAGATAACTACATTTTACTTCCTTTAAGTCCTAGC
Organism: Prochlorococcus sp. AG-311-J23; assembly: GCA_003284375.1. GTDB lineage: Bacteria > Cyanobacteriota > Cyanobacteriia > PCC-6307 > Cyanobiaceae > Prochlorococcus_B. Next base: position 59,777 of record QBVL01000005.1, read on the forward strand.
CTTCTCGAACCAACTTGATCGAGGTTCATCTATTCGAACAGATCTAAGCTTTTCAAGAAGTTTTAACTCATCATCTGACCAATTTTTAGGTAGCTTTAATTTTAGAGTAAAAAACAAATCTCCTTGGGTATCCAAGTTATCCAATCCTTGGCCTTCTAATCTCAATTTTTGCTCAGGCAAACTTCCTGAAGGTATTGATAAATATGCATCGCCTTGAGGAGAAGCAACCGTAATATCTGCTCCCAAAGCAAATTCATCTAATGAAAGAGGTAAGTCTGCATAAACATTTAAACCTTTCAGTTTCCAAATCGGATGAGATTTAATACTGATGTCAATCAATAAATCTCCCCTTTTCCCTTTACCAGAAAGGATGTTTCCCTTATTTTTTATACGTATCTTTGATCCTGTTTCAATTCCTTGTGGGATTTTCACCTCAATACGTTCATCATTTACCAAAAGATTTTTTTTTGCGCCATTCAAAGCTTCTAAAAAACTAATCTGCAAATTAAATTCTGCATCAAGATTTAGTGATCGAGCCTTCTTATCGAAAGATATATTTGAGTAAATATCTTGACCAACCTCACTAAATCTTCCAATTAAATCACTTACAAAATCATCAAAGTTTAAATATTCATCAAATTGCGTATCATTATTTTCTGTATAAAAATCTCTAGACTTTCTATCTCTGTTTTTGAACCAATAACTTAGATATTGTTCATAGGAATTTTTTTTGGCCTCATCTGAAAGAACCTCGTAAGCTTCATTGATTTCTTTGAATTCCGACTCAGCCTTCTCATCATGTGGATGTAAATCAGGATGAAATTGTCTAGCAAGTTTTCTGAATGCACTTTTGATTTCTTTATCGGTAGCATTTCTACTAATGCCAAGAATTTTGAAATAATCCTTAAAACCTTTTAATTCCATGAAAATAAAGCTTTTTCAAGTGCCAAGAGTCAATCTTTTGTTGATTTTACCTAAATCTAGTATGTAAAAATTGAGAATGCCGAACGTAATTGAACCTTGAAGAGATAGGCTTATTCAAGTCAAATCAAGTAAGGAGAGTCGATTGGCGTTAATTAATGGCTTTCACCTAAAAAATGTTAGAGGTGATGTTCTAGGTGGATTAACAGCTGCAGTCGTGGCATTACCACTAGCTTTAGCGTTTGGTAATGCTGCCCTTGGTCCTGGAGGCGCTATTTATGGTCTTTACGGTGCAGTCGTAGTTGGCTTCCTCGCAGCTTTATTTGGAGGAACACCTTCACAGGTTAGTGGTCCAACTGGGCCGATGAGTGTAACCGTTGCTGGAGTGGTGGCTAGCTTAGCGGCTGCAGGAGTACCTAGAGATTTATCTGCTGGAGAAATTCTTCCTTTAGTAATGGCTGCAGTAGTCATTGGAGGATTATTTCAGATTTTATTTGGCCTACTAAGGCTTGGTAAATACATAACACTTGTTCCATATTCAGTAGTTTCAGGCTTTATGTCTGGAATTGGAGTAATCATAATTGCTCTTCAACTAGGTCCTTTACTTGGCATATCAACTCGAGGAGGAGTATTAGAGTCTCTTTCAACTTTAGTTAACAATTTCTCACCAAATGGGGCTGCAATAGCAGTTGCAGTAATGACACTTGCGATAGTGTTTCTGACCCCCCGTAAAATAAGTCAATGGGTCCCGTCTCCTCTTTTAGCATTATTAATAGTTACTCCTTTATCAATACTTTTTTTTGGCGATAGTTCCTTAGACAGAATAGGCGCAATACCAGAGGGCGGTCTTTCTATAAGTCTCCCAGATCCAAGCATTGGCAATTTCTTCCCAATAATTCTTAAAGCTGGACTAGTCCTTGCTGTCCTTGGCGCTATTGACTCTCTTCTTACATCTCTTGTCGCGGATAATATTTCTCAAACTAGACATAATTCTGATAGAGAACTAATTGGACAAGGTATTGGGAATGCAGTAGCTGGTATTTTCACAGGTTTGCCTGGCGCTGGGGCAACTATGAGAACAGTAATTAATGTCAAATCTGGAGGCTCCACCCCAATCTCAGGGATGGTTCATTCAGTAGTATTGTTATTCGTTCTTGTTGGTGCTGGTCCTCTAGCCGCTCAGATTCCTACTGCTCTTCTTGCAGGAATTTTAATAAAAGTTGGCTTAGACATTATTGATTGGGGATTTCTATTAAGAGCTCATAAACTTTCGCTGAAAACAGCAAGTGTGATGTATGGAGTCCTCTTGATGACAGTTTTCTGGGACTTGATATGGGCTGTACTAGTTGGTGTATTTATAGCAAATATGCTCACGATCGATTCAATTACAGAGACTCAATTGGAGGGAATGGAAGCTGACAACCCATTCGACGCAACATCAAATAACAATGCAGCAAATGCACAACTCCCTTCAGATGAGAAAGCACTTTTAGATCGTTGTGCGGGAGAAGTAATGCTATTTAGGTTGAAAGGACCACTTAGTTTTGGAGCAGCAAAAGGAATTACTGAAAGAATGATGCTTGTAAGAAACTACAAAGTTCTAATTCTTGATATCACTGATGTTCCTAGACTTGGGGTTACTGCAACTCTCGCAATAGAAGATATGGTTCAGGAAGCTCTAAACAACTCAAGGAAAGCATATGTTGCTGGGGCAACAGGAAGAGTAAAAGACAGACTTGCTAAATTTGGAGTTGATGTAATTGGTACAAGAAAAGAAGCGCTCACAGCTGCAATTGACAGCCTAAATAGTTAATTAATCATCAATATTTTTATTTATTGCTTGCTTTAAGAACTAACTAGAAATGGGACAAAACCTTTTCATCCAAAATGCTTTAAGTCCACCAATACTTTTTTTCTTTTTGGGTGCCATTGCATACGCATTAAAGTCTGATTTTGAGATTCCAGCTCCCCTACCAAAATTATTTTCTCTATATCTTTTACTGGCAATAGGCTTCAAGGGAGGTATTGAACTTCAGAAAAGTGGCTTCAGTTACCCAGTTCTTCCAACTGTGGTTGCTGCAATATTAATGTCTCTTTTAATCCCTCTTATTTGCTTTGTAATACTTAGATTTAAATTCGATGTTTTTAATGCAGCCGCAATATCTGCAGCATATGGATCAATAAGTGCCGTTACATTCATAACTGCTGAAAGCTTTTTAGAAAGTCAAAATATACCCTTTGATGGTTTTATGGTTGCAGCTTTAGCACTTATGGAGTCTCCAGCAATAATAATTGGTCTTTTATTAGTAAAGTTTGGAGCAAGCAAAGATAGGCCCATCAAAAGAAAAATGAAATGGGGCTCAATTCTTCATGAGTCAATGCTTAATGGTTCAGTTTATTTATTACTGGGAAGCCTTTTAATAGGTTTTTTAACATCAGCGGTTGATCCCTCTGACATTAAAAAAATGGAACCATTTACTGGAGAACTTTTTTATGGGGCTGAGTGTTTCTTTTTACTAGATATGGGAATTGTGGCAGCTCAACGGCTCGCTCGTTTAAATAAAACCGGTGCTTTTCTCATTATGTTTTCTATACTTATGCCAATAGTTAATGCAGTATTAGGTTCAGCAATAGCAAGATTGCTAAATTTAGATCCCGGCAATGCACTCTTATTTGTTGTTCTATGTGCAAGCGCTTCATATCTTGCGGTGCCAACAGCAATGAGAATGACAGTGCCTGAAGCAAGACCTAGTTATTACATTTCAACCACTCTTGGGTTAACATTTCCGTTTAACATAATATTTGGAATACCTGTTTATATGAGCTTAGTCAACGCAATGATTCCTCAAATTTAATATTCAAAAACATGAAAAGACTTGACTTGATTTTTAGTGAAAGAGAACTAGATGATGTTCTATCAGCGCTAGAAAATGCTGAAGTTCCTGGCTATACAGTTATGAAACATGCAACGGGAAGAGGTCCAGAAAGAATTGTCACAGAAGATATGGAATTTACAGGATTTGGATCAAATGTACATGTAATTATTTTTTGCGAGCAAGACATAATTGATAAAATACGAGAAAATATAAAATCTGTTCTGAGTTACTACGGAGGTGTTGCATATGTTTCAGAAGCAACTCCTCTTTAAAAAATACTTCTCAATTACACATATCAAGCATGAACCCAATCGACACGAATTGATTTTCGACTATTTAAATATCTATCTATTGCCATAGCAGCTATACATCCATCAGATGCTGCCACAACAGCTTGCTTAAAAGGGGTATTTCTGATGTCGCCTATAGCCCAAACCCCTTCGACTGTTGTAGACATAAAATCATCCACCAAAACCCCTCCATCCTCTTTAAAAGCAACCTGTTCACCAAGAAAGTCCGTAATAGGCTTTGATCCACTCATGTAAACAAAAACTCCTTCAAGAGCTAAATCTTGATGAGTATCAATTGAACGATTTTTAACCTTAATGCCTGTCACACCAGCATCATTACCTTCAATCTGCATTAACCTAGTCTTACTCCAATGGTTGACATTTGGTTTTGATAAGAGGTCTTGCGCATGATGGTCATCTGATTTTGGATCATTAGATGTTATCCAATGAACTTTGGAAGCAAATTTTGTAAGAACATTTGCTTCTTCAATTGCTTCTTTATTAATTCCAACAACGGCAACTTCACGATCTCTATAAAAAGCTCCATCACAAGTCGCGCAATAGCTAACTCCCCTACCAAGAAATTCAGCCTCACCTTTAAATGATGCTGGCCTTCCCATTGCACCACTTGCAACGACAAGTGCTTTTGCTTTAAAAGTTCCTTCTGGAGTATAGATAGTTTTGCAGTCACCATTAGCCTCAATCCCAAAAACCTGGGCTCTTCTATAGTCAGCCCCATATTGTGTAGCCTGATCTCTCATCAATTTCAACAAGGCCTCTCCACTCATTTCGCTTGAAACTCCTGGATAATTGGCAATTTGATGAGTTATTGCCAAAGCACCTACGTCAGGATTCTTATCAAGGATTACTGTTCTTAAATCTGCTCGGGAGGTGTAAAGCGCACAACTGCAACCAGCAGGCCCACCACCAACTATGACAACATCAGTTTCAATTGTTTCCAATGTAATTCTCTTAGTAGATTTTGCTCTCTTTCAGGAAGAGAAAGGGATGTGTTGAGATCAATTGGGTTAATAGGTTAAACTTTCTCCCCAAATAATATCAAGTGTTAGATTGTCTAACTCTAATGAAATTTTTCTCAGATGAACAATAACAAACAATCTTCTAAATAGATTTAATTGATTAAGAGCAAATCTGCCTACACCTAGTTTCAATCCGAAGACACAAAGAAACCGAAATCTTCTAAAGTATAAGCTGATTATTTAGATTCTTGAGCGACTCAGAGATACTCCTTAAAGCAGCTGTAAACCGAATAGCAGCTCGAATAACAGAGAAATTGATAAATTCTGCGCAAGAATTTACCGAAATTGCTGAAGAATTGCCTCAAAAGCTCCAAAATGAATGGTATAGCTTCAAAGAAGAGGTTATTGATGAATCTGAACGTCTAGAAAAGATGACTAATAAGTCAAAAGGAAAAAGTTCTGAGGAAAAGTTAAGTAAAGAAGATTTAATTCAAATTCAAATAGATAATCTCAGATCAAAGGTTATCGATATTAATAAAGATATTGAGGGGAAAAATTGATATTTCTAGCTAGTCAACTTCAAAGATTTGGCAGAGCCTTTAGGATTTGGACAGTTTTATTAGGTTTACTTTTCTATTTATGGTTTGATTCTAAAAAATGGACTTATTTAAAGGGATATACCATAATAAGGAGAGAGAAAAGAACTACTTTAAGAGCAAAATGGGTTACAAAAGAATTAATTAATTTAGGATCAGCATTTATAAAATTAGGCCAACTTTTATCTGCAAGAGCTGATGTGATTCCCTCTGCATGGGTAAATGAGCTGACCTCCCTACAAGACAGAGTTCCACCTTTTGCGTTTGAAAAAGTCGATAAAATATTAACTAACCAACTTGGGAATTCTTACGAAAAAATCATAAGTATTGATAAAAGTCCAATTGGCTCAGCATCACTTGCTCAAGTTCATAAAGCTAGATTAAATAATGAAAAAAATGTTATTTTCAAAGTCCAAAGACCAGATATAGAAAAGTTTTTCAGGCTTGACTTAGATGTTATGAATCAAGTTGCCAAAGTAGTTCAAAGGATAAAGTCTTTAAGTCGTGGGAATGACTGGATAGGTATTGCAAAAGAGTCTAAGAGAGTATTACTCAGAGAGCTAGATTTTCGAATTGAAGCTCAATATGCAGCAAGATTTAAACAGCAATTTATAGATGATTCAGATATTTTAATCCCAAGTGTATTTTGGGATTTAAGCACCAGTAAAGTTTTATGTTTGGAGTACTTACCGGGAATCAAGATAAATGACATTAAATCTCTAAAAAGGAATGATATTGATACTTCTTCAATCGCAAAAATTGGAGCTACAAGCTATTTGAAACAATTAGTTAATTACGGTTTTTTTCACGCTGACCCTCATCCCGGCAACTTGGCTGTCTCTAAAAGTGGTTCTCTAATTTACTATGATTTTGGAATGATGGGTTTTGTTTCTGAGCGTATCAGAGGCAGGCTCAATTCAATGATAAAAGCCGCAGCGCTGCGAGATGTTAGTGGACTAGTAAAAGAGCTTCAAATTGCTGGATTAATAGAGGAAGACATAGAAATAGGTCCAGTTAGAAGATTAATAAGAATAATGTTAAATGAAGCTCTCACTCCTCCATTTGATTCTCAAATTATAGAAAAGCTTTCTGGGGATATGTCCGAACTGGCTTATGGGAAACCCTTTAGAATACCAATTGAGTTGATTTTTGTTTTTAGAGCATTATCAACTTTTGAAGGAGTGGGAAGATATTTAGACCCAGAATTTAACTTAATAGCAATAGCAAAACCCTTCCTTCTCCCTCTCATGACTTCAAAGAATCCAGACTCTAACGATTTATTTAATGAATTAGGAAGACAAGTTACTGAAATAGGCAGTAAAGCTGTTGGGTTACCAAAACGCTTGGATGAAAATCTTGAAAGACTTGAACAAGGCGACTTACAACTTCAAGTACGAATGGGTGAATCAGACCGACAACTCAGAAGAATGATTAATGCTCAACAAACACTAGGTAATTCAGTTCTCCTTGGATCACTTGCTATATCGTCAGCTTTGTTAGCCTCAAATAGTAACCAATATTTATTTTTAATACCATTAATCCCAGGATTTCCAATAACTCTTAAATGGATTACATTACAATTCAAAATGAGAAATGAAAATCGACTTGATAACTTTCAAGGAAGAGGAAGCACCCGCTAGTTTCTTTAAATCACCCTCTAAAGCTTCCTCTTGGTCCCAATCCAACAAGTCCAGCATATGTTGCTTGACTACCTAACTCATCCTCAATACGAAGTAATTGATTATATTTCGCGACTCTTTCACTGCGACTCAATGAACCTGTTTTAATTTGACCAGATTTAGTTGCTACTGATAAATCAGCAATAGTTGTATCTTCAGTTTCTCCACTTCTATGACTAATAACAGTTGTATAACTTGATCTTGTGGCAAGCTCTATAGCTTCAAGAGTTTCGGTCAAAGAACCAATTTGATTTACTTTAATTAATATTGAATTTGCAATATTTTCATCAATCCCTCGTTGCAAACGAAGTGTGTTGGTAACAAATAAATCATCTCCAACTAATTGAACACTTTTACCGAGCTTTTTGGTAAGCAAGCTCCAACCATCCCAATCATCTTCAGCTAATCCATCTTCAATAGAAACAATTGGAAATGAATTAACTAATCCAGCCAATTCCTCCACCATTTGCTCGCTGGAGTAAGAATTTCCACCATAAGAATATTTTCCCTTCTCATAAAACTCTGTACTAGCAACATCTAAAGCTAGAGAGATTTGCTCTCCTGGTTTAAATCCCGCCTGTTCAATTGCTTGCATTAATAGATCACCTGCTGCTTTATTACTCTCAAGATTTGGAGCGAATCCCCCTTCATCGCCAACAGCAGTTGATAAACCTTTCTGACTCAATAAATCTTTAAGAGTATGAAAGACCTCAGCTCCCATTCTCAATGCTTCTCGAAAGCTTTCAGCGCCATGTGGAACCAACATAAATTCTTGAAAATCTAAATTATTTGCTGCATGTTCTCCTCCATTAATAACATTCATCAATGGAACTGGTAATAATGATGACATCGGTCCTCCTAAATACCTATATAGAGGTAATCCCAATCCATTCGCTGCTGCTCTTGCAGTAGCCATACTGACAGCAAGGATTGAATTGGCTCCAAGATTTGATTTATTGTCAGTATCATCAAGTTGTTTCATTACAGAATCAACTGTGGCTTGATCTAAAGATGACAGTCCGCAGAGCGCGGGAGAAATATTTTCTTCTATGTGATTAACGGCCTGGAGGACTCCTTTACCCAGATAACGCTTACCACCATCTCGTAATTCATGGGCTTCATGAGCTCCAGTGCTTGCACCGCTGGGAACTATTGAACGTCCAATAGCACCTCCTTCTAAAAGCACTTCAGCCTCAACTGTTGGATTGCCACGTGAGTCCAACACTTCTCGAGCCATTATTGTATCAATTACAAGTTCTAGAGAGTCAGCCACGAATTTAAGATAATTTTTAGATCTTATGAACTACATTATTCCTATATGTTCCTTAATTGCTAATCTAGCTTGCTTTCCAAGACCTAATCCATCAAATTTGTCTTAAGAGAAAATACATATATAGCTAAAAAGGTCTCAATCAAAATCAAGTAGGCAAATGACCACTTTGAATCAAATGTCATCAAAAATGAATGGAAGTCTAACTACAGAACCAGATTCTTTTAGCGATGAAGCTTGGAGTCTTTTATTAATAGCTGAACAATCAGCCAGAAGATGGAGACATAAGGACTTAGATGTTGAGCATCTTATTGAAGTACTTTTTAGAAATAAGAAATATCAAAAATATACAAATTCCTTACCCGTAAACCATGAAGAATTAAATGAAATCTTAGAAAACTTTATAGCTGAACTACCAATAAACAACCAATCAGATTTATTTATTGGAGAAGACTTAGAAATTCTTCTCGAAACCGCTGATGATTTTCGCTCTCGATGGGGATCTAATCAAATAGAAATATCTCATATCCTCATTGCAATTGGCAGGGATAGTCGATTAGGAGAAGATCTTTTTTATCAAGCA
>QBVL01000006.1 GCA_003284375.1 Prochlorococcus sp. AG-311-J23
CTGTAACATTAATTATCCAGGCTTTCTCTGGATTTGTTAAATTAATTTCGTTTGAATCTATTTTAAAATTGTTATACTTTAGGGTGCGAAGTGTATCGATTTTCATGAAAACAGTCTTTTCTAAATTATTTGATTTATTCTTGTCTACTGATTGAATAAAACTTTCTTTTAAGCCTTGTTTCTTTTCTTTTAAATCCGTTGTGTCTATTACCTTTGCATCTCTAGGGGCTATTACATTGAATTGAGCAATATCTCCTGGTTTGAGATCGGGAACAGCAAGTAACTTATAACTTGAAAATATTGCTACTAATAGACAGACCATTAGTAGACCTAACTTGTCAGTGGCTGACCATCGAAGTATTGGACGTCTAGGAGATTGACTCCCTAACCAGATCCTCCAAATTTTTTGTGGACTGGGTAATTTAGCCAAAGAGTTTCTCACCTACTCTGACGCTAGGTTTAATGCGTTGATTAATTGAAATTGTATTCATTTTATTTATGCCAAAAATTTTAGATGGAAAAGAACTTGCTCAGGAGATTGAACTCACACTTCAACAGGCTATCGAATCTGGCCTGGAAATTGCGAAACGTCGTCCTGGTCTGGCTGTCCTTAGAGTTGGTAATGATCCTGCCAGTGGAGTTTATGTCAATTACAAGGAAAAAGCATGCGATCGAATAGGTGTTAGAAGTTTTGCAAAGCATTTAAAAGAAGATATTTCATTGGAAGAACTTACAGAAGTCATTAAAAGTTTGAATGAAGAAAAGAATGTTGATGGAATTTTATTGCAATTACCATTACCTGCTCACCTTGATGAGGCCGCCTTGCTGAGGAGTATTGATCCTGATAAGGATGCTGATGGTCTACATCCTTTAAACCTAGGAAGATTAATAAAGGGAGAAAAAGGCCCAAGATCATGTACACCTGCTGGTGTTATGTCTCTGCTTGAACGAAATAAAATCAAAATCGAAGGGAAAAGAGCAGTAGTAGTTGGACGTAGTATTCTTGTTGGAAAGCCAATGGCTTTAATGCTTGAAGCTGCAAATGCCACTGTCACTATTGCTCATTCAAGAACTAAAGATTTACCTTCTTTGACTAGGGAGGCAGATTTACTGGTTGTAGCAGCAGGCAAGCCCTATTTGATAGGGGAAAATCATGTAAGTGATAATTGCATAGTTATTGATGTAGGAATTCATAGACTTCCGCCTGATAAAGAAAATATGAAAGAGCTCAAAAAGAGTAAACTTTGTGGAGATGTAAAGATATTTGAAATTGAAGATAAGGTGGCTGCTTATTCTCCTGTACCTGGCGGTGTAGGGCCTATGACAGTAACAATGCTTCTAGCAAATACCGTGGATAGGTGGCAGAAACATTGTGGATTACCTTTAACTATTAGTCATTTACTTCCATGAATCACAATGTCCTGAGAGAATTGGTAAGAATCGATTTTTTGCATGCAGGAAGCAATTGCTTCTTTTGACTTCGCTGAGTATCTAGAGAAAGCTAGAACTCGCGTTGAAGATGCGCTGGATGCGTCTCTGGGCCCTGAAAAGCCAGAAAAATTAAGAGAGTCTATGCGCTATTCCCTTTTGGCGGGAGGGAAGAGATTGAGACCAATACTTTGTCTTGCTGCCTGTGAACTTGCTGGAGGCGAAGTTGAAAAAGCATTGCCAACAGCAGTGGCTTTGGAAATGATTCATACAATGTCTCTTATCCATGACGATCTACCTTCAATGGACAATGATGATCTTCGTAGAGGGCGTCCAACTAATCACAAGGTTTACGGAGATGCTGTGGCCATACTCGCTGGAGATGCTCTATTGACCAGAGCTTTTGAGATGGTGTCAATTCGAACAGAGGGTATACCCTCTGAGAGACTATTAAAAATAATTGGCGAGCTCTCTTTAGTGGCAGGGGCTCCTGGACTGGTAGGAGGACAAGTAGTTGATCTTGATTGTGAAGGGAAAGAGGTTGATTTAGAAACCTTAGAGTACATTCACCTTCATAAAACAGGAGCTCTGCTTAAGGCATGTGTCACTTGCGGAGCATTGATTGGCGGAGCTGATGAGAATCTCCTAGAAGCACTGAATGTTTATGCGAGAGGGATTGGCCTAGCATTCCAAATAATTGATGACATTCTTGATGTAACAGCAAGTAGTGAAGTATTGGGCAAAACAGCAGGAAAGGATTTAATTGCTGATAAGACTACTTATCCCAAATTACTTGGTCTTGATGAATCAAGAAGGAGAGCAGATCTTTTAATCGCTAAAGCAAAAAATGCTCTTAAGCCTTGGCCAGAAAAATCAAAACCTCTTCTTGCATTGGCTGATTACATTACAAGTAGAGATAGATGAATCTTAATTCAAGTTTCGAATTTCAATTCATTTATATTCTTGATAATGCTGTATTGGCCTGGGGGCTAGCAGCATGTGGACTTGCTCAATTTTCTAAATTATTATTCGAATTAATTTTTAAGCAACGGTGGAGACCGTCAGTACTTATTGAAACAGGAGGTATGCCCTCCAGTCACTCGGCTTTGGTAACAGGAACCGCTGCAGGAGTTGGTCTTCAGCTTGGCTTTGATGATCCAGTATTTGCTTTGGCTTCAACAATTGCTTTTATTGTGATGTACGACGCTTCGGGAATAAGAAGGTCGGCAGGATTAACAGCAGCAAAAGTCAATCAAATTTTAAAAAATAATTCTAATGAATTGTCTTCAGATAATACTTTAAAAGAATCTTTGGGGCACACGAAAATCGAGGTATTGGTAGGAAGTATTCTTGGACCAATTGTGGCTTTACCAGGTATTTTCTTCATTGGTTCTCCTTTGCATATTTTGCAAATGATTGGTTTAGTTTCTTTGTGAAAGAAGTAAAAGCAAAAGAAGATTGTGTTGTCTTAACTAAGGATCAAGAAAAATCTCTTGAATTATTCTGTGAATGGCTTAATACCCCATATTCCTTTAAACCCTTTGTAATGAAAGGCTTTGCAGGTAGCGGAAAAACATATTTATCTATGAAATTATTAAAAAAGGTCGATGAGTTAGGTTTGTGTTGGACTGTAGTTGCACCAACTCATAAGGCTGTAGGTGTACTAAGGGAGGGCTTAAAAAGGGAATCTATTCAACCCACATGGTTTCCCTCCACTATTCATCGTTTGCTTCGACTTAAGTTGAAAAGACAGGCGGATGTAGAAATATGTGAAAAAACTGATCAAACCGAGAACTCTTTGGAAAACTTAGGACTCGTTTTAATTGATGAAGCATCAATGATTGATTCCAAATTATTGGAGATAACTCTTGAATGTGCAAGATGTAATTCGACTCGGTTGGTTTTTATTGGTGATCCGGCCCAACTTCCACCAGTGGGAGAGAGCCATAGCTCAGTTTTTTTAATTAAAAGAGCAGTTAATACTGAACTTAGGGAAGTCGTTCGTCATCAAGGGCCTGTTCTTAAATTGGCAAATATAATTAGAGATGGGAAAATACCTTGTAATCAGCCACCAATATTGCCAGTTATTAACTCTAAGAAAGGCAATGTAGGAATATTAGATAGAAAAAGCTGGCTTGAAAGAGCTAAATCAACATTGAGCTTATCTTCCTTAGAGGATGATCACGATAGAGCAAGGATTTTGTGCTACACGAATCGAATTGTTGATAACTTAGTTCCTCATGCAAGAAGAGCTATTCATGGTGAGATGGCAGATCAATATCAGGTTTTACCAGGAGAGGTTTTAATTAGCCGTAAAGCTGTCTTGGCAAATGCGTCATTAAATGAGGATGAGCTTGGAGAAGAACCAGATATCTTGATTAATTCCAATAGAGAGATGGTGGTAGAAGATGTAATTCCAAATATTTTTGACTTGGCCCCTTTGGGAATTCACCAAGATTTTGAACACCCTTTACCTGTTATTGAAACTCAGATAGCTAAAGTCAGCTGTGATGAAAAAGAATTTTCTTTAAGGTTAATTCCTCAAATAGGTTCTAAATCTCGAATTGACTTGGACCTTTCTTTGAATGTATTGAGCAATCTGGCAAGAGAGAGAGGAAAAAAAAATAGTGCTTCGATCTGGAAACTTTTCTTTTTTATTAGAGACTCATTCGCTTCTTTGGGTCCTGCTTCAGTCCTTACGATTCATAGGAGTCAAGGAAGTACTTTTGGAGAAGTGTTCATAACCTCTGATGTCTTTTGGCCTAAAGATCTTGAATTTAGAAGAAGACTTGTATACGTTGCTGTAAGCAGAGCGAGCAAAGGAGTATGGATTGTTGGTGATGATAAAAGCAAGACGAATCAAGCTATTTTAGAGAAATTATTAAGTGATTAATTTGGAAAATGTTATTTTTGAAAACAGATTTCTTTAGGCATAGTTCATAATACTTTTTTTCCAATTTTCTATAATAAGAGGCGAACTTGCCCAATGTAAATGTATCCAGCTCGCATGAATTAAATGATTACAAAAACCCTCGTTTTTACTTTCCAAATTCCATCCTTTAATATCCCATAAGCAATTTATTTCTGAATTATAGCTTTCATTAAATATTTCCCAGCGATGAAATTCATGTCCAATAAGTTTATTGCCAGGAGTGGTAATAGGACTTTTATTTTTACTTCTTACTTCTCTATAACCAATTTTTAAATTACCTTTTTTAGCTTTAAAAGGTAATATTCCAGCCATTGAATATTCTCTCCCTTCAAGATCAAATATACTTTTACATAAAAGCATCATTCCACCACATTCAGCATATATAGGAAACTTTTTCGAAAAAATTTTTATTGAGTTCAAGCTTATTTTTGAATTACTCAATTGGTTCGCGTGTTGCTCAGGAAAACCTCCAGGTATGATTAATCCTTTGGCTTCTTTTGGGATTTTTTCGTTCTCAAGAGGTTTCCAAGTAATAGTTGGCATTCCATTTTCTTCTAATAATTCTTTTGTTTCTTGATACCTAAAATGGAAAGCATCATCTTCAGCAATAGCAATTGGATGAATGAATTTTGTTTCTTTCTTTGGTAAAAAGTTAATTGTTTTGTTGTTAGATTCTGGAGATAATAAAAGCTTTCTAAAACTTTCTATATCTAGATAATCTTTGGCTATTGATGCCCACTTCTGAACTTTTATATCTAAGTCTAAAATTTCATGAGCCGGCGCTAAACCTAAAGCCCTTGAGGGAAGATATAAGTCTTTGCATGAAGGAAGTGAACCCAATGACTTTATGTTGATTTGATTAAGAACCTCCAATAATATTTTTTCATGTCTAGGTGTTTGAACATTATTGAGAACAATGCCTGCAATTTTTAATTCCTTATCGTGCTCTCTAAATCCTTTTATTAAGGCTGCTAGTGATGCAGCCTTCCCTCTAGCATCAACAATAAGTACTACTGGCAGGCTTAAAACCTTAGCTAATTCAGCGGTACTCCCTTTTGAGCTACTGCCAACTCCATCGAATAATCCCATTACACCTTCAACAAACGAATAATCAGTTAAGCCTCCGTAGTGATTAAAATTTTCTTTGACCCAACCTTCACCAGAGAGAACCAAATCAAGATTGCGACAAGCTTTTTTTGAAACTGCAGTGAGCTGTTGAGGGTCTAAATAATCAGGTCCAACTTTAAAAGTTTGAACTGTTTTATTTATACTTTTTAACCAAGAAATTAAAAGAAGACTTAAAAGAGTTTTACCACTGTTACTTGATATTGCTGAGATTACGCATGCCATCTAATGACTATATTTAGTTGGTTTGATTAACTAAATCAAGGATTTCTTTTGCTATAGGTGTCGCACTCGCAAGTAAAGGACTTGTATTGCCTCTACTACTGGAAAGTAAACGAGCAACATCACTTTCTAAAGAGTTCTTTTGAATGGGAACGACTTGTTCAATAAGCTCCATTCTTGCCATACCTCCCGCTTCTAATCTCCTGCATTCTCCAGATTCTGATGCGAGGATTACACAAATATCGCTTTTATGTTTGTTTTTGGCTTTTGCAATTAATCTAAGACCAACTATTTGACCAGGATTTATGCTTGGCTTACCAATTGGTAGAGAAGTAATACCAACTTGAACAAGAGTTTTGTCAGGACGAAGAAAATTTACTTTCAGTTGATCTTTGTTTGAGAAGATGCGACTTTCAAGTTTCCAATTGAGACGATCGGCAATCCATGCAGCCAGTAAAAGACCTTGAACTGTTTGTGAACCCTCAATATCGATATCAATTTTTTGTAAATTATCAAGAGCATTTCTTCTTTGAAGTGGATCAAATACCATCGCTAAGGTCTCTCTCCAGCCTCTAAGGCGAAGCCAATTAAGGTCGTTAACAGCTTGTCCCGATTGAATTCTTTGAAGCAATAAATTTAAGCAGATTATTGGTTCACCCAATGCAGTATCAATAATTAATCTTCGATTTGGTAGCGCTAGAGCATTGAGGAATTCGGGGGCCTCATCAATTCTTCCATTCCACCATAACCAAGAAGGAAGTTCATCAGGGACAAGAGTTTCAACAATTTCAAGACCATCATTGATTGCATCTTTGTTACCTCTTAAAACAATTACGTCTCCACAAGCTGTTTTTCCTCCGCTTTCTTCAGGAAGAGGACAATAGGCTGCTACTAAAGTTTCTAAATTATTTTCTTTATCAATTGTGGGTGCAATTGTTATTAATCTTCTTGGTTGCAAATTACTAATCGAGGTGTCAATGTGTTGCCCTCTTAGGTCTTCTACATTTTTAATTGAATCTTCACCTTGAATTGAAGATTGAACTCTGAAATCGAGTGGTGAAGTACTGTTAGGTAGATCTCCTCTTAGAATAATTTCTCTTGCAGCTTCTATGAGATCATTCCTTTGGCTACCTACTACGGGCCCAGATATTTTTCCAGCTTTGACTAGTTTTTGTTCAATCCAGGCCGGTTGCCAGACAATTAAACAAAAAGTGTTAGCTCCTTTATCTCCTTGCTCATCATGAGACCATAGTTGCTCAAGATAGGTAGGAATTTCAGATGGAGGTAACTGAAGGGGTGTTTGTAAGGTTAGTTGAGGAGACATCTAATTTGGTTCAAATAAAAGAATTGGATTCAATTTTTTCAAGGTCTTCTCCATAGAAGTTGATCTTTGCCAATAAGTAAGTCTGATTCAGTCGGTCCCCATGTCCTTGACTCATATGGATAAATAGGTAATTCCCAAGGAGAATCCTCAATCTTTTCAAGTAGAGGAGTATATAAACGCCATGCAGCCTCAACTTCATCGCTTCGAGTAAACAATGTGGGATCTCCAAGCATTGCATCAGCAAGGAGTCTCACATAGCCTTCATCTGATGGCTCCCCAAAGGATTCGTCATAGGAAAACTCCATATTTACAGGTCTACTTCTCATCCCAGACCCTGGAGATTTAACTTCAAAACTAAATTCAGCACCTTCGTTGGGTTGAATCCTAAGAATTAATTGGTTTGAAGTTGGGCATCCCCCTGCTGCATCAAAAAGGTGAACAGGTGCTTCTCTAAATGTGAGAACAACTTCACTAAGCCTTTTAGCTAATCGTTTTCCTGTCCTTACATAAAAAGGTACCCCCTGCCATCTCCAATTATCTATGAACAGCTTCATCGCTACATATGTTTCAGTGGTGCTGTTTGGATTAACACCTGGTTCATCTCTATAACCGAGGAGTGGATCTTCATCGCTACCTCCCTTTGAGTATTGACCTCTAACGCAACATTCCCAAGGCTTTTCTTCATTCGCAAGCTTGACTGCTTGAAGAACTTTAGCTTTTTCATTCCTTATTGCTTCTGGATCAAAATGCCCAGGTGGTTCCATTGCTGTTAGAGCAAGCATTTGAGTTAGATGATTTTGAACCATATCTCTTAAAGCTCCTGAAGATTCGTAATATCCAGCTCGATCTTCAACTCCAACTGTTTCAGAACTGGTAATTTGAACACTCGATATATAATTTCTATTCCAAATAGGTTCAAAAATCGTGTTTGCAAATCTGAGAACAAGAATATTTTGAACAGTTTCTTTACCCAAGTAATGATCTATTCGAAATATTTGACTTTCTTGAGCACAACCCTGAACGAGAGAATTGAGTGACTGAGCGCTGTTGAAATCTCTTCCAAAAGGTTTTTCGATTACGACCCTACTACGTTTTGGATCTTTCAATAATCCTGCTGCAGCTAAGGCTCTACATCCACTTCCATAGAACTTCGGAGATACTGAAAGGTAAAAAGTTCGATGACCGTGAGTCGCTCTTAGCTTGTCAATTATTTCAAGTCTTTCTCCAAGTCTTACTAGGTGTTCGGGTTGTTGCAGATCTACGGGCTCATAGAAAAGATTTTGAGAAAATAATTCCCACTCTTTTGGACTTTCTTTTATTTGAGAAGAAAGAGCTTCTTCCATTTTTTCTTTAAATATTCCATCAGTCCAAGGCCTTCTCGCACAGCCTAAAATGGCAAACTCACTTGGTAATCTTCTTTGCTTGAAGAGTTCAAATAGAGCAGGAACTAGTTTCCTGTGTGTTAGATCTCCTGAGGCCCCAAATATAACCAGACATTGAGGAGGAACTACTCGCTCTTGGCGAAGCCCTATTCTCAATGGATTTGTTACTGGCATGCTCATTAATAAATTCCTTGCCAATCAGATGAGAAATATTAAATCCAAGTTGCTTCTATACATTCAGCCATTTTTGGTGGTCGGATGCTAAAAAACAAAATTGATATTTATTAAATATAGAAAAAATATTTCTAAAGTAATTAATAATTATCGCTTTCCAGACTTTTTAGTTCTCTAGTAAGTTTCAGCATGCCATCTGCCTGCTTTTCTTAGCTTAGGTCTAAGTTCAGACCAATCTAATCCTTTTGCAGAAGCCGCTGTTGCCATTGCCTCATCTATACCTGGCTCCATTCCTTTTAATCCACACAAGTAAATGTGAGTTTTAGGATTCTCAATCATATTGAATATTTCTTCTGCATGTTCAAGAACTCTATCTTGAATGTACATTCTTCCTCCTTTTGTATTGTTCTGTTCTCTAGATATTGCTTTTGTGTATCTAAGATTTTCAGGAAACTTTGACTTGTAGTGTTCGAAATCAGCATCATAAAGCAAATTGGCTGTCTTAGGTGCACCCATGAATAACCAAGCTTTGCCTTTAAAATTCCACTGATGTTTTTCTATTTCTGTAGGTTCAAACATTCTCCTAAGATAGGCCCTCATTGGAGCTATACCAGTACCTGTGGCAAGCATTATTATGTTTGAATCTTCTTCCTCAGGCAGAAGCATTTCTTTCCCTACAGGCCCACTTATTTTGACCTTATCTCCAGGGGATAGGTTGCATAAATAAGTAGAGCAAACACCATTTATTGTCTCACCATCTTTTTCATACTGAAGTTGGCGAACACATAACGAGAGTGTATTTCCAGCGAAGTTATCACCATATCTCGTACTTGCAATTGAATAAAGTCTTGGTCTATGAGGTTTGCCTTTGGCATCTTCACCTGCAGCAAGTATGCCGCAACTCTGACCTTCAACATATTTAAAGTCAGGGTCTCCTCCAGACAGATCAAAAGTTATGTGTTGTACTTTCCCAATTGCTCCATCCCTAAGTGCTGAATAATTTTCAGTTACCGTTCCAGTGAAAGGTGCTTTTGGCTTATAGGTATTAACCGGTACATCTGCATGAGGTTTCTTTGCCGCAGACGCTTTTGCAGGAGTAGCAGCTTTTGCAGGAGTAGCAGCTTTTGCAGGAGTAGCAGCTTTTGCAGGAGTAGCCTTGGTCACTTTTTCGCTTAGAGCATTCTTACCAGTTCGCAGCATTGCACCAAAAGAATATTGCCTGCGTATTAGGTAGAAAAAACCAATTATTATAGGAATATGTGCAAGACCACCAAGTACTACTTTTGTCTCTGAGTAAGCCATAAAAACTTAAATTAGAAGGTGAGATTACCAAGAAGAGGTAACTTTTAGCTGTTTTATCTTGATATTACTAATTTTTAAGTTCACCTTTAGAGACCGTCACAAGATCATTTCTTTTCTTAGATCCCAATATTTAAAAGAGTTTTAGGGATTAGTTATTCTTTTTTGATCAAACGAATATTATTTTTTTATGTAATGTTTCAGTGAAAAAAAGAAATTATGGATAGAAGACTTATTTCTATCCAAAAAAAAGGGAAACCTAAAAAGTCTTGCCCTCGTATAAAATTTTAAAATTTAGAGAAATTTTAATTATAGCCCCAAGGGGATTCGAACCCCTGTCGCCTCCGTGAAAGGGAGGTGTCCTAGGCCTCTAGACGATGGGGCCAGATGAAGTGATAAATCACTCAATAAGTAATTGTTATCACAAATAAAAGTTACGGGCCCGCCTTGCCACTCGTCAAGGCTTCTTGAACCTTATCTTGGCCACGCCATACGGGAACGGTGAAATAGAAACATGCACCTTCAGTTGGTTTAGAAACTACCCAGATCTTGCCTCCATGAACTTCAACAATTCTTCTACAAACTGAAAGGCCAATGCCAAAGCCAGTTGTCTCTTGAGAAGTTTGTGGAAGCCTCACTCGATCAACAAATATTCTTTGTTGCTCTTCTTGGGGGATACCAGGCCCATTATCTCGAACAATTACTTCAACCCATTGATTTGTTCTGTGAAGCATTGTTATAAAAATTTCACCTTCGTCTTCGGAAAATTTCAAAGCATTTTCAATAAGGTTCAACAAAACCTGCATCATTCTTCTTTGATCTGCGAAAACGGATGGTAAATCAGTTGGGATATCGGTATTTATTTTTATTTTGCGATTAAGCCATTGCTTTTCAAGCTCCAGAATTGCTTCAGCAGATATGCTTGCAAGATCAACTTTTTGAGGATTAAACAACGTTTCCCAACGAGTACTGCCAACCTCTAATAAGTCCTTTGAAAGTATTTCAATTTCTTCAAGCCTTCTCTTAAGGACGTCTTGAAACTTATTCATGCTGATTTGACCAAGTTTTTGGCTTTGAAGAGCTAAACCAGCGGCGGTTAATGGAGTTCTCAATTCATGAGCAACCATTCTCAGGAGGCTCTCTTGCGAATGTATTTTTTTAGTGAGCGTTTCGTTTTCTTGTCTAAGTACTAGAAGATCATCCTCTAAAAGAAGTTCTTTTTGTGTTTGATCGGATTCGATCGTTTTGCCTCTAAGACTGACTCCTATTCGGTTATTTATACGTTCGTGTTGCCATCTTGGAACCCATGTTTTAACTTGTTCAAAAATTGAACTCCCAGCAAATATTTGTCTAGGCGAAGGTTCTAATTTTACCAGTGCAGGAAGAGCTACTAATCTATAAAGTTCAAGTAATTCAGGATTGTCGGAGGGATCTGAAAAATCTAGAGCAACGTTAAACCCACAATCTTCTCTTTCTAAATATTCAATTAACGAACGAATATCTCTCCTTGAGAGATGCTGACGAGATGCCACAAGCAACAGTTTTAGCTGCCGTCTGTCATTAGCTTCGGCACTATCCACAGTGTCGAGCAATCTAAATAATTACGTATACCTTAAGGTAACGAGACACCTTTTAGGTATTAGCTAATAATTAATAAGTACATTTTTGATTTTTTCACTTCCAGAAAATGGCTATTTCTCATACAACTGGTATTGGAAGAACTACAAAATCTTCAGTAGGTATTGATAGACTTAGAATTGATTTTGATAGTAATTTAAGGCGATGGTTTGATAGAAATATTGGTTTATGGCATTCTAAAAGACAATATTTTTTTGATGAAGAAAAGGCCATTAATTTGGAAATGTACCTAAATATCAGCAAATTAATTCAAAGTGATTTGGAATTTGAAAGCTATCGGTTTAATTGGTGGTGCGAAGATCAAAAAGATTTTTTTATTAAAAAAACAACCTATAAAAGTGAGGGAGAGATAACTGTTCGTCTACAAGGCCATCAATTAATTCGTGATTGCTCTTATTTATCTGATTCTTCAAGCATATCAAATATTAGGCAAGTGGATGAACATGAGTTGATCTTTGAGTCTAATTACGATAATTGGCATGTATTAGAACATACGCGCTTAATTGACCAAGATAAATTTAGATCCAGAACTATTTATAGTTGGTTTAATGATAAGCTTAAAATAGTTGAGAATCACCATGAGATAAGGATTAAGAATCCCAACTAATGATTTTGTAAAAGTTTTTTATATGTTCCTTAATGTATGATATTTATCTTAAGTGTAAGTAAAGATTTTTTAATAAATTTTTTTTGCATCAGATGTTTTTTACCGACTAAAGTCACTTGAGAAAAATCCAAAAATCTCCAAGAAAAACAATTTTAGCGATGTCTATTTTTGTCGCTTCAATACTTTTGTCAAGTTGTAGTTCCTCAATAAAGTCAGAATCTAATCCGACTAAAATGAGCGCTGATAAGAAGGAAGTTGGTTTTATTCCTGCTACTGATGAAGATATCTTTTTATATAGACAAATAGGAATTAGCTATCTCTGTATGGCAAGACAGATTGAAGTTGAATTTCCAAAGGCTATTTCCTTAGCAGCAAAAAATTATGCATTGCTTATTTCAAGTAGACATGGTGGGCTTATTAAAGAATTAGGAAAAGAAAAAATACCAGACAAAAATATTTATAATGGAGCGATTTTGCAGCTTCTTGATGGAGCCATGAAAAATTGTCCTGACATGGTCCCAGAAGAAGATAAGAAAAAATTCTTAAAAACTGTTGAACAATTAAACCAAAATAAATAAATCTAGTTTAACTAATTTAAAAAAAAATTATTTAATATGTCAACTCAAAAATCTATTAAATTATCAGACTATGTTGAATATCCTTTCCTAATACCAAGTATATATTTAGATTTTGATATTGGGACTGATTGTGTTGTAGTTCAATCTTCAATGTTAATTAGGCCAAAGAAAAAAGAACCTACAAATCTTATTCTTCAGGGTAATCAAATTAAATTATTATCAATATCAATAAATGGAAAAGAATTGAACTTGCCTGAATATTCTATTTCCGATAAAGGCTTGATTATAAATAGTCCTCCAGTGTCAGAATTTGAATTAAAAATAAGATCTCAAATAGATCCTTTTAGAAATACATCGCTAGAAGGATTATATTTAAGCTCAGGAATGTTAACTACACAATGTGAGGCTGAAGGTTTTAGAAGAATTTGTTATCATCCGGATAGGCCAGATATTTTAAGTAGATATACAGTAAGATTAGAGGCAGATAGAAATTTGTATCCCATATTATTGTCTAATGGGAATAAGAAGTATTCAGGTAATTTAAAAAAAAATAATCTTAGACATGAAATTATATGGGAAGATCCCTTCCCCAAGCCTTGCTATTTATTCGCTTTAGTTGCAGGTAAATTAAATTCAGTCTCAGATACATATCTAACAAATACGGGAAGATTAATTGATATTAAAATTTATGTGGAAAAAGGAGACGAAAGGTATACAAAACATGCTGTAAACTCTCTAAAGAAAGCAATGAAATGGGATGAGGATAATTACGGTCTTGAATATGATTTAGATGAATATAAAATTGTTGCTGTAAGACATTTTAATATGGGAGCTATGGAAAATAAGGGGCTAAATATTTTCAATTCAAAGTTGGTATTGGCTGACTCAAAGACTGCGACTGATGATGAATTAGAGAGAATAGAAAGTGTTATAGCGCACGAATATTTTCACAATTGGACTGGCAATAGAATTACATGTCGGGATTGGTTTCAGCTTTCATTAAAAGAGGGTCTGACAGTTTTTAGAGATCAATCTTTTACATCAGATCTACACAGTAAAGGACTAAAAAGAATAGAAGACGTATCATTATTAAGGAATTTTCAATTTGCTGAAGATAAGGGGCCTACATCTCATGCGGTGAAGCCTAAAGAGTATGTAGCAATCGATAATTTTTATACAACAACAATATATGAGAAGGGTGCAGAGTTGATAAGAATGCTTGAGCTATTGCTAGGAAAAGAAAAGTTTTTTAGAGGTATTAATCTCTATATTAAAACTTTTGACGGTAGTGCCGCTACAACTGAGGATTTTATTAATTCATTAATAAAAGGCGCTTATTTGGAAGGAAAAAACTGTCCTTTTGATTTAGACAAATTTCTTAATTGGTATTATAAATCAGGTACTCCAAAAGTTCTTATAAATCAATCTTGGGATTCTAAAAATTCAATTTTGAAGGTCTCTTTTGAGCAGAAAATAGATAGCGAAAAAACTAGTGAAAATACGGAAATGGTTATACCAATTCTTTATTCTTGCTATAGCAGAGAAAAAGGTGCTGGTCCTATAGTTGAGGATAATTTATTTATTTTAGATAAAAATAAGAAAAATCTAAAAATACATACTCTCCCAGGCGAGAAAAAAGCTCCAGTTTTATCACTTTTTAGACGATTTTCTTCTCCTGTTGTTTGGGAATCTGATTTGCTTCTAGATGACTATCTTTTCCTTTTCTTAAATGACAATGATTATTTTTCGAGGTGGGACTCTGGTCAGTATTTGATGCGTGAAATTTTGAAGACTAGGCTTTGTAATAAAGCCAATTATTCATTGGAAGATAGGTTTATTAATGCTATTAAACAAACCATAAAATCCTTAGGAATTAATGATCCTTTTTTCTTAGCAACTCTTTTAGCAATACCTGGTTTTGCAGAATTGGAATCCTTATTCACAAAAGTTGATCCAATAAGAATTTATAGAGAGTCAATAGATTTCCAAGTTTTAATTGGTAATGAAATTCTTCAAGATCTAAGAATAATATCTAAAAATTTATTAGATATTATTGATCATCAATGGCCAATGGGTAGAGGAGAGAGGAAACTATTAGGAACTATATGGTTTTATTTATCTCTTGCTGGCGATAGAAATGTGCAAAGAAATTGTGTTGAATCAATTAGTCATTCTTCAATGACAATATCAAGGGCGGCTTTAGGTGCATTAAAGCCACTCGATAACACTTTGACCGAAGAAGCTTCTAATTTGTTTTATAACCTTTGGAAGGAAAATCCAGTGGTCTTGGACTCATGGTTCGCTTATGAGGCTTCAAGACCTCATAAGCGAGGAATTGATGTGATTGAAAAATTGTTATCACATCCCAAATTTGATTGGAAAGCTCCAAATGCCATACGAGCTGTTCTAGGAGGATTTAGTAAAAATATTGATTTATTTCATTCTCTAGATGGACAAGGTTATTTATTTATGGCTGATAAATTAATAGAGGTAGATAAAATTAATCCAATAACGGCTTCAAGAATGGTGAAAATTTTTAGTAAATGGAAAACTTATATAGATAAAAATAAAGAAGGAATGTATGAATCACTATTAAAATTAAACAAAGCAAATTTATCTTCTAATACTAGAGAAGTAGTGGAACTGATTTTGATGTAAAGTTAAAGATTTATCTGAACATTGAGCTAACAGAACTTTCTTCATGAATTCTCCAGATAGCTTCTCCAAGCATATTTGCAACTGATAAAACTTTCAATTGTGAGAAATCTAAATTACTTGGCACTGGAATACTATTAGTAACAATAACTTGTTCAAAAAGACCTTCTTTTGAAAGTCTCGCGTAAGCAGGTGGAGAGAAAACAGCATGAGATGCACATGCAATAACTTTTTTAGCACCCTCCTTCCTAAGTAATTCAGCTCCTGCGCAAATAGTGCCCCCAGTGTCAATCATGTCATCAATCAATATTGCAGTTTTACCAGAGACTTCCCCAATCACTGTAAGGCTTTCGGCAACATTATGCCCTGAGCGACGTTTATCAATAATGGCTAGAGGTGAGTCCTTCATTTGCTTAGCAAAAGCTCTGGCTCTGGCTACACCACCTACATCCGGAGAGACGACTACAATTTCATCAAGTTTCATAGTTGATAGATAATCAACTAAAACAGGTGAACCATATATGTGATCGCAAGGGATATCGAAATACCCCTGGATTTGTGCGGAATGTAAGTCCATTGCTAGTACTCTGTCTACACCTGATTTGACAAGAATATTTGCGGTTAGCTTCGCAGTTATTGACTCTCTACCTGCTGTCTTTCTGTCTGCTCTTGCGTAACCAAAATATGGAATTACAGCTGTAATTTGTCTAGCAGATGCTCTTTTACAAGCATCTACCATGATCATAAGCTCCATCAAGCTGTCATTAACAGGAGCACAGGTCGGTTGTATCAGAAAAACATCACATCCTCTAATTGATTGCTGGATTTGAACATAGAGCTCTCCATCTGCGAACCTTTTTGAAACTAGAGGGACATTTGTTACCCCCATATAAGTCGCAATTTCTTTTGCTAGTGCTGTATTAGATGTCCCACTAATCAATCTGAGTCTATTAGTGTCATGCTCGAGACTAGTAGGGTCAGGATTCGCTGCAGTAATAAAACTGGTCACGGTTCCACAGCAAGCAATAAATGATATTTACTAATCTACCGTTATGTTGAGACATGATCATATAAAAGCTTTTTTATATTTTTTCTTTTAAGACTAAAATTTAAAGTTTTGAACTGGGAATCATTGGCCTGCCTTTTGTTTGGGGTGGCTATGTGAAAGTAATGTCTTCTGAAGAATTTTCTTTTGAAAACATTAGGTAAAGGCTTAAAGATTTTTAACGGTGATTTTGTCGTAAACACACAGTTAGAGAGAGCTTGATTTATGTAATGGGGGCTTTACAAGCAAAAGTTTGTTTGGAATGAAAAATAAATAAAATCTCAATATAATTCTTTCCTATATTGGACGGGTTGCTTCAAAATCTTATTAAACCGTTCATCTAAGCAATACTATTGTTCTAGGCAAATATTTTAGGAGCTTGTTTTAAATCAAAAAAATTATTTATCTAAATTAAATTTTTATATTATTAATTAATTAATTTATTTTTTTGATATTTAAGAAAAAATATTTCCCATCCAAAAGGAATTCATTTTGAATTTAATATAAAAATAGCATTATTAGTATTCCTTTCCTATTTTTTATAGATAACAAAAAGTGAAATTGGAAAGAAATTCAGGCATCCTGCTTCATCCAACCTCATTGCCTGATAGTCCTGTCTGCGGGAGTTTCGGTAAACCTGCTCGAGAATGGCTTAATGAACTTGCTGCCTCTGGAATAGGTTTTTGGCAATTTTTACCTCTTGCTCCCACTGATGCATTTGGATCTCCGTATAGCTCTCCATCAGGTTTTGCTTTCAATCCATGGTTCCTTGATCAAAATGATTTGGTGAGGGACGGATTTTTAGCTAATAATCTGGAAGATTATTCTTCTGCAGATGATTGTTTTGAAAATAGAGTTGATTTTCAATTAGCAAATTCAAAAGTTAAGTCCTTACGTTTTTCTTTGGTTGATTATTGGGATAAACAGAATAGAACTATTCAAGAAGAATTTGAAATATGGTGCTCAAAACAATTTTGGTTAGATGACCATTCCATCTTTATGGAACTAAAGATTCAAAACAATGATCTTCCATGGTGGAAATGGCCAGATGAATATGCAGATCGGGATAAGGAAGAATTAGAAAATTGGAAAAAAAATAACCAAAGAGAATTATTAGGCCATAATCTTATTCAGTGGCATTTAGACAGACAGTGGAAATCAATTAGAGAGCTTGCGAAAAATCTAGGAATTTTTTTATTTGGAGATGTCCCTTTTTATGTATCAAAAGATAGCGTTGATGTATGGAGTAATCGATCATTATTTTCTATTTTAACTAATTCAGATACATTCCTTCAAAGTGGTGTCCCGCCTGATTATTTTTCTGAAACTGGTCAGCTTTGGGGGAACCCTGTTTATCGTTGGAGTAGGCACAAAGCAAGTAAATACAGATGGTGGAGAAAAAGAATTGCAAGACATCTAGAACAGGTTGATTTTTTACGCATTGATCATTTTCGAGCGCTAGAAGCTTTTTGGGCAATTCCCGGTAAAGATAAAACAGCTGAGAATGGAATTTGGTTGCCCTCTCCAGGAAAAGAGATACTAACTTTAATCAAAAAGGATTGCTGCGGCTCACTCCCTTTAGTTGCTGAAGATTTAGGTCTCATAACCTCAAAAGTTGAAAAGTTACGTGATGATTATGAATTAGCAGGGATGAAGATACTCCAATTTGCTTTTGATGGGAATTTAGAAAATCCTTATTTGCCAGAGAATATTAAAGAAGAGAATTGGATTGTTTATACGGGAACACACGATAATTCAACTTCACTTGGCTGGTGGAGAGAAATGGATCAAGGTAGAAAAGAACAAATTAGAGAAAGGATTTTTGATTATGAAAATTTCACTTCTTGGGAATTGATTCGAATAGGAATGGAAACCAAAGCTAAATTATTTGTAGCACCTATGCAAGATTTATTAAATCTTGATGATAGCTCTCGCTTAAATAAACCCGGCACAGTAGAAAATAATTGGTCCTGGAGATTACCGAGAAATGATTTAAATATTAGAGAATCTTTGAAAAAATATGGTGATTTAGCTAAAGCAAATAAAAGATAAAATTAATTTTCTTTTTGCGTATTTATTATATTTTCATCTTCTTTAAAACTCTTTTCTATAATAATGGGTTCTGAGGAAATACTATTTATTTTTATAAGATATTTTTGCTGACTATTAAGAGCTAGTATTGATAAAAGCATTATGATGGAATAAAGTAAGCTTCCAATCCAGCTATTAAGAAAGTCTATATTTATGAAATTAAACTTAAATCTAGATACAGTATTAATCGTACCTTTTTGTGTTGATAAACCATTTAAACTTCCTCTCTCTAAATTTAGCTTAAGCTCAAGACTTTTGATCATTGAAGTTAAATAGGTTTTTTCTGGTAAATACTTTTCCCATCCATTTTCAATAGCTATTAGTACATTCCTTGAAATTTTGGTCTCTTTTGAAAGTGTCTCTAATGAAATTCCAACTTTCATTCTTTGAGTTTTAAATAAATTAATTGCCTCAGAAAATTCATTGTCAGCTTGAGGTCTATCATGAGAATCAGATAAGACTGATGAGGATTTTTTAAAGGGAAAATTTAATGCCATAAAACATAAATATTTTTAATTAATAATTGAAATCCATTCCTTAGTCTTTGGCTTTCGCCACTTACCTTCTTGTAGGCCATTTAAATTTGTATTTGAGATCGATATTCTTTGCAAATCTTGAACTGGATGTCCAGGAAGAGTTGCTATTTTGCGGATTTGTCGATTTAGGCTCTCTTTTAAAATCACTTTAAGAAGAGTCTTTTGATTAACTCTATCCAAAACTTCTATCCTTGCTGGCATTGTCATTTTGTCATCAAGTAAAATTCCCTCTCTAATGTTCTAATATTAATTGGTTTGGCTGACCAGTTACCCAAACTAGATAAGTTTTTGTTTAGGAGTATTTGGAATGTGGAAGCCTTAAAGGTAAGTCTCCATTATTGGTAAGCAGAATGTCTCATCTTCTATCAAAATCTAACCTTCCAACAGGATGAATCCCACAACGTAAATGTGATGGGAGAAAACTTAAATTAGTTTTCCTTCCATGATTATCTTGGCAGCTAGATATGATTCATTGGGGTTTATTTAGTAGAAAAACTGTATGGTTTAGCTTCTTTGATAAATCTTTCCCGGTGACTAAATATGATCAAAGTTAGCATCTGCTTTCTCTTCAAGAATAGGTTGACTTCCTTTAAATTATACGCTGCTTTGTTTTATTAGTAAGTCAGCTTTCCGTCTTGATAAAAGAACAGATCCAGATATTATCTTTTGTAATCTATTAAGTGAAATTATTGCTAAACTATATTCAATACTATTTGAACTAGGTCTAAAAACACTAGGTAGAATCTATTTTAATTAGAAAAAATCATCTATTTCTTTAACTGTTCCTTTCTTCACTTGGATTAACAAATCTTTAATGGCTTTCCACATTGTTATGCCAAAAAGAATTGAGATTAATGAAGAAAATATCAGAGATTTTATTATAGAAAAGTTTATAATGCTTAATGCACTTACGAAAATAATTGTTAGACCCGTGAAAAATGAAAACCAACTAGATATTGTTCTAGGATCCTCTAGCGGTATTGGAGATATCTTTTTTGTTGACCATTTATTTAGTTTTGATTTCATAATGTCTGCAAATATCAATCCAGACATTAGACAAATAAAGGCACCGCAAGAAAGCCAAAAAATTGGATCTTCAATTGGTTTTATTTGTTGATAATCGGAAATCAACTCATCTAGGTTTTGTAAATTTGCATCATCTAAACTGACTGCAATAAATGTAATTATATTTTGAATACTAATATTTATCATGTTTTTAATTTTAATTATATTTTATGAAAATCATCTACGCAACTTGTGTGTTGTTTTGTTTTTTAAGACCTGCAGCCATTTTTAAAGGATTAAAGGTTTTACGTACTAGTTTGATTAATTGCTTCATGTCTTTAGTATCTATCCTTTCGTTTTTAATAATACTCATTAATAAATTTTTCCTTATTAATGAACCTCTAGAGCTAGTTAAAAGCTTTAAACCTGCTCCTGCCACTGGTATTAGCTCTTTGGCTGGTGTGCTCGAGTCTTGGACAAGTACATCGAATAAATTTTCTATTCGTTCAACTCTTATATGTCCATTATTATCAAATATGACATCTAATAATATATTTATCATTTCATTAGTATCTGAAGTTAGCAATCTTTTGGCTACATATGGATATGCCAAATCTATAATTTTAAAATCAGGGTCTAATCGAATAGCAAGCCCTTCTTGGCTGATTACTGCTCTAATTATTAATGCAAATCTTGCGGGGACTCTAAAGGGATAATCAAACATTAATTCAGAAAATTTATTGGTAATTTCTTTAAAATTAAAAGATGCAACATCTTTACCAATTGCACTTCCAAGCACTTCCTTTAATACAGGTTCTAGAGGCTTTAAGTCCTGTTCTTTACTTAGAAAACCTAGCTTTTGAAAATCTTTGGCAACAGAATTAAAATCATTATTGATCAGGTGAACAATTGCACCAGTAAGAGTTAATCTATCTACCTCTGAGATAGAGTCCATCATTCCGAAATCTACATAGGCTATATTTCCTAAATCACCATTATGACCTTCTAGAGCAAACATATTTCCTGGATGAGGATCTGCATGAAAATATCCAAATTCCAATAATTGCTGAATGCCGCTGATAACACCAGTTCTTATAAGTTTTGATGGATTTAAATTATTTTGAATTAATTCATTTCTATCTTTTAGTTTTGTCCCATCAATCCAGCTTGTTGTTAATACTTTTGTAGTTGATAAATGTCTTTCTACTGTTGGTATTGTTACTGACTTATTATTGTGGAAGAGGTTGGAAAATTTTTCAGCATTATTAGCTTCTTTTTTATAATCAACTTCGTCAAATAAGCTTCTTCCAAACTCATCTATTATTTCACCTAATCCAAAGCCAAGATTTAATGGAAGTATTGGCGCACTAAGAACTCCAAGTATTTTTATGATTACGATATCTCTTCTAATGTTGAAAATCAGATTAGGTCTCTGAACTTTTACTGCTACCCAATAATTACTAAATAATTTTGCTTTATAAACCTGACCAAGACTGGCTGAGGCTATTGGTTTAGATGGGAACTCTTTAAAAAGTTCATTTGCTGGTTTCCCTAGCTCATTTTCAATAATCTCAAGTGCTTTTTCATGAGAAAATGAGGGTAAATTATCTTGTAGGTTTGTTAATTCTTCTAGCCAATCTTTTCTTATTAGATCTGGCCTGGTTGAAAGTGCTTGCCCTACTTTTATAAAACAGGGACCCAGATCAATAAGTGTTTTAAGTAGAAATTTAGCTAATTTCTTTTGAGTTTTGTCTTCATTGCTTGAACCTTGAAATATAAGTCTTGCTAGTAGAAGTGATATTGCACCAACTATCTGAATAAATCTAGGAACCAATATCCATGGCCTTAAAATCAACCAGGTTAAATCTCTTTTGAAATCGTATTTCATGAATTCATCATAAGTTCTTTTAGCTACTCATCTAAGAAGTTCTTTTGATTTGCTTACTGACTAATTTAACTACATTGATTTTAGGTAAATCTTTTATTCAATGGGGCTTTTAAACTTGCTATCTACTAATAGAAGCGAAAATCTTTTTTTACCAGCACATGGAAGAGGAAATGCTCTCCCAAAAAACATAAAAACCCTATTGAGGCTTAGACCAGGTATTTGGGATTTGCCTGAGCTTTTTGAGATTGGTGGCCCGTTGATTAGTGAAGGAGCAATAGCCGAAAGTCAAAATTCTTCTGCCTATGAAGTGGGTGTTGATAGATGTTGGTATGGAGTCAACGGAGCGACAGGTTTACTCCAAAGTTCATTGCTTGCTCTAGCTCGTCCTGGTCAAGCTGTTCTCATGCCGAGGAATATACACAAAAGCTGTATCCAAGCATGCCTGCTTGGAGGAATAACACCATTACTTTTCGATGTTCCTTATCTAACTGATAGAGGCCATGCCACTGTTTTTGATAGGAAATGGCTTCAGAGGGTTTTAAAAAAAACAAAAGAATTTGAAGAGGATATAGCGGCGGTAGTTTTAGTTAACCCCACATATCAAGGATATTGTGCAGATATAGAATCTCTGATTGATGAGATTCATTCTCATTCCTTGCCAGTTTTGGTTGATGAAGCTCATGGAGCTTACTTAATTAGTCAAATAAGACCAGATTTACCTAAATCAGCTCTATCTTTTGGTGCAGATCTTGTTGTTCACTCTCTTCATAAATCTGCATCAAGTTTAGTTCAATCTGCGGTTTTATGGTCGCAAGGCGAGAAGGTAGATCCATTTAAAATCGAGAGAAGTATTGAGTTGCTTCAAACTTCAAGCCCTAGTTCTCTCTTGCTAGCTTCTTGTGAAAGTTCAATAAAGGAACTTATTGAACCTAATGGTATTAAGAAACTAAGATCACGTATAGATGAGGCTGAGGTATTAAAAGATTTTTTGATTAATAAAGAAGTTCCTCTCCTTAAAAACAGTGATCCACTAAAAATAATTCTTCACACGTCAAAATTTGGTTTGAGTGGTATTGAAGTTGATAAAAGCTTTATAAGTAAAAGAATAATTGGTGAATTGGCGGAACCAGGAACGCTAACTTTTTGTCTTGGGCTCTCATCTCACAAGAGATTAGGCAAAAGATTTGTAAGAATTTGGAATCAAATTCTTACATCCTATTGCAAACAAAAACCTTGTTTTTTTAAAAGACCACCTTTCAGTATGGTTTCTAGGCCATGCAAGCCATGTTCTGATTCTTGGGGATCAAATTATGAGAAGGTAAAGCTAAAGGAAGCTATTGGAAGAATTTCTGTTGAGATGGTTTGCCCTTATCCTCCTGGAATACCTTTATTGATTCCTGGTGAGATTTTGGACAAAGCTCGTGTTGATTGGTTAATAGAACAAAAAAGCTTTTGGCCTGAACAAATTTCTGATTTTGTAAGAGTTATTTCTTAATTAATAATATCTACTCATCAGCTATAATAAAATCTATTATTAATAATCCCTTTAAAGTATGTTTTATAAACGAAAGCTATATTTTTTTCACATAATTTAATGTTTTTAGCTGTTTCGAAAAAGAGATTATTAAGTGGACTTTTAGTTGGAGCTTTTGGGTTTTTAATAGTCTCTCTTGGTGATTGGTGGTTTTCTATTTCAATAAGTTTAATTGTTCATTTGGCTCTTCTAGAGTTCTTTCGGATGGCAGAATTTACTGGGATAAGACCAGCTACTAAGACAACATTATTAGCCTGTCAAATATTACTTTTCTTTACTCAATTATCTTCTAAAGGATATATATCTATTGAAATATCAGATGCTATTTTGCCATTATCTGGTGCTGCTATTTGTGGTTGGTTATTACTCCAACCTGTTACTGGTTCCATTGCTGATGTAGCAGCATCAATATTCGGATTATTTTATTTAGGTTTCTTGCCAAGTCATTGGATTAAGTTAAGAAATCTTTTAGAGATTGATTTAACAAATAACTTCAACTTGATTCCCACTGATTGGTCATCATCTATCACTTTTGGAATGCTAATAACTTTTTCTACTTGTTTTATGATAGTTGGATTTGATATAGGCTCTTATTTTGTTGGTAAGAGGTTTGGTAATCACTCATTATCCCCAATTTCACCCTCTAAAACTATTGAGGGTGTTTTTGGTGGACTATTATTTTCAATATTTATAGGATCCTATTTCGGCTATCTACTTAGATGGGAATTTGGAATATTTATTGGAATATTTATTGGTATTTTAGTAGCTATATTTTCTCTTGTTGGAGACCTTACAGAATCAATGCTGAAGAGGAATGCAGGATTAAAAGATTCAGGTGATTTTTTACCTGGTCACGGAGGTATTCTTGATAGAATAGATAGTTATTTATTTACTCCAGCTATTGTATTCTATATAGTTATATTACTGTCTCCATTAATTACTTCCTGAAATAATTAAAAACTAATAGATGAACTTGCGCAAATATTAATTAAATTATTTTCAATATTTACATTTTTAATATATATTTTATCTTCAATAGGTATCTGAATTATCTTATTATAGTCATTGTTCTCTAAATAGATTCTTCCTCTTTCAGTTTTAATATTAATTCGTTTTACTTGATTAACAGAGAGATTATTTTTAGAAGCTTTTATTAACAACTGATTATCCTTTATTTTTATGTCTATTAATTTTTCTAGGTTTAATATTTCATTACTAATCTTATCTCCAATCCAATTCCATTTGTCTGACAATAGAACTGTTCTGACTGAGCTTTGAGATAACAAAATTTTGAATTTGATTCTCGGATTATCTGCAAAGTATAATTCTTTATTTATTAATTTAAAATTAATTTTTAGATTATCCGCTTCTAGCTGGAGTTCATCAAAAATAAGATCTTTATAATTAATATCCTCAGCGGAAATATTGATTTTTTTTATCTCGCCTTTAATTATTTGAGTAGAAGTGGAAATAATATCTATTTTAAGATTTCTAATCTTTTTACACTCTTTTATGATTAAGATCTTTATAGCTTGCTCTAAAAATTTAGTTAAAATTCCTTTCTCTTTAATCTGTTTGACTATCATTTCATTCCTTAAGTTTCCTCCAGGCATTAGCAACTAATTCTGGCTCTTCTAAGTGTGGAAGATGTCCTGAATTTAATGCTATTTCTATGTTGGATTGATAGTTCCTGTAGGTTTGTTCCTTTTCGTTCTTAGGAATAATTCTGTCATATTTACCTAAAACTATTTTTAGAGGTTGAATTGGTTTTGGGAGTCCGCAGCCAGATACTCCACCATTTGCCGCAAAGTCTGCTAGTGATGATTGCCAACCAGGAACTTTTAAATGTATTGAGGCGATTTGTTCTTCTGCAGGACCAACGCTATTTGTTGGATCAGCGAATGCCTGTCTACACAATCCTTTGCGAACAAAAGGACGACTAAGGAAAAAGGCCCCAAAATGATTCAAAGGCCATGGGATTTTTGGATTTTTTCCTGCTAAGCCTGCGGGTGATAAAAGTAGTAATTTATTGACCTTATGTGGGTTTTGTCTAGCTAGTTCCAAAGCTAAAGCTCCTCCCATTGAGGCACCAATTACTCCTATGGGTTGATTATTTGAAAAATGATTTAAAATTGAATTCAAATGTTTCATTAAATATTTAAATCCATATTTGTTTCCACTAGCTCTAGGGCAAAAACCAAATCCATATAGATCTGGAATGATTAATTGATTTTTCTTTTTTAGAATAGGTATTAGACGCCTATATTCAAGAAAGCAGCTATCAAAACCATGAATAAGGAGAATTTTCTTTCCTTTGCCTGTTACGACAGTTGGAAATAAATCAGATTTATTTGATGAAATATTCTTTAATTTTATCCATTTTAGATCTTCAAAAAGTTTAATAGCTTGCTTGTCAATAATTTCATGTCGTATTTTATTTATATATGCCTTCGTAGCATTTATTATATCTATATTTTTCTTTTCTTCTTGATTCAATGCTCTTAAGTATTATTTATTTTAATTTTGGAGCTTGTTGGCAAGGATTGTAAACTTTGAATAGCCCCTAAAAGCTCTTTTTCATTTATTGGGAAAGGTAATTGGTGTATATCAGAGTCATCATTACAGGCGAATTTACATGCTTTATATAGTTCATTCGAAGTAGTATTCCTAAGACAAATAGATTCAATTGAAATAGGAAGATTTAATTGAGTGAAGAAATCTAAAAGTTGTAACTTGGCTTGCTTTGGTAGTTGACTGTTTGAATTTTTTTCTTCTAGGTGTAATTGTACAAGTAAGCCAAATCCAACAAGTTCTCCATGAAGTGGTTTGTTTGTGTATGCAAGTTGTGTTAATCCATTGTGTATGGGATGAGCTGCTGCTGTTCTGCATCTAGCTCCTCCAAGACCTCCTATTATTCCAGCAGTCAAGGCACATCCTTCTGCAACAGTTTTCCAAGAATTGCTTAATGGATCTGAGAAAGCCTTGTGACCGTTTAAAAATAATTGATCGCGTAAAACCCGAGCCATCTGAACTGCTTGCTGCACAAAACCATCTTGGCTTGTATTGCTTGTTAAGGAAGACTCGTACCATTTCGCGACAGCATCTGCCATTCCGCTAGCAAGTGTTCTTGGTGGGGCAGCTCTAACAATTGTGTGATCAAAGATTAATAAGTTTGGACAGCTTTTTAAAGTCACATCTTTTACGAATTTGCCATCAGGAGTATAAATATTAGATAAAGCGGTCCATCCAGCACATGTAGATGCGCTTAATGGCACTGTTATGCAATTAATGCCAAGTAAATCAGCGATTAATTTCCCTGCATCAAGTACTTTTCCACCTCCTGCAGCAATAATCCCATCACAGTTATTGTCCTTTGAGATTAAACATGCATTTTGGATATCTAATTCGCAGCAATCATGATCTAAATCGAGTGAGATTGAATGAATGCCTTTCACAAGAAGATCTTTTTTGAATGAAGATCTTATCTTTTTCGTAGAGCTACTCCTACCAATAATTAAAGGCCTTTTGCATAATTTAGTAATTAGGTCTAACGATTTAATCCATGCCCCTTCACCTCTAATGACATTTGAAGGGGAAATGCTGTGATTATTTATAAACATGTAGCTCTTCTATTTAAAAGTTAAACAGCTGCGCTTGCTAATTCTGGTTTGGAACCATTTTTCCCAAGATGTTTAACAATAACTTTTTTACTTTCATCAATATCTACCTCCGCTTTATCTCCGTCTTTTATCCTCCCAGATAAAACTTCTTCAGCAAGGCTATCTTCCAATAACCTCATGACCGCTCTTCTTAAAGGTCGTGCACCATAAGAAGGATTGTAACCTTCTTCAACTAATCTTTCTTTAAAATCTTCTGAGACAGTCAAAGATATACCTTTCTCTTTTATCCTTAAGAATACTTCTTTCAACATTATTTCTGCGATGTCTTTAACTTCATCTCTGGAAAGCTGTCTAAATACAATTATTTCATCTAATCTATTGAGGAATTCTGGACGGAAATATTGCTTTAATTCTTCATTTACTAGTGATTTAATTCGATTATACTGAGAATCTTCTTGATTTTCACCAGAGAATTCAAATCCCAATCCACCGCCACCTTTCTCTATCACTTTAGATCCAATATTAGAAGTCATTATTATTAAAGTATTTTTGAAATCAACAGTTCTTCCTTTTGAATCTGTTAATCTTCCATCTTCTAGTAATTGTAGGAGAAGGTTGAACACGTCTGGATGAGCTTTTTCTATCTCATCGAACAAAACTACTGTGTAAGGTCTTCTTCTCACAGCTTCTGTTAGTTGTCCACCTTCATTGAAACCTACGTAACCTGGAGGAGAACCTATTAATTTACTAACAGTGTGTCTTTCCATAAATTCAGACATATCTAAACGTATCATTGCTTCTTCACTACCGAAGAAATAGGCTGCTAGAGATTTAGTCAATTCAGTTTTGCCAACTCCCGTTGGACCAGAAAAAATAAAGCTAGCAATTGGCCTGTTTGGATTCTTGAGGCCAACTCTTGCTCTCCTAATTGCTTTTGAAACAGCTTTTACAGCTTCGTCCTGACCAATCAGTCTTTTATGTAATGTATCTTCCATATTTAGAAGCTTGACTGATTCACTTTCAGTTAATTTCTGCACAGGAACGCCAGTCCATGAAGCAACAATATGAGCAATATCTTCTTCATTAACTACCGGTTGGGAAACTTTTAAGTCATCAGATTGAGTAATAACTTGGTCAGAAACCTCAATATTTCCCTGTGGAATGTCATTAGTATCAGAATTCTCGTTTGATGATGGTTTTTGTCTTATATTTTGCAAAAGATTTCTTATTTTTTCTCTAAGCTCAACTTCCTTTTCTCTCAGCTCTCCAGCTTGGGTGAAATTCTGATCTCTAACTGCTTCTTCTTTACTCTTTTGTATTTTTCTTAATTCTTTATCAACTTCTTTAGCTTCTGGAGGCAATTTGGAATTGAGTAATCTGACTCGGCTTCCTGCTTCATCTATGAGATCTATGGCTTTATCAGGTAAAAAACGATCAGAGATATACCTATCACCTAAATTAGCAGCAGCATCTAGAGCTTCATCCGTAATCTTCAGTCTGTGATGTTGCTCATATCTCTCTCTTAATCCTTTAAGTATTTCAATTGTGTCTTTTATTGAAGGTTCTCCAATCATTACAGGTTGGAATCTTCTCTCTAGTGCAGCATCTCTTTCAATATGCTTTCTATATTCATCAAGAGTTGTAGCTCCAATACATTGAAGTTCTCCCCTAGCTAAAGCAGGTTTTAAAATGTTTGCAGCGTCAATTGCTCCCTCAGCAGCACCTGCTCCTATCAAAGTATGAACTTCATCAATAACTAGAATTACGTTTCCTGCCGATTTGATTTCTTCCATTATTTTCTTTAGTCTTTCTTCAAATTCACCTCTATATTTGGTACCCGCTACAAGTAGACCGATATCAAGAGTTAAGACTCTTTTCTCTTCAAGTATGTCAGGAATATTTCCTTGTTGAATTCTCTGAGCAAGTCCTTCAGCTATAGCTGTTTTGCCTACCCCTGGTTCTCCTATTAAAACGGGATTGTTTTTAGTTCTTCTTCCAAGTATTTGAATTACACGATCAATCTCTGAATGTCTTCCTACTACTGGGTCAAGCTTTGATTCACTGGCTAGCTGAGTAAGGTTTGTTCCAAATTCGTCAAGTGTTGCCGTTTTTGCTGATCCTTTGGAAGAACCTGCTCCTGTTGTAACTTCTGCGGTTTCACCAAGCATTCTGACAACTTGGGTCCTGACTTTTGTTAAATCAACACCAAGATTTTCAAGAACTCTTGCAGCTACTCCTTCGCCTTCTCTTATAAGACCAAGTAATAAATGTTCGGTACCAATGTAATTGTGACCTAGTTGACGAGCTTCTTCTAAAGAAAGTTCAAGTACTCTTTTTGCTCTAGGTGTAAAGGGAATTTCAACAGCAACGAATCCTGATCCTCTTCCTATTATCTTTTCAACTTCTACCCTTGAATCTTTAAGGTTGACACCCATTGATTTAAGAACTTTAGCTGCAACACCAGTTCCTTCACCTATTAATCCTAGAAGGATTTGTTCTGTTCCGACAAAATTATGCCCAAGACGTCTTGCCTCTTCTTGGGCAAGCATGATCACTTTTATAGCCTTTTCTGTAAACCTCTCAAACATTTAGCTTTTACCTTTAACTATGTAATCTAATTTATCAGGGTTAAGTGTGAAATGTGTACGGTTAAGTTTTTTTTTATAAAGGGTAAATATTAAGTGTTCGTTGAAAAATAATTAAAAGTATTAATTGATGCAAAGAAACCCCTTTTTATTTGTTTTTCGATTTCGGTAAACCGTACTTAATTATTGATTTTATGATTTGATATTGATTTCTTTTTTTAAAATAAGAGCATCTCTTCCATCTTTATAAAAATTAGATCTATTACCGACCATTTTGAAGCCCATGGATTTGTAAAAAGCTTTAGCTGGTTCGTTATTGTCTTTAACTTCCAAATGTATCTGATTTGTTTGAAGTGTTTTTGAACGTTTGATTAAGGCTGATAAGAGAAATTTTCCTAATCCTTTCCTTTGATTCATGGGATCGACAGCTATAAAAGTTATGTGTAATTCGTCTATTACTAACCAAGCCGAACATAAACCTAAAAGTTTTTTAGTTTCGAAATCTAATACTCCTAGACAAATCCTTTTAGAGTCAGTAAGTTCAATTTCCCATTGAGATTTTGTCCAAATACCATTTAATGATTTCTGGTCTAGATCCATGCAATCATTTAAATGCATTATTCCAAGTTGAATTATTGTGAGATTCATATCCAACTATTAATTAATTAATTAATCTTTTTTTTTTATAATACTAATCTGTAAATTGATCTCTAGATTATATGAATATTAAAGTGAAAATTTCTATGGAAGGATCACAGGCTTTTGAACCCAATAAGGATATTGATAGTCCAAATCGAAATATAGCTCCGATCTCTTCTGAAATTAATGAGAATAAAAAATTAGTTGTTGGGGGATGTCAACTTAGTGAACTAGCAAAAAAATATGGCACACCTCTTTATGTATTTGATGAGTTAACCCTTAGGAGTGCATGCAAAACTTATATTTCTTCTTTAAAAAAACATTACCCAGGAGACTCACTTCCTTTATATGCTTCAAAAGCTAATAGCACACTAGCTATTTGTGCAGTTATTGCTTCTGAAGGATTTGGACTTGACGCAGTCTCAGAAGGTGAATTGCTTACTGCCTTAAAGGGTGGAGTTAAAGGAGAAAACATCGTATTTCATGGAAATAACAAATCTCAGGATGAATTGAATTTTGCCTACAAAAATAACGTAACCATCGTTTTAGATAATTATCACGATATTGAGCTGCTAAAAAATATTGCCTCTGAGAAAAAACCAGCAAAGTTAATGTTGAGGTTTACTCCTGGTATTGAATGCCATACTCATGAATATATTAGGACTGGACATTTAGATAGCAAATTTGGTTTTGATCCCGATGAGCTTAAGTCGGTTTTACTAGAATTAAAAACATATAACTGGGCAAATTTAACTGGTTTACATGCTCATATAGGGTCTCAAATTTTTGAGGTTCAACCCCATATTGATCTTGCTGGTGTTATGGCTGATGCTTTAAAACTTGCACAGGAAATTGGTCACCCAATAATTGATCTAAATTTAGGTGGTGGTCTAGGGATCAAATATGTTCAAGAAGATAATCCTCCCTCTATTGAAAAATGGGTTGAGGTAATAGCAGGTGCTGTTGTTAAGGCCTGCAAGGATAGAAATTTAGATTTGCCAAGATTGATGTGTGAACCTGGAAGATCTCTTGTAGCTAATTCGGGGCTCACTATTTACGAGATAGGTTCTAAAAAAGTTGTTCCTGGTGTTAGGACTTATTTATCTGTTAATGGAGGGATGAGTGATAATCCTCGCCCAATAACTTATCAGTCTCTATATAGTGCTTGTTTAGTAGATAAACCATTAAATACAAATTTTGAGAAAGTTACTATCGCTGGTAAGCATTGTGAGTCTGGAGATGTTTTATTGAAAGATTTTCTTCTTCCGTCTTGTGAGAGTGGAGATTTCCTTGCTGTGTTTGGAACAGGTGCATACAACTATTCAATGAGTTCCAACTACAACAGAATTCCTAGACCTGCGACAATCATGGTTGGGAAAGGTTCGTCCGAGTTGACTCAAAGAAGAGAACTTCCTGAAGATCTATTGCAATTAGATGTATTACCTGATCGCTTTATTCCCAAGAATTAGGTAAGTTGAAATAACATCGGGGTGCAGGAGTGAATTTCTGGTGGATCATAAATTTTCGTGTTCTCCTTGATGTCTTGTTTGCTTCTTCTCTTGGAGTGCTTCTTTTTACAAGAGTTAAAGAGCAAAGGACATTATGGCTTTTAAGAGGTTACCTCTTTTTAGTTTCATTGGCGTGGTTCGTTCAGAGGTTTGCAAATTTACCAATCACTTCAAAGCTTGTTGATGCCTTGGTTTTAGCCTGCTCATTATCTTTAGCGATTTTATGGCAAGGAGAATTAAGGAGATTAATGGAATTATTAGGTACTGGACGATTAGCAGTGATTCTTGGAAATACTCAGAAAGAATTTAGGGCAAGTTCTAATACTTTCGCTCAATTAACTGAAGCTGCAGGTCGCTTATCACAAAATAGAAAAGGAGCATTAATTGTTGTTGATATGGGCAGTGACTTACGCCCTGAAGATTTCCTTTTTCCTGGTGTTCCGATTGATGCCCAATTGTCTTCTGAATTGTTATTAAATCTTTTTGCTGCTGACACTCCTCTCCATGATGGAGCTGTTTTAGTAAAAGGAAATAGAATTATCTCAGCAGGGGTGATTTTACCTCTTTCTAGGCAAGGAATTAGTAGATACGGAACTAGACATTTGGCTGCTCTGGGGATAACTGAACGATTTGATAGATGTATTTGTGTTGTAGTTTCAGAAGAATCAGGTACCTTATCTTTAGCTAGTCAAGGACGACTCGAAAGACCTATTACAAGCAGTAGGTTGCTTGACCTTTTGAAAGAATTGTTGGATCCTTCAAGTGCATCTGGATCTAAGTCCACCAGCATTAATTCTTCATTGAAAACAACTTCCTCTAACATTGAAACTAAAGTTGCTCAATCCAGGGGTAACCTTGTGAAAAATAATGACAGCAAGGAGTCTTTGAATTGACTTACCCTTCTGTAATAAGCACAGATAATTCTAAAAAGGTATCCCCATTACCGAATGATTTAGATCGTCTTCGTATGCCCGATCACATTGCAGTAATTATGGATGGGAATGGAAGGTGGGCCAAAGCAAAGGGTTTACCAAGGACGATTGGTCATACGGCTGGGGTTGAGGCTCTAAAAACTACTCTGCATTTATGTAGTAATTGGGGAATAGGAGCATTAACTGTTTACGCCTTCTCAACTGAAAATTGGTCCAGACCTAGTGAAGAAGTAAATTTCTTAATGACACTTTTTGAAAGTGTTCTTAAGCGTGAATTGACTAATTTAAAACTCGAAGAAGTAAAGATCAATTTTTTGGGTGATCTTGATCCACTGCCTATTGCCTTAAAGGACTTAATTAAAGAATCGGTTGAATCAACTTTTAACAATAAAGGTATTCACTTTAATGTTTGCACTAATTATGGAGGCCGAAGGGAATTAGTACGAGTTGCCCAAAAGCTTGCAGAACGTTCGGTTAAAGGAGAATTAGATCCTTCTTCGATAGATGAAAATGTATTTGCTTCTGAACTATTTACTGCTAGTGAGGTCGATCCAGACTTACTTATTAGAACTAGTGGTGAAAAAAGAATAAGTAATTTTCTATTGTGGCAATTAGCTTATGCTGAGATCCATGTTACGGATGTATTATGGCCTGATTTTAACGCTGATACTCTTACTGAGGCACTACTAGACTATCAATCTAGAAGAAGGAGATTTGGAGGTGTATAACTAAAATAATTGAATATCTTGAGTTCTATGATTTTTTAAAGATTATCAGCTAAAACTATATAGAAATAAAATTTTTATATTCAAATCCCTTTATGACTCTAATTAATCCAAGTATTCAGAAATCTAATAAATTCTCATTAAAAGATGAATCATATTCAGATTTTGATTCCATCAAAGGAGGCGATCTTAGACATGATTGGTCTTTAGAGGAAGTCAAAGAGATACTTGATTTACCTTTGATGGATTTGTTGTGGAGAGCTCAAATAGTTCATAGGTCTTACAATCCAGGCTATAAAGTTCAACTCGCTTCTCTTCTAAGTGTGAAGACAGGGGGATGCTCAGAAGACTGCTCATATTGTCCTCAATCTGTACACAACGAAACAACGGTTAAGCCTAATCCTTTACTTCAAGTTGAGTCAGTTCTTGATAGAGCAAGAGCGGCTAAAGAAGCTGGAGCGGATCGATTTTGTATGGGCTGGGCTTGGCGTGAGATCAAAGACGGAAATGCATTCGATTCAATGCTTGAAATGGTCAGAGGTGTTAGAGGACTTGGTCTTGAAGCCTGTGTCACCGCTGGAATGATTACTGATTCACAAGCCTCTAGGTTGGCAGAAGCAGGTTTAACAGCCTACAACCACAATTTAGATACAAGTCCTGAGCATTATTCCAACATCATTTCAACAAGAACGTATCAAGATCGACTTGAAACATTGAAAAGAGTACGCATGGCTGGAATCACAGTGTGCTGTGGAGGGATTATTGGTATGGGCGAATCTGTTTCCGATAGAGCATCTTTACTTAAAGTTTTAGCAACCTTAGACCCACATCCTGAGAGCGTACCTATTAATGCGTTAGTTGCTGTTGAGGGGACGCCCATGGAGGATTTGTCTTCTATTGATCCACTAGAGATGGTTCGTATGGTCGCGACAGCAAGAATCATTATGCCTAAAAGTCGAATAAGACTTAGCGCAGGAAGACAACAATTGGGTAGGGAGGCTCAGATACTATGTCTACAATCTGGAGCTGATTCTATATTTTATGGAGATATACTCTTAACAACAAGCAATCCTGAGGTTGAGGCAGACCGCAAGCTTTTAGCTGATGCTGGAATTACTGCTAATTTCTCTCAAGAATAATTAGGTATGAAAACAGAGGTTAGACTTAAGAAATTCAAATATAAAGTTGCTGCGTTTTATAATTTTTCATCGATCATTGACCATGAAATTCTTTTAATCAAAGAAGAATTAACTCACTTAGCAACGAAACAAGAAATAAAAGGGACTATATTATTAGCTTATGAAGGTGTTAACGGTACGGTTTGTGGAACTGAAAACGCGATAGTTCAATTCATTGAAACACTAGAGAAACTTTTAAAGGTATCAGAAATTAATGTTAAATATAGTTGGACTGAGAAACAGGCTTTTCGCCGATTTAAAGCTCGTAAGAAAAAAGAAATTGTCACGATTGGGATAAAAAAAGTTAATCCAAGTAAATCAGTTGGTAAATATATAAAAGCTGGTGAATGGAATGAGTTTTTAGAAGATCCTAGTAATGTCGTTATTGATACTCGTAATGAGTATGAAATAAAAATTGGAAATTTTAAAGGTGCTCTAAATCCGCACACAAGCTCATTTCGTGAATTTCCTGCATGGGTACAAAAGCACTTAAAACCTTTGATCGAAGAGAATCCCTCTTTGAAAATAGGGATGTATTGTACGGGTGGAATAAGATGCGAAAAAGCCACCTCTTTTTTGATAGAAGAAGGATTTTCCGACGTATATCATCTTGAGGGTGGCATACTGAAATATCTAGAAGATGTTTCAGCTGAGAAAAGTTTATGGAATGGTGAGTGCTTTGTTTTTGATCAGCGTGTCTCTTTAGACCATGATCTATTGCCTGGTTCTCATCGCATGTGTCATGCTTGTGGATTACCCATCTCCCCAGAGGACTTGAAAAAGCCAACGTACATTAAAGGCTTGCAATGTGAGGCTTGCGTTGACAAATTTACAGATAGCGATAGAGCTAGATTTGCGGAAAGACAACGTCAAATTGATGAAATAATGAAACGTCTACCTGAAAATTCTATATGGCCCTCTTC
Source organism: Prochlorococcus sp. AG-311-J23 (assembly GCA_003284375.1). Lineage (GTDB taxonomy): Bacteria > Cyanobacteriota > Cyanobacteriia > PCC-6307 > Cyanobiaceae > Prochlorococcus_B. Next base: position 35,574 of record QBVL01000006.1, read on the forward strand.
ATGACTAAACCTTCTTTAACTCTACTGGAAAAAGAAGCCTCTAAAAAGGGTTTGTTGCTGCGAATACAAGTTAGGCGACCTCTCAATATTTGGTCATTTAAGCTAGTCGTTGGTGAGATGACCAGTAATAATAAGATTCAAATGTTGGGTGAAATGAAAGGATGGGCATATCAAAATACTAAAGGACTTCAGCTTGATACTATGAAGGTTGGTAAGAACGCCAATCCTAATGTAGGTGATTTGATCTGGGCTTCAACTATGGCCTGGGCTCTAGAAGAGACACCATGTCGGAGTGCGAGATTATTGGCTATTTATGATGAAAACAATCAGCACAAAATCTTACAACGCTATTTTCGTAGGCGCGGATTTAATACTGTGCGCAAAGTTGGATCTTCTCCCTTGGATCTACCTTTGAGACTTGTTTGGGGAGGTGCTGGTGCATTTATGGTAGGTAATTGTGAGAAAGTATTTGAGAGAAGTTATCGGAGTTGGGCGGAGTAAATAAAACTTTTTTAAGAAGACTAATCTAAGGTGTCATTAGCATGGTAACTGCTTCTTACAAGAGGACCGCTGTTTACTTTCTTAAAACCTAATCCCTTTGCTATTTCAGCAAAATCATTAAATTTCGTGGGTGACCAATAATGAGAAACTGGAATGTGAGCAAGTGAAGGTCTTAAATATTGACCGATAGTCAGATATTGACAGTCTACTTTCCTAAGGTCTTTAAGGGTTTGAATTATTTCATGAAATTTTTCTCCAAGTCCAAGCATTATTCCTGATTTTGTCGGAATTTTAGGATCGATTTCTCTAGCAAATTTGAGAAGATTAAGTGAGTGTTCGTAAGTAGCACCTCGCCGAACTTCTCTTTGAAGTCTCTTTACAGTTTCAAGATTATGGTTAAAGCAAATAGGATTAGCCGAAAGAACCAGCTTAAGTCGTTCTTTTTGCCTCTCGACATTATCCTTATTATTTCCACCCCAAAAATCTGGTGTTAGTACCTCTATTGCTACGCCAGGATTCAATGTTCTAATCGCATCCATTGTTGTCGTGAATAGACTTGCACCGTGATCCGGTAAATCATCTCTTGCTACTGCAGTTAGTACTACATATTTGAGATTCAATACCTGAACAGCATTTGCTACTTTATCCGCTTCAAAAATATTTACTTTTTCGGGCGATTTCCCTTTCTCTACCTGGCAAAAAGCACAGCTCCTTGTACAGATTGAGCCGCCTAATAAAAAGGTAGCCGTACCAGCGGCATAGCATTCACCTCTGTTCGGGCATCTGCCTTCCTCACAGATCGTATGTAATCTGTTTTCCTTTACGAGCTTTTGAACTTTTTCTAGTTGAGTTGCATTACCTATGGATGGCTTGATCCAATCAGGTAAACGCTCTTTAGGGAGGAAACTACTATATTTTGTTGTTTTTCTAGTTGTTGTTGTTGTTGTCATTTGTTTAATGGTTAATCTAAGTCTCTACGACCTTCTAAAGCACGTGAGAGTGTTACCTCATCGGCATATTCCAACTCACTTCCAACAGGAAGTCCATAAGCAATGCGAGTGACTTTGGTGAATGGTTTTAATAATCTGCCAACATAAAGACTAGTTGTATCGCCTTCAATACTTGGTGTTAGGGCAAGAATGACTTCTTTGATATTTTCTTTATTAACTCTTTTGATAAGACTTGATATTTCAAGCATTTCTGGCCCAATCCCATCCATCGGAGAAATTAACCCCCCAATCACATGATAAAGACCTTTGTACTCTCTAGTGCGCTCAAGAGCAAGCAAATCTCTTGACTCAGAAACAACGCAAATGAGTTCTTGCGTTCTTTCCTTGTTTAGACAAATTTCGCATTTTTCTCCTGCAGTTAAATGAAAGCATGTCTTACATTGGCCTACCTGACTTTTTGCATTAACAAGAGCTTCTGAAAACAGTCTTATTTTTTCTTCTGGCTGACGCAAAAGATGCAGAGCTAATCTTTGAGCAGTTCTGGGGCCTATCCCAGGCAATTGCTCAAACTGATCGATTAATTTAGATAATGGTTTAGTGAAGCCGCTCAGAGTTCAGAAGCAATTAACTTGAATGTAGTCAGAGTTTTATCTTGGTTGCACTAATTTAAAGAAGATTACGGTGAGTTAAATTAGAAATGTATAAAAATAGTGATGCTTGAGTCTCTCAAAATGATCAAATTTTTTCGAACATCTTTTAAATCATTTTTGGCTATTGCGCTGGTCTTAACCCTCGGAGCTTGCTCTACAGGGGGAGCGGCAGGGTTGGAACCTTTTAAAAGCCAAGATGGACGATATGGTTTCCTTTTTCCAACAGGATGGACGAGAGTGGCTGTCGATAACGGACCAGAGGTTGTTTACCATGACTTGATTAACTCGGATGAAACCCTCAGTCTTGTTATCTCTAAATTGGAAAATGAGGTGGATTTAGATGATTTAGGTGGAGCGGATGCCGTAGGTGAAAGACTTTTTGGTGAAAGAAATATTAATAATCCTATTCAATTAATTGATGCTTCAGAAAGAGAAGTTGATGAACGCAAATTCTATGATCTTGAATACTCGGTTGATTTAGAAGAAAACAGTAGGCACGAATTCGCTACTGTCGTCGTAGACAGAGGTTATTTATATACACTTGCTGCTAGTACTAGTGAACAACGATGGTCAAAAATGCAAGATACTTTTAAAAGAGTAGTTAGTTCTTTTACTTTTTTCATCTAGTTTAAGTATTATTTTCACCAGCTTGAATTTTCCAAAGGTAGTAATAGAAATCTTTATTTTTAATAAGAGAAATATGTGTTCCTTTCTCGATGATTTTACCTTCATCTAAAACTATAATTTCGTCAGCATCTATTACGGTACTTAAACGATGTGCAATTACTATTGTAGTACAATTGTTTGTTATCTTTTTTAGAGACCTTTGAATCGCGGCTTCAGTTTCATTGTCTACAGATGCTGTTGCCTCATCTAATACTAAAATTGGAGCGTTTTTCAAAATTGCTCTTGCTATTGCAATTCTTTGTCTTTGCCCACCAGATAATTTTTGTCCTCTCTCTCCCACTATTGTTTTTAATCCGTGTGGAAGTTGATTAATAAATTCAGTTGCTTCGGCAATATCTGCAGCATTTTTAATTTTTAATTTATCAATATTTTGTGATCCATAAGAAATATTTTCTTCAATTGTGCCTTGGAACAAATATGTTTCCTGGCTTACTAATGAAATACATCGTCGAAGACTTTTTAAATCCAATGATTCAATTGAGTTTTTATCAATTTCTATTGAACCTTTACTAATTTTATATAGCCTTAATAACAGTTTGACAATTGTACTTTTACCAGAACCGGTAGCACCGACAATACCTATTTTTTTGCCAGGACTAATATCTAAATTAAAGTTATTGATAACTTGAGATCGTCCTTCATATGTAAAATCAACATTTTTAAATGTTATTGCACCTTTAACCTTATTAGGATCTAATTTAACTTTTCCAGTTTTAATTTTGATTGGAGTATCTATTAAATCTAAAACTCTATTTGTTGAGGCCATTGATCTTTGATAATCATCTAAAATATGCCCTAATGTTGTTAAGGGCCATAATAACCTTTGAGTTATAAATACTAAAAAACTATAAGTTCCTACAGGCATTAATCCTTTCCAAGCTTGGAAACCTCCAGCAATTAATATTGCAAGGAATGCAAATAGTATCGCAAATCTAATTAAGGGGATAAATGCTGCTGATAACTTAATAGCCTTTCTATTACTTTCTTGATATGAATTGCTATCGAGTCTTAATCTTTCAAGTTCCCAATCCTCAGTAGCGAAACTTTTAATAGTAAGCATTCCACTTAGATTATTATTAAGTCTTGAGGCAAGATCTCCAGCCCTATCTCTGACTTCACGGTAACGAGGGGCTAGATTTTTTTGGAATTTAATTGAGCCCCAAAGAATAAATGGAATAGGGATAAATGCTAGTAATGCAATTCCGGGTGCTAATAAAATCATTGCCCCTCCCACAATAAAAACAGTAATTATTAATTGAATAATTTTATTAGCTCCTTCATCTAAGAATCTTTCTAGTTGATTGATATCATCATTTAGTACAGTCATGAGCCTTCCTGTATTATCAGATTCGAAGAATGCCATCTCTAATTTCTGCAAATGGTCGTAAGCTTTGATTCTTAAATAGTGCTGTGTTTTCTGAGCTAAATTTCTCCACATTAATCCATATAAATATTCAAAGAATGATTCAGCTGTCCAGATCAAAAATGAAATTATTGCAAGTGTAATTAATTGCTCTTGGACAGTATTAAGCCCAATAGAACCAAGCCATGAGCTTTCCTTTCTTACTACAACATCAACAGATATACCAATTAAAACAGGTGGTGCAAGATCAAAAAATTTATTTAAGGTAGAGCAAATAACAGCTGAATAAATTAAACGCTTTTGACTTTTAAGGTTACTTAAAAGTCTTGCTAATGGGCTTTTCTTTAGTTTTGAATTTGATTTATACATTTTATTTAGATTCCTGTTCTCTAGAGATTGTATTTCTCAGAGGCTTTATCTCTACAGTAAATACGAGAGCTTTTTAAAGAATTTCCAGAATTATATTTGTTAAAAAAACATTCACATGTGAAATTACTAATCTCATTTAAGTTTTGTTTATTCTTTATATCAAGTTTTGATTTTAATGATGCCATACAGAATCTATTAATAAGACTATTTTTTGTGCTAATTCTTTTTTCCTGAGCCTCCAATTTTATATTCATACTTAAGCTAATAAATATAATCAAGCTGCTGAATAATAATTTACTAAGCATTTTATTAGTGGTTTTTTCTATCAATCGGTTCTGTTTATCTGTAATTCTCTATTCATTACTTTGACTTTCTTTAGAGCCTGAAAAACTTTATCAGGCATTTGTTTTGGCAAATCCACTAAGCTGTAGTTATCAAATATTCTTATTCTGCCAATAGATCTTCCTTTTAGACCGGCTTCGTTAGCAATTGCTCCAACTAGATTCCCAGGCTTTACTCTATCTCTGTGCCCAACTTCAACCCTGAATCTATCCATTTCATCTTCTAGTCTATTATCATCAAAATCACCTCTTCGACGCTGTTTGAACTTGTTATCTCTTCGATCATTTCTTGTATTTCTATGAGCTGATTGTCTGATCCAATCCTCATTTCCATTCTCAAGGAGTGCATTAAAACCAACTGCTAAATTTAATGCGGCAAGTGTTAAGTCTTTAGGATCTATATCTAATTCTTTTTCAACATTCTTTATTAATTCTTCTAAAATATTAGCTTCTTCAGGATTATCTCTCTCTGTTGAGGCCGCTTTGATTAATTTTGCTTGTAGCTTCTTAATTCGGTTGTTGTTGATAAGTTCATTGTCAGGAATATCCATTTTCTCAATTGGTTGTCCTACAGCTCTTTCAAGATTACTTAAAAATGATCTTTCTCTTGGATTAACAAAAAGAATTGCTTCACCATTTCTTCCCGCGCGTCCAGTTCTGCCAATTCTATGAACATAAGCTTCTCGATCAAATGGCATATCATAATTTATGACCAAACCAATTCGATCTACATCAAGGCCTCTTGCTGCAACATCTGTAGCTACTAAAATATTGATAGAACCCTGTCTTAATCTTTCGACAGTTCGTTCCCTTTGATTTTGAGGAATATCTCCATTTAATACAGCTACATTATATCCATATGATTCTAATTTTTCAGCTACTACAATTGTAATAGCTTTTGTTCTAGCAAATATTATTACTCCTTCTTCTGTGACCGCTTCAAGTACTCTTTGAAGTGCATTTACTTTATAAACATTTTGAACACTTATATATCTTTGCCTGATAAGTCTTTCCTTTAATTCAGTTGCTTTTATTGTTATTTCTGCAGGACTATTTAAATACTTTTTTGATAATCTTCTTATCTCTGATGGCATTGTCGCTGAGAATAAAACTAGTTGTCTCTCCTCTGGTAATTGTTCTAAAATCCACTCAACATCATCAATGAATCCCATTCTCAACATTTCATCAGCTTCATCTAGAACTAAACAACTCAAATGACTAGTATTGAGAGTCTTCTGTCGCATGTGATCCATGACTCGCCCAGGAGTCCCTACGACCACATCAACTCCTCTCCTAAGAGTGTTGATTTGATTTCGGAAATCAGAGCCTCCATAAACTGCAAGTACTTTGAAATGAGGATGACCTGAGGAATAGGTGCGAAATGATTCAGCCACTTGCATAGCTAACTCGCGAGTTGGAGCTAGAACTAAAACTTGTGGATGTCCAACATTCTTTTTCAGCCTTTCTAGGATTGGTAACGCAAATGCAGCTGTTTTCCCTGTACCGGTTTGAGCTTGCCCAACTAAATCTCTACCAAGGAGTAATTCAGGAATGGCAGCTTTTTGAATCGGAGTGGGAGATGAGTATCCCTGATCAGAGATTGTTTGAATTAGTTCTTCACTAAAATTAAATTCAGAAAATCCATTTGCTGTGTTTTGATCAGATTCATCCGATACTTCCTCAGTAGATTCCTCAAGAACATCTTGATCTACTGGACATGAGGTATCCTCATGTAGATTTTTATTTGTCATCTAAATAATGGTTGCCTTTTTGTCCTTCAAATTAGGCAGGCAACTTCCGATCGGTGTATAACCGTGCTTTGCTGACTCGCCTTGTTAAAGGGATTATAGTACTAATTTTATCATTTCAAAAATCCTTTTAGGAATAAGTTGACCACATCTTTAATAGTCTTCTTCTTTATTGGTAATTACTAGTAATTGTTTTTTTGCACGAGTTATCGCAGTGTAAAGCATTCTTTTTTCATTATCGTCAGAATAAAAATTTTTAAGGGTATTATCTTCTGTAAATTTTGAGGTACTTGGCCAAAGTAAAAGAACTTGATCAGCTTCGCTTCCCTGTGCTTTATGAATTGTCATTGCATATGCCGCATCATACATATTTAATCTTGATGGGTTTATTAATCTGGTTACTAGTCTTTGCTCCTCAGAAAAAACATTAAATAAAAAACGTCTTTTCTTGCCGTTGCCAATAATTATTCCAACGTCTCCGTTTGCTAAACCTATTTCAGGTTGATTACTTCTTGCCATGATTGGTGTTCCCTGCTCCCACTTGTGTACTTCTTCCTCAAATTTATTTCCTAGAAGGAACTCGTGGATTTTTTTTACACCCCAGGGCCCATATTTTTGTGGACAAAGTATGAGTAGATTATCTATAAATTTAAAGAGTTTTATTATCTCAACTGATTGATTTATTTCATTCATGCTTGATTGCCATGCTTCAGTAGGAATATAATTAATACAATTTGCTGTTAACTCTTTAAGCTTCTTTCTATAGTTGAAGAGAGTACTTACTACTTTATCAGGAATACTTTTTAGGGATGAAAGGTAATGACTTGTGTTTGATGAATCTTCTTTCATTGAAAGCAGGTCCCAAAAGGCATCTACTCCTCTATCTTTTAGTGTATTTCTCAATAAAGCAATATCTCCTTTGTTACGGTATGACTTTGTAAGTTTGACTGAGTTTGATTGAAAGTTTGTTTTCGTTCCCTTGTCATGCAAGATTTGCCATATACCACCACTTCCTATAGGTAATAATTGGTCAGGATCACCTACTAAGATTATTTGACACGATTTTGGTAATGAATCGAGCAATCCATTAATAGTTGACAGGTCAACCATTGACATCTCATCTACAACTATTAGGTCTAAATTTAATAGTCGTTTAGAGTTTCTTCTGAACCCATTTGGTCCTGCTTCTAACCATTTATGCAATGTTTTAGATGGAATATTAGAAAGCTTATCTTTTAAAGTATCTTCAAAATCTTCAATACCTACTTGAATAGTATCTTTTAGTTTTTTTGCTGCTTTTCCTGTTGGAGCAGCCATTGCAATAACAAGAGTCCGATTTTTTGTTAGAGCTTGTAAAAGCATTTGAAGGATGGTACTAGTCTTACCTGTTCCTGGGCCACCACTTAATAAGATGATTTGTTCACTTTCAACAAGGTTAACAGCTTCTATTTGTTGAATATTTAGATGCTTTAGATTCTTCGAATTAATTCGAACAGGAAATTCTTTAGATAGCTTATTAATACTTTGATTCCTTACGAGTATTTTATGAATGGTCTCTTTTATCTCATTATGTGTACGACGCCAACTTATCAATTCTCCATTTAAAACTATTGGAGATTTATCTCCTTTAGTCCAGCCACTCTCCAATAATACTTTCTTATGAAAGCTGGGCCAGCCTTTATATTTAAGTTCAAGATTTTTTGGGATTTCCCTCATGTTTATATAAACATCACCTCTTGATAATCCATCCATTAATACATTTACGACATCAATTAAAGCTTCGTTAAACTCTATGGGTGGAAAATAGCGAGTTAAAGTAGCTAATAATGATTTATTTAAATCAGTTGAAAATTTATTTTTTAATGTTTCTTTCATTTATTGTTTACTTTTAATTAATAAATCTAATTTTGTAATTCTTTCAAGAGGCGCAGGTTCGACGATTAAGCCTGGAGTCCTTAGAGCATAATTCTTTTCTTCTAAATCTCCTTCATCTGGGAGTCCTCTCAAAAATACGTAAATATAACCTCCAAGATGTTTTTGAGGTGAATAATTGGGAAGTCTCCAATTTAAAAATCTATGCAACGCAAGTAGATATATATGGGCTTGTAGTGGATAATGATGATGGTACATTTCTTCATCCATTCTGGACATCGAATAATTTGAGGGGCCACAAGAGAAATTACCTTCTTTTGATAGCGGACTACCTATCCAGTTGCTTTTCCAATCTAAAACCCACCATTTAGCAATTTCATGATTTGGGTTGTCTGCAAAAACTTGGTCTATAGATCCAGTTAGGAAACCACTGCTATAGATATTTAGATTCATTAGCTTATTTAAATAATCTAAACCATATTTTTTGTCGACATCTTCTTTAAATATTGATGATAACTCGAGAGTATTAATTGGATTTGTTTCATGACAAATTGGAATATCAAATTTTAATTCTTTGATTGAGCTTTTAGAATTTAAATTTTTTATTTTAAATTTACCTAAAGGTCCACCCAAAGTAATATTTGCAATCCTCTTTAATAAAATAATAATTGGTTCAATAAATGAATTACTTATATTAACTATATTTAATTCTTCCTCTATTATAGATGAAACATTTAGTTGATTTTCAATATCATTGAAATCTACTCTTTCAAGTATTTTATGAAGACAAGTTCCTGCTATAGGGCCTCTAGGGAAATTACCGATAGGACTTTCTTGAGTCCATATTTGCTCTTCTAATGTGTCAATACTTTCCTCTTTCTCTATGAATACTTGGTTAATCTTTTCTAAAGATATATCCTGAATTTCATCTTTAAATGCAAGATCTTCATTTAGCTCATCTGAAAGGCCTTTTAGAATTGACTCGTCATTTTTTTGTGTTATCCATTTTGAAAAACTATAACGTCCCCAACTATTCTCAAATTGATGGTTAGGAGTTGCTCCAAGTGATAATTTGACTTCATTTTTAGGTTGTGTCCATGTTTTATTAGTTTCAATTGTCTGTATATCTTGAATATCAACTTTTAGTTCCCTTTCCTTGAATGACTGTTCCATCATTTCTTTTGTGTAGTCTTCCATATTTAGATTTATTGATTTAGATCCAAATAAAAATCCGGCAAGAGGGTTCCCTTCTTGTCCAGCAGCCTTTACCCACAAAATTATTAATTGTTTTTTAGCTCTTGTAAGAGCAACGTAAGCTAACCTCTCTGCTTCATTTAATGATTCGTTTCCAATAAAATCTTGATATGATCTATATTTTTTATGCCATTTATACTTTTTAGAAATAATTAGATTTTGATTATCTTTCCATAAATGACTTTTTTTATCTGGAGGTTTTTGCCACAAGTACGGACAGATTACTATTTTAAATTGAAGTCCTTTACTCTTGTGTATTGTAATTATATTGACGGAGCTATCACTAATGGCGCTATTTGGTTGATATTCTTCAGGTATTGGTTCGATGGACTGAAATCGTTGACTACTAAGCCATTCTGAAGCTCTCAGCGCATTGAATTTTTTTCGATGGATCTGCTCGTCTACTAACTGAGAACTTTGATAAAGATCACCTAATAAAGTTCCTCTGTGAGAAAGGTCAGCTATTGATTTTCCCTCTAGAAAATTTGATAAACAGCCTAATAATCCAATTTTTGGGAATAATTGAGCAAGTTCATTGAACTTAGAGGATAATGAATCAAAATCACCATTGAATTTTGATTCGAAAAGTTGTTCTTTTTTCCATCTCATTAGCTCAGAACAAGCTAGTAGGGCAAGTTTTTGTTGGTTATGTGGACTGACTATGCAGTTAATGAAAATCTGTAGGATTTGAGCACCCTCTCTAGTGAATATGTTTTCATTGCTTAGAAGTTGTGAAGGAATTTTTATTTTTGATAAATAGCTATGGATGTTTTTAGCTTGATCATGCCTATTGACTAGCACGCAAATATCTGAGGGAGTTATATTATTAGTATTGTTGCTTAATAGTTCTAACAAATAAGATCCAATAACTTTCGGTATTTTGTCCTCTATTATGCTTTTAGATTCTAATTTTATTTTTTGTTGGTTTTCTTTTTGAATATTATCTATTAGATTTATGATTTTCAATGGTTCTTTTATTCCATTCAGTTTTAGTAGATCTTCTTGTGAACATGCATTAAGTTCTTGAGTTGATAGATTTGATCTTGTTAAACCATCAATAAATAATTTATTGAGGATTAAGATTAGAGATTTTGTACTTCTATAATTAGCATTCATCAAATCAATCCGGTCACAAGTTTCTCTGACTTTCATATATGTATTTAGGCTTCCACCTCTGAAACTATAAATGGCTTGCTTTGGATCTCCAATCATTAGTAATAAATGTGTAGATCGGTTACCAAAGGCTTCTTTTAGCACCCTTAATTGGACTGGATCTGTATCTTGGAACTCATCTATTAATGCTACTTTATATCTTGATTTTAAGTTTTTATAGGTATTATTAGGATTATCTTTATTATAAATCTTATTACTATTTATTAGTCTTGGATCTAATAATTTAAGTAGATCAGAGTAATTTATTAGACCTTTTTTTGATTTTCTTCTATCAAGCTCTCTTTTTGTCCATAACAAAGCATGTTCCCAAACAAATTCACCTGGACTATCATATAAATCTCCTATAACTTCAAGTATTGAATTCATTTCTTTTGAACAACAGTTTATTTTATACTTAACATTTAATAAGTAAATATTTTTAGGATGAAAATATTTACTTATTAGGCTTTGATTTTGAATTTCTTCATATGATGGTCTTTCTTTCTCTTTACACTTTTCAATCCAGTTACTTAATAGCTCATAACGATTTTTCCTGGGCCTGGATGAGTATGGCTTTGTATCTGTAATACCTTGAGATTTTAGATCCTTGGCAATATCTATGAAACAATCTTCTAGCTCTTTTCCCTCTTCTTCCCAAATCCTTGTGAAATCTCTCCATAAGGATCCAATATAAAAGTTTAATTGATTTGAGAGACTTTCATCTATTTTAAGGTCATTAAATGTTTGCATGAAATTATTATTTGGATCATTATCTAAAGTATTAAGTACTTGAATTAAATTCTTACGATTGAAATTAGTTTTAAATATTCCTTTTAATTCTGGAGTTTCTATTTCTAATATTTCTTTTTTCCAATATTCTTCAACAATTTCATTTATGAGTGAATGTGAATCTTTTTCGATGGTTGGATTTAAATTATTACCATTCTCAATAGCTTCTCTACTAAGCGTTTTACTGCAAAAACCATGAATTGTTGTGATATCGGCATTGTCAATTCTCTCTAATGCTTCTAATAGGAGAGAAGCTAAATATAAAGATCTTTCTTTTGATGTTATATTTAATTCGACCCATTCAGTTAAAACTTTATCTATTTCATATGGTTCTACGTTTGTATTTATTGATTCAATTATTTTTAAAGCTAAAATAAGTCTTTCAATAATCTTAGCTTTTATTTCTGAAGCGGTTGCTTCTGTAAAGCTAACAACTAGTATCTCGTTTATTGAATATTCTTTTTCAGTCAATAACCTTAAAACAAGGTGAGAAAGAGAGAATGTTTTTCCTGTCCCAGCACTTGCTTCGATGAGACGCGTCCCATTAGATAATGGATATTTATTCGCTTGAAATAATTTTGTATTATTCATATTAATCTAATATTTAAAATAATAAAATTGCAACTAAGACTCTTTTTCACTATCATTTCTTGATTATTATATTTTAAATTTTTAATAATTGTCATTTTAGAATCTCCAATCTAAATAATTAATATTTTTTACAATAGCTGGTACTTCTTTCATATATATTTTGTATTCAGGGAATTTTATTTTGAGCATTTCCTCTTCTTTTAATGCTTTTATTTTTAAAACGAAAACTAATAATATTAATAAAATTAAATGTATTAGACTTAATGTGGAAATACATATTCCTAATGAAATAAATAATAATCCCTTGTATAGAGGATGTCTAACATTTCCGTATGAATTATTTTTTATTAGACTAGATCCATTCATTGGATAAGGAAGTGGTGTTAAATTATCACCTAAATCTATAAATGCTTTAATGATAATTATTAGACCTTGAAGTGAAATTACTAATCCAATAATGACGAAAAAAGTATTTATTGAAAATCCAATTTTATCTACTTTTGGGTAGGGAGGTGTTAAATGAAGCAAGATCAGTAAAATTTGAGAAAATAAATACCACTCTCCTCTAGAATTATTGAATAGACCTTGCTTGCTAAATCCCCATTTTGAAATATTAGTTTTAATATTCATAAATAGAGTGCTTTTATTTAGATTCATTTTATTTACTAGATTAGTTGGTATTTTTTAGAATTGGTTCATAAAGACTCATTAATACATCATTAAATGAATCAACGTCTAATAATGTAGATGCTTTGCATTCTTTGCCAAAGCAAAGTTCCATTGCTAGATTTTCTCTTTCTCCTTGCATATGTGAATTACCCTCCCATCTTTTTTTAAATAAATCTTGCTCATTCTTATTCTGTTCGTTTATCGCAAGGGCATAAGCCATTCCACTTTCTGGTGGTATGGGCCAACAATTCTTTCTTCCTTCGGTTGCCAATTGATTCATTTCTCTTAGAGTTTTAGACGCTTCATGAGTATTAATAGGTAATATTTCTTTGGTTACTTCATAATTAATTTTTTTGATATAATTTATTTTTTTAGATATTATCAATGTTTTAGAATTAAATGAACTATTTGCAGATAAATATAAATGATTTAGCCATCCATTCATAAGAGTTTTATATCTTAAATTTCCAAATTCAATTTGTATTAAATTCTCTCCACCAAAGTAAAATTCACCCTCTAACTCTTGCATCTCTATACTTCTTTTCGTGATTTCGCCAGTTGCATATATTGCTGATATTAAATTATTCCATCTCTCCTCAAGTAGATCTTCCTCTATTAACCCAGAGCCTTTAGGAGGGAAAATCCCCTTGCCTGAAAAATTCTCCTCCCAGTAATTTATATTATTATTTATGTCGTTAAATCTTCTGATATCACTATTTTCTAGTCGATACTTAAGAAGTTTATATCTTTCTAACTCTGAAAACTCGAGTAAATCATTTTCTTCAATAAGATTGAAAAATTCCTTTGATTGGATTTCATTCTCTTTTAACCATGTTGTTTGTGGATTTACTAACCACTCTTTGGTCTTTTCGAAGGAATAAGATTTTGATCTGCTTCCGTTAGGTTCTTTCCAATTTATCGGTAATGCTAATGATATCTTTTTGGTTGGTACTCCTTTTTCTAGCCACTCTCTAGCTTCTAGGTTCTTCCGATCACAACTCATGATTTGTGATCTTTCTGTTTTTATAAAGTTGAAATGATCAAGAGGATTTGCTGGTGGCTCAATGAGAATATCTTGAAAGGTGTTAGCTCCTAATTTGATTTTTAGGTAATTCAACCATTGTTGAATAGGACTCGGAGGTTCAATATCTTCTCCTGTCTTTTCATCTTTGGAATTCCAAGAAAGTAAAAGATTTTGACGAGTTGAGATTAAAGCTTCTAATAATGAATATCGGTCTTTGTCATATTGGTTAGGATCTCCAAGTTGTCTTTTACTTTCTAGGAGATTAAAACTTCTTCTATTATCTACTCTTGGAAAAATTCTACTTTCTAGTCCCATTACTATAATTATTTTATGTGGAATTGCCCTCATCGGTTCTAAGGCACTGACCGTAATTTTTCCTGTCCTATGACCAAATTTTCCATTTGTAGAACTTAAGGCTTTGGTAATAATGTCTTTGACTATCAAACAATCAATTTCTAGTTCACAGTGTTCTGTTATGAGACCCCAATTATTAACGATACTTAGTAGTTGTTGCTCTTCCCAAGCCCATTCACCACCATCCCCGAACAAATCCTTTACGAGTGATGTTATAAGTTTTATCCATTCCTTACATGAACGTTTACTGCGAATCGCATCGATATAATTACAAAGTTTTGAGAGTGTACCCCAAGCTTTTATAAATCCTGTATTTGAAATATTCTCGGAATAAGGTGAGATATTTTTTATCCCATTAGTTGGTTCGTCTGGCAAAACAAGACCAAGTAGAAAACGTTCTAGGCACCAACAGAGGCTATGAGTATCTTCCCCAAACCTTTCAGAAGAATCAAGTCCCCATGTAAAGCCAGCTGACTGAAGGCTTTTGGTAATGTTACTCACTTCTTCAATACTTAGATTCTGTTGTTTTTGTAATGCTGGATTAGTTAATAAGTTTTCAAAAATTGAGGCAGTTAGACGAGATGCAGAAATTTCTAACAGATTTATCAGAAAATGTATTAAACCTACTTTATCCTCATTACTTCTATCTGTGATTACCAAGGGCAGTGGAGTAATGTCACGATCAATATTGTTAAAGACTGAGGCAAATATTGGCGAATAGCTATCAATCTGAGGTGTCATGATTAAAATGTCTCTTGGTTGTAGCTTCTTGTCATTATCAAAGAGCTGCAATATATGGTCTCGTATTAACACCACTTGTCTATACTTTCCTGGAGATTTAAGGAAAAGCAGCGATTTATCAGATTTCTCTTTAGTTAAAACAGTTTCACTTTTTGTGTATAACAGTTCTTGTTGCAGTTGTTCTAAGATAGTTGGCTTGTTTCCTTTCTTGGCAGAGATGTTTGCTGTAAGAGAAAAAATATCTTCCTCATTTCTCTCTCCCAATTGATATTCCCCACTTCCCTCTAATAACTGTTGAAATTCAGCTCCCATACGTCCAAGGAAAGCCTCAAGTCTTGGAGACTCTAATAACCATTGTCTGTCGGGAGGGGTATCCCATTTGTTTCTAAACCGCAGTCTTCTAGTTTCACATCTTTGCCAAAGATCATTACAAGGGGAGATAAGATAAATTTTTATATTTATTACTTTAGAGAAAGCCTGAATTAAATCTATTTGCAATGGTGCCAGACTACTAAGTCCATAGATGTATAGATTCTTTGGATAATCTAGTTTAGAAATATCATCATTCTTTAAAAGTTTAATAACTTTTTCTACTTGGATGCAGAACGGATCTTTATTGATCTTTTTATATAATAAATTGAATAGTATTTCTTGCCAAAGTATATTTTTACTAGCATTCATTTCTCTCAAGCTAATCTTTTTATTCTTATCTAACCATTGCTTAATAATATTAGGTCTGTAAAGTATATACTCATCGAAAATCTCTGCTATATTGCTAGCTATTTCCCACAAATTTGTATCAATTAGCTCATTTTTTTTCTCGCTTATTTTTATCCAGGATCTAATTGTACCTGCTGCTTCTTCTTTCATTAATTCTGGTAATACTTCTAAAATATCCCAAACAAGATGATTCTTTTCCCATGGATCATTTTCCTTTGGATCAATGCCTAGAATTAACTTAACTAACCTTTTGAAATATGTTCCAGGGAAAGGGTATTTGACTAATGCATTGATATCATTAATTACAGAAATTCTTTCACTTAGCCATCTGCTTGATGGCCATGTACTTACAATAATGTTAACTTCTTCTGTTATTCCAGGAGGGTTTAATCGGAGTTCTTGTCCTAGTATCTCTGCTAACCATTCTGCTTTATTACTTCGATAAATTGTTAACAAGAGTCAAAAAGCGATTTAAACAAACTCTTAAATTAGGAAGTTGTCTTTCCTTGGATTTATGATTAGGCTTTTCATTTCTTTTACTGCCTGAGATAGTCCAACTGATAAGGCTCTAGAAATAATTGTATGGCCAATATTTAATTCTTCAATCCCTTCAATAGCTGCAATTGGTTCAACGTTTTGATATGTCAATCCATGGCCTGCGTTTACTCTCAAACCATAGGATTTTGCTTTAGCAGTGTTTTCTTTAATAATGGACAACTCTAGATTTCTTTCCTTGTTTTTTGTGACTGCATATTTACCTGTGTGCAGTTCAATCCAGGCTGCTTTTACTTCAGCACATTTTTCTAACTGTGCTTGGACTGGATCAACAAAGAGACTTACTGGAATATCTTCATCTGAAAGAAGTTGAATTATTTCTTTTAATTTA
>QBVL01000007.1 GCA_003284375.1 Prochlorococcus sp. AG-311-J23
AGATTCATTAATTGGCCGATAATTATAAATGGACTGACAATTTCTAGGATATTGATTGGATTGCCAATAATTATTTCACTGACTAATGGTAACAATGAAGTTTTTATTTTTCTAATGCTAATAGGTGGTTTTACTGATTATCTTGACGGTTTTTTTGCACGTAAATATGATCATACATCTGCTTTTGGCGCGAAGTTAGATCCTCTGGCAGATAAAATCCTTATTATGGGTCCATTGATTTGGTTGGTTCATCAGAATCTTGTACCGTTATGGGCTGTCTGGTTAATAATATCGAGAGAACTCTTAATAACTAGTTGGCGATCTGATAAAACATCAGGTGCTCCAGCCTCAATTCAGGGTAAATATAAAACCACATTTCAGTTATTAAGTATAATTCTATTATTATGGCCAAAAAATTGGGGTACAATTCATACCATTTATTTTATTAATAACATAGGCTATATCTCATTCTGGATAGCATTATTTCTTACTTTAAGTTCTGCTATTAAATATATATTTAATCAAAAAGTAACTCATCAGAACTAAAATCAACTTCTGCGTAATTAGCTAAAAGATAATCATTTTTATAGCTATCGATTAAACCATTTAGCAAATCGAATTTGGGCTCCCAAGATAAATCTTTTTCTAGTTTAGAAGTGTCCGTAAAGAAATTAGTTAACCTTAAAGGGAAAAGTTTTCTTGCTTTAGGATCAAGTTTTGAAGGATCGAAAGAACGCAAATTAAAATCAGTGATTTTATTTCCAGTAGCTAAAATTGCCGTTTCAATTAAACCTTTAAAAGTTACCGCTTTGCTTCCTGAACAATTATAAATTTGATTAATCGCTTTATCTGTTTCAAGAGATCTCGCAATAGCCTCTGCCAAATCAGAGACATGTCCTAATTGTGTAATGGCTTGACCATCAAGAGGAACAGGAATAGCTCGACCATAAGTTATACGATCAAAAAACCATTTTTCAATAGGGTTGTAGTTGCCTGGGCCATAAATATATGTCGGACGAAAACTCGTAAAAGGAATACCTTCAGCCTTGAGCCAAGACTCTGTTTTTGCTTTACCTATATGACGGCTTTCAAGATCTATCGGACTATCTTCACAAACAGGAAATAATTGTGTGTTGTCATATACACCTGCAGAACTTATGTAGATAAATCTGTAATTAGGAAGACCTGAAAACTTAAGAAGTCTTTTCGTATCCTCCAACTTGCGCCCAGAGCTATCAATAATCAGATCAAAAGAATGATCAGATAGTTTTTTTAGATCCTCGTCATTTGACCTGTCTCCCTTAAGGTGAGTTATATTTTTTGGTACTGGTAAATTTCCACGTGTAAAAACAAATATCTCATGTCCTTTTGAAAGCAAGTTTGAGACAAGAGCTTTCCCTACAAACCTTGTTCCGCCGTAAAAAAGAACTTTCAAGATCATTTGTTAAAAAAATTATATTAAAGCCTATAGATAATCTCCCAGAGCTACATAAATGATGTTAGATGAATAGTAATAATTTTTTTCGTGATGGAAATCATACCTGCAATAGATCTACTGAATGGTAAATGTGTTCGCCTAAACCAGGGAAATTATAATGAAGTTACTAAGTTCAATAGTGATCCTGTAAAACAAGCTCAGATTTGGGAAAACAAGGGAGCAGAACGACTACATCTTGTAGATCTTGATGGTGCTAGGACTGGTGATCCAATAAATGATCTAACAATAAAAGAGATAAAAAAATCTATCAAAATACCCATTCAACTTGGCGGTGGAATTAGGAGCATTGATCGTGCAAAAGAATTATTCGGCATTGGAATAGACAGAATTATTTTAGGGACAATTGCGATAGAGAATCCCCAGTTAGTTAAAGACCTATCTAATAAATATCCAAAAAGAGTTGCAGTAGGAATTGATGCCAAAGAGGGAATGGTAGCCACAAGAGGTTGGTTAAAACATAGCAAAATTCGCTCTCTAGACTTAGCAAAACAACTTAACGATCTTGAATTAGCGGCAATTATATCAACTGACATTTCAACCGATGGCACTCTAAAAGGACCTAATGTACAAGCTTTGAGAGAGATTGCTGAGATAAGTATTAATCCAGTAATTGCCTCAGGGGGGATAGGTTCAATAGCTGATTTAATTTCTCTAGCATATTTAGAGGATCAAGGAATTGAAGGAATAATCGTAGGTAGAGCACTATATGATGGGTCGATAGATTTAAAGGAAGCTATATTAACTCTAAAAAATCTTCTAATTCAAGATCCATTCAATGATAAAGATAAATTTGTTGTCTAACATTTAAAAAAATGTTCGATCGTTTGGATTTATGTGATAGGGCTGGAAGTATTTTTAAATCAAGTTATCTTAGAGAAGATAGGTTCTAAAATTAAAATTGATAGAAGAAAGAGCAAAAAAAATTTTAATGATAGCTCCTTCATTGTTAGGCGAGTCTTTAGCATTACAGCTAACATCTCAAGATAATAATTTAGAAATAATCCTAGACAAAAAAGATATAAATGGGTTACCTAAACTTATTCTATTTTGCCTTGAAGAAGTAGAACTCTCGAATTCAATCAAACTAGAAATTCATAAGTTAAAAGAAAGATGGGATCAATCTCCTATCCTAATAGTAATACCAAAAAGCATTAAATTATCTTCTGACGATTTGATGACTTTTGGCAGTGAAGGAGTTATTCAAGATCCTACTGTTGAAGTTTTAAGAGATACAATCAATATTTTGCTTGGGGGCGGCAGAGTATTTAAAGTTAATAATGAAACAAATTACAACGCCGACTCAATTCATAATTCATATGGACTAGGGCATTGGTTATTAACTAGTGGTTTATCACAAATAAATAAAGATCTATACACGATAGATCACCTGATAGGTAAGAAATCAATAAATACATTTTATCTTTTCATATTAGTAGGTAGAAGAAGAGAATTATTAATAGCAAAGAGATTAATCACCTGGTTATGGGGGCCGCTAGAGGTATTAATAGAGTCTCCAATAAAAAGTTATAATAATAAAAATCTAATTAACAAATATAATACTGATATAACAATAAAAAATACCTCAGCTAATGAAATATGGAATGTAATTTATAAGCGGGTAAAGGACCGACTTCAAGATGACCTGACAAATTCTACTGACGAACTGGCAGCTCTTTTTTCATTAAATAAAAGCAAACGAAGTAATCTTTTGAGAACTCTTCTTCAAGAATTTTCAAATATTATCATCAAACTTGATTCTAAAAATAATCCCGAAAATGGATTAGAAGAGATTTTACAATCAATTACTCCTGAGTTACGTGCTAATACATTGCGCAATTTCATAGATTCATATGATCGTCTAAAAAAGAATGGTGTTGACGTTTTTATTTCAGACTTTCTAGTACATAATGCAGAGCTTGGGATACTTGATGATGAACTACCTTCAATAGCTTTAATAATAGATCCAATATTAAATAATAAGCCGATTCTCCTTGATGGAGAATATTTATCAATAGAAGACCCTCGATCAATTATTCAATTAGAAACATTTATTCTAAATTGGATATTTAGGACAGCTGAAATAGTTAGTGAAGAGATTATATCTTCATGTTCTGAATGGCCAGAATTACGTAAATACTTTCTAAATAAAGAATTAGTTTCAACAAGAGAACTTGAACGCAAAAGAAATCATATCAATACAAAAAATCAACTTCAAAATCTATTCAAAAAGCCAGTTAGATTATATGAAAGCAAAAGATTATATTTTACAGTCAAAAATAATAAAATTGAAAAGATTATCAGTCTAGAGCCTAGAGATGACGAATTAAAGAAACTTGACTGGGCCCAAAAACAAATAGCATTTACAATAGAGTTAAGAGATGCCTTGGCTCCACAAGTACAGGCAATAATTCAATATTTAGGTGATTTAATAGTTCTAATCCTCACAAAAGTTGTTGGAAGATCTATAGGATTAATTGGTAGAGGTATCGCTCAAGGCATGGGAAGAAACTTATCCAAAGAATAATTTATTTATTAATAAATATAGCTATATTTGCTTTAAGACTTTAGAATTTTAAAAATAGTACTTTACATTTATTTTGTTAAGAATATTCTCCTCACTGCTTATACTTTTTTTTCTATTTGTTAATCCAGTATATTCTGCTAGGGATACTGATAGTTACGATGGAAATATATACCCAATCTATGCTGGTAACGGATCATTAGTTCCACCGCAAAGCACATTATTAGAGTCATTAAAAAACGAAAGAACAAGTGTTTTAGTTTTCTATCTAGACGATAGTTCTACTAGTAAACTGTTTGCCCCTGTAGTTTCAGGTATTAAGTTATTGTGGAGCTCATCTATTGATTTAATTCCTCTATCAATTGATGAATTAGACAATGATGACAAGAAAACTGTAACGGACCCGGGCTATTATTGGCATGGGAACATACCTCAGACAGTGATTCTTGACGGGAAAGGTAATGTTCTCCTAGACGAAGAAGGTCAGGTATCTTTCGATAAAATTAATGATGCAATAACGAAAGGAACAGGTCTAAAGAAACCTGATTTTGATCTGACAATAAAAAGCTTTAACGAATACAATAGTGAGCCTTCTAAAGATGGTTATACTAGACCTAGAGGCAGCTAAAAAATGTAATAAAAGTACTATAAATCTTTCGTTAAATTTATCAAATATTCTCACTAAAATGATATTAAACTCTCTTCTTCTCATAATAATCACATTTTGTTTAATTGAAATAAGTCATCATTTTAGACAAGTCTCTCCATTAGTTCTGAAACCCAAAGAATTTAAAAAAATCTTATTAGATTCTAAGCACAAATATATTACTCTGGTTGAAATTAAAAACTTACAGAAAAGAATGGAAGTTATGATTCCTTCTTTTAATGTTAATCCTCAGCTAATTGGTATATCTAAAGAGGAAATAATAAAGATTAAGACAAACATCAAAGCACTTCACCCAGATGCAGGAGAAGAAGAACAAAAAAATTCCTATTGGACTGCATATATTTTAAAAGGAAAAAAATCTACATTTGTCGAAATTGAAATTGAATATGAAATTAAAAGTGCAGCCATAGGTAAGATTAAATGTTTGTGGCTGGATATAGAATGGGGAAATTACGGACCATTCGGTTCGTTTAAAAGATTTGATAGTTTTGTACTACCTAATTTTTTAGATATATCCAAATTAAACTCTAATAGTACTAATTTAGTGGTACCAATAAAAACTCATATTCTTGGTAGTTTAGATGATCCTATTGGAATATTAAAATCCTACATGCCACAAAATTACTTGCCTACAGATATTCTTACAATTGGAGAGTCTCCCTTAGCAATAATGCAAGGAAGATATATAGATTATAGAAACGTAAATGCAAATCTAATTTCAAAGTTAATTTGCAAAGGATTTCACCCGACTAGTAGTTTAGCTACTGCTTCAGGAATGCAAACCCTAATAAATATTTCTGGTCCAACCCGAGTAATAACTTCATGGTTAATTGGAGGAATATTAAAATTCTTTGGTATTAAAGGTATGTTTTACCGTTTAGCAGGTGAACAAGCAAGATTGATTGATGACATTACTGGTACAACGCCACCATATGACAAAAGTATAGTTTTAGGACCTAAAGATACTAAAAGTTTTTGTATTAATGCTGCAAAAAGGCTGAACGTTAATGTAGCTGTTGTAGATGTAAATGATTTAGGAAGAGTTAAAATCCTATCAACAAGTAATGTTACTAAAGCTGAAATAATTAAAAGAGCTTTAACATCAAATCCAGCAGGTAATGCTAACCAACAAACACCACTAGTACTCATCAGATCGGATAAACTAACTTAGTAGTCGCATGAAAGTTAAAAATATAATAAAATAATTAGATGATAGATGATGAATCTTTACCTTCGGATTTAATAATTGAGCCTCTTAAGCTCAAGCATTTATCAATGCTTAGAGCTGACAATAATTCAAAATACCTTGGGATATTTCAAATTCTCTTATGCAAAAAATGGTTTTCTTCATTAGAGTCAAGTTTCACTAATTTAATCCCGACTCGTAACTCAACATGTTTAGTAGCAGTAGAAAGAAATAATATAATTGCGTATATTTTAGCGACTCCAATCAATCGCCGAGGTACTTGTTGGTCAATATCAGAACCATATTTTATTGGGGAATCAATATCATTTAGTCGTTATAACTTATTGCAAAATTTATTAAGGAAAGTTCTTTATAAAAGCAATATTAATACCCAAAGTTATTTAATTTCTATAAATACAAGCGATAATCAAAACTTATCTGTAATTAGACAATCTGGTTTTCAACCGCTAAGAATAATAAAATATTGGAACAAGATAGAAGATATTAAATATAGAAAAAAAGAGTATAAAGATAATTTCATCTGGGAAAAATTAAATGAAGAAAATAGCCAACAAATATGGAGATTTGAACAAGCTAGAGAGTCCATTATCTTCAGATCAATTTTTGATAGGCAGTGGCATGATATTTATGAAAAAAGAAATACATTAACTGGTGTTATTAAATCAAAAGAAAATAATATTATCGCAGGCTTAATACCATCAGTTTGCCCCCAAAATTATTATTCATTAGAGCTAATAAGAGGATTAGCATGGGATGAAAGACTAAATGAATCTATTCCACAAAGAATTAATAATATGAAAACTGGGAAAAACAAATGTTATATAGAAACAACAAGTGAAGATAATAAATTGAATGACATTTTACATAAAAGTAACTGGGAAACATCTGAAGAGAGGGTTCTTCTAGGAAGAAGTGTTTGGAAAAGAAAAAATGAGTATAAATTCAAATCTATCGAAACTGAACTATTAACTAATCTTGTAGGTAATTTACAACAACAACCTGAATTACCCTCAACTATTCAAGGAGGAAAAAACAAATGATTCAGCCAAAACCCTGTTCAGTTTTAAGTTTAGATATTGGAGATAAAAGGATTGGTATTGCAGGTTGTGATCCACTTGGAATATCAATAACCCATCTCCCCGCAATTTTTAGAGATAGCTTTGAAAAAGATTTAAAAGAATTCGAGAAAATATGTTTTAACCGAAGAGTTGAAGGGCTTGTTTGTGGGAATCCTCTTGATATGCATGGCATGGAGACCAACCAATCTATTCGATGTAAAAAATATGGGTTTAAATTAGCTAAATGTTTAAAACTTCCTTTGGCTTTTATAAATGAACATTGTTCAACCGTCGAAGCTAAAGAAAAATTCTCTCTAAAAAATGACAAGACTGGAAGAATAGATAGTGCCGCTGCCGCTATACTTTTACAACAATGGCTTATTGAGGGACCTGAACTGGATGACTCAAATTAAATTTTGAATATGATGTGAAAACATAATCAAATAAATCAGACACAGACTAATAAAAACTCAACTATGTCAACCACAAATAAAAACGACGAAGTACCTACACTTTTAGTTAAAGATTCTCAAGGTTCAGATCTCCTGTGTTTTCTTGAACAAGTAGTACCGCTAGAAGGTAATGAATATGCCCTGTTAACTCCGGTAGACACTCCTGTATCTCTATTTCAACTAATTGACGATCAAGATCCTAAGCTAATAGAAACAATTGAAAAGAATGAGCCAATACTTGAAGTAGCTGATGTTGTCCTTCAAGAACATGATCTTAGACTTGTTCGCTCAGCTATCACACTTACAGTCTCAGGCGAATTAGATGAGCCTGAACCAGAAGAAATTGAAGAAGAAGACATTGATGATGAGTCAGAAACCTACGAACTACTTGTTAATTTTAGAGTTGAAAATAATGAGTACGGTCTATACATTCCTCTTGATCCTTTCTTTATAGTCGGAAAGCTAGAGGATGGTGAAGTAAAGCTTGTTGAAGGAGAAGAGTTTGACAAGATACAATCAGGAATTGAAGCTGAACTTGAGGAAAGGGGATTATCAGAATAAACATTAAAGAATTACTTATTCCAAATTGGAAGGTAAACGAAAAAATTTCTAAGATCTCGATAAATGATTTATCGTCGAAAAATGTCAAAGCACTAATACTTGATGTAGATGGAACATTAATTACGGGGAAAAAGCCTGTGATTTCAAGGGATATAAAAAATTGGATTGATAATTCAAAAAAATACTTTTACATTTACTTATTCAGTAATAATCCATCTAAAAAGAGAATAAAGTTAATTGCTGATGAATTAGATTTAGAGTTTACATACTCTGGTAGCAAACCAAGTAAAAAAAAATTAAAGAAGATAATAGATAAAATTCCTTATTCATCAAATGAAGTAGCAATAATTGGAGATAGAATTTTTACAGATATTCTTGTAGGCAATAGATTAGGAATGTATACAATATTGGTAGATTCGGTAGATACTTATGGAGAAAGAATTAAAAATAATAATTTTCAATCCATAGAAAGATACTTAGCAAGAATTATAACTGGAGGCTTTTCATGACAACCTGGGTAATTAAGATTGGTACAAGCCTTTTAAGAGGAAGCCATCAATATACAACTTTTGATATCATCAATAATTATTGTTCATACATATCAAAAGCTCAAAGAAATGGCGATAAAGTTATATTGGTATCTAGTGGTGCAGTAGGCCTTGGATGTCACCAAATGAGATTTAAGAGAAGACCTAAGGAAATAATTTCTCTTCAAGCTTCTGCCGCAATAGGCCAACTTCATTTAATGGCTTTATACGAAAAGGCTATGAGCAGTTTTGGATATAAAGTTGCACAGATATTATTAACTAGGTCAGAATTAGGCTCAAGACATAGTTATAAATCTGCTTCGCAAACATTAAAAAGATTGATCGAATGGGATGTTATACCAATAGTAAATGAAAATGATATAACCTCAGATGAAGAATTAAAATATGGTGATAATGATACTTTATCTGCTTTAGTGGCAACAGCTATATCTGCTGATCAACTAATATTGTTAACAGATATAGACCATCTATACTCCTCTGATCCCAAAATCAACAATAATGCTAAGCCAATCAAAGATATTAATAATTCAAAAGAATTAACTAAATTAGAATTAGCAAATGTGCAAACTTCTTGGGGAACAGGAGGTATAAAAACAAAATTAACTGCTGCAAAGATCGCAACTGAAAGCGGAATAAAAGTTCAATTAGCAGATGGAAGAGATCCTGAAAGATTAGGTGATTTACTTGATGGAAAAAGAATAGGAACTATTTTCCATCCTCATCCAAACCCCATCGGGAATAGAAAAAGTTGGTTGGCACATGCAATTAAACCAGTAGGAGAAATAGAGTTAGATGATGGTGCAAGTGAAGCTATCAAAAACAAAGGTGCTTCACTATTGTTAGTTGGTGTGAAAAAAGTTAGAGGAGAATTTATTGCTAATCAACCTGTAAAAGTTATTAACAATGAGGGAGAGGAAATTGCTAAAGGGATTTCCTCAATGAGCAGTGATGCTATAAAGATAGGAATCAATTCAAGATCAGTCACAACAGGTTCTCCCTTAGTTATTCACCGTGATGTTCTGGTTCTAACAAGTGAATAACTCAGACAACATAGTAATTTTCACTTTCCAATCAAATCATGCAATTCAATGAAATTGTCGAAAGACTAAAGCAAGGTCAATCTGGTGTAGTTGACTTTAAGTCAACAAGCAATCCAGTTATTTTAACTGCAGCTTCTTTGGAAAAAGCAAAGAAAAATGACATAAGTTTTCTAGACAATAATAGTCCATTAAATCTTAGGAATATCATCAAAACCTCAAAAGCATCCGCTCTATTATTGCCAGCGAATGACAATTCTATTGTTGAAATGGCAAAGAAGATATCGGTTGATTGGATACTACTTAAAGAGCCCAAAATCGCATTTGCAGAAACACTAGAGTTTCTTTATCCTTCTGTGATAGAAAAAGAAGGTATACATAAAAGTGCTGTCATCGGGGAGAATGTGAAAATTGCTCTTGGCGTTTCAATCGGAGCTAATGTTTACATTGGAGATAATACAGAAATCGGAGCTGGGACAACTGTTCATGCAGGAGCTGCTATCTATAAAAATGTAAGAATTGGTGCCAGAAATTTAATTCACGCAAATAGTGTTATTCATTCTGGATCAACACTTGGAGACGAATGTGTAATTAATGCGAATGCCGTCATTGGTGGTGAAGGTTTTGGATTCGTGCCCACATCAAGTGGATGGAAGAAAATGCCTCAAGTTGGGATAGTTATTTTAAAAAACAAAGTAGAAGTAGGCAGTGGGTCTACCATTGATAGGCCTTCAGTAGGAGAGACAATAATTGGTGAAGATACAAAAATTGATAACCTAGTTCAAATTGGTCATGGAGTTACTACCGGCAAAGGGTGCGCTATAGCTGCTCAAGTTGGTATCGCTGGAGGCGCTCAGATTGGAAACGCAGTTATTCTTGCTGGACAAGTGGGCGTAAGCAATAAAATCCAAGTTGGAGATGGAGTCATAGCCAGTTCAAAGACAGGGATAGTAACAAATATTGAGGCTGGAACTGTTGTTAGCGGCTTTCCTGCTATTCCAAATAAACTATGGTTGAGGTGCTCTGCTAATTTCAAAAAACTACCTGAGATAGCAAAAGCTATCCGTCAATTAGATCGCAGAAAACCCAGGTAAGTTTTTCCCCTTGATTAATAAGTACACATGAAGTCTTACAAAATAACATTATTACCAGGTGATGGAATTGGTCCAGAGATAACAAACGTCACAAATAAAATCCTTGAACTCGTCTCAAGGAAATTTGGATTTGAACTCAAATTTAAAGAAATGCCTTTTGGTGGATCAGCCATAGATTCCGATGGTATCCCTTTCCCAGATAGAACTTTTCAAGAATGTAAGAACTCTGATGCTGTTTTGCTAGCGGCCATAGGAGACCCAAAATATGACGAATTACCTAGAGAGAAAAGGCCTGAGACAGGCTTACTGAATCTCAGATCTTCTTTAAATCTTTTCGCAAATATAAGACCGGTAAAAATAATCCCATCGTTAACCAAAGCAAGTAGCTTGAAAGAAGAGTTTGTTAAAGAAGTTGATTTAGTAGTAGTGAGAGAACTAACTAGCGGTATTTACTTTGGAGAACCAAAAGGAAGAATAAAAACTGAAAGCGGAGAAAGGGCATTCAACACGATGACATACACTTCCGAGGAAGTTAATCGAATAGCAGAAATTGCTTTTAATTTGGCAAAACAAAGGAATCAAAAAGTATGCTCAGTTGATAAAGCTAATGTTTTAGATGTAAGTCAATTATGGAGAGAGGAAACAACATTAGTCTCTAACAATTATAAAGACATAGAACTAACTCATCAATATGTAGATAATGCCGCAATGCAACTTGTTAGAAATCCAAGCCAATTTGATGTGATTCTTACAAGTAATTTGTTTGGAGATATTCTTAGCGACATTGCAGCCATGCTTACAGGATCAATTGGAATGCTTCCTTCTGCTTCATTAACCGTTGATGGTCCCGGTGTCTTTGAACCTGTTCATGGTTCGGCTCCTGACATAGCTGGAAAAGATATTGCTAATCCAATAGCAATGCTTTTATCTGCGGCAATGATGCTAAAAATTGCCTTTAATGAAACAAAAGCTGGAAATTGTATAGAAAACGCAATTAACGAAATTCTTAATGACGGTTATAGAACTACGGACTTAATGAGCACTGAGACAACTAAACAGGTTGGTTGCTCTCAAATGGGAGAACTATTGGCAGCTAAATTAAAATAATTAGTTCACAAAGTAAAAAACTCTTTTAATAGTTTCCCTTTCAGGGTCAGTCGACCTGTAAAAATGAAAGTCAATACATAAGCGTCGATGTCAAAGCTTCACCCAGTAGTAGCTGTAACTGGTTCATCCGGAGCAGGAACAAGCACTGTTAAAAGAGCATTTGAGCATATATTTGCTCGTGAAAAGATTGTTCCTGCAGTTGTTGAAGGAGATAGTTATCACCGTTTTGAAAGAATGCCTATGAAAAAGGCAATGTCTGATGCACTTTCAAGAGGTGAAAACTTTTCCCATTTTGGCCCAGAGGCAAATTTATTCGACAAATTAGAAGATCTATTTAGTCAATATGGAAAAACTGGCGGAGGACAGAAAAGATACTATTTACATAGCTCAGAAGAAGCCGAAGAGCACAACACTCGTTTAGGAACAAGATTAGATCCAGGTCAATTCACTCCCTGGGAAGATATACCAACAGGAACAGACCTTTTATTTTATGAAGGGCTTCACGGTGGAGTAGTAGGAAAAGATTATGATGTAGCATCATTTGCTGATTTACTTGTTGGTGTAGTACCAATTACCAATCTCGAATGGATACAAAAAATACAGCGAGATAACGCAGAGAGAGGATACTCAGCCGAAACGATCGTTGATACAATTCTGAGAAGAATGCCTGATTACATTAATCACATATGTCCTCAATTTAGCCTTACAGATATTAACTTCCAGAGAGTACCGACAATTGATACGTCAAACCCATTTATCTGCAGAAACATTCCAACACCTGATGAAAGCTTTGTAATTATTCATTTTAGAAAAGGTTCAAAAGAAAAATGGGGAATTGACTTCCAGTATTTATTAGGAATGATTCACGATTCATTCATGTCAAGTCCGACAAGTATTGTTGTTAACGGAGGGAAAATGGGTTTCGCTATGGAGCTTATTCTTACACCTATTATCCATAAAATGATTGAAGAGAAAAAAGCAGCAGGATAATTAATTCAATCAAAAAAAATTAAGCTGATAATAAATAGTATTAATAGATAAATTAAATTAATAATGTTTACCAGTATATGCTTTACTTTTATTCTTTTATATATTTTATATTCTATATCGATAGAAGATATAAAAACGATGCTCATAAGTGAGAATAAGTTAATATCATTTGGTATTTCAGGCCTTCTTTATTTATTATTCATAGGCTTATCCAACGGAAAAATAAATACCATAGATTTATTAGTAAATAATTTCTTCTCAATGCTTATTGTCTTTATTTTAATGTTTTCAATTAGTTACATAAGTTACAAGATTTTCGGAGTAAAATCATTAGGAATAGGTGATATAAAACTCTCATCATTTAGTGCTATATGGCTTGGAATTGAATTTAGTTTTTTATCTTTATGTATTTCATTTTTACTATCAGCAATTTACAGTTTATATGGGAAACTTACTAAAAGATTGATACCGTTACAACAGTACCCATTTGCACCATTCCTATCAATCGGGATATTTTTTTCTTGGATAATAGATAAGATCTAAACTTTATAATCCCTTTAGAGGGACTCAAGGTATTAAATTAAATTCAATCACAAAATAGCTGTGTCATTATTCGACTGGTTTGCTGATAGAAGGAAAGGCCAATTTGTTG
Organism: Prochlorococcus sp. AG-311-J23; assembly: GCA_003284375.1. GTDB lineage: Bacteria > Cyanobacteriota > Cyanobacteriia > PCC-6307 > Cyanobiaceae > Prochlorococcus_B. Next base: position 13,393 of record QBVL01000007.1, read on the forward strand.
GCAAAGTCACTCAGGAATCTGAAGAAAGTGATGGGCTATGGGAAAAATGTCCAGAATGTGGTCAAGTCGTTTACAGAAAAGATTTAGTAGATAATTGCAGTGTCTGTAGCAACTGTAATCACCACAATCGAATAGAGAGCAAAGAAAGAATAAGAATAATTACTGATCCAAATACATTTAAATCAATCAACAATCATTTAACTCCTGTTGACCCTTTAGGTTTTAAAGATAGACGAGCTTACGCAGATAGGTTGAGAGAAAGTCAAGCAAGTACTGGACTTAAAGATGGAGTACTAACAGGGACATGCGAAGTAGATTCTATTCCAATGGCACTAGCCGTGATGGATTTCAGATTTATGGGTGGCTCAATGGGATCTGTTGTGGGAGAGAAAATTACTCGGCTTATCGAACACTCAACCAAAGAAAAATTACCATTACTAATTGTTTGTGCATCGGGTGGCGCTCGAATGCAAGAAGGAATGTTGAGCCTGATGCAAATGGCAAAGATATCAGGAGCATTAGAGCGTCATAGAGATGCTCAATTGCTCTATATGCCTTTACTTACTCATCCCACCACTGGGGGAGTTACTGCTAGTTTTGCGATGCTTGGTGATTTAATAATCGCAGAGCCCAAAGCACTTATTGGATTTGCGGGGAGAAGAGTAATTGAACAAACTCTGAGAGAAAAACTACCTGACAATTTCCAAACAGCAGAATATCTCCAAGATCATGGTTTCGTAGATACCATCGTACCTAGAACGCAACTTAAAGAAACTTTAGCAAAAATACTTAGATTACATAAGACACAAGAAGTGAAGCTAAAAACCAATGCTTAAAACAAATCAAATTATAAAAAATAAATTTGATTATTTCTTAAAAATTTTAGTATTAATATTAATAATCTCATTCAACAGGACAACTATTGTTTATGGAGCTAATAATAATTGGATTGAAGTTAGTAAAACCCCTGCAGGCATTCAGTATTTAGACGTAGATAGCTTAATTATTAAAGGTAAAGGAATAATAGAAATAACAACAAAGTATTTAAAGATTGATCCTGCAAGTTCAAAAGAAATTGAGGAGAATATTTATTTAATGAAAATTAATTGTTTAACTAATAAGTTTAAAGATATTTCAGTTAATAGTAAAAATAATTTGAACGCAAAATGGGAAGCTTCAAATGGAGATAAGCTATTAGATGATGTGATATTAAATAGCTGTAAAAATGTTTAAATTCATTAATTACTTAAAAAGATGATTAATAATAATCCACCTCTTCGCATTGCAATTGCAGGATTAGGTTTCGGAGAAAACGTTCATATTCCAGCATCATTGTCTAATAAGAATATTGAGCTTGTAGGGTTGTGGCATCCTAGGCCAGAAAGGTTAAAAGAAGCCTGCCATAAGTACCAGCTTCGTGCTTACGAGGATTGGAAAGATTTAGTAAATGATTCTGAAATAGAGGGGGTAATAATAGCCACTCCACCAGCGCCCAGATATGGACTTGCACTAGAGGCAATTAAAGCAGGAAAACATCTTCTACTTGAAAAGCCAACTTGCTTAAATTCTGATGAGGTTATTGAGCTTCAAAGAAACGCTATCAAAAGAAATTTAAAAATAGCTGTTGATTACGAATATCGAGCGGTTCCGCTATTCATGCAAGCAAAGCGAATAATTACAGAGAACAAACTAGATGAACCATATTTTGTAAAGCTTGATTGGCTAATGAGTAGCAGGGCTAATCCAGATAGGCCCTGGAATTGGTATTCAGATGAAGATTCTGGTGGAGGGGTATTGGGCGCCTTGGGGACCCATGCTTTTGACATGATTCATTGGCTAATTGGTCCTACATACTCTTTAAGCGCAATAAATTCAACTTCAATTAAAGAAAGATTTTGTCCACTATCAAAAACCTTTAAAAAAGTGACAAGTGAAGATGTAAGTATTTCACAATTACAAATAAAAAGCATTAACAACAATTTAATTCCAGCCCAAGTAAATCTATCTGCAGTAACAAAACAAAGCAGGGGGTTTAGCCTAGAAATCTATGGAGGCAATGGAACTCTTGTTCTTAGCAGCGATAACCAGAAAGATTATGTTCACGGATTTGGGCTGTGGTACTCAAGCAAAGGGGACGTTCTTAAAAATATCCAACCTGACTCTGACCTTTCTTTTTCAAAAATATGGACAGATGGTCGAATAGCTCCCGTAGCAAGAATCCAAAACTGGTGGGCTCAAAGCATTATAGATGGAAGTCCAGTAATACCAGGCTTAGTTGAGGGATTAGCCAGCCAAATAGTTTGCGATAAAATAAAGGAATCAAACTCAATAGGTATGAAGATAGAAATCAATTGAAGAGATTCAATACACCTCAAGTAAAAAATATTTTTTAGACTAATACTTGTAAAAAAAAAATAAAAAACTTTTTCAGGTGTAATAAGCAACAAAAGGGGCCTGCAATATGGAATAATCTTAATGAAATTTTTGTTGCATAAATGGCACTCTCGTACTACGCAGAAGAACTAAAGAAGACCGCAAGTGCAATAGCCCAACCAGGCAAAGGAATTCTTGCTGTTGATGAGTCAACGAAAACAGTAGGTAAAAGGCTGGCTTCAATTGGTGTTGAGAACTCTGAAGACAATAGAAAAGCTTATAGAGGTATGCTTTTCACAACAGAAGGTCTTGGAAACTTCATAAGCGGAGCAATTCTTTTTGAAGAAACTCTTTTCCAAAACCATCCTGACGGTGAGCCAATGGTTAAGAAGCTTGAAAAGTTAGGCATTATTCCAGGAATCAAGGTTGATAAAGGTCTGAGACCATTAGCTGGTGGCCATGATGTTGAAACCTTCTGCTCAGGATTAGATGGACTTGTTGAAAGAGCTGCTGATTACTATGAGCAAGGTGCAAGATTCGCAAAATGGAGAGCAGTACTGCAAATAACAGATGATGGTTGTCCTTCAAAACTTTCCATAAGGGAAAATGCTTGGGGTTTAGCTAGATACGCTAGATCAGTACAAGAATCTGGTTTAGTTCCAATTATTGAACCAGAAATCCTAATGGATGGTTCACATTCAATTGAAAAGACTGCAGCAGTCCAAGAAGAAGTAATCAAAGAAGTTTATCTAGCTTGCCAGGTAAACGGAGTACTTCTAGAAGGAACACTTCTAAAGCCATCAATGACAGTACAAGGTGCTGACAGCTCAACAAAAGCTGATCCACAGCAAGTTGCTGAGATGACAATCCGTACAATGGAACGCTGCGTACCCGCAAGCGTCCCAGGTATTACTTTCCTTTCAGGTGGGTTGAGCGAGGAAGCAGCATCAGTTTATTTAAATCTGATGAATAAGATCGACAGAAAGGCCAAGTGGAATGTCTCATTCTCATATGGTCGTGCATTGCAACATTCATGTCTAAAAGCATGGAAAGGCACCAATACTGCTGATGGACAAAAATCACTTATTGCAAGGGCTCAAGCAAACTCGGAGGCTTCAAAAGGATTGTATGTTGCTGGTTCTCAGCCTTCTTCTGATGAACAGTTATTTGTAGCTGGATATAAGTACTAAACCAACTCAGCCCAAAAAAGCTGCTATCTCTCTTTTTGATAGCAGCTTTTTTAATGCTTAGATTTATAAATTCAAGAAAGGAGAGTACTAAGAATTGATTTACCATCAATATTTCCTAAAGCGTCATCACAAGCTCTCTCAGGATGTGGCATCATCCCCAAAACATTTCCTTTTTTATTTGTGATCCCAGCAATATCATGAATTGATCCATTTGGATTATCTGCGTACCTAAGAGCAACTGAATCATCATCCTGCAATTTTTTTAAGACGTCAGGACTGCATTGGTATCTACCCTCTCCATGTGCAATAGGTAGTGAAATAGAATCATGTTTTTTATAGTTTTTCATCCAAGACGATTTTGTACTTTCAATAGATAAATTTGCTCTATCACAAATAAAATGAAGGTTCTTATTTCTTGTCAAAGCTCCTTGCAAGAGTCCTAGTTCAGTAAGTATTTGGAACCCATTGCAAATACCTAGAACTTTTCCACCTTTATCAACAAAAGAGATTAAAGAATTTAAAACAGGCGCAAATCTTGCAATGGCTCCACAACGTAAATAATCTCCATAACTAAACCCCCCAGGGATGACAATCGCGTCAAGACCATCTAAATCAGTAGTTTCATGCCAAAGAAAACTTGTGGGAACCCCAAGGCATCCTTCAGTAGCCCACCTAACATCCCTGTCGCAATTTGATCCAGGGAAAACAATAATTCCAATATTCATTTTTTTAATTCTTAAGTGCTTTCTGTTCGTCCTTAAATTCCAAAGTCCAATCCTCAATGACGGGGTTTGCGAGTAATCGGTCACTCATCAATTCAATCTTTGTACGAGCATCCTCCTTGTCTGCTGCTTCAATCTCAAGTTCAATAGATTTGCCAATTCTTAGCTGAGTAACTCCATCTATTCCTAATCTCTTTGTGGCTGACCTAGTAGCTTCTCCAGCTGGATCCAAAACAGAAGGTCTTAAATGAACAAAAACTCTTGCTTTAAATAAAGACACTTTTAAAAATCAATGGAATTTTTACTTTCCTTGGTTAACCCAAGTTAATAAGCTTGCAAAATCATTCTAGATAATATTTGATAAATTTCTAATTGATATTTTCTTTCTGAACAGCAACATATCCTTTTCCTAGGCATGGAAGACAGGTGTGATAACAATTTGCACTTGTTTTCATGTAACCGTTACCTCCACATTTATCACAAGTGATTTTTATCAGAGTACTAGCAATACTTTGAACTTTATCTTTTTGGGTAGTAGAAGATGCTTTGCTCACGACGAAGATGTCCGCTTGGAAGCTATTAATTTCGGTTGTAAGGAGAATTATCTCCTAACTCACACAGAATCGCGGGAAAAACAAAAAAAACAACCGATTTTTAACATAAGTATGGGAAGTTACTATTTAGAAGTGCTTAAGCATAAAGAATTTTCAACAGCTTCTTTAACTCCCTCCCTCAAACTCAAAAAAACAATATCAATACCTGACTGACGAGGTTGCCAAGCGTTTTCATTAGCAGCCTCAAACCATGAATTAAATCGTGGGCCAACCATTTGGATCTGAAGGGGCAAGGCTTTGCCTTTAATCCAGCATCTACCTTTTATTCGAAGAATTTGATATTTCGGGACAAGGCTCACAAGCATCTCTCTCAAAACATCCTGATCAATTGGAGTTTCCACTCTTAAATGCTCACTAATTACATCAACATGGTCATGGTCATGGTCATGGTCATGGTCATGGTCATGGTCATGGTCATTTTGATCTAGACGATAAATATTATTTTCTTCTTTACAAAGACCAAGTATGACTGATGGTTCAATTATTCCATTAGAAATGGGCAGAAGATTAGCATTGGAATTTCCTCGTTTTTTCACCTCTTCCTTAACCAATGAAAAATCTTTTGCTGTAAGCAAATCAGACCTACTAACTAGAACAAGATCAGCAGAGATCAATTGATCTCTAAAAAGCTCATCTATTGGAGTTATGTGATCAATATTGTTGTCATTTGTCATCTGTTCCTTAATACTCTTTAAATCACCCACTGGGCTTCCATTTGAGAGAGCATATCCATCAACTAAAGTGACGACTCCATTAATGAAAACCTTACTTCTTATTGCAGGCCAATTAAGAGCTTGAAGTAAAGGCTTTGGCAAAGCAAGGCCACTGGTTTCAATAATGATTCCATCAAGCTGATTTGATCTAAGAAGCAAAGCTTCCATTGCAGGAAGGAAGTCCTCTTGAACAGTGCAACATAAGCAGCCATTATTTAACTCAACTATTCTTTCATCTACTTCATCATCAGAGCAAAGCCCACAATTTTTAAGAAGGTCTCCATCTAAACCTACTGTTCCAAATTCATTAACAACTACAGCTAGACGTTGATTCCCTTCACTTAAAAGATGTCTCAATAGTGTTGTCTTACCAGAACCTAAGAATCCAGTAACTACAGTTACGGGTAAACGACCTTCGCTCATCCTTATTTTTGCTTATTAACTCAGCAACCAAGACTATAGCGGGTATCCTCATCAGTCTTTGAATTTGTTCCAGAAGCCATATCACATAGTTCTTTTTGTTGTATTCGACTTATTACCGCATCTGTAAAATCAGCTCCTTCAATTAGAGCATCTGTGAAGTTACTTTCCATCAATAATGCACCATTGAAGTCGACATCCCTTAAATCAGCTCCTTCAAAATCACTTGCATATGCCAATGCATCATTTAGCTGAGCACCATGCAAATCTGCTCCATTCAATTTACTGTTATTAAAAACTGCTCCTGTAAGGTTTGATTCACTAAAATCTATTCCCTTCAGATCTAATTTTACGAAATCATTTCCACTTAAATCCTGGCTAGACATATCTTGGGAAATATTGAGTTCTTCTAGATTGCGAATCTCAGCAGGGGTCCTAGCGAAAACACTTTGAGCGGGGAATAGCAAGACAAAGAGAAGTAATACAGCAAAAACAATTGCTTTAAAATCAGAGATGAAAGAAGTTTTTTTGATCATTGGAGTTTAAAAGGACTTTTAACAGGTAATTTAATTATTCACGTTATGGCAAATAAGGCCAAGAATGAATTATGTCAATGAGCTTAAGAGTAATAGTTCCTCCACACCCACTCATATCACATTGGTTAACTATTTTAAGGAACCCTACTACCCCAGAAATCCTTTATGCAACGGGCCTAGAGCAGCTTGGCACATGGCTCACATATGAAGCGCTGAGAGATTGGATCCCAAGTAAAAAAGAACAGATCACTACTTCAACAGGAATAACTGAATGCTCAGTTATTGATCCAAATATTCCTATTTTGGCAATTCCATATTTGCCTGCAGGGCTTGAGCTTTATAGAGGTGCTAGAGATTTAATTCCTAATTCAAATTTGTGTATCGGCGGCCTGCCAACAGAAATTGAGGAAAATGCGGGAATTATTTTTTACATAGATCAAATAACAACTGCTAAAAATCTTTTAAAAGATTTAAATCATCTTAAAGATAGAAAAATTAATTCTAGAAGGATAAGAGTGATTACAGCATTAGCGGCTAATCAAGGACTTAAAGAAATCGGCGAAAACATTCAAGATTTGAATATTTATTGTGCTTGTATAGATCCTGAATTAATATCAGAAAGTGAACTATCACCTGGGATCGGTGATCCATCATTACGTATCAAAACCAGAGTCACCTCTTCGGTCTAGCATTTTAAGAAGTTATTCAAAGTTATGAGCCAATACCGAGATTCAAATTCAGGGAGTTTGGCATCATTAATTAGTGGTGCCGTACTTGGAGCTGCAGGTTTAGCTTGGTGGCTGCTTTCTGAAGCCGAGAAAAGACAAGAGACCAGAAAGCAAAAAGCAATGCTTTATGCACCAAGAATTCAAGATGGCTCTGAGGCAACTGAATTGGCATCGGATTCGCTAGGGAATCAAAGCAATGAGCATCTCGAGCAACGGGTTGAACAGCTTAATTCGGCAATAGCAGATGTTCGGAAACAATTAGAAGACCTAGGATCTTCTAATTAATTCTAATTTTTTAAACAATTAAATAGAAATCAAATGCTTAGATCAAATGCAATAACTCAGGGTATTCAACGATCACCAAACAGAGCAATGCTTAGAGCTGTTGGGTTTGATGATAATGATTTTAATAAGCCAATAATTGGAATCGCTAATGGGCACAGCACTATAACCCCATGCAATATGGGATTAATGGATTTGGCTAATAGAGCAGAATCAGCGTTAAAAGAGGCTGGCGCAATGCCTCAAACTTTCGGGACCATAACTGTTAGTGACGGCATTTCTATGGGAACAGAAGGGATGAAATACTCATTAGTCTCAAGGGAAGTTATTGCAGATTCAATCGAGACAGCTTGCAATGCTCAAAGTATGGATGGTGTTTTAGCTATTGGTGGATGCGACAAAAATATGCCTGGAGCAATGTTATCAATGGCAAGAATGAACATACCTTCGATTTTTGTTTATGGAGGAACAATTAAACCTGGGAAATTAGACGGTTGCGACTTGACCGTGGTGAGTTCATTTGAGGCTGTCGGTCAATTAGCAAGCGGGAAAATCGACAAAGAACGTCTCATAGCGGTAGAAAAAAATGCTATTCCTGGTCCAGGTAGTTGCGGAGGAATGTTTACTGCTAACACCATGTCTGCAGCAATCGAAACGATGGGTTTTAGTTTGCCATTTAGTTCAACAATGGCTGCAGTAGATGATGAAAAAGCAGAAAGCGCTGCTGAAAGTGCTCAGGTCCTTGTCAATGCAGTAAAAAACAACATCAGACCATTAGATTTACTCACAAAAGAAGCCTTTGAGAATGCAATCAGTGTCATTATGGCTGTTGGAGGCTCAACAAATTCTGTCCTTCACCTACTTGCCATAGCTAGGACTGCAGGGGTTGATTTAACAATTGATGATTTTGAACGTATAAGGCAAAATGTTCCTGTAATTTGCGACCTCAAACCAAGCGGTAAATATGTAACAGTCGACCTACATCAAGCTGGTGGCATTCCTCAAGTAATGAAATTACTCCTCGATGCAGGAATGCTCCATGGAGAATGCAAAACCATTGAAGGAAAAACAATTAAAGAAGTTCTTAGAGATATCCCCTCAAAACCCAAAGAAAATCAAGACGTCATCAGACAAATATCAAACCCTATTTATAAAAAAGGACATCTAGCTATTCTCAAAGGAAATTTAGCAAGTGAAGGAAGTGTCGCAAAAATTAGTGGTGTGAAGACTCCTGTTTTAACTGGACCTGCAAGGGTCTTTGAGAGTGAAGAAGAATGCTTAACTGCCATTCTTGACAATAAAGTCAAAGCTGGAGATGTAGTAGTCGTTAGATATGAGGGTCCTGTAGGAGGACCAGGGATGAGGGAGATGCTCTCTCCAACTTCTGCGATTGTGGGGCAAGGATTAGGAGAGAAAGTTGCACTAATAACTGACGGTCGATTTAGTGGCGGATCATATGGATTAGTAGTTGGACACGTTGCTCCAGAAGCAGCCGTCGGAGGAACAATTGGATTAGTAGAGGAAGGAGACAGTATTACCGTGGACGCTGATAAATTGTTAATTCAATTAAATGTCGAAGACCAAGAACTAGCTAGAAGGAGAGAGAAATGGGAAAAGCCAAAGCCTCGATATAAGACAGGCATTCTTGGGAAGTATTCCAGATTAGTAAGTTCCTCAAGCCAAGGAGCTACAACTGATCAAATATAGATCAGGACAATGAAGCCTTAAAAATGGTCCTAAGTCTTCTTGCAAGGGCCTCAAAATCATTTCCATATGAAGGCTTTTCGCATTGAACACCAGAGGAGCTATCCATCCAAACAGCATGCTTCCCTTGCCATAATATTGGATTATTAATTAAAGATTTCCAAGAAATAGTCATATTTACCTCATTTCCACTTTTATATACTTCAAGTTCAATATCCATAGATTCTTCTCTTTCGCCGTCAATATTTCTACATTGAATTTTAAAAATCAAGTCATCAGAATCATTATCATCAACTAATTGATTTTCTAAAAAGACAGAATGCACATAGGGCTTCATACAAAGATCTGCAGCCTTGGCGACTTCAGCTATCAAGCTATCTTTTGACTCAGGAATATGCACTTATTGACTTAATTAAGACTTTGATAGGGCCAGGGAAAAAACCTGAGTTCATTTTACCGGGTTGTCCAAATTTCGAATGAAGCAATTGAAATCTGTTTATACAAGTTGGATCAAATCTAAGCGGTAGTCGAACAGGCTTTGCTCGACGAGCAGGTTCCAATTTTTTGAAAGGTACTTTGATCCTGCTAACTCCATTTTTATTTGTAGGTATTGAGGCAACCCAGCGGATATCACCTTTTAAAAGATTTGATAATGACAAAGGTTTCTTTTCACAAGCGATCGCAAATTTTAACGTTCTCCCTTCTCCTTCAATATCAAGAATTAATCCAGAATATTTCGATAGATTAAATGGCTTATTAAAAATCGGAGATCGGCAACTAACAAAGCCTCCACCTTCTTCAACTAGGGTACCCTCAAGAAATAAACCTTTATCTGAAGAACGACAATTTGCACGACTTGACCCGCCCATAATTGTGTCATTAAGAGATTTCCAATCTGAAAATTCAGAACCCTGTATAAGAGGAGTTATTGAAATTTCAGCCGGGAGTGAATCAGGAATCAATTAAGAAGTACTTCTCTATTAATACAATAATCTAACTAGAAAGATGGGTAAGCATCTTTATCAGTTAAGACAATAATTTCAGAATTTGGTGCAACTAATTTTGCAGGGGTTCGTTCCCATGATTCTGATGGATCAAGTAGACGTTTAAGAGCAGTTTGTTTAGCAGGTCCACTGATTAGGAAGACTACATTATCTGCAGCACTAAGCAATTTACCGGTAAAAGTAATTCTTTTATGACCTTTACCTTCTCCAGCCGTTATTAAGCTATCTTTTTCAAATAAGGCATCAGAGCCAGGGAAGAGTGAGGCTGTATGCCCGTCATCTCCCAATCCCAATAAAATCAAATCAAATCTTGGTGGGTCCCCATCCAAGTTGTTTTTCAAGATTTTTTCGTAATCGTTAGCGCTTTCGTTTGGAGATGATAAATCAACAGTTGAAACCGCAAAGAATGATGCTTTTAGAGATGGGTAGCCCTCTCTAAACAATGAATTATTTAATAGAAAGCAATTACTATCTTCTGATTTATTGTCAACCCATCTTTCATCTCCGAGAAATAAATCAACTTTCATCCAATCAATATTTTTTTTACCCAACAAAGAATAAGCAGCCTTAGGAGTAGAACCACCACAAAGTGCAATTTTAACTCTGGGTTTTTTTTTCAAGGTTGACTCAATGATTTGAGTTATCAAATCATTGGCAGCAAGAGCAAGAGAGTTTTTATCTTCTGAAACTTGAATTTCATATTTAGTCATTGATATCAGTCAATCCATTCAGTATGAAATGATCCAGCCTTGTCTACACGCTCATATGTATGAGAGCCAAAACAATCTCTCATTGCTTGAACCAAGTTTTGGGGAAGTCTAGATGTTCTGAAGCTATTTAGATAATCAAGAGTACTACTTAAACATGGAACTGGAATTCCAGCATTAGCAGCAGCAGAAACGACTTTTGTCAGGCCAGAGAGACGATTATTTACCTGATCGGTGAACCATTGATCGATAACCAGATTGGTAAGATTCGGATCTTTCTTAAATGCATCTTGTATACGACTCAAAAGGGTAGACCTTATTATGCAACCACCTTTCCATATTTGAGCGATAGAGGGCATATCAAGATCGTAATCATATTCTTCAGATGCGAGTCGTAAAATATCCATACCTTGGGCATAGCTAGCTATTGTAGCTAATACAACGGCATCCATAAGGAGAGGCATGCCATCAGAAGGCTTTCCAAAATCAACAAAGGAGGGTTTGTTCCCATTCAATATTGTTTCTGCATAATTTCGTTGATCTTTCATTGAGCTCATAACCCTTCCGTTTAAAGAGGCATAAATAGTGGGAACAGAAGCTCCAAGCTCTAATGCACTAACGACTGTCCATAATCCAGTACCTTTCTGACCCGCTTTATCCATTATCTTTTCAACCAGATCAGAACTATCATCGGGATCCTTAACACGTAAACAAGCCTCTGTGATTTCAACGAGATAGGAGGAAAGTTCTTCGGTTTTATTCCAATAGCCCATAACAGATGCCATCTCATCACCACTCATTCCACAAACTCTTTTCATCAAGTCATAGGCCTCAGCCAAAATTTGCTCGATACCATATTCAATTCCATTGTGAACGGTCTTAACAAAATGACCTGCCCCCCCTGGACCGATGTAAGTCACACAAGGTCCATCTTCAACCTGAGCAGCCATTTTGTTTAGCAAGCTCTCTATTGCGTCGTAAGAGGTCTTTGTGCCACCAGGCATCATACTAGGCCCTTCCAATGCACCCTTCGCCCCACCTGACACTCCCATCCCGATATATCCAAAACTCTTGCTCTCAAGTTCTTTTACTCTTCTTTCTGTATCCATAAATTGGGCATTTCCACCATCTATAAGCAAGTCACCCTCCTCGAGGAAAGGTGAAATTTGATTAATTACAGCATCAGTAGCAGCTCCAGCTTTAACCATCAATAATACTCTTCTTGGACGTTCCAGCTTTGATACAAATTCTTGTAGATCCTTCGCTCCTTGAATTAATTTATTTGCACCTCTACCTAACAAAAAGTCTTCTGTTTTTTGATAAGTACGGTTATAGACCACACTAGAAAAACCATTACGCTCTGCATTAAGCACAAGGTTCTCCCCCATCACTCCAAGACCGACTAATCCAAAATGTGCCTTGGTCATTAAGTTAATAAATTTCTACTTGAGTTAGTGTGACGACTATGGATTCATTTCGCTGCATTAAAGAGCTCAATGTCAGGAATGAAGAATTCTTTGAAAAATATTTGATAATAAAATCCTTAAAACTAGGCTTATTGAATTGCTAAGACATTAAATAGAAATCAAATAATAGTTCCATCTGGAATTGTGGCGTTTTTGACGATAACAACTATTCCATTACGAATATAAAAACCTTGATCTGCTCTATCAGCTTCTTCCACATTATCTTTATTGACTATCGTCACATTGTCGCCAATGCGAGCATTTTTATCGAGAATTGCTCTTTTAACAGTTGTTCCCTGTCCCACTCCTAAGGGAATACCACCACCATTTCTTAGCGCTATTCTCTCTTCATAAGATTCATAAAAATCAGATCCCATAACAAGGGTTTCATTGAGAACAACGTCACTTTCAATCCGACTCCTAACTCCCAACACACAATGATGAATGCTACATGATTTAAGAATTGATCCCTCGGAAACTATTGAATCAGTTATTTGTGTATCTACAATTTTAGAAGGTGGTAAATATCTAGGCCTAGTATAAATAGGGAACTTTTCATCATAAAAACTAAACGGAGGGGTAGGTTGCTGAGTTAAAGCTAAATTTGATTCAAAGAATGCACCAATAGTCCCGATATCCTCCCAATAGTCATTAAAAACATAACTTTTAAGTTTGTCACCTCTACCTAAAGCCTCAGGAATAATTTCTTTTCCAAAATCTGTATAAGAAGGAAATTTATTTAATAGGTCAAAAAGCGTGGAACGACTAAAAACATATATTCCCATAGAGGCCAAATAAGGTTTTTCTTTTGCCTCATTAGCTTCCAATCCAAACCTTGATGTATCGACAGCCATCGCTTTCAATGAATCACCAGTTGGTTTTTCACGAAATTCTTTAATATTGCCTGATTCATCAGTACGCATTAAACCAAAAGCTTCCGCTTGCGCTGAATCAACTGGCAAAGCTGCAACCGTTAAATCAGCTCCTGTTTTTCTGTGCTGCTCAACAAACAAGCTGTAATCCATCCTGTAGAGCTGATCTCCAGAGAGAATCAAATACTCATCGACATCCCACTCTTGAAAAAGCCATTGATACTTTCTTACCGCATCAGCAGTACCCTCAAACCAAGATGGGGTTTCGGGTGTTTGCTGAGCCGCTAAAACCTCAACAAAGCCCTGGCCAAAAGGTCCACTCAGATTATAAGTCTGTGCAATATGCCTGTTAAGAGAAGCGCTGTTGAATTGCGTAAGAACATACATTTTACTGATGTCCGAATTTATGCAATTACTTATAGGAATGTCTATTAGTCGATATTTACCCGCTAATGGAACGGCGGGTTTTGCTCTCATTTTTGTTAATGGATATAGGCGTGAACCTTTTCCACCGCCAAGAATGATGGCAAGTACTCTCTTCATGAAGGCACTATTAATCGGCTATTCGGAGCAAACCTACTGGATAGAGTGCTCATTAATCCAGTAAAAAGTGATAAGTAGTAAGAATTTCAAAAGTAAATAACAATATCAATTGTTTTTAGGCTTGTTTAAAGAACTAGAAACATCAAGATTAAAAAGTTTTTCAATCACATCAAGAGAATCTCTACGATCATTCCTTGATTGAGGCGCTCTTAATTTTGTTACAGGAGTATGAAGTATTTTGTTAATGATTCCCTTGCTTAAAGCCTCAACAACTTTTCGTTCTCTAGCAGAGAAATCAGGTCCCATTCTACTTAATGCCTTCTGAAGCTCTTCTTTTCTGATTGACTCCAAACCAGATCTAAGGCAATTAATTGTAGGAACAGCAGCTAAGCTATCCCACCATTCTAGAAAAACACGACACTCTTCTTCTATCAATCCTTCTGCTTCTAGGGCGAGCTTTTGTCTAGCCTCTTGATTTCTTGAAACAACTTCTTGGAGATCATCAACATCATGAGATTCAATTCCAGAAACTGATTTTGCATCAGAAGAAATATTTCTCGGAACTCCTATATCAATAAGTCTAAGTAAAGGCTTTCTATCTATCTTTATCAATTTTTCGGCATCAATAATTGGCTCGTTAGCAGCTGTACTTGTAAATACAAGGGTACTGAGTGAGAGACAACTATCAAGCTCATCTATTAATTGACAATCAATTTGAATATCGGGAAAAGCTGCTGAAAGGTCCTCAGCCCTTTTTTTTGTTCTATTTAAAAGCGTAAGTGAACAACATCCTTTTGATTGAAGATGCTGAAGCAACAAACGACTCATTCGTCCAGCCCCAACAACAGCGACCTTTTCAGTTTCTAAAGTCATTAATTGATCTCTTCCGTGCGCTTGCCCAAGCTTCAATTGAGCTAGTTCTACAGCTGCAGAACTTATAGAAACTGCTCCCGTTCCAAGCTTTGTCTCGTTTCTTACGCGCTTACCAGTACTAACAGCCTGAGTCAATAATCTATTCAATATAGGACCCAGACTGTGATGGTCTTGGCCCAGACGTACCATTTTTTTTACTTGAGAAAGGATCTGTCCCTCTCCTAAAACCAAACTATCCAAACCAGCAGAAACCCTCATCACATGAGAAACTGCTTTCTCTTGGACATAACTGAATAAGTGCGGGGACAGAATCTCATCTTCAAGGCCCGAGAATTCAAGAAGAAAAGATTTAATTTCTTCTATTCCCAACTGCGGGTCCTTAACTAAGCAGTAAATTTCAAGTCTGTTACACGTGCTCAATATGGAAACTTCTAATATTTGATCAATTTTCTTCAAATTATTAAATGACTTTTCAACCAGTTCTTCTGGGATACTTAGCTTTTCACGCACTTCAACAGGGGCCGTGCGATGGCTAAGACCGACGACAGCAATATGCATAAATAGCCCCTTACTTCATTTACTTAACTATCACTTCAAAGAGATGCTTTGAGCACCATCTTTGATGTGAACTGTATTGGTAAATCTTGCTGTTTGATCAAGCGTACTAATCACAAGACTGCTTGTTCTGGTGCAATCTTTTTCAAATTTAACTCCATCGAAAAGCAATCCATCTGTGATTCCACTACCAGCAAAAGCTACATTTTCTCCTGAGGCAAGTTCATTCGCTTCATAGATTTTGTCAATATCAGTTATGCCCATTTCATTCAATCTTTTTATATTTCCCTCTTTTGTATAGTCTGCCCACTCTGATGTTTGAGCTATTGCAGGATCATAAACAAGTTGTCCCTGGAAATGTCCTCCAAGTGCTCTCATAGCTGCTGCTGAAATAACTCCCTCTGGAGCCGCTCCAATTCCCATTAAGCAATGAGTACCAGTCCCTTCAAAGCCACATGCAATTGCCGCCTGAACATCTCCATCTGAAATAGGCTGAATCCTGGCACCAGTAGATCTAATTTCGGAAACTAAATTTTTGTGTCTAGCTCTATCCATAACAACAATTGTTAAATCACTAATTGCGATACCAAGACAGTCACTCAAGATTTTTATATTTTCTGTGGGAGATTTTCTAATATCAACCTTGCCCTTAGCTGCTGGAGGAGCAGCTAATTTATTCATGTAAAAATCTGGAGCGTTAAACAATCCGCCCCTATCTGAAGCTGCTAAAACAGCCATCGATCCACGCTGACTGTTAGCACATAAATTTGTCCCCTCACAAGGATCTACAGCGAAATCAACTCCAGGACCTGTTCCTGATCCAACTTCTTCTCCTATATAAAGCATTGGAGCTTCATCTCTTTCTCCTTCTCCAATAACGATTCTTCCTTGCATTTGAATCGTTCCCATTCTCTTTCGCATTGCCTCTACGGCTGCGGCATCAGCCTCATCTTTTTGACCCAAACCAGTCAATTGAGCCGAAGCAATTGCAGCTTGCTCAACTACTTCAAGAATTTCTTGAACGAGAGTACGATCCACTTTTTTGCAGCTAGGTAAAGAAATTTACGCCTTAAGGCAGACAATATTGTAAGTAATTGAGGGCATTGAAGAATGCTCAGAAAAAAGTACTCACAAAAAACTTATTATCTGTTGATAAGCAATAATTACTGTATCAGTGCATGGTCACACTAGAACTTGTGACCATGAATTAATAGACTCTCTGCCACAAGACAAAAAACAATGATCCAATCCATTTCGTCAGCAATTTTTTCTGAACACCGTCCAGTTCAAATAATCCCTTCAGTCTTGCCAGCAGACTGGGCAAATATGGGACAATGCGTAAAAGACCTAGAATTAGCGGGTGTAGATAGAATTCAATTTGATGTAATGGATGGGAACTTCGTTCCAAATCTCACGTTCGGCCCAGAAATGATTTCCGCATGCAGAAAGTATTGCAAGGTACCATTTGAGACACAGCTAATGGTTAGTCAATACAACTGCGAAACCATGCTTGAGAGCTACGTAGAGGCGAGCAAGGGTGCAAATGGAGAGCCAGGAGTTGTAATTGCTCATGCTGAGGCGAATGTTCACCTTCATCGAATTCTTGGCAAGATTCGTCAACTAGGAGGGTCCCCTTCCGTAGCTCTCAACCCGCATACTCCAATGGAAATGGTTAAGGATGTGCTTGATATGGTTGATCACGTATTGGTAATGACTGTTAACCCTGGATTTGGTGGCCAAGCCTACATACCAACAATGCTCAACAAAATTACACAATTAAGGAAAACAATTTTAGAAAATGGATTTAATGTAGATATAGAAGTTGACGGAGGAGTAAAGGCTGATTGGTCACTATCGCAATGCTGTGCTGCAGGAGCAAACTGCTTCATTGCAGGAAGTGGTATGTTTGCTTATCCAACACTTAAAGAAGGTTGTGATGCACTAAGAAAAGTTGCCAACGACGCTCAGAATGGAATAATTGTTGAAAAATAATTAACTTAGTTGTTAATTACTATGTATCGAAGAACCAGCCATAACTGTGTAAGCCGACACCAAGAAGGTTAACTCCAATATAGCAAACAATAATAACAAAAAAGCCTGCAATAGCAACCATTGCAGGCTTTTTACCTTGCCATCCTCTTGTTAGCCTTGTATGCAAATAAGCTGCGTATACCAACCAACATATCAAAGCCCAAGTTTCTTTAGGGTCCCAACTCCACCAACTACCCCAAGCTTCATTAGCCCAAACAGCACCACTAATAAGACCAACTGTAAGCAACAAAAATCCAGCAGTTATTGATCTATAACTTAAAGAATCAAGTTGCTCAGCATTTGTAAATTCAATTGGTTGGATTGAATTTAAATTCTCATTTCTACCATCAAGATATAGCTCAGAACTTTGCCTAAACGAACCAGACCCAAAAGAGCTATTACGGATATTGAATTGCTTTTTTCCATCCACAATAAAAACACCAAAAGACAAAATTGAACCTATTAGTAATGCAGCGTAAGAGCACATAATTACACTCACATGCATGACTAACCAACTAGAGCGAAGTGCTGGTACTAAAGGGGCAGAAGATTGCAAATTCTCAGGTAAAACAAAGCTGGCAAAACCTATTGAAAGCAATGAAATAGGCGTCGCAACTGCAGAAACGATTGGCGAACGCCATGCCCTTTCGAGAAAAAGTTGAGTTAAAGTACAACCCCAAGTCAAAAAACAAAGTGACTCATAAAGATTACTAATTGGAAAATGTCCCGATTGCCACCATCGAAGGATCAATTGACTAGTTAGGAAAAGATTGGATATTGCAACTAAAAATCTGGCCTTGGAGGAATCACGGCTACCAGCAACTGACCAAAATGAAATCGGCAATGCTATTAACAAGAGAAGAAAAGCTGCGAACCCAAGGGAAACAACAGGATCAAAAGAAAAATTATTTAACTGAAAATCAACCATTAATAAAAGCTACTAGAGATTATTTAGAAAGACCAGATCATTTGCTTGCCTGTTTTAACAAAAAACCTCCCCCTAACATAGACATAAAAACAGGAGACCAAGCAGCAAAGAAAGGATTTATTATTCCTTTGACTCCAAGAGAGCTAAAACTAAAACTCAAAATGTAATAGATAAGTATCAAAATAATACTTAATCCAAAACTTTGACTTCTACCTCCTCCTCTTTTTTGCATCACACCGAAACTACAACCAATTAAAGCAAAAACTGAACATGCAATTGGTAAAGTAAATTTTTCTTGAATTCTTACTTTCATCCTTCTTGCTTCTTTAATGTTGCCACTACTTTGATATAACTTCATAGCCGTATTCGCTTCTCCAAGATTCATATCATTTGCATCTTTTGGCAGTTGTGCAATATTCGTAAGCTCAGTACCTAATGGATATAAAAAACTCAAGAATTTTGTTCTTGCATTACTTCCATCAGGACTAAGTGTCAAAATATCTCCTTCAAAAAACTCCCAGTTGTTTTTTTCACTATTCCAAATACCTCTTTTAGCCTTAAGCATTTGAGTAAAACCTAATTTTGAAAAATCAATTACGGTGACATCTAACATCTGTCCATCAATAAATTTCCAGGCATAAAAGAGATGAGTAACTCCGTTTTTTTTATAACTTGAATATGGATCTAAAATTTCTCCTTTCTTTGAGAATATAATATCTTCGCCCTGTTCATTTGCAAAAGATCTACCTAAAGAATTAGCTAAGATAATTTCAGCATTTTTATTTGTACTTGGAACAATATTATTATTAAAGATGAAGGTCATATATGACATAACTATTGATAAAACCAACCCTGGCAAAACAAGTCTATTAACTGATATGCCAATACTTTTTAATGCCTTAATTTCACTGTTATCATTAAGACTTCCATAAGCTAACAAAGTTGAAAGTAACATTGCCATAGGGAAAGAAATAACAATAAAACTTGGCAACTTTAGCAATAGAACCTGAATAGCTATAGAAAAAGGAAGACCAATCTCAACTATTTTTCTAATCAGATCAAAAATAACCCCTACTGAAAGAGAAACGACGGTAAAAGCCGCTATAGAAAAAAATAAAGGCGGCAATAATTCAAAAAGTATCCATCTATCTAATAATGGAATTATTTTCCATTTACTATCTACTAATTTTTTAAATCTAGAGAATAATAATAGGTTATTAAACATAGCTAATTAATCGAATGAATTCCCCAGATAGCTATCTTTTACAATTTGATTTTTTGTTAGTTGATCAGATGTCCCATCGGCAAGAATTTCGCCTTGATTAAGAATATAAGAACGTTCGGTTATAGCTAAAGTTGCTCTAACATTGTGATCAGTAATTAATATGCCTATATTCTTATTTTTTAATTTCTTAATTAAATTCTGTAGATCATTAATAGCTATAGGATCAACTCCTGCAAAAGGCTCGTCTAAGAGTAAAAATTTTGGACCTAAACGTCCCACAGCCAAGGCTCTAGCTACTTCACATCTGCGTCTTTCTCCACCTGAAAGTTGATGGCCAAAGCGATCAAGGAAAGAGACCAAATTAAATTCCTCAATCAATTCTTCACGTTTTTTCCTAAACAAAGAAATTGATAATTTGGCTTGAGAAAGAGCAATATCCAAATTCTCAATAACTGTAAGATTTCTAAAAACACTTGGTTCTTGAGGTAAATAACCTATACCTAATTGAACTCTTCTTGTCATCGAAAATCTTTTTATACTATTTCCCTCCAAGTAGATATTGCCTTTGTTTGGCTTAATCAAGCCCATGATCAAATTAAAAGTACTAGTTTTACCCGCACCATTTGGGCCCAAAAGACCAACCACTTCCCCAGGCTTAACATTTAAATCAACGTTTTTTACAATTGTTTTATTGGATAAGGTTAAATCCAAACTCTCAATAAGTAGAGTCATTTCAATAGAACATAACTGGTAGAAGCTTGTACAGAAAAACCATCTAGAAATAAATCATATCTAAACTATATAAGATTAATCAACAATCCTCTCAACCCAATATATGTAAAACTTCTCTGAATCATGAAAAGAATTCTCAAATTTAGAATCAGCAATAACTCTAATTTTATCAACAAAAAGTGACTCGCCTGGCTCCAAATTCTTAATAGATGATCGATTACTTAAAAGTAGTAATAATTTCTTGACTTTAGGAAATCTGTCTAAATAAACCTGGACTTCATCGAGTGTTTTACTTCTATCTAATGTAACCCGATTAGCCCATTCAGCATAACTCCCAAATCCATTCAATTCAGGTACGTAAAATTCTCTATCGAGGTATCCAGACACTGTCGCCACCTCAACATCTCTAGTCGCAAATATTGGCGAGTCCTGCCATCCCTTAGTCTGTATATATTGAGCAGTTTCCTTTCCACTTGAATACGGTAACCTAAAGTCATTAATGACCATATGAATCCCAACCGCCATATGTATGCTCAAACAAATGTTAAGTAATCTAGGAAAATAAAATAAATTACCTTTAGTGAATAAGTTTTGATGATTAAAGGAACTAAGTTGTTGGTCTTGATTTGATAAGGCTAACCATGATGATGAGATTATCAATAGAAAGTAATATCCATAATGTCTTGATCCATCTCCTAAAAATAAAAAATAGTTAAACAGAAATAAAAATATAATCCCACTTAGAAAATAAATTAATGCTGGCCGATAAGATTTAATGAATATGATTGTACTTACAATTAAAATCAAAGTAATTAAAGCACATAGAATCAAATCAAAGAACCTACTTGAATTAGGAATAATAAGTATATATCCTCCAAAAACCTGACCTATTACTCGAAGAAAGTGACGTATATCTATAAAAGAGGAAAGCAACTTAACTGAATCTCTTACTTGAAGAAGACTAAAAGCTCCAAAACACAATAATGTTGAAGAAATTGCGATGCTAGATGATAAATCAAGAATCCAACTTTTATTTCTTTTATAATTTTTTCTTTGATTAGGATTCAAAAACCAATCCAATACAAGAGTCATTCCAATAGCAAATGACAATGACCAAGATAAAGCTTGTGTATTAGCCAAAAGGCCAATACATAAAGAAAATGGTATGTAAGATTTTTCTTTTAAATGATAAATAGAACAAAAAATAAATATTATTAATTCTGCAATCACATAATGACGGCAGACAAAGAAATATTCCCAAAAAGGGAAATATCCAAATGTAAATAAAGCTTTAGTTATTAGATTAAAAGGACTAAATCTCCAAAAAATTACAATCGCAGAACTACCTAAGAACCAATGCATAAGCTGCATGCTTAGGGGTGTTCCAGTAATATTTTTAGAAAAGTAAATTAATAATGACCATAGGACTGGATGTCCAGATGGAGCGTTATTTCTCCATAAATCTATTAAGTTATCACTTTGCCAAGCCACTAGCCATCCTTGCATCTCATCTCTCCAAAGAGCATGATTAAATGCACCCAATAAACCTATAGTTATAAATAAAACAGGTAAAAATATCTCATAAAAACGCTGATCAGGCAATTGTATTTTATTGATTCTTCTAAATTCCATTGTGATTTATGCAGAATGTCGGTCTATATAATTTGAATTAATCAAAATTGTACTTTTATTCTGTACTTAAAAATGAAGAAAATCAAAAAGATATAACAAGAAAAATAATATGAAATCATCTCTCTTTCAACAGGAAAGCTGTAAGAGGCTTAACAAAGTTTTTAAAGGAAGTTGAGAACGGGAATGCTGCAACCAGCCAAGTCGTCCTTACCAACTTGTAGCAATTCCAATCTCTTTGAAACGCATTTAGAAAGACCTTCAATATCTAATCCAAAATTAGATATTTGAAATTTTTTCAATCTACCTAATGCTTCCCCGTAAAGTATTGTCGCCCCATTTATATTGCTATTTTCTAAATGAACTTGTGCAACAGCCACTTGCAGTATCCCCTGTAACAACTGCCTTTCAGGACCACCAGTCTCATGCCATATCTCCTCAAAAACATCATGGGATTTGTACCACTGACAGGAATTAAATAATTTCATTCCTATTTCAAAACGATCATCACTTACAAATAAATCTTCTTCTTTATCCATAGGGTTCATTGTCTTTACAAGTTTTTCTTTGCTTTAAGTTTTCTAAGCCTTATAGATTCAGGAGTAACTTCCAACATCTCTCCTGGTCCAATGTATTCAAGAGCTCTTTCTAATGTCATTTCAATTGGGGATTGCAATTGATCTAGCTCCTCTGCGCCAGCTGATCGCATGTTGGTAAGTTGTTTAGCCCTGCAGATATTTAATTCAAGATCTTGTGGGCGTTTATTCTCCCCAATAATCATTCCTTTATAAACCTTGGCGCCAGGTGTAATAAAAAATTGTCCACGGTCTTCTGCATTCTTTAAGGAATAGAACGTAGCTACCCCCTCTTCAAATGAAATAAGTACTCCATTTCTCCTTTGCTCAAAATCTCCCACAGATGGTCTGTACTCAAAAAATGAATGACTCATAATCCCTTCACCTCTTGTAGCACGAATAAATTCACCCCTAAATCCAATCAAGCCTCTTGAGGGAATAACAAACTCAAGTTGAGTTCGATGATCAGTACCAGTTTCCATGTTTTGCATTTCACCTTTTCTTACCCCAAGACTCTCAATACAAGCACCAATAGAAGCTTCTGGGACGTCAAGGACTAGCGTTTCAACAGGTTCACATTTAATTTCATCTATCGTCCTGAAAATTACTTGTGGTTGAGAAACTTGAAATTCATACCCCTCTCTTCTCATTGTCTCTATAAGAATTCCCAGATGTAACTCTCCTCTTCCACTAACAGAAAAACGATCAGGAGAATCTGTATCTTCAACTCTTAAAGCAACATTCGTTAGAAGTTCTTTATTTAAACGATCCTTCAACTGCCGACTGGTTACGAACTTGCCCTCTTTCCCTGCAAAAGGAGAATCATTGACAACAAAAGTCATCTGCAAGGTTGGCTCATCTACCTTAATTAGAGGTAAAGGTTTCGGCTCATCAGGGCAGGCTACAGTTTCACCAATTGAAACCTCATCAAAACCAGCCAAGGCAACTATATCTCCAGCATTTGCTTCTTCAATTTCAATTCTTTTTAATCCCTTAAATCCTAGTAATTTATTAATCCTTCCTTTTTTTATACTCCCGTCCTCCTTTATCAAACATGTCCTTTGACCATTTTTAATTACACCATTATGTACTCTTCCAATAATAATTGTTCCTAAGAAATCTGAGTAATCTAAGGTGGTAACTTGTAATTGTAAAGGCTTATTCACATCGCCAACTGGAGGAGGAACTTGTCTAATAATTGCTTCAAATAAAGGTTTCATATTATCGTTTTCACTTTTTACTTCAGTCTTTGCAAATCCCCCTAATCCACTCCCAAATAGATAAGGAAAATCACATTGATCATCATCAGCCCCTAATTCCAAAAACAGATCTAAAACCTTGTCTACCGCGGTTTCTGGTTCTACCCTTGCACGATCAATTTTGTTCACAAAAACAATAGGTCTTAAACCTTGCTCTAAAGCTTTTTTTAGAACGAATCGAGTTTGTGGCATTGGTCCCTCGTTGGCATCAACAACAAGAAGACAGCCATCTACCATTCCCAAAACCCTCTCTACTTCTCCTCCAAAATCAGCGTGTCCTGGTGTATCAACAATGTTTATCCGAGTATCGTTATAAGTAACAGCTGTGTTTTTCGAAAGAATTGTTATTCCTCTTTCACGTTCCAATTCATTCGAATCCATCGCACAAGTTGGGACTTCCTCGTTATCTCGAAAAGTGCCAGATTGATTTAGAAGAGCATCAACCAAAGTTGTCTTACCGTGATCAACGTGAGCAATTATTGCGATATTCCTTATAGCTTGTATATCAAAACTCATAATTTAAAAAAATTAAAATTTTTTTGGTTAATAGAAACATAAAGAATATCTCACAATGACTGCATTTAGCTGTTTTAAATGCCAATCAAAATATCGAATATAAAATTTGAAGTAAAAAAAAATTAAGTCAAGATTATTTGAATTTTATAATTTTATTCGCAGCGTCAAATTCCCTCAAAGCATTAACAGTTCCCTCAAATCTCCAATGCCAAGGCTCATAAGTTACTCCTTGCTTGTTGTTGGGTGGAAAAGAAAGCACAAAATGATATTTAGAGGCAAACCTCTTCATCCATTTAAAAGCTGGCGTTTGTTCAAATTCAACCTCAAAATTAGTATCTGGATAATTTCCATCACCAACATCGATTGCATATCCAGTGCTGTGTTCAGAATAACCAGGAGGAGCTGAGTCCCTTGAGCGCTCAACAGCAGTTTGGTTTCTAATAGATTTATTCTCATAAAAAATATCCCTTTGCAAATTTATTGATCTATAACCACTTAATAGTTGAAGAGAAACCCCTCTTTGGGCAGCAATGAATTGCATTTCCTTAAAATTTTCATAGATATCTTTATGCACGTAAATACCTGGAGAAAAAAGAATTAAATCTTTTTTGGAAGCCTCTGTATAAGCAAGATGGCCTAACAAGCTTTTATTTTGCTTTGTCTCAATGGAGTTAATCGAATCATCTAAGGATTTTCTCTTGCTTAAAAATGATTTATCAGCCAAAAACGTAACCGATATAGCAAGCCCAAGAATTAGAAGTCCTACACGCAAAAAAGAATTGACAGTAGGGGGTTTGATGGATTTAATCCTTCTTGCCAGCGGGATGTCATCTTGATAATTCATACGATCTGCTTATGGTCAAAACAATTGGAATTCGCAAAAATGATGTTTCGATAGTAACGAGTATCTTTAATCTTTATACTTTCTCTTAGATAACGATGTAAGTTTTAAATATAGAGAACTAAATTTTTCATCCAAAGATGTTAAGAGTTGCTGTTATTGGCGGTGGTCCAAGTGGATCATGCGCCGCAGAGATTTTGGCTAAGGCAGGAATTAAAACTTGGATTTTCGAGAGAAAGCTTGATAACGCAAAACCATGTGGAGGAGCGATACCGTTGTGTATGGTTTCTGAATTTGATCTTCCCGAATCAATTATTGATAGGAAAGTCAGGAACATGAAAATGATATCCCCCTCAAACAGAGAAGTAGATATTATTTTGGATGATATTTATCCAGGAAGCGATAAAGAATATATAGGTATGTTGAGGCGTGAGGTGATGGATTCATTCATGAGAAATCGCGCCGCTGAACTTGGCGCAACATTAGTAAATGGATTGGTATCAAAAATAGAAACTGGTACTAACAAACAAGGTCCCTATACACTTCATTACACCGAAATTCTTAAAGACAAATCCGAAGAGAAAGGTAAACAACTTGAAGTTGATTTAATTGTTGGAGCCGATGGTGCAACAAGCAGAGTTGCAAAAGCAATGGATGCGGGTGATTACAACTATGCAGTAGCAATTCAAGAAAGGATAAAGCTTCCTAAAGAGGAAATGAAGTATTACGAAGACAGAGCCGAAATGTATGTAGGCACAGATGTATCACCAGATTTCTATGGTTGGGTCTTTCCAAAATATGACCATGTTGCAGCTGGAACAGGAACAATGAAACAAAATGGTGGTTTAATTAAAAGCCTCCAAATCGGTGTCAGAGAAAGAGCCAAGAAGAGACTCGTAAATGGAGAAGTAATCAAAGTAGAAGCTCATCCAATTCCTGAACATCCCAGGCCAAGGAGAGTTGTTGGTAGAATGGCTCTAGTCGGAGATGCTGCTGGTTATGTAACCAAAAGCTCAGGAGAAGGAATTTATTTTGCTGCCAAAAGTGGAAGGATGTGTGCCGAGCAAATTGTCGAATCAAGTCAAAATGGAAAAATAATACCTACGGAAAATGATCTAAAAAAATATTTAAAGAAATGGGATAAAAAGTATGGAATTACATATACAGTCTTAGATATTCTCCAAAGAATTTTTTACACCAGCGATGGAGCAAGAGAAGCTTTTGTAGAAATGTGTGGTGACATGGATGTTCAAAGACTTACATTTGATAGTTATCTCTACAAAACTGTAGTTGCAATGAAGCCGCTTCAACAATTGAAACTTACCCTACTAACAATTGGTTCTGTTTTAAGAGGGAAAGCACTGGCACCAAGCACATATAAGCCAGTACCAAGTGCAGTCAGAGATGATAAAGAAGTTAATAAAATGTTAGCGGTAAGTTCAATCAAAGGTGGTATTAAAGCCAGTAAAAAATAATACCAATATCAATTTAAATAATTAACCAAGCTTACTGAAATCAGCAAGCTTGGAAGATTGATTCCTAAGTATTGTCAATAGATTAAGTCTGTTATTTCTTAGATTAATATCTTCCGTCATAACCATTACACTTCCTTCTCCATCAAAAAAGTTGGATAAAGTTTCGGTACTTGAGAGTAAACCATTAGCTAACAACTTATATTTATCACGATCACAATTTACAGCTAGAGGTTTTAATTTCCCCAACACATTAAACATTTCTCTTTCACAATCCTTTTCAAATAGAGACTTATCAACAAAATCTAAAGGATCAACAACATCTGTAGAGATAGAACTTTTAGCTGCCAACTTAGAGGCTCGAGTCACTACAGCTTGCAACAAATTAAGTGTATTATTTTTTCTCATTTCCATCAATAATGAAGTTCGGAAATAAACGTCTGTTGGATCATCTAATAATCTTGATGTTGAAGTGGTATCTCCTGCGACTGCCTGAATAATATCAAAGTCAACATCTTTTTCTTCTAATAAACTAATAATTCTTTGACGAAAAAATTCCTTTAGCTCGGACAAAAGATTACTTATTTCAAAAGAGAGAGAAGGGAAAAGTTGCTGCCAATAAATCAGAGAATCATTTAGTATTTTGTTGATATTTAATTGCCAATCCTTATTCCATAAAATCAATATTATTCCGTTAGCAGCCCTTCTCAAGGCATACGGATCAGATGAGCCAGAAGGCCTTTCGCCCTTCGCATAAATGCTAATAAGCAATTCAAAACGTTCCGCTAATGAAACCGCATTACCAAGTTTATTTGAAGGAAGCGAGTCAGACGTTCCTTTAGGTTTATAATGTTCCAAAACACCGAGGCAAACATCTCTTGATTCTCCCTCGTAAAGTAAGTATTTAGATCCAATGATTCCTTGCAACTCTGGAAATTCGTCAACCATGTTACTAACTAAATCATGTTTAGAAAAATGTGCAACTTTTACAGATTTTTGAATATCTTCTTGATCAAATTCAAGTTTCGTTGTTAATAATTTAACAAGCCATTCTATTCGATTTACACGTTCATATAAAGAACCTAATCCTTCAGCAAAAGTTACATCTTTCAACTTATCAATACGTGAAGAACTACTCATTAATAAATCTGACTTTATAAAAAATGAGGCATCAGCAAACCTTGCCTTTAAGACTTTTTCATTTCCTTTAATAATTTTCTCTTTTGCGGAAGGTAATCCATTACTAATACACAAAAAAACAGGCATTAAAGTATTTCTAGCCTCAAGTGATAATGGATCAAACTCATTATTCACCTTGTATAAGGGGATGTACCTTTGATGAACCTTCATCACAGTGCACAAAACTTCAGGGGGTAAATCAAGGAAAGTTTCATCAAAACACCCAATCACAAGCAAAGGAGACTCAACTAAATCTGTCAGTTCATTCAAAAGGGGATCAGTCAGATCTGGCTTTACTTTTTTATCTATTTCATGATTAAGAACTAAATCATTGATACAGGAAAGGCGCCGATTCCTATCAACTGTGACTCCAACCTCCTGCAATTGATCAAAATAAGTTTTCGCATTATTTATTTCTAATTTTGCTCCATGCAACCTATGAGGTCTTGAGATATTACCTATTTGTATTTCTGGATCACACCCTGAAATTTTAAAAGGTAGCACTTCTGAATCAAGCAAAGAAACAATCCAACGAATAGGTCTCGAAAAGCGAAAATCACCTTTACCCCATCTCATAAACCTCCTTCCTTGAATCCTGCTGATCCATCTAGGTAAATAGTCAGCCAATAAAGTAGTAACGGGCTTGCCTTTCTCAATTGATTTAGCGAAAACGAATGAACCCTTCGACGTTTCTCGAATCTCTAATTTATCAGGAGATAAATCATATCTTTTGGCAAAACCAATTGCTGCTTTTGTAGGTTTTCCATCATGAAAAGCTTGAGAAACAGAAGGACCTTTTCGTTCTGCAATATTGTCTTCAGAATATGGAGCAATCCCTTCAATCGTTAATGCAATTCTTCTGGGGGTAGTAGTTACTCTGATTTCACTAAATTTTATTTGAGAAGAATTCAAGTCATTATTTACATTTAACTCAAGCTGGGAAATAACAGACTCAGCTATATCAGCTGGTAGTTCTTCAGTGCCGATTTCTAAAAGGTAGGTAGACAAAAAAATTTCCTTGCGTTCATAACAAGAGTAGATCTAAATATGAATTACTTCTACACTCTGTGTCCTAGAAAAAATTTAATCTTCAATGAATGAATCTTTAAATAGCTTGTACCTTTATTTGAACAATTAAACACCAAACAACACGAGAAATGATACAGTGTAGGTACCGGTGTAGGTACCATTGCCTAGAATCATAGAAATACCAGGAAGATCGGGTTTTTACCTCAGGGTTGCTGTACCAAGAGGTAAATTAAGGGATGCTTTCGGAACATGTGATGTAGTAAAAAAAATAGGTAACACTAAAGAAGAAGCAGAAGAGAACATAAGCTCAGCAGAAATAGCCATACAACAAAAATTCGATGAAAAGCTCAGAGAAGAAGATGCAAGACAGATCAACAAATCCTTGCCCAAGGGAATAAGACTAGAGGCAATTAAAAATAGTAATTCAAAAGAAACTCCAAAAAACATAGAAAAAGACTTAAAAGATGCTGGATTTAGTAATGCAGCTATTGAAGCTCTGATGAATTTTGATGAAAATGAAAGTACCAATATTGAACATATAGAACAAACTGTTCCATCACCTTGCATAGCTAATAATTCACCTCGGGCAAAATTTGAACAATTTAAAGCCGATAGTAATTATTTAAATGAACCCCTACATAGTGAGTTGTTAAATGACAGCGATCACTTTACAAACGACGCAGTACAACTTTTAAAATTTCACGGTAGTTATCAACAAGACGATCGAGAGCATAGAAAAAGAGGGGGCACAGGAAAAGATTGGCAAATGATGCTTAGGCTAAGAAATCCAGCTGGTTATGTACCTGGTCCACTCTTTGTGGCGTTAGACGAGCTATCTGATCGACTAGGAAATCAAACGCTTAGAGTGACCACTCGCCAATGCTTCCAAATGCATGGAATAAAAAAAGGAAATATTAAAGAAGTAATAGGAACAATAGTCAAATCGATGGGATCTACACTTGCAGCTTGTGGAGACGTCAACAGAAATGTAATGGCTCCTGCAGCCCCCTACGAAAAAGGTTCCTATCCTGCCGCGAGAAAATTAGCTGATGATATTGCCGATGTTTTGTCGCCCAAAAAAGCTGAAAAAACATACATTGATTTATGGGTTGATGGTGAGATGAAATATGCTATCAAGCCCTCTTCTGAAGTTAAAAAGAATAGAAAGCTCCAACTAAAGCCTGGTGTTTTTAGTGGGGATAAGAAAGAACCTTTATATGGTGCAACCTACCTACCAAGAAAATTCAAATGTGCAACTACAGTCCCGGGAGATAACTCTGTAGACATTCTTACCCATGACATAGGCTTGGTGACGTTCACAAACAAAAAAGGAGTTCTAGAAGGATGTAATGTCTACGTAGGAGGAGGCATGGGTAGAACACACAACTTAGATACGACTTTTGCGAGGATAGCAGATCCAATTGGTTATGTAGAAGGGAAATATATCTTGGAACTTGTTCAATCTATACTCGCTCTTCAAAGAGATTATGGAGATAGAAAAACAAGAAGACATTCAAGACTAAAATACGTTTTGCATGACATGGGTGTGGATTGGTTTAAGAAACAGTTAACAACTAAGTATTTTACGGGACAAATTGAAAACCTTAAGTACGAAGGGGATACAATACTTGAAGATTATTTAGGTTGGCATCAACAATCTGAGAAGCTATGGTTTGTTGGCTTACCTTTGTTATCAGGTAGACTTACAGGAAAGGTAAAGAAAGAGCTTAGAAATATAGTTGAAAAATATGCATTGGATGTGCGATTAACTCCCAACCAGGATCTTTTATTGTGCAATATCGGTAATTATCAAAAAGCCAGTGTAAAAATGGCGCTGATTAATATAGGTTTTATAAATCCAGGGACTCCTGACCCATTGGCCAGACATGCCATGGCTTGTCCAGCTCTTCCATTATGTGGACTTGCAATGACTGAAGCAGAAAGATTTTTACCAGAGCTCTTAGAGCGAATAAACAATCAATTAAAAATCCTAGAAATCAACAAATCAATTCTTATCAGAGTAACAGGCTGTCCTAATGGATGTGCTCGCCCTTATATGGCCGAATTAGCTCTTGTTGGTAGTGGTTTAAATCAATACCAACTTTGGCTTGGAGGTAGCACTAATTTAAAAAGGTTGGCGACTCCATATCTACAAAAAATGCCTATCGATGAATTAGAGCAGACATTAGAGCCTTTATTCCTTAGCTGGAAAGATACTGGAACCTCATCAAGTCTGGGGGATCATGTGACTAATCTTGGTTCTGAAAGTGTAATGTCTTTACTTACTTCAAGTGCAGCTCCATAGATAGGATTACCTTGATTGCTTAACCAAGACCATAATTGATCTCCATAGCTAAAATGCCACCATTCGTTTGGGTGTTGAACAAATCCAGCCTGTTCCATAACTGAAACCAAAAGAGATCTTCTGTTATGAAAAACTTGATGTTTTGAACAAGGCATCCCTAAATTGTCATTCTTATAAAAGTCAGGACTAGATTCAGCACCAATAAAATCTATTTCACTCCCAAGATCTAATGGATTTCCGTTCATATCAGCAAGAGTCAAATCTATTGCAGCACCAGTACTATGAGGAGGAGGTGTAAGGGGATTAGATGAAGGTTTTGCCCAGAAACGGCCAACCTCTTCAATTACATCATTAATGTCTCCATTTACAGAAAGATCATTAATATCAATCCCTTTCGACTTACAAGTTTCTTGAATAGTGTAATTAATCATGAATTTTTGGACAGAGATCGGTCGCCAAGCATCAAACAAAGCTAACTGCAAATGGGAACTAATATCGGAAAGATATTGCTGCGCTCGTATCAATCTTTTTAAAACACTGAAGCGTAAAACCCATGGATCTAATCCAGTTGAATATGGAGCACCTAACGACATATAAGGATGAGGTGTTAGTCGAAATATAGATTCTGGAATAGAAACTAAAGGCTCATTACATTCATTAATTTTAATATTATTCCAAGGTCTCAACTTCATGATTTGTAGAATTTATTTGCATAAAATTTCATTCTTACAAAAATTCTTTCCTTAAGTCTACCTTTAAAAAATAATGAGTTCAATAGTATTAACTCATAAAAAAATTAATTTAATTTATTACCAATTTTTAGTCTCTCCCACTGCTCTTTGATTAATAAACGAAGCCTTGAGTTGTTTGAAAGCAAAGGATCGGAATCTAAAATAATTCGAGCCTCATTCCTTGCAAGTTCAAGGACATCAGCATCATCAGCTAATGATGCTAAAGCAAAGTCAGGCAAGCCTGATTGTTTAGTACCTAAAACTTGCCCAGGTCCACGAAAACGCAAATCAATTTCAGAAATTTCAAATCCGTCATTAGAGTTAACAAGAACATCCAATCTTTGCTTAGATAATTTATTTTTATTTTGATGACTCAGGAGACAGTATGACTTGGAGGCTCCTCTTCCAACTCGTCCCCTTAGTTGATGTAATTGAGCCAAACCAAAACGATCAGAATCTTCTATCAACATGACACTAGCATTTGGTACATCAACACCTACTTCGATTACCGTGGTTGAAACCAATATATCGCTTTTTTTATTAATAAAATCCTTAATGACCTGCTGCTTTTCTATACTCTTCATTTTGCCATGAAGTAATTCAACATTAAATTCTGAAAAGATTTCAGTAGACAATTGATGATGCACGTCTACAGCTGAGCTAAGTTCTAATTTCTCAGACTCTTCAATCAAAGGTAAAACAACATAAATTTGACGTCCTTTCTTGATTTCAGACCTGATCAAGTCATATGCGTTCTTTTTATCTTTTGGTGATATGAGCTGAGTATTGATGGGAGTTCTACCAGGTGGAAGCTCATCTAATTGACTAACATCCAGATCACCATGCAAAGTAAGTGCCAAGGTTCTAGGAATAGGTGTAGCCGTCATTGTTAGCAAGTGAGGTTGCAAACCTTTGTTTAACAATTTATTCCTCTGCTTAACACCAAAGCGATGTTGCTCATCTACAACTACAAGGCCAAGTCGTTCAAAGACAACTGGGTCTTCAAATAAGGCATGAGTTCCCACAAGGATTTTTGTAGAGCCATTTGCTAAATCAGTAAGAATTTGTTTACGACGAGACTTTGGCGTAGAACCAGTTAACAGATCAACATTTAACTCAAGTTGAGGAATCCATTTACTTAGTGTTTGAAAGTGTTGTGATGCGAGTACCTCAGTTGGCGCCATAAAAGCACCCTGCCATCCTGATTGAACTGCAGTGAGGAGTGCTGAAATAGCGATAACAGTTTTTCCACTACCAACATCTCCTTGTAATAGTCGAGACATTGGTTCTGTTTTGACTATGTCTGACTCAATTTCCTTTAAAACCCTTCTTTGAGCATTAGTCAGAGAGAAAGGAAGAATACTCAAGAATTTTCCAACTAGGCTATTAATATTTGGCCCAATACTTAGTTGAGGAGAAATAGATTTCTTATGTAAATCACGTCTTAAAAGAAGACTAAGCTGCAA
>QBVL01000008.1 GCA_003284375.1 Prochlorococcus sp. AG-311-J23
AGGAGTTGAATAGCTTCATCTTTGTTTTCAGCATATTTAGCAATTCCACCTGCACTGACATTTACATGAGCAGGATCAGGAGTAATAACCTTTACTTTTTTAGCCAACCTTTGATCTTTTCTACCATTGACACCTGCAAGCATTCTTGAAACATAGTAGTGATTAACGATACCTACGCCACATTTACCCTGTGCAACAGCTCTTATAACACCAATATCACCAGGGAAAAAAGGCTGAGAAATATTTGAAATCATCCCTTTCAACCACTCTTTAGTTTGCGCTTCTCCTTTATTAACAATTTGATTAGCGACTAAAGATTGATTGTATGGACTGCTCCTTTTCCTCACACAAACAAGACCATCCAAAGCAGGATTAGCAAGATCTGAATAATCTTTGATTGAATTTATATCAACTTTCTTAGGATTAGCAACCATTACTCTCACCCTTCTTGTTAAGGCATACCATCTTGCTTGAGGATCTCGATATTCCACTGGAACATTTTTGTCTAATTTGGAAGACCTATAAGACTGAAGAAGACCACTTTTAGCAGCATTGCTGATTCGAGCCGCATCAACAAGAAGAATTACGTCGGCTTTAGAGTTTGAGCCTTCCCTTTTCAATCTTTCAACTAGAGAAATTCCTGTCGCCTCGATTAATCGGATTTTTATCCCTGTCTCCTCTGCAAATTGCTTATATATCTGCTTATCTGTGTTGTAATGCCTGCCTGAATAAATTCTTACTTGTCTCTCAGATGCTTTTACATAACTTAAACCTGTACAAACAAACAAAGAACCCGCTACCGCTGAAGTTAAAAGACGCTTGATTAAATTCATTAAACTATTAAGAAAGTTTTTAAATATTTTATTAGATTAAACAAAAAGAGAGTGATGAATATTCTTTTGCAAGGTTTATACGTATTTTAGTATAAATTGTTATTTTCTATATACTTTAAGATGATTATTAATTGCTAATTACTAAAGATGGAATATTTAACTCACTCACTCCTCACTAAATCAGAAGCACTTGAAATAACACAAAAGCTAAAAGCAGATAAGTCTTCTTGGCAAGATGGTAAAAAAACTGCAGGTAGCCTTGCTGCAAAAATAAAGAATAATTTTCAACTAGATAAAAGATCAAAAATCTCCACCGAAATCAAAGATCATGTTGTCTCAAAAATAATCTCGAATCCTCTTATCAAAAGCTTTACTCTTCCGAGCCTTATTCATGGTGTCATGTTTACGAAATCACTTCCTGGGAATGGTTACGGAATGCACGTTGATAATCCATATATGCCATCGGGAAGAAGTGATTTGTCTTTTACATTATTTTTAAACGAGCCTGAAAATTATGAAGGAGGAAGCCTTTGCATCCAAACAATTAATGAAACGAAGCAAATAAAACTTTCAGCAGGTGAAATGATTATTTATCCAAGTACAAAGCTTCATTCAGTATCTAAAGTTGAGAAGGGAGAACGTTTTGTTTGCGTAGGTTGGATACAAAGTTATGTACAAAGTAATGAAGATAGATCTTTCCTTTTTGGACTAGACGCAGGAGCAAAAGGGTTATTAGCTAAACATGGAAGATCAGACGAATTAGACTTAATTTTTCAGGCGTATAGTAATATGCTTAGGAGACTTGGAGATTAAAGAAGATTCTTTATACTAAATAACGTAAAAAATGAACTTTCATTGATAGACTTTAACCATCAAAATAAACACAAACTTAATTACATATGCCTAAAAACACAACTGTAGGAATATTCCTAGCGGCAACAGCGGCATTAGCCACAACCGCAATTATTCCAGACCATTCAATAGCTGGTGACAAACATGGTGGCATGGGTGGTACCAAGGAATGGACCACTGATCAAGAAGCAGATGAAGATGGAAAGCTTGATGAAGCGGCACAAAAAGCTGCTGATAAAGCTAAAAAGTCAAATATTTGCATACCTATTGGTGAGGGTGAGAACTGCTGGTAAAAAAGTTTAAGTTCAAAAAAAGCTCCCATTGAGGGAGCTTTTTTAATGCAAATAAATAAAAAAAAACGCTCCTTTCGGAGCGCTTTTAGATGTTCTAATTAAAAAATTTAGAATCTGAATTCAGTTAGAAGTACTGCACCGTTAACATCTTTGTCCTTGCCTGTAACGTCAGTGCTACCAAAGATAGCTGGAGTAACAGTTACACCATCATTAACTTTGAAAGTGTAATAAGCTTCCCATACTGAATTATCTTCAGATGGATCAGTTCCACCACCTTTGATTTCAGTAGCAGCCATTTCTGAACCGATAGCAAAACCGGCAGTATTGCCATCCATGAATAGGTCATTCCAATTAAGACCAATCATCCAACCCTCTGTCTCTTCAGCTTGACCAGCTGTTGCTTCGTCAAAAGAAGCTGTGTCATAACCAACTTGAACAGAAGGAACAGCACCTGAAGTTTCTGGTCTCCAATAAGCTCTAACGCCATAAGATGTCATTTCACCTGACGCTGAACTAGCTAATGCTGAATGATAGTAACCATCATATCCATTAGCGCCAGAAACGCCGTCTTTGTAAGCTGCTGCAAGAGAAACTTGCCACATAGGTGAGCCGTACTCAACTTTAGTCAACAAGAAGTCTCTGGATTTGTCTCCAAAGCCTTTAGTTGATTTGGCACCATCTTTTGCTGTGTAGTTAATACTTAAAGCAAATCTAGGATCCATAGGATCTTCAACTGACTGTGTCCAAGCGGCACCAAAACCTGGGCTTGTGCTTGATCCATATGCAGAACCATTACCACCTAAAGCAAACTGCTTAGTGATTGGTCTGTATATAGAAGGAGAACTAGCTAACATGTAGTAGTTTTCAATCTTTGGTCCAACCCAAACTTGAAGGTTGTCTCCAACAGGGAACTGGTACCAAAGCTTATCAACTTCTAGTACGTCGCCATTGCCATTAGCAGCTGATAAGTAAGTGTTGTTTGGCTTACTTTTAAAATGATCACCTACGTTACCAGTCTTAATACGGGTATAAAGATTATCTTCACCTGAGAAGCTTGTATTCAGATTCAACTGATACATGTACTCAAAAGTGATCTCATCTGTATCACTCTCTGCATCATTATCAACGTAACCTGTGATAAAAGCAGCCTTTCCACTCATCTTTGTAGATGAAGAGAACTGACCAGCCATTAATTCGCCGATTTGTGCTTCTACGCCGTCAACACGAGCCTGAGTAACTTCAGAACTGAGATCTGAATCGTTTGATACTGCAGAAATATCTGCATTTGCAGCTAATGGTGCCATTAGGCCCAATGCAGCAGGTGCTACCAGCAAACGCTGAAAAAGCTTCATTGTGTCCTCACACAAATATGTCGATTGCATCATAGTGTATTAGTTGAGACATTCCAGGGCGAAAGTTCTTAGAAGTATCTTTTTATACAGCGAGATATATTATTCGAACTCTTTGTTTCCTGATTAATCTAGAATTATTAATCAGAGTTATTTAATTTTCGGCACAAAGGGGGAAGCCAAGGTGCTTTCTTTCCTCTAGCCAAGCTTCAGCAACCTTACGAGCTAAAGATCGAATTCTTGCAATAATCTTAGTTCTCTCAGTAACAGAAATAACCCCTCTTGCTTCCAATAAATTAAATGTATGACTGCATTTTAAAACGTAATCAAGACAAGGTGCAGGTAGTTTTTTAGCGATTAATTGATGAGCCTCTTCCTCGTAAATTTCAAAAAGTTTCCTTAAATTTTCCGAGTTAGATTCTTCAAAATTATACTTACATTGACCTTTCTCAAAAGGAAGCCAGATATCACCATATTTAGTCTTATTATTCCAGGAAAGATCCCAAATACTTTCAACATTTTGCAGATACATTGCCAATCTCTCCAAGCCATAAGTGATCTCAATTGAAACAGGCTTGCAATCAAGACCTCCACATTGTTGAAAATAAGTAAATTGGGTAACTTCCATCCCATCAAGCCAAACCTCCCAACCCACTCCCCATGCGCCTAAAGTTGGAGATTCCCAATTATCTTCAACGAATCTAATATCGTGCTCCTTAGCTGAAATCCCCAAGGCTTCAAGAGAAGATAAATAAATTTCTTGAATACCGTCTAAAGAGGGCTTTATAAGAACTTGATATTGAAAATAATGCTGGGCTCTATTTGGATTATCCCCATATCTACCATCAGTCGGACGACGACAGGGTTCGGGGTAAGCCACCGCCCAAGGTTCTGGTCCTATAGCTCTTAAAAAAGAATGAGGGCTCATCGTCCCTGCGCCCTTCTCTAAATCATATGGCTGAAGCAGCAAACAACCTTTCTCACTCCAGAAATTATTGAGGCTAGAAATTATGTCCTGAAAGTACATTAGCCTTTCACTCCAATAGATTTGAACGAAATATGTGTTAGTCTGTTGTTAGTCAGTGCTTTTAAAAGCGAGTGGTGACGAGGATAATGCAATTACAAGTTAGTCACGATTTAGTCAGATTCTAATCAGTAGTCAGTATGACTAACACCAAATAACTGGGAATAATCAAACGTCTAGCTTCTTGCTTAACTATCATTTAAGTCTCTTTTAAATATGAGAGGATCAAGTATTGAGTGGTGAGAACCAAAATTTATTTGAAAGTAGTGGAAGAAGATTTATAATCTCCATCACCTAAAAAAGACCGAAACCTTTATTTTTACAATTGTTCTCAATCCAAATATCATTTTTTGAACTTATAAAACCTAGTGATTTTGCCTTCTTGTAATCCTTACAAGCTCCTTTTTTATCTCCAACTTTTACTTTAGAGAAGCCACGATTTACATATGCATCGGTCTTTTTAGAATCAGTTTCAATTGCCTTAGTAAAATCGGAAATAGCTTCAAAGTGGTTATCAAGATAGCTCTTCATTAATCCGCGATTAAGATATGAAGTTGCATTCTTTGGATTTATCTCTAAAACTTTATTGTAATCAGAAATCGATCCAGAATAGTTTTTCAATTCACCTTTACTATATCCACGAGCAAAATATGCATCTTCATAATCAGGATTAATTTGAATTGCTTTTGTATAGTCAGAAATTGCTCCATAGAAATTATTTAGTTTACTTTTACTCCAACCACGACCATAAAATGCTTGATCACTATTTTGATTAATTGCAATTGCCATTGAATAGTCATCTATCGAACCTTGGTAATCATTAATTTTAGTTTTAGCCCATGCCATATTGTAGTATGCATCTTCATAATTAGGATCTATTTCAATCGCTCTCATGTAGTCATAAATTGCTTCAAAGTATTTACCTTTATCTCCTTTTTTAATTGCCCTATCAAAGTAAAAAACTGATGTTTCTGCGTTTACCTTTGCAGATAATGAAATCGATATTAAAGAACTTGTTATTAAAGTAGTTTTATTTGCAAGACTTACTAAATTACCTAAAGGTAAAAAAGTCAGGAGAATATTAAAGAAGACAAATTTCTTTTTCAAAACCACTATTTTAAAGGAGAGCTAATATAACACATAAAGCTACTAATGAATTTAAAAAACTAGATTGCAAAATTATTTAGTAAGAATATATGAATACTTAAGTATGATGTGTTATTTTAATTAAAATTAATTACCTTACATGAGCGAAAAAGAATCTACATTCTCACTTGCAAAAAGAGATAAAAAAGAGAAATTCATAATTTATTTTATAGGAGCAGCCTTCTTACTATTTATTCTTATTGGACTAAAAGAAATAAGTCAAAATAACCCTTACTTATCAGCTCCAGGATGGTTTGGTTTGTTTGGTGGAATTTATACTCTTTGGAGATTTTGTAAGAAACAAAAAGAGAATCCTTTTTCTTCAATATTTAAAATCCTAAAAGATGATTACGTATTTGATAAATATATAACACTTCAACTATTGAGTATATTTTATGCCATTGGACAAGGATTTGGGATAGGTGCCTCATTTGGGTTCTTAGTAGACTGGATTCATGCTTTAATCTCCAACTCTTATCTTAAAAGTCAATATTTCACGGGTGTTGTTATTTGTCTTCTTTTCATTTTAGTTTTGAGAGTAAGCTTAGAGGTATATTCAATTGTTTATAGAGCAGCCAATGAATTCATAAATTATGTAAAAACAAAAAGTTAGAATAGTTTATTCTAATCGTCGAAAATCTTGGTATAAATTTACAACTAAACGTTGAATAATAACAGAATTACATCAAGTCATAACAACTTACCTGAGTGATAATTTAGGGTCATACAAATACAACAAATTGTTAAACCATTTTTGAGACAGCCTGAGACTCCAGCAAGTCTTCGGACTGGACTATCTTCGAAATTCTCTCAGAAAAATTGGTTACGCGAACCCTCGTCCTCCGTATATAGTTACATCACCAGGCGCTGAAAAGTAAGTCTTATCTCTTCTTACATCATAAATAGTGTAATTAGCCTCAGCTAAATTCCAATATCCGCGGGTCTAGGAAGAGTATGTTCCTATTTCTTTTTCCATTTAAATCTTTTACTTCTGTCCTGAAAATACACTATTCAGCCCTCCCAGTAGTTTCAGAAGTCAAACGAAGGAGAACAATAGGAGAACAGTGATTCAAAAAAACTGAGGAGAACAGATGAGTAATGTGTAAGAAGAACAATAAGAGAACACAGTCATAATTTGTGATTTGTTCTCCTATTTCTCTTTCTAAACTAATCCTATCCATATATGTACAAATAACACTCAAATATCTATGAACAATCAAACAGATCGGTCTAAGTCATAGGGAGTAATATTTGTATTACTCTGCTCTCCAATAAAGCGCGATGATTAGATAAATGAAATAAATGGAAACAAGAGTATGAGTCAAAAAGTTAAATGCTATTTGTAAATAGATCTGTTTTAACCCCTTTCCTATTTCAATCAGTAGACAAATTATACAAAAACGTACTTTTAAATATCTAAATAACTTATACTACATTTAAAATATTTGAGATAAAAAGATAGAAAAGCACAAATGGAACAATTTAGAGATAAAAATCAAGGGGGAGAAGAAGTCTATAAAGTTAATACCTTTCCAGTTCCATTTTCTTTAGGAGAAAATCAAGAAAACATTACTATTAATACAAATAATTCTTTTAAGCAATCTAAAGAGCAAATAATTAATCAAGCATTTAAGTATCATTCACAGGGAAAAATTATAGAAGCTCAAAAATATTATAAAAATTTTATTGATCAAGGATTTAAAGATTCAAAAGTATTTTCTAATTATGGAATAATCTGTAAACAAAATGGTCAAATAAATAAAGCAATTGATCTATATAAAAAAGCAATCAAAATTGAGCCCAAAAACTCAGATTTTCATTCGAATTTAGGGAATGCTTATAGAGAGAATAGAGAAATTTATCGAGCTAAATTAGAGTTTGAGAAGGCTGTTAAGTATAACTTGAATTCAGATACAGCACACTATAATTTAGGTACAACATTAATGGAGCTTAAAAAATATTCCAAAGCTATTGAATCTTTTAAAAATGCTATAAGAATAAATTCAAATTTAATTGAAGCTTATTTAAATCTAGGAATTGCATTAAAAGAAATGAATCAATACGATGAAGCCATAAAAATCAATCAAAATCTAATAGAGTTAAAGCCAAGCATGGAGGAGGCTTATTATAATATGAGTAATTTATTAACTCTAATTGGTGAAAGTGAAAAAGCAGAGTCAGTACTCAGAAAAGCCATTAAAATAAATCCAGAATTTGCCAAGGCCTATTCTAGGCTAAGTAATATTTTACTAGCGCGAGGTAACCTCGTAGAAGCAGAAGAAAATATAAAAAAAAGCATCCAATTCGATCCTAAAAATCCGTACTTTCATTATGGTTTAGGTAATATTTTACTGAAAAAAGGTAGTCTAAAAGAAGCAAATTTATCAGTACTTAAAGCGATTAATTTAAAGTCAGATATTCACGAAGGCTATAATACCCTGAGTCTCATATATAAGAGTTTAGGTGAACTAAGAAAAGCAGAAAAATATGCTAAACAGGCAATAAAATTTGATCCTGATAACGCAATATATCTAAATAGTTTAGGAGTTGCCCTGGCAAACCAAGGTAAAAATGATGAAGCACAAATAATATTTAAAAAAGCTTTTTTAAAAGATAAAAACTTAATAGATATTCCCTGGAATCTTGTTGGTTTATCTAGTGATATATATGAAGCAGAGAGATTAATCAAAGAGTGTCTCAATATAGATAAAAATAATGATAAAGCTAGAATGATGCTTTCTGGTATCCAGTTATATCTTGGGAACAAAGAGCTGTATAACAAGTTAATAAAAACCACCCTAAAAAGTGATCCTTTACTGAGATCAATTCAATGGTTTTCAAACTTAAAAGAATGTCCAAAATTATTATTTAATAGATGGATGTTCTTTGATTACGTCACTCAAAAGAGCAAGCAAAATAGACCTTTCTATGAATTTGGAGTTTGGCGAGGTGAGTCCTTTAATTATCTAATTAATACTTTCAAAAAAGGTTATGGTTTTGATACTTTTGAAGGATTACCAGAAGACTGGAATGACGAGAAGCAAGGTAAGTACTCAGCAGAAGGAATCATTCCTAAAATCGAGGGAGGAAAATTCATAGCAGGTAAGTTCGAGGAAACGCTTCCAACATTTTTTTCTAAACCAAGAGCTATGGCATCACTTATCAATTTTGATGCCGATCTATATTCTTCAACTTTATTTGCACTAAACTATTCAAAGTCTGTAATAGATGAAGATACAATTTTAATATTTGATGAGTTTATAACTAATGAAAACTGGGAGCAAGATGAATATAGAGCACTTAATAAATTTTGCTCTAAAAATAATTTAACTTATGAAGTTCTAGCGATCTCCTATATGACCAAGCAAGTTGCTGTGAAATTAATAGTTTCATAAAACATAAATACATTATGAGAGACGTATTATAAAGTCGTAGGGAAATACAAACTTATGAACATCTCAAGCCAAATTTATTGGACTAAATTATAAATTCGTTGGTGAACAACTTAGTCTATGAGTTTCACTAAGAGCAAAAAGAAGATGAAACATAAGATAAATCTCTATGAATGAGTTAAACTTT
Source organism: Prochlorococcus sp. AG-311-J23 (assembly GCA_003284375.1). Lineage (GTDB taxonomy): Bacteria > Cyanobacteriota > Cyanobacteriia > PCC-6307 > Cyanobiaceae > Prochlorococcus_B. The sequence goes on from QBVL01000008.1 coordinate 9,077, forward strand.
GATGTCCAGGAAATACATTTGTGATGAAATAAGTGGAGTTAGAGTTAATTTGCTTAGCTTGTCAGGCTAAAACAAAGATGTAACTTTAGTAGACTCGTTATCACATAGCTCAACCGAGAAAATTAATTAAAGCCCAAAGCAACTATCAAACACTTTTAGTTGTTTTCCACACAAGGACAAACAAATACAAAAATGAGTACATATACTCACAATGCTAAAAAAACCTGCTTAACCCGCCAATAGAACAAAATCTTAAGATGATTGATCATATTCCGATAAAAATGGGACCAGAAATTGAAAAAAAATAATATATTACTTCAAAAATGAGAATTAATCTACATAAAGCATTCAAACAAAAGCTTTACTTTATAGTTAAAAAATTTTATTTAATTTTTCAAGAGAAATATAAATCAAAATCTTACCAGCAAAATCAAAACTCCAGTTCGCATCAAAGCTAACAGAAGATAGTACACTAGTATTTCTTGTTCCGATTCGTCACAGGACGTATGCTGAATACGGAATCAGCTAGATCTATGGAATTATCAGCTACAGAGGTGGTTGAGCTAGCGAGTATTTCCCTCAACAGCGAAGTCACAAGGGGCCTTGTTCCCGCACAGGTAGAGTATGTCAAGGAATCAGTCGTCGAAATCAACGAAGAGCTGAACTGCGTCGGGCAATCGCTTAGGGCTGTGGCGGCAAACCTCTCCGACATAAAGAGCAACATCAAGCCGGGGAACTGGAGAGCCTTCCTGAAGTCTGGAGCGATTAATTGTTCAGAGAGGTTTGCTATTGACCTCGTAAGCGCATACACGAACTGGTTAGGTGGTTCCGACGTAGACGACAATCTGCTTGCTTCTTTAACCCCTAGATCACTAGCCTTAATGGGAAGCAAGGGAGTGACCGATAAAGAGCGGCAAAAGGTATTCGAAGCTGTTGAAAATGGAGAAAGAATGACGGAAGCAACTGTTAGAGTCTTAGTTAAAGGGAATAAAAAAAAGACTAATGAATCTTCCCAAAGGACTGAAAGCGAAAAGATCAAGCTCCTGAAAGAAAAAATCGATACATACAAAAAAGTCATCAACAACCTTCAAGACGAAAATAAAAAATTAAGTAAATTGTTGTCAAACAGAGAGAAAATTGAATCACTTGTCTAGCTTTTAAATCAAAAATCATTTCTCCGCTACTTTTACTAAAAAATGAAAAGCATTAACTTTAGCTCTGGGATGCCTAAACAAATAAAACCAAAAACCAATGAGGTTAATATCTTAGAGAAAAGAATAAAAAAGACCTTGCTAGAGAAATACAAGCCTAAAGTTCTTGCAAGATTAAGAGATATAGCGAAATTAAAAATTCAAAGAAGAGGTTTTAGATTATGAAAAAGAATTCAAAATCCAGGAATGGATTAATCCATTTATACAACCCAAAGAAAGAAGGATTAGGATCCTACGACGTTAATTATATAAATGCCTATAAAAAAGATAAAAGCGCAAAAAACAATCTAGGTAAAAGAAATAAGGAGAGGTATGCAGCATGATTCCATTTATCAGAAGTCTTTCAGAGCTAACGGCGATCACAGAAGGAAGAGATAGCCAAAAGTATGTCTCCAGACACAAGCAGGAATATAGTTCAACAGTAGATAGTGGGCAAAGAAAACGAAACTTAAAGTCTGATGACAAGAAAGAAGCCTCCCTACCTAATATACCTAAATCAATAAGGCGTAAATGGATAGAAAATAAAGTATCTATATCAAAATTTATTGATGATTTAGATTATAACAATCAAATACAATCTTCCTATGATCTGACCTTAATAGAAAGACAAAACAAGAGCACTCAGCAGGATGTAGCCTAATCATGAAAAAATATAAAACAAATCAGATATTAGAGTTTTTATCTCCGAGTCTGATTATCTCGTATTTTTTTATTCATAATATTTTTCTAGTTCTGATCGGGATTATCTTTTCATTGTATTTAATTAATGTTGACAATATAAATAGTATTAAAAGATTTATAAATAAAATTTTATTATTTAATATTGTTCTTAAAGATTCAAATGAAAATGATAATAAAAGAAATTCTAGTTCTACTGATATAAAATCAATCAAAAAAGAAATTAAACCTACTTTAGCTGAAGAGATAGAAGAATTAGGTTTTATTCCCTCGATACAAAAGAGAAATAATACTAATGAAGTTTAATTTATAGTCAGTATTAAACTATTTTACTAAATATTTCTACCTAAAAAGAATTTAACTCTTTACAAATAGATTATTAAAAGTTAGATTGGTGTAGATGCAAACATTAAATGAACGAAGATCCAAAAAGTATAGAAGATTTATTAGTCAAAGGATTATCTCATATTCTAAAAAGAACAATAGAAGTTAGTCCAAAAGATCAATTAGCAATTGCACAAGAGTATAAAGAGTGGATCAATTGCATATCTGCTACTGATTTTTCGGAGCAAGAGATTTTAGTGATAGATAGATTTACATTTTCTTAGATTTAAATTTTATTCTCAAATAAAATTTAACAGTAATAAGTTAGTGTTAAAAAATAATTCCCAAGTTTAATATGTATAAATAGTCTACCTATATAACTTTAGTTATAAATAAAATCTCATTAATATTCAAAATCAAAAATAGATTGAACAATTAATAAAAAATGTCCATAATAATAGAAAATTTATTCTTACCAAGATTATAAAGGTATACTAAATTAGTTATTTATATAGAATTTTAAAAAATATTAATAAATAATATAAGAAGCAAAATTAAACAATCTATCTTGCAATAAGCCGATAAGCAACGAAATTTGAAATTTTCATAGTACTAGCGTACTATAGGGAAGCGAATTGAGCTCATTGGAGGCTCTAGATTTTTTCCACCCATTTTAGCAAAATCATTTAATTTGCTGAGCATGATCAAAGCAACAGTCAACAGGGACAGCAGGAGGGGGGGGAGAGGAATATTCGCGTATCTAATCAATCAATCAACTGATGTATCTAATGGAATCTTCAAGCACTTCAAGCTGGGAATCGACAAAGAGCCTAAAGCTTTCAAGCGGACTAGGAATAGGAAGAGAAGCACTCATAACCAGCTCCACAAGAGAGTTAGTTGAATTTTACTGGACAAATCGGAAGCGATTTTCAGGAGGTTACTTAGGCTTTCCTTCAAAAATTAGTATTGATCAGAAGAAATAAAAACTAAACCTAAAATTTCTTTTTTGTTTTCTGATCTAATTAGTTAATTTATTATTAAAGCTATTAAACAAAACTAATTAATAAAGAATGATTATTATTTATTAATTAGTTTATATGAATTTGGAACAAGTATTAAAAAGACTATCCACCAAACAAGAATAAATAAGCCTAAAAAAGAAGTTATTATAACGTTATTGAAAAGTTTAAAACTGAAAATTAGAACTAAAGCTCCAAAGCTAATAATTGACCAAGGTTGACACCAAAAAGGCTTTGAATCCCAAAAACCTTTTTTTGCATTTGTATCCATTAAACAAACTTGAGAAATGATTAAAGCTATCCAACAATAACCGCTTGCTAAGGCTTATCTTCTTCAATGGGTTTAATTTCAACTATGTTGTCAATTGATGAAGAGGACTCGCTGCTTGAAAAAATCTGAGAAACCTCCTTAACCGAATCAGAATCGGAGTCCTTAAGTAAAAATTTCAAAACATATCTAAGAGAGACAAACAAAGCTATTGGGAGGACAAGTCCTAAAAGCAATTTATAGAGAATTATTCCCATACCAAGGACACCAATAGAAATAAGAATGTTCTTTTTGTTCATATGAGCTAATTGATTAGATTCTAAATCTAAGCTATTTCTGAGTTATCTACATCACTTATCTCTAACGCGATGTCTATTTAAATAATCTAAATTGAAGATATTAACATTAAATTCAATGCTCATCACAGAGAAAGAATTAAAAAAATTCTTCAATTTATCTTATGGAGAGAAAGCTCCATCTAGGGAAGAATGGGAATCCTTATACAATCAACAAGTTAAATTCATAGATCCTACCCAAGAAAAAAATGGGATTGATGCCTATATCAAAGCCCAAGATGGCTTAATCAAAAGATGTGATGATATTTATCTAGAATCACACTCAATTGCAATCAATAAGAATATTGCTTTTGTTGAATGGACAATGGGATTAAAAATAAAAGGTCTCGAATTTTTATATGATGGGACAACAAGATTGATATTTGATGAAGACGGTAAGGTTAAAGAACATAGAGATTATTTTGATTTTTGTTCTGGAACATTTGGAAATGTTCCAGTCATAGGAGCATTTTTCAGATGGTTATATTCAAGATTTGTTGACTAAAATAATTATTATTTTTAAGAATTATAGAGAAATTCCAATCATTTCTATCGCTTTGATTATCTTTCATAAGAGTTTGCTTTATTCCCTAACAAGAATCTAAGCATTTTAATTTTTAGCTTTCGTTTGAGAAACTATAAATGAACTATTAAATTTACTTAATCGCAATCCAAGCAAAAATAATATTTAGTTATTTTTTAAATTTTGTCTGATTATTTAGTTGATTACGTAATTAATTTTTTTATTAGCTATAACACAAGTGGTGCTGGAAGAATCAAATGGGAACATTAGTTGAGTTAATCAAGGAAACCTATGACCATAAAGCATGCTTAGAAATTGCCAGTAGTGGCTGCTCTGACGGGGCATGCACAAGGCATAACTATCAAGCTGACACTCTCTTGCTCTATATGAGTTACTCAGATGAGATCATCAAATACACTTCAGAAAGACTCGGATACGATTTTCTCTCTAATCTTGCAAGAGATTTTGGATCACCACTAAAAGATGATAAAGATCAAGATAATTTCTCATGGCAAGAAGTAGTATCGGCTTGTCCAAATAAGGACGACTATAAACATGCCCTTGTATGGAAATTTATAGAGTTAGTCGCCAAAGAGAAAAGTTTAGAATACCAATAATTCAGTCTGGAGATTAATTGGTAATAAATTCTCCATATAGTTAAGGATTTACCCTACAAGTAAATTAATATTAGAAAAAAATTCAAATACAGATCTCATCCAAAGGGGTTGAAAAATAAAATAAATTATAACGAAGAAGAATATTGCACCTACTATTCCATAGAATTGAACCTCTATTTCTTCCCAAATCTCTTCAATCCAAATAAAGAAAGATTTATTTTTACTGTCTCTTTCCATTGAAAATAAGTTAGAAATGTAGTCTATACTAACAATAAAAAGTTAAAAACTAATTTTTATTAAAAGCCTTAGATTTCTAAATATTTATATTCAATAGATAAATTGAATATAAAATTATGGATCAAAATCCTCGTCAGGAAGGATTTTTAAGTAAGTTAACTAAATATTATCAAAAATAAAAATTGAAGAATAGCCCTTCTATTGAAGAAATTGTTTCAGTAACTCTTAGCTGTACCTTAATTAGAATGACTGAAATAGATAGAATAGATAGATCAGTTCTTTATCAAGAGTTCAAAGAATGGATTTTAAATTCTGGAGAGAATGAAGAGAGTCAAGAAATTCTTTGCCTTAGATACTTAAAAAATGATAGAAAGACTGATTAGTTTAACTTATGATTATTATTTGATTATCTTGCAAAAAAAAAGAATATTAAATCCTCATTTATGGGTAAAAAGCGTTAAGGTTAAATAAATCTAAAGAAATGTTTACTTCTATATTTTCACTACTCTTTTCTACCTTACTTTGGGTTCAAGTACCTCAATGGAGTGATAATTGGTCAAAATGCTCTGTAGACGTCCCCGACACTGCTTGTCATTGGTACATCGTTGCACCAGATAATACTTTTGGCAAAGGTTTTGATTGGGCAACAGCACCTTGGTTTGATGCGAACGGATTAAATGATGTTGCAGAAATATCTTCTGAAACTGTAGTTGAAAAACTACAACAAAAAGATATTAGTAGTTAATTAATATCTTGATTATTTATTTCTTAATTTAGAGAAAAAATTAATAAGCAATTCTAGAAATTAATTTCTTATCTCACCTAGTACTCTAAGTGCTTCATTAACATGGGCAGGTCCATTTAAAAGATCATTAAAAATATGCCTGATAACACCTTTTGAATCAATAATGTATGTGACACGTCCATCAAGCAAACCAAGAACTTTAGGAACTCCAAAAGCTTTTCTCAAAGAATTTTCCGTATCACACAATAATGGAAATGGAAGTTTATTTTTGTCTGCAAAAGATCTATGGCTTGCTTCATCGTCACCACTTACCCCCCAAACTTCAGCACCAAATAGTTTAAAAAGATCATATTTATCTCTAAAACCGCAATTTTCCGCGGTACAACCAGGGGTATCATCCTTTGGATAAAAAAATAAAACTAGTGGCCTACCTTTAGCTTGCTTACTCGTCCTAGCAACTCCTAACTGATCAGAAAGAGAGAAATCAGGTATTTGATCGTCTAGCTTTAAACGCATTTGCATCCCAAATCTATAAAATCAGTATACAAAAAAAAATTGGGGCTTGTTGGAGTTAACAAGAGTTGAGAATAAAGTATTAGCTGTAAAAACTTAAATAAAACGCCAGTAACTATATTTAATTAACTGTAGGTTTATTAAGCTAAAATGTCTAGATTTCTTAGTTTTTGTATAATGGTATTAAATAAATAAAAATCTTTGAGTGGTTTCGGAGAAAAGAAAAAAGAGAATAAAGGCTTTTCTAAAAAACTCCAAAAGCTTTCAGAAAAGGATCTGAAAGAAAAATCAATCAATAATCATATTAAAGGGAATTTAGATGAAGCAGAAAAAGGTTATGCAGCTTTTTTAAAAAATGGATATTCTGATGCAGATATAATTTCAAATTATGCACTCATATGTGAAGAAAAAGAAGAAAATGATAAAGCAATAAAATTATATGAAAAATGTGCTAAAAGTTTTCCAAATCATATTTACTCAAAATTAAATTTATCTTTTTTATATTATAAATTAAATAATTTAGAAAAAGCTGAAGCAATGATTGAAGAAGCAATTAAATTAAAGCCAAGCCTGCCAAATGGACATTGTATTAGAGGATTGATTTTAAAAAGTTTAAATAAATATGATGAGTCAAAATTATCACTTGAGAAAGCATTAGAACTAGATAAAAATTACTTTGATGCTTATATCAACCTAGGGTTATTAAACAAAGATTCTAATAAATATAATGAAGCAGAAGAATATTATTTAAAAGCATTAGAAATAAATAGTAAATCTGCTATCGCTCATTTAAATCTAGGCGCATGCTACAAAGAGAAACAAGATCTAGAAAAAGCAATTTTGCATACAAAGATGGCAATTGAGCTTGATAATAAATTAGAAAACTGTTATTTAAATCTAGCTACAATATATAACCAAATTGGTGATTACAAAAAATCACTATCACTTACAAAAAAAGAAATTTTATTTAATAAGAATAGTGAGTCAAGTTATCAACTTATAAGTGAATTAATCAAGAAAGGTGAATTATTAGACACCTCAAAAAAAGATAATAGAGAATTATTTAAAAATTTGTTAAATAGAAAAAATATATCTCACAGAGAACTATTTGGGAATATAAACAACCTGATCTCCAAAGAAATATTAGAAGACTTATCTATTATGGAGTCGGAGTTATATGAAAGTAATAAATTCAACATTTTCATTAAGGATAAGGAATTAGTAAAAGCACTTTCTTTACTAATATTTTGCACTCCATTATGGGAAAAAGTTTTAGGAAATATACGCAAGAATATTCTATTAAACTATTCAGATAAAGATAAAATAAGTAATAGTGTTCTTAGCTTTACAATAGGACTTGGATCACAATGTTTCTTAAATGAGTATGTCTATTACATATCTGGAGAAGAAAAAGAAAAACTAAGAGAACTTAAAAAAATAATTAATAATAGTAAAAATCAAGAATATAAATTAGCAATAATATCATGCTACCAATCTCTATCTTCAATAAATGATGCGGAAATAATCGATTTAAATGCTTATATAGCAATTAACAAAGAATTCAATAATCTTCTTAATTTACAAGTTAAAGAGTTAAATGATGAAAGAAATATTTCAAAAGGAGTTAAAAAGATAGGAAATATAAAAGATTCCACATCAAAGGAAGTGAAGAATCAGTATGAATTAAACCCCTATCCGAGATGGAGATATAATTCATATGCTAAAGAAAACAAACTAAACTTTATATCAGTTATTAATTCTGAAATTTCACCAAATACAATTAAATTTAATTCAGTTCAATTAACAAATAATAAAACAAATATTCTTATAGCTGGTTGTGGAACAGGTATTCAAGTAATTGAAGCATCCCGCTATAGTAATTGTGAAATAACAGCAATCGATCTAAGCAATGCAAGTATCTCATATGCAAAGAGAAAGGCCGATGAATATGGATTAAAAAATATCAATTTCATAGAAATGGATATACTTAACTTGACATCGCTTAACAAAAGATTTGATTTAATAGAATGTTCAGGCGTTCTTCACCATATGAATGAGCCTACTAAGGGATTATCAAATCTATTTGAGGTGTTAAAACCAAAAGGTTTTATAAAGTTAGGTTTGTACAGTAAGTATGCAAGAAAAGAAATACTTAAAGCGAGAGAGCTAATCAAAGAAAAAGATATTAAACCAAACATTGATGGAATAAGAAGCTTCCGAAATGATGTTCTTAATGGAGAAATAGAAAAGTTAAATGAAATAACTAATTGGTCAGATTTCTACTCAACCTCAATGTGTAGAGATCTGTGCTTTCATTTTCACGAAAACTGTTACTCGCTAATTGAAATTAAAAATATGTTAAAAGTATCTAATCTGGAATTCCTAGGTTTTACTCTTTCAAAAGATATTATAGATAAATATCTAATAGACAATAAAGATAAAGACTCTTTAAAAGATTTAGAATTATGGGATAAATTTGAAAAATCAAACCCTTATTCTTTTAGAGAAATGTATCAATTCTGGGCTAGAAAGTCAATTAAATAACTGATCTTCTAATCCTGGAATAAACATTTTACATAGGGTAAAAATAAATAATATTGCTAGAACATTACCGAGCATTGCTATCGCAAAGCGAATTCTTAGGTCCTTGGCAAATGGTAGTAAATTTTCCCAAAGTTGCAATAATGGTCCGCCAGCCATTCGTTATTAATCTTTAATTGCTAATAGCTTACAGTGGTACTAGCTTATTGGCTACATGAAAACTAAGATTTAAAGTAAAAAGATTCTATTAACATCTTCTATTTTAATTTGCTTCTCATCAGAAATAGAAGTAACAACCCTATGAATATTAGGGCTACAGGGTAAAGAAATACAAATAATACATCTGTTAAGTTTTCTGGTCTATTCAAAACAAATAAACCTACGATAAAAATTATTATTGGCAAAAGGATAAGTAATTTGATTAATAGGCCTTCATTCCATTTTTTAATCTCATTATCTTCATCTAATAAAGTTTCCAATTTATCCTCTAAGAACTCATCATTAAAATCAAACTGATCACTCATAATATTTTTATACTATTAATGCAAGATAGAACTATATAATAATTTATATATAGTTCTGATCCATATCTATTTTTATAAAAAAGAATGAGTCACTTTAATTATATAGATTTATTTGGGTTTTTAGCTGCTCTGCTAACTACCATTGCCTTCTTACCCCAACTATATAAGACATGGAAAACAAAATCAGCTGATGATGTTTCATTAATTATGTTGATTTTATTTATAACAGGACTTATTTGTTGGATTATTTACGGTTTAAAAATCCATTCGATTCCTATTCTAATCGCTAATATTTTTACCTTTCTTTTTAATTTTTCTATTTTAATTTTAAAAGTCACTTATAAAGAAAACAAGGAATAATTAATTTGTTTTATATATATTAAATATTTTTTATTGAGCTCCTTTAGAAGCTATAGTTAGAAAAGAATTAAAAGAATTACATGTCAGGAGAAGAACTTCAATTAATTGGCAGATCTCTAGCTTTACATCCTCCTGTGATGATAATAACTCTTGGTTTATTCATGTACATAAGAGGTAAAGCTATTGCAAGTAGTAACCCTACAAAAAAAGTTACGCCATTTTTTCCTTTCAGAAACGTCTAAAAATATAATTAATTCGCACCACCCATACAAATAGAATAATTATTTGAATTAGGTATTAACCAAAAGGATTAGTTCCCATAAGTGGTCCTACAAATAAAAATTCCATAACAGCTCCAGTTATTGCAACAGGGAAAACCCAAATAGACATAAATCTAATTCCCATAAATTTCATTCCTCCTTTCCCTGCGAATGCATCTTTGGTCATTGTGTAGACAGTTTCAGTATCTTGAACTGTGTATGTATTTTCGCCAGGGTTGGAGTAAGGCTGAGCAAAATTCAAATTATTAATTAGATTTCTAATTTTGTTAAGAAAAACTATGGGCCATACCCATAAGAAAAATATACGACTTGCAAATGCAAAAGTATCAGACTGAGGAATACCTAATTGCTGATTAGCTTTATCCTTTGGAAAAGCATCCTCAATAATAGATGAAATTAAATCTTGATCTGTTGGAAATACCTCTTTTTCATTAACGTCTTTTGGTTGATTGTCTAATGAAATAATATCAGCATCATTATTTTCTAAAACAGCTGTTGAGCTATTACTTTCATTCAGATTTGATTCTTGACTTTCCATAACCAACTTTTTTGTGATCATATTATAAGCTGTCTAAGTTGCTTTTGATTAAAGAAATATATAATTTAAAAATTATCAATAGAAATTTATATATCTCTTTTTATTCCATAAAAAAAAAGACTCATCAAAAGACAAGTCCTTTTATCTTTATTTTTTATTTTTTATCTTTATTTTTATCTAAGCGCTAATTACGCCTCTTCTAATAAATTGCATTGCAAAAATAGCTCCAAGGAAAAACACTGACGGAATACCCAACGCATTCACAGCTAAAGTTCTTATCGTAAATACAGGATATCCATCTCCTGGTCTTCCTTTATCTGCAACGATTGCTGTGTCTTCCCAAACTTGCTGGTTTTGAATAGTAGGACCGTTATCCCATACAAATACTCCCCATCTCCTCAACCAATAATCAGTAAAGGCAACTGAAAAAATGACTGGTGTTAATACCAAGAGTAATCTGAGGTTGATCATCCATCTATATATTTATCCAGTAAATCTTGGCATACCAGAGACAAAAAGGCTGATTGATTCATTGACCTTATGAATTCTGTAACAAATTGGTCCGATTTTAGAAGCTTTGATAACTCTCTTAGTTGACTAGCATTACTTCTGATATGGTGGATTCATTGCCCCTAGAAAGGCCTAAATTAATTGGTTTAATTTATGGAATTCGGTTTTAAAGAAATTCTTTTCGGATTGGCTGGCGTAAGCATGATTGCTTGGGCTGGAGTAATCGGCTTATGGCATACCTATATGTTCCCAAGATTTTTCAAAGAAGATTCCAGTCGAATTAATAACTATTCTCCAGTAACTTCAAGTGTTTCTGATGCTCAGTCAGCTCCTGAGATCAACGGCCCCAACAAGCCTTGGTTCCTTGATGACGAAGGTGGAACTCTGACACCAAAAACAGCAATGGGAGCAATAGGTCTTAGCGATAGAGGCAAATACAGCAAAAAATCTTTTGTAGTTGCTGATTTCAATCCTATTGAATCTGGTTATGGAGTTAATAGGCTTTACACTTCAGTTTTAATTGGGCTGGCAATAAGTTCTTTTGTATTAATTTCCTTTGGACTTCAAAGTGGCTTTGGAATGATGGGACCAAGCTTATAAATTGATCTGAGTTAAGAAACAAAAGCAATAACAAGTCAATAAAAATTTAATTTCTTAAGTGCCTTAAGGCTTTAAATGCAGATAATACAAATGTTTTCAGATAAAGATCTTAATGTGAGACTTTTTGAATAATTTTTAAATCTTTTGTCTCAAGTTAATTTAAAATCCCTAGCAATTAATTTTTTGTTCTAACACTTTTGAAGAGTTTTTATTGAAAAGCCTTTTGAGCACTAGATTAAAGATTCGAAATGGAGACGAAAAACAATATTAGAAATCATTTTTCTAGAGAAAAAAGCAACAAATATTGACTTATTTATGTATCAAAAATCAATATTGAATAGACAAGAAAATTTAAAAAAAACCAAATTCACTCTAAATGTGCAAAGCTGCTTTAAAATATTCTTGATTTTAAATTGCTCCATGACTGTAGGAATCTACTTCGCTACAACAACAGGTAAAACCGAAGATATAGCTGAACGGCTGCACGGATTACTTGACTCTGCTGAAGGTCCAAAGGATATTTCAGACGTCGATGACCTTAGTGAACTAGCTGGACATGATGGGGTTATTTGTGGCATCCCCACATGGAACACCGGTGCTGACTCTGAGAGATCAGGAACTGCTTGGGACTCAATCCTTGAAGACATTGGAGAGCTAGATCTCAATGGTAAGAAAGTTGCAATTTTTGGTTTAGGAGATTCTTCTACTTACACCGAAAACTATTGCGATGCTATGGAAGAGCTTCATAGATACTTCCAGCAAGCTGGTGCTTCAATGGTTGGATACACTGCAAAGGCTGATTACACTTTTGACGAGTCAAAAAGTGTAGTTGGAGAAGAATTCTGCGGGTTACCTCTTGACGAAGACAGTGAATCAGACATGACTGACGAAAGGCTTTCAGGATGGGCTGAGAAACTAAAAGGCGAGATGTTTTAAGCCTTAAGCAAAACTTCGAGGTCTTCCTAAGTATTTGCTTGGGGAGATTTTTTTTGTTCATTTTTTATGAGATGAAAAATTCCGAAAAGTTAAAATAAAAATATCCCTAAAAAAGTCATTTTCTGAAGCTATTCAAGAAAATGCCCCAAAGAGCCCGACGATATCTTAATGTTTTCTTTATGAACTCAAATAATTGCTCAGGCAAAAACGTTTCAATTAACGTAAATCTCTCTTTAAAAAATGAGACTTTGCGAATGTTGGTAGAGATGGCAAATGATATGGGGGCAAGTCTTGAGGATGTAATAAGCTCAGTAACTGAAGATTCGGTAATTGATTTAGAGAGGCTTCAGGATGATCTAGGTATTGTTATCATCCCTGAAAAATGCAGTAAAGAGGATTTAATAAATTCGATTCAATAAATCTATACGTTTTATTTAAAATCTTTCCGGTCTGGGATTTTTCCAAGTAGAAGTAACTCCATCTGTTATCAAAGATTTAGCTCTTCTTTCAAGAATTTCTCTATCAAGTCTCCAAACGCTATATACACCAAAATTACCCAAGACTTTTGGATTAAGTCCTTGCCAATAAGATTTTTCCACTGATTTTTTATCAATAACTAAAAGAGTAGTTTTTGATCCATTTGCTCCATATATTGGCCTTCCTTTCCATCCTCTTCGCTTCTCATTTTTAAGTCGATCCGACACATTTACAAAAGCATTTCTAGATCTACCTTCAAAAACAATGACTTGATTAGTATAAAAATGAATTGAAGGTTTCATAGCTCCAACCATTACTAAAGGCTCGTTTCTATTTTGGGAATTTAAAAGTAATTCCGAGGCTTGTCTTAAAGGGAGTTGTCTTAACCTATCTGCTAAATCAAAAGTTGGTAAAACAATCAGGAAATGAGATAAAGCTATAGGTATTTGCAAAATTAATAGTTTTCCATATATTTTTCTAGAGGAAAATATGATTCCTAAAAAAGCAATTAAAAGAAAAATCAATCCAGCTTTTTCAATTAAAAAGCTATTGGTTAATTCTTCTGAGAAGTTTGGAATTTCAGGATCATTAATAAGCTTAATCCATAGCTTTGAAGTGAAGAGAAATATGGAAAAGAGTATTGATAAAAATACTGTAAATTTCCAAGCCAAAGCTTTTAAAAATTCCTCTTTATCATTATTGGTTAAGGAAAGTGATATTAAAACTGATGCTGCAGGAGTAGCAGGAAGCCAATAGCTCGGTAGCTTGGTAGCTGAAATAGTAAAGAAAACAAATACAGCTATTAACCAAAAAAATGAAAACTCAAATAATGAATTTTCTGGTTTTTTTATAACTCTTCTAGACCATTTAGATAGGTTGTAAAAATTCTTCCAAATACTTATTAATAAAAATGGAGTAAGTGGTAAAGAAGCTATACATAATACTATTAAAAAAAACCACCAAGGCTCCCCATGAGAATTTACCACTGATGTAAATCTTTGAAGATTATGATACCCAAAAAAACTATCTAAGAAGGGTTTTCCCTCTATTAATAATTCAATTAAATACCAAGGGAAACTAATAATAAAAACAAGAAAAAGTCCTGGAATTACTCTCAATATTTTCAAAATCCCTAGTAAATTATTTTGAAATAAGGCAAAAAATAAAATAGTTAATCCTGATAAAACCAATGCGACAGGACCTTTAGTTAAAACTGCAAATGACAAAAAAATCCAAGACAACCACCAAACTTCTTCTTTTGGATTAGCGAATCTTCTCCATTTAAGAAGTAAGCAAATTCCTAGAGTGCTGCAAAGGAGAGCATCACTTACAGCAATTCTTCCCCAAATTATTACCAAAGGCGACAACGCAAATACCAGCGCAGTAATAACTGCGGTTCTTCTATTGAAATTATTTTCTTCTTGGGGATATTTCATCATTGTGTCCCCTAAAACAATCATTAAAAAAATTGTTGATAATGCAGAAGGAAGCCTTGCCGCCCATGTCCCTAAAGGGTCCCAATAAATATTCCCTGGGATTGAAAATCCCAGACCCATCAACCAATAAACCAAAGGAGGCTTATCAAATCGAGGTAATCCATTTACTTGAGGAGTAAACCAATTACCCGTTTCTGCCATTGCTCTACTGGCTGCAGCAAACAAAGGTGGTGTTTCATCAACTAAACCTGTTGTCCCTAATTGCCAAACAAAAATTATTAATCCAATAAATAAAATACAAAGAAGACCACGTCTTCTTTGTATTAAAGTTGGGGAAAAAGATTTAGTTAAACTTTTCAATTAATCTTGAAAGTCTGCTGAGATTTTATTATTTAACCCTTTATAAAGCCAATTCTCCACTCTTTCGGCAAATACTTTGCTAGTGGCTTTTTTTTCAAACCAATCTCTACAATTTTTTCTTTTGATTTCTGAAATTGATTTTGTTGCTTTTATCAATCCTTCAATATCATTGGGCTTAACCAAAAAACCATTAAATCCATCTTCGATCAATTCCCCTGGACCTCCCAAATCATATGCAATCACAGGAACGCCACATGCCATCGCTTCAGCAATAACATTTCCATAGGCTTCATTCCATTTGGGCGTGTTTATCAACGCTCTACATAGTCCTAGTTGTTCCTGAAATTTCTTCGTTGGTAAAAATCCTTTCCACTCAACAATTTCTTTTGTGAAGGTATTTTCAATTTTTGATGCATATTCTTTATCTTCTATAAGTCCCCAAACTAATAATTTTTCACCCAAATCATTCGCAACTTTTACTGCATCTTCTAAACCTTTCTCTGGCGCGATTCTTCCAGCCCAACCTAATGGTCCATTCTCGTTTTTATTGAATAAATAATCATCCATATCAAAACCATTGCCAACAATAATTGGTTCTTTTTTTAAGGAATAATCATTAGATTGTCTTTTAGTATGAAAAGCCAACTGGAGAGGAAATAATTCACTTATTTCACTAATTGTTTCTTTTATTATTATTGATTCAGCCCCCATACTTATTAAGTGAAATATTTTAATTGACTGCGTTTTTGTTAACCACAATGGAAGCCAATCATATGCAAAGTTAATAACTGCGTCGGATTCACTTGCTATATCTATTACTTCTTCCCATAAGTTTGGCAAGACACTTTTAGAGGGAATTAAAACTGGATCTGTTCTTTTCTGATGCTGCCAACTAGGTTGATCAACCCCATCTATTAATCTTATTTCAAGCAATTCACTTTCAAAAGGTAATTTTGATCCTTTTGGTGCAATTAAAATAATTTCATGACCTAATGAAATCAATCCTTTTATAAGAGAAACAATAGTAAGTTCAACTCCTCCGCCTTTGCCACTGCCCAGATAACCTATAGGTGTACTTACAAGAATAAGTTTTAATTGCTTATTTATCACTTAAATTAAGCCTCTTTTATTAATTCATCATCACTTTTATTTCCCCAGAATCTTCGTCTCTGACTTACAAATAGTACTGATATTAAAACCAAAACTACTCCAATCCACTGAAGGAGGAAAAGTCTCTCTCCTAACCAAATTCCGCCAGTAATCAAGGCAAATACAGGAGTTAAAAAGGCAAGGGTACTAAAGCTTGTTAATTCTTTTCGACTTGCAAACCAAAAAAATAATCCATAGGCCAGTGCGCTACCAAACAAACTGGAATAAGACATTAAAGTCCATTCAAAAGCAGACCAGTCTGGAAACAATGGCCAGTTTTTATCAAAAACATGCCAAATGATGAGAGGAACACTTCCTAGAACCATGTGCCAACCCGTTACTGCAACAGGATCACTGTTTCTGCAAGCAAATCGAATAAGCACCGTCCCTAAAGCCATCGAGGTTGCTGCGCATATCATCCATACTTCTCCATGACTTAAAAAATTACTTCCTGATTCAACGTTGCCAAGCAAAAACCAATTCCCTAGCAACTCAGTAGGGACTCCAAGACAAATTATTCCAACCAAGCCAAGCACCAGACCAATCCATCCAATGGGATTAATTGCATCTCCAAACAGAATTCTTGCTAACAAAGCAACCATCAAAGGTTGGGAATCGATAAGAACAGAACCCAATCCTGCACCAGTTTCCATTAACCCTTTGGCTAGAAAAATCTGAAAAAGGGTTGCGTCAATCAAAGTAAATACTAAAAACCACACCAAATCATCTTTTGAAATATTCCAACTCCTCTTCAAGAAAGGAACTGAAGCTAAAACAACTAGACCAGCAGGCAAAAGCCTTAGTGAGGCAACAATCTCAGGTCCTGCAGCATTAACCAAAGGTGCCATCGCAGCCATTGAGGTCCCCCAAAGAGCGAAGGGCAAAATCATCAAAAACCAATTCCAAATGACAAACATAAGGTCAGAAAGCAATCTCCTTTTTAATATCAATAAAGTTATGCATAAATTGAATGATTTGGCCCTTGAGACGAAAATCCAAAAAAAGGATGGCACGAATCTGTATTGAAGGTCCTATCAATTCAGATACTCGAAAAAATGTTCTAAAAGCATTAAAGCAAATTGAGGAAAGAGAGTTTCCTGCACTATTACTTCGCATTGATAGTCCTGGAGGAACAGTTGGTGATAGCCAAGAAATCCATAGCGCCCTATTAAGGCTAAGAGAAAAAGGTTGTCATGTTGTAGCTAGTTTTGGCAACATCTCAGCCTCAGGCGGGGTCTACATAGGCGTAGGTGCTGAAAAAATTGTTGCCAATCCCGGAACAATAACAGGATCTATTGGTGTGATTTTAAGAGGGAACAACCTTTCTAAGTTATTAGAAAAGGTTGGTATTAAATTCGAGACTGTAAAAAGTGGAATTTATAAAGACATTCTTTCCCCTGATCGCCCGTTGTCAGCAGAAGAGAGAGCTCTCCTACAATCCTTGATTGACAGCAGTTACGAACAATTTGTTTCAGCAGTTTCAAAAGGAAGAAAATTAACCCCAGAAGTTGTTAAGAGTTTTGCTGATGGAAGAGTTTTTACTGGAGAGCAAGCCAAAGAATTTGGCTTGGTAGATGAAATTGGCGATGAAAATGATGCAAAACTACTTGCTATAAAAATTGCAAACCTAGATGAAAAAACAAAACCCATAACCTTTGGTAAAACCAAAAAAAAATTATTAGGGTTTTTACCTGGAGGGAAAATAATCAACAATCTTGTAAATGCATTAAACCTAGAGTTGGAGGGAAGTGGACAGATCCTTTGGCTCTATAAGCCATGAATTTTCACAATGAATTCACTTGTCTGTGTGCATTGAGGGGGGCAACTACATGTGAAAACAATTCAGTTTTGTCAATTACCTCTGCAGTTGAGGAATTGCTAGTTGAATTAGTTTCTAGAAATAATTTGATCCCAGATCAAATTATTTCTGTTACTTTCTCCGTAACTTCAGACTTAGATGCTTGTTTCCCCGCTTCTATTGCTAGGAGAAAAACAGGCTGGGAAAAAATTGCACTTTTAGACTGTCAACAAATGTTTGTTAAAGACGACTTATCGAAATGTATTCGTCTACTTGCTTACGTTTCTTTACCAAAAGAGCACTTACCACAAAATCCTTATCTTCGTAAAGCAAAAAATTTGCGTCCAGACAGATAAATCAAGATTTTTTCCCAACAACCAATTATATTCGTTAAAGATCATGCAAATGCACTTGAAAACTTTCAAGTGATTAATATCTCTAAAAACTTCAAGTTATGTCCAAGAAGAAATTATTAACAACCTTCAAGAAAAGTTTTTTTATTGGATTTTCAGCTCTTTTATTCGGAACAGGTGCATCTGTTTTGGCGCCAAAATCTTTTGCATCGCCAGGCTTCTTTGAATACCAATGGGATCCAGAACCAGGATATAGAAGACTTAAATATCATCAATCCAACTCTGGAAGGAATGAAAGATCTACTTATTACTTCTTCCTTAGAGGGAAGGAAAGAAAAGAAGATATTAAAAAATTGACGATTGCAGTTCCTGATTATTTTGAAGCAAAAATCAAAACAAAAAAATTAAATCTCTGCAAAGTAAAAGTTGGTGGATATACATCTCGAACTCGTTGCATTGAAAATATTCCTTCTCTATTCAAAGTCAATGATAAACAAACCTTTATTGAAATCCTCCCAGAAAATCCAATACCATACAACAAGGATAATTACGCTGTAGTAATGAAAATTTTCAATCCCAGAAAAAGAGGTATGTTTCAATTCCGAGCCCTATCCCAAAATGCCGATGAAATTCCTATCTCAACATATTTAGGGACTTGGAACATAGACGTTCAGTGAACTGATAAATTAACCTTTATATTTACTCAATACGAGCATAAATAGAAATGACAAAAAGGACTTTTGGAGGAACGAGTAGAAAAAGGAAAAGAGTTTCTGGTTTCAGAGTGAGAATGAGATCTCATACTGGAAGAAGAGTTGTAAGGACTCGTAGAAAACGTGGAAGATCACGTTTAACAGTCTAGAAAGAAAATCTCAAATAAAGATTCTTACAACAAAAGTTTCTTACAATGGTTTTGCCAAGACATATGAGACTCAAAGGTCATAGATGCTTTGACTTCATCTATAAGGAGGGTTCAAGGTTCTACAGCCCCTCAATGGTTCTCAGAGTTGCAAACGCAAATACAAAACTTCTAGTTAAAGGAAACAACCCAAACAATAGGTCCTCTATAAAATGTGCCATATCAATTAGCAATAAAGTAAGTAAGAAATCAGTTATTAGGAATAAGCTTCGACGGTTATTTCACCAACATTTCTCACTCAGATTTTCTAACATGAACAATGTTAATAACGAGATTTGGGCTTTTATTTCGTTAAAACCCTCATGCATGAAAAATACCAACAGCACTCTGCTTAATGAATGTGACAAACTATTCACTAAGGCTGGAATAACAAAATGACAATTAGTCCCAACGAAGAAATTTTTTACGAGGGTGGTCCCGCCAGCAGCGACCTGATAATAAATTTAATGGCAGGAATAACACTTATTGGTCTTCCTTTCACTTTTGGAGCCTTGGTTAGAGCACTCTGGGTTAGATATAAAATAACAACTCGTAGAATATCTGTTACTGGTGGCTGGCTCGGCAGGGATAAAACCCAAGTCGTCTACAGTCAAATCGCTGAGATACGAGCAATTCCAAGAGGGTTGGGAGCTTATGGTGATATGGTTTTAGTCTTAAAAGATGGAGCTCGCCTTGAGATGAGATCACTTCCTAATTTTCGAGAAACAGAATCTTACATACTTGAAAAAATAGAAAAATTACCCACTAATAAGCTTGATAAAGATGTTCAAGGCTTTTCAAACTAATGAGCCCTTACAAATATGTGAGACAAGAACACATCCTCTAAGGCAAACTGGCCTAACAACCTTAAACTTTCTACTTTTAAAATCGTGATCGGGTACATCTCAGACAATCTACTTATCCCGATCCTAGATTTTTTCTATGGATTAGTCCCAAGCTATGGACTAGCGATTGTCGCATTAACCATAGTTATTCGCTTAGCACTTTTTCCGCTTAGTGCTGGCTCTATAAGAAGTGCTAGAAGAATGAAAATAGCTCAGCCTGTCATGCAAAAAAGACAAGCTGAGATCAAAAGCCGCTATGCAAGCGATCCTAAAAAGCAACAGGAAGAATTAGGAAAATTAATGGGTGAATTTGGAAGTCCCTTAGCTGGTTGCCTTCCACTAATTGTCCAAATGCCAATATTATTTGCACTATTCGCAACTCTAAGGGGATCACCTTTTGCTGATGTACCTTATCTTGTCAATATAAAAGTCCTTCCATCAGACCAATTAGCCGCTGTAGAGCCCAAACCATACAAAACTGCAAAACATTCCATATTTATAACTGAAAAAAATCATTTCCCTGTCATTGCAGCTCTTCCGGGTGGTACAAAAATCGGTTCAGGTGATTCAGTTAAAATCAATTTGCAAACAATTAATGGAGATTCATATGTAAACGAATTGCAGAAATATGAGAATGGGTCGAAATTTTCTCCTTCTTGGAAAGTTACAAAAGGGGAAGACATTATCAAAGTTTCCTCTGACGGTACTGTAAATGCCCTTAACCCTGGTGATGCCACTGTAGAAGCGAAGATCCCTGGTTTAGCCGCAAAAAGCGGCTTCTTGTTTATAAAAGCATTAGGAAATGTTGGTTTTTATGTAGATGGCGCAATTCATTGGGATATTGCAATTTTAGTAGCAGGTTTTGGTTTAACACTAGTCATTTCTCAGGTGCTCTCTGGAAGAGGAATGCCTGTAAATAAACAACAATCCACAGCCAATAAAATCACACCGGTAATGATTACTGGAATGTTTTTATTCTTCCCTTTGCCTGCTGGTGTTTTGCTTTACATGGTTATTGCAAATATTTTCCAAGGGTTACAAACATTTCTCCTTAGTAGAGAATCCTTACCAGATAATTTGCAAAAGATACTTGACGATCAACTTAAACAACAAGATAAATCAACTATTTCTGTTGCTTCAGAATTAATATCTGATTCAGACAGATTGCCCTTTGAGCCAAAAAGTAATAAATAATTTTAAAAGCAACTTATTATAAATTCAGCCTTATAGAGAATCAAATCAATAACTTATGTCTAATTGGGACGAACAACTTGATCTACTAATTCGAGCAAGAACTCCAATTATTTGGATAAGGAGTAATGAAGAAGAAAGAGTTGAAACTCTTTTAAAAAATTCTACTAAAAGGCTTTCTCCAAGAAGACTTGCAACTTGGGATTACATCGATGGAATTAGTAATGTTCTTAATTCCAATAATCTCGGGTCAAGGCAGCCAATGGCCGTCCTTGAATGGCTTAAAAAACTGGATGAAAGTTCTCCAACTATTCTTTTGCTAAAAGATTTTCACCATTTTTGCGAAGATCCAGGCATTCTAAGAATGCTAAAAAATTTAACTATTAATCTTCGCTCTAAGCCTCATTCAATAATTATAAGTTCTGGATTATGGAGCCCCTCAAATGATTTAGAAGAAGACCTAACGATTCTTGATCTTCCCCTACCCAAGGCAAATGAAATAAAGATACTTTTGTCAAATATTGCTCAAGCTAGTAATTCTCAATTAGACGAAAACGTTCTAAACGAACTTACAAATGCATGTGGGGGGCTAAGTGAATCAAGGATTCGTAAAGTAGCCGCTAGGGCTCTTGCGCAAAGAGGTCAAATTGGCAAAAAAGATCTAATAGAAGTACTAGAAGAAAAACGCCAATCTATTGCGCGTAGTGAAGTACTGGAATATTGCAAAACAAATAAGTCGCCAAATGATGTTGGAGGTTTACAAATATTGAAAGATTGGTTGAAGCAAAGGAAACAAGCCTTCTCCGAAGAAGCAAAAAACTTTGGATTGCCTTTACCCAAAGGTGTTTTACTGGTGGGCCCTCAAGGGACAGGAAAAACTCTAGTAGCGAAAGCGATAGCCAATAGTTGGTCTATGCCCTTGTTAAGACTTGATGTAGGCAGATTATTTGCTGGATTAGTAGGAGCCAGTGAAGCTCGAACAAGAGAGACCATTCAGAGAGTCGAAGCTATGGCACCTTGCATATTATGGATTGACGAAATTGACAAAGCCTTTGGCGGAGATGGGAGAAGTGACGGAGGAACGAGTCAAAGAGTGCTTGCAAATATTCTCACGTGGATGTCAGAAAAAACTTCTTCTGTCTTTCTTGTAGCCACTGCGAATGGAATAGATAAACTTCCCCCAGAGCTAATGAGGAAAGGAAGATTTGATGAAATTTTCATGCTGGAATTACCCTCTAGAAATGAAAGACATAGCATTCTTGAACTTCATCTTCAAAAACGAAGACCTAATTTAAAAATTGATTTAAATGCCGCTTTGGATAGAACAGAAGGATTCTCTGGTGCAGAATTAGAACAATCCGTTATCGAGGCAATGTACTTTGCATTTGCAGAGAAAAGAGAGCTTCTTGAAGGTGATTTAATTCTCGCCACAAGTCAACTAGTTCCTCTTTCAAGAACAGCACGAGAACAACTTGAATCTCTAAGAGAGTGGGCTTCTAGCGGAAGAGCGAGAGCTTCATCTCCAAAACTTTTTTAAAATTTTTCTTATTATTTTTAGTTTAAATAACAAGAAAAAGTCCTTAATTTAAAAGAATTTAACCAGTGTGATTATTTTTTGAACAATCAACGATTAGGCTAAAAGGACTTCTATATTTAGAAAGTGATAGATCAGAGACTGCTAAGAGAAAATCCTAATTTAATTTCAGAAGGGCTTAAATCAAGAGGGATGGATGTTGACTTAGGACCTCTACAAAAATTCTGCAAAGATCTTAAAGAGCTTGAAGAAAAGAGAAATTCTTTACAAGCTCAGGGGAATTCTATCGGTAAAGAGGTTGGCCAAAAAATAAAACAAGGTCTTTCCCAGAATTCTGAGGAAGTTTCAAATCTTCGTATTAAGGGCAATCAAATCAAAAAACAAGTTGGAATAATTGAAGAGGAAGAAAAATCGATTTCAAATAAATTAAATGAACAAATCCTTTGTTTACCTAACCTTCCAGAGAAAAATTCTCTTAAAGGGAGAAACGAAAAAGATAATAAGGAAATTAGAAGATGGGGAGAACCTATTTCAGGAAATAATCTTAAAGAGCATTGGGAAATTGCTAATAAATTAAACCTCTGGGATAGTGAGAGATCTTCGTTAATAGCAAAAAGTAGATTTGTAACACTTTTCAAACACGCTGCAAAACTTGAAAGATCACTTATAAATTTCATGCTTGATTTACATATTAAAAAAGGATATTTAGAAGTTCTTCCTCCAGCGCTTGTTAACACAGCCAGTCTTACTGGTTCTGGACAGTTACCAAAATTTGCAGAAGAAAGCTTTCGATGTGCTGATGATGATTTATGGCTGACTCCTACTGCTGAAGTACCAATAACATCTCTCCATCGTGGAGAGATCATTCCTAAAGATTTGCTGCCATTGAGATACGTCGCTTATAGCCCTTGTTTCAGAAGAGAAGCGGGAAGTTACGGAAGAGATACTAGAGGTCTAATCAGACTTCATCAATTCAATAAAGTTGAACTATATTGTTTTTCTACTCCAGAAAAATCTGAAGAAGCTCTAGAACAAATCACATCTGATGCAGAATCTGTGTTGCAAGAACTTGAACTACCATATCGAGTAATTCAGCTCTGCACAGGAGACTTGGGTTTCTCAGCAAAAAAAACTTATGATTTAGAGGTTTGGCTTCCAGGTGCTAATACTTTTAGAGAAATATCTAGTTGCAGTAATTGTGGAGACTTTCAAGCTAGACGTTCATCAATACGAACAAAAGATAACAATAAAAAAAATATACTTTTGCATACACTAAACGGAAGTGGATTGGCTATAGGTCGCACTATGGCTGCAATTTTGGAAAATGGTCAACAAAGCGATGGAAGTATCAATTTGCCAAAAGCCTTAATACCATACTTCGGTTCGAACAAATTACAGCCAGAATGACCCAATCAAAATCTAATTAATGAACGTTCTCTTATCTATAGCTGTACTTGGCCTTCTGATTTTTTTTCACGAGTCTGGGCATTTTTTAGCAGCCGTACTTCAAAAAATAAAAGTCAGTGGATTTTCAATTGGTTTTGGACCAGCTCTTTTGAAAAAGGAAATAAATGGGATTACTTATTCACTTAGATCGCTTCCTTTAGGTGGATTCGTTTCATTTCCTGATGAAGAAACTGATTCACTAGTTCAACCTAATGACCCAGATCTTTTAAAGAATAGACCAATTCACCAAAGAGCAATAGTTATTTCAGCGGGTGTAATAGCAAATTTATTACTTGCTTGGATCGTACTTATTGGTCAAGCAAGCTTTGTAGGAATTCCTAATCAACCTGAGCCAGGAGTAATAATTATGGGAATCCAACCAGATGAGCCTGCATTTAATTCGGGATTAGTGGCTGGAGATCGAATAATGAGCGTAAACGGTAAAGAATTAGGTAGCGGTAAAGAGGGGATTATGAATTTAGTTAATATTATTCAAACTTCATCGGGTAAAGAATTACTTTTTGAGAGAGTTAATGATGGAGGAAACGAAACGATCTCTATAACTCCAGCTGAAAACGAAGGCAATGGAAGGATAGGAGCTCAATTGCAACCAAATCTTCCTAATGAAGTATCGAAAGCAACTAATGTTGGAGAAATAGTTAATAGCTCGAATTCACAATTTTATGAATTATTAAGTCGAACAGTTATTGGCTATAAAAGCTTGATTACTAATTTCTCTTCAACGGCTCAGCAGTTAAGTGGACCAGTCAAAATTGTTGAAATTGGTGCTCAGCTTTCAGAACAAGGGGGTTCAGGTCTTGTACTCTTTTCTGCTTTGGTTTCAATTAACCTTGCAGTTCTTAACTCGCTACCATTACCACTTCTAGATGGAGGACAACTTCTTCTTCTAATTCTCGAAGGTATCAGAGGAAAACCAGTTCCTGAAAAAATTCAATTAGCCTTTATGCAATCAGGATTTATTTTACTTGTAGGCCTAAGTGTTGTTTTGATAATCCGAGATACTACTCAACTATCTTTAGTTCAACAGTTTGTTCACAGATAATATATTCAAACTATTTGTTATTTTCAATTAACAAAATAAATTTCCAGCAATTTCTTAAAACAATCAGGTTAAGAGTTAAGATGTTCATAAATGAGCTAAATAAGCCCCTTAATGGCCAAAAAGTCAATGATAGCGCGTGATGTAAAGCGCAAGAAACTAGTAGAACGATACGCAGATAAGCGTAAAACTCTTATTGATGCTTTCAAATCAGCCAAAGATCCTATGGAAAGATTAGAAATCCATAGGAAAATTCAAGCTTTGCCTAGAAATTGCGCACCAAATAGAATAAGAAATCGTTGTTGGGCAACAGGAAAGCCAAGAGGAGTTTATAGAGATTTTGGACTATGCAGAAATCAACTTAGATCAAGAGCTCATAACGGAGAATTGCCTGGAGTAGTAAAATCAAGCTGGTAAAACTAACTGTAAATTCATTCATACGTAATAAGTGGAAAGTGGGAAAGATTATATCTCCCACTTTTTTTAGTTTTATAGTTTCAGTAATTGTTGTAAATGTTTCCTCTAGGAAACAAATCTATCGAATTTTTTACTCAATTAGTCCCATTAAGTGTAAGAATGTGTAAAGACAAAAAGCTATAAAGGCACGTGCAAGGTCAGACAAAATCCGTTTCTTTCGATGGTAGAGAGATAAAGCTCACTACAGGGAGATTTGCTCCACAAGCTGGTGGTTCAGTAATGATTGAGTGTGGGGACACCTCCGTCCTAGTAACAGCAACAAGATCGACAGGAAGAGAGGGGGTTGATTTCCTACCCTTAATGTGTGATTACGAAGAAAGACTATATGCGGCAGGAAGGATTCCAGGAAGTTTCATGCGTCGTGAAGGGCGTCCTCCTGAGAGAGCAACTTTAATTTCACGACTCATTGATCGTCCAATGAGACCTCTTTTCCCTGGTTGGATGAGAGATGATATCCAAATAGTTGCTACATGCCTCTCCTTAGATGAGAGGGTGCCAGCAGATGTTTTAGCTGTTACTGGAGCTTCAATGGCAACATTAGTGGCAGGTATTCCTTTCCAAGGACCTATGGCTGCTGTTCGCGTTGGGCTCTTAGGCGATGACTTTGTTCTAAACCCAAGTTATCGAGAAATTGAAAGAGGTGATCTTGACCTTGTAGTTGCTGGGACTCCAGATGGTGTAGTAATGGTTGAAGCAGGAGCCAATCAACTTTCAGAACAAGACGTTATTGAAGCCATTGATTTTGGCTACGAAGCCATAACTGAATTAATCAACGCTCAAAAAGAAGTTTTAAAAGAATCAGGAATCAAGCAAGAGATGCCTAAAGCTCCTGATACTGACGACACAATTTCAACCTATTTAGAAAAAAATTGTACAAAATCAATAAGTGAAGTACTCAAAAACTTCGAACAAACGAAGGAAGAAAGAGACAATAAAATTGAAGAAATAAAGATAAGTGTTTCTTCCAAAATTGATGGTCTAAAAGATGATAATGCTGTCAAAAAATCTCTTTCTTCAAATAACAAACTATTAGATAACAATTATAAAGCTTTAACTAAAAAGTTAATGAGAGATCAAATAATTAAGGAAGGGAAAAGGGTCGACGGAAGAGAATTAAATGAAGTAAGAGAAATTGATGCTGATGCTGCTGTTTTACCTAATAGAGTTCATGGGTCAGCGTTATTTCAAAGAGGTTTAACTCAAGTTCTTTCGACAGCAACATTGGGTACACCAAGCGATGCACAAGAGATGGATGATCTAAACCCTAATACAGATAAGACCTACATACATCACTACAATTTTCCGCCTTACTCTGTTGGTGAAACTAGACCAATGAGAACACCTGGCAGAAGAGAAGTTGGTCATGGAGCTTTAGCAGAAAGGGCCTTAATCCCAGTACTCCCAGCGAAAGACACTTTCCCTTACGTTCTTAGAGTTGTTAGTGAAGTATTGAGTTCAAATGGCTCTACTTCTATGGCTTCAGTATGTGGAAGTACCCTTGCCCTAATGGATGCAGGAGTTCCCTTAAAAGCTCCAGTTGGTGGAGCGGCGATGGGATTAATAAAAGAAGGAAAAGAGGTAAGGATATTAACTGATATTCAAGGAATTGAAGACTTTCTTGGAGATATGGATTTCAAAGTTGCAGGAACAGAAAAAGGAATTACGGCAATACAAATGGATATGAAGATAACGGGTCTTCCAGTAGAGACAATTGGAGAAGCCATCAATCAGGCCCTTCCGGCAAGAACACATATATTAGGCAAAATGTTAGAGGCAATTGAGACACCAAAAGAAAATCTTTCTCCACATGCACCAAGACTATTAAGTTTTAGAATTGACCCTGAATTAATTGGAACAGTAATAGGTCCAGGTGGGAGAACAATAAAAGGTATTACAGAGAGAACTAATACAAAAATCGATATTGAAGATGGAGGAATAGTAACTATCGCGTCACATGATGGAGCCGCTGCGGAAGAAGCTCAAAGGATAATTGAAGGTTTAACAAGAAAAGTTCATGAAGGAGAAATCTTCCCTGGTTCAATCACTAGGATTATTCCAATTGGGGCGTTCGTAGAAATTCTTCCTGGTAAAGAAGGAATGATCCACATATCTCAGTTATCAGAGGCAAGAGTAGAAAAAGTTGAAGATGTTGTAAAAGTTGGCGATCAAGTGACCGTAAGAGTAAGAGAAATAGACAATCGAGGTCGTATTAATTTGAGCTTAAGAGGAGTTCCTCAACATGGTGGATCGAACAACTACCCTGAGCCAACTCCTACTCCTGTTGCACCTCTTAATTAATAATTAGACGAGGTAATTAGGTTCTTCTAGAGAGAAAAACTCCATAGCTTTTTGGCAAATTTTTTGATGAGATTTTCCATGGCTTGCAATTAAACAACCAGATTGAGAATAGTTTATTTCTTGGTAAATTATTTTTCTTCCATCTGCATGAGAGAGAATGCCACCAGCTGCCTCGATCAGGGCATGTGGGGCTGCCATATCCCAATCCTTAGGTGCAGTTTTTCCGGATAGAGAGATATAAACATCTGCTTCTCCCCTCAAAATTGAAGCAACTTTACAACCGACACTGCCTATTTTTTTTGTCTCACCAAAGCACATAGTTGACAGAAGATTATTAAGTTTTGATTGTTGATGATTTTTGCTTGAAACTAATATCAATTTCGATATATCTTTTCTCTCACTAAAAGAAAAGTTTTTTTTAGAGCCATCACGATTTTCAAACCATGCACCAATTCCAACAATTCCAAACCATAATTCATCCTTTTCAGGTATCAAAACTATCCCAATCTTTGGCTTTTGTTTGTAGGCCAAAGCAATATGAACTGCATAGTTTTCAGATCCTTGAAGAAAATCCTTTGTCCCATCTAATGGGTCAAGAATCCAACACCAATCTTTTTTATAATTATCTTTCTGAAAAGTTTTCTCCTTCGAAGTTTCTTCGCTTAAAATATCCCATTGTTTGAAAGTGAGATTATCCTTCAATCCAGAGATCAATAATTCATTCACTGCCATGTCAGCTGCAGATACAGGGCCGTCACCGCCTTCCTCTACAGTTAAAGATTTTGGGAAGCCATAGGGAGGTTCTTCACCTCTTGCATATGCCATCAAAACATCAGCGGAAGCCCAGCTAAGCTTTCTAAGCTCATCCAATAAAGTCGATAACTCGACCTCTTTTGGCACAACAAGATCAATAGACATAATGGAATTAACTGACGAACAACAACTTCAACAAGAAAGATCTGAACCTTGTCCAGGAACTCTTTACCTAGTAGGTACGCCAATAGGTAACTTAGGCGATTTATCACCAAGGGCAAAATCCATACTTAAAAATGTTTCACGAATAGCCTGTGAAGATACACGTAGAAGTGGACAATTGTTGAAAATAATAAAATCTGAAGTACCACTACTGAGCTATCACAAACATAATTTCAAAAGTCGTCAATCACAACTATTAGGAATCCTAGAAAGTGGAGGGAGTCTTGCCTTAATTAGTGATGCTGGCTTGCCAGGGATAAATGACCCAGGGGAAGATCTAGTTCATGCTGCAAGGTCTAATAGTTATGAAGTAATTTGCATACCGGGACCTTGCGCGGCAACTACAGCATTAGTGATAAGCGGATTACCCTCAGAAAGATTTTGCTTTGAAGGATTTCTCCCGAAAAAACAAAGCCTTAGGAAGAAACGTTTGGAAGAAATTTCTCAAGAACAAAGAACATCTGTAATCTATGAATCACCTCATCAATTAATCAAACTTTTAGAAGATTTATCTATTTTATGCGGAAAAGAACGGCCTATTCAAATCGCGAGAGAACTTACAAAAAGATATGAAGAGTCAATAGGTAAGACAATTGAGGAGGTAACAAAATATTTTATTACAAATAAACCAAAAGGAGAATTCACCATAGTGCTAGGAGGAAACAATAATAAGCAACACAATAAAATAAGTGAATCAGAAGCATTAAATAAGCTCAATACATTAATAAATCATGGAGAAAAATCTAATACTGCAGCTCAAAAAGTCGCGAAAGAAACAGGCTATAAAAAAAAATGGCTTTACTCCAAATTACATAAGAGGCTTGACAAATAAACTTTTTCACTTGATGCTAATTAAAAGATAAATTTTAATTAGAGAAATTTTCTAAATGTTTTTTAGATTACAACTTCTAACTCTAAATATTTCCACAGTAATATTACTAATTTTTTTTCTTTGCCTTGGATCTCAAAATCTAGGGAAAAAATATAGTTTAGATTTTCTAATTAATAAAACTGTAGACCTTCCAATTGGGTTCTTAATGGGTACATCATTTACTTTCGGATTATTTTCTGGAGGCCTAACTTCAGTATTAATGATTAAAAATAATCAGAAAGATTAACCTAAGATAAAATTGATTTAATAACTAATTATCCAATCCTATTATTGAATCTTCAAGAATTAATCTAGTGATACCCTTTGATATTAAATATGACTGTGAAAGTTTAAAAATACTTGTATTTGGTATCTTAATTACTCTTTGACTTCTAGAACATATTCTTTTTGCTGAACGTTGATTAGCAAATAATAAAATTGCTTTTCTTTGCAATTCATTATCTGGCAAAAAGCTCCATTCTGGCAAGTCAGAGATAAGTTGTAATTCTAGCTCGACTTTCTTATCAACAATCATATAAACGCTCTCTGGAAGACATTCGTAATCAAGTATCTCAAAATCTGATTTTTGCTTCTTAAGGTCAAAATCAAAACCAGAAACAAGGGGGGCTATTTCCTCGAAATTCTCATCAAAGTTTTGATTATTTTCATCCTTATCATGATCTTTTATTTTTTGATTAACCGAATATTGATCTTCTAGAAATTCATCAGCATCCTCAATATCTAAAGAAGCAATTTCATCAACGCCATGTTTATAAGATTCTTCATTTACCTTTACATATTGATCTTTTTCTTTAAATGAAATTAACAAGCTTGCCTGTTCTAAATCTTCCTCTTTTTGTTTTACTTTTTCATTATCAACCAATTTCTCTTTTTTATTGCTGGTCTTTGATCTTTTTTTCTTTAAAAGTGTATATTCACTCTCAGACAAAAGGGTTTTGACTGTTCTATTTATAGTATTTGGAGTGCAATGATATTTTTCTGCTAGGGCATTGGTATTATCTCCAACCCTATAAGCATCAAGGATTTCAGCTTTTTGCGTCTTGGTCAATCTTCTTGAAATCATCTCTATTTTTTCTATATATCCAAGATAAGACGGAATAGTAAGAAGTAGTAAAAAAAATTCTCAACCTATAAAAACTCCTACAAAAATTTAGAAAGCTAAAGAACCCATCACTAAGACTCTAAATCCCTACTTAATTCTTATGCTATAAATTTAATTTTCCTTTGTTTGTAAAAGACACCATACCAAGCAAGTCTTAACAAATCTATTGTTGGTCTGCTTAATTCTGCTTGTTGTGGGCTACATGAGTATGTAGTCTTAAATAGTTGTTTTTGAAATGAGGGCGCGCTTTGTCGTCTTTATTTTAAAGATCTCCTCTAGCTCCCTTAGCTCAGCTGGATAGAGCAACTGCCTTCTAAGCAGTGGGCCGCTGGTTCGAATCCAGCAGGGAGCGTACTCAAAACATAGTGATACCAATAGACCTCAGAGATTGTTGAAATTCTCTGAGTCATCTTGATATGTCGTGATACTTGCCGATATAGCAATTCTGCACCAAAATATCAAGATTGAATGTGGACGTGGATGGAGTGATCTATATCTAGAGATGGCTCAATTTTACTTTTTGCTAACAGTTCTGCGAAAGCAAATTCAAGATAGTCAATTATTTTGGAGACAAATCTACGAATACTTATAAAAAAATTGCTGATGTCTTAGGGATTCAAAGTTTATTGAAAATTCGAGAATAAAGATCTCAAAACTAAAAACGATGAAACGGAAAGACGAATTTTGTCCAATCAAATCAATTAATAAGCTTTATACTGGATATTGATTTGAGGGGGTGTGTTAAGAGTGCTTGAAGAAAAAAACGATGCCAAACAAAAAAAATATAAAAATAAGGTTTTTCAAGTTCCTTATTCATTGGGAAAAATCAAAAAAAATATTACACTTTTTTCAAATAACCTTTCTGAACAATCAAAGGAAGTCATAGCTAAACAAGCATTAAGATTTCACTCAAACGGAAACATTTCAGAAGCAGTAAAACTTTATCAATATTTAATTAATCAAGGTTTTAATGATCACCAAATTTTTTCTAATTATGGAGTTATATTATTAAATCTTGGTAAGTTTAAAGAAGCAAAAATAGCTCTCCTTAAAGCAATAGAACTTAAACCTGATTATGCTGAAGCATATTCCAATCTGGGAAATTTATTGAGAAATCTTGGTAATTTTAAAGAAGCAGAAATATCTATCAATAAAGCAATAGATTTAAAACCTGATTATGCTGAAGCACACTCTAATCTCGGAAATGTCTTAAAAGAACTTGGTAAGTTAAAAGAAGCAGAAAAAGTATTGCGAAAGGCCATAAAGCTTAAACCAGATTACTCAAATGCTTATTCGAATCTAGGCATTGTACTTAAAAGTCTTGGATATTCAGACGAAGCAGAAAATAATTTTTCGAAAGCAATTGACTTAAATCCATCTTCAACTATTGCATTGATGAACAGATGGGAGTTTTATTTTGATAAAAAGGATTTTGATCTCGCATTAAAAGATGCAGACTCATGTATCTCAGAAGACTCAAAAGTAGCAGCATTGAAATCTCTTTATGCTTTAGGTAGGCTTGATGAGATTTATGAGAGAATTAAAAATATCTCTAAAAAAGACGACAAAAATATTAGCTTAGCTGCGTTTTCTTCTTTTATTTCAGAGCAAGAAAAAAAAGATACTTCGTATAATTTTTGTAGGAACCCATTAGATTATATGCATTTTACTAACATCAAAATCCATATTAACAACTATATTGATTTTATAAGAGAAATTATTAATGAGCTATATGAATGTGACAGTGTTTGGGAACCTTTAAAGACAACAACTCATAATGGATTTCAAACACCAACACATATAGACTTATTCTCAAGCAACTCTAATAAGATTTCAAAACTAAAATCAATTATTTTAGAGGAATTAAATACATATTATTGTAAATATGAAAAAGAGACTTGCTCTTACATTAAAAAATGGCCCACAATCAAGAATATTTTTGGATGGCATGTTATCCTAAAAAGACAAGGATATCAAGAGGCGCATATACATCCTTATGGTTGGTTAAGCGGAGTAATTTATTTAAAAGTTGTTCCAGATCTAGATAACGCTGAAGGTGCAATTGAGTTTAGTTTAAATGGACCTGATTACTCAAATAATAATTCTCCTAAGTTAACTTATTCTCCTAAATCAGGTGATATAATTTTTTTCCCATCTTCACTTCACCATCGTACTATTCCTTTCAGCACAGACACAGATAGGATTGTTATAGCTTTTGACTTAATGCCACAAGGTAATAAATAAATTCATTTTTACTTAGTCTGTTTATTTA
The DNA here is from genome assembly GCA_003284375.1 of Prochlorococcus sp. AG-311-J23. Taxonomy (GTDB): domain Bacteria; phylum Cyanobacteriota; class Cyanobacteriia; order PCC-6307; family Cyanobiaceae; genus Prochlorococcus_B. The sequence continues at coordinate 42,400 of QBVL01000008.1, forward strand.
AACATTAAATTTTCGACTAAAATATTTAGCTAAATATTTTATGTTATTAACTATTTAAAAATAGATTTAAATATTCATATAAACATTCCATTCCCTCAAGATTTTTTAGAAAGATTAAAAGGCATAGTCTGCTAAAATAGGTTTTATAAAGGAATAAAGAACATCTATCTTAGCCTTTCATGGAGAATCATGAACAATGAAGAAAATGAAAAAGCTTACTCTTACAGTCTCCTAAATCAAAAAGGAAAGATATTCACTGTACCTAAGGCTTTGGGTGAAATTAAAGAAACTATTATTATCACTTGCAACAACAACCCTATACCGGCTAAGGCAGAAATAATTGATAAAGCAACTTATTTACATCAACAAGGCAACACATCAGAAGCTGCAAAATATTATCAATATTGCATTGATCAAGGTTATAATGATCCAATAGTTTTTTCAAATTATGGAGTAATATTATTAAATCTTGGTAAGTTAAAAGAAGCAGAAAGATTTATCAATAAAGCAATAGATCTAAAACCTGATTATGCTGAAGCACACTCTAATCTCGGAAATATCTTAAAAGAACTTGGTAAGTTAAAAGAAGCAGAAAGATCTATCAATAAAGCAATAGATCTAAAACCTGATTATGCTGAAGCACACTCTAATCTCGGAAATATCTTAAAAGAACTTGGTAAGTTAAAAGAAGCAGAAAGATCCATCAATGAAGCAATTAAACTTAAGCCTAATTACGCAAATGCCTATTATTATCTAGGAGTAATATTGAAGGACCTTGGCAAATTAAAGCAAGCTGAATTAAGCTTCAAACAAGCTCTAAAATTAAAAATTGGATTTGTTCAGGCACATGAAGCTCTTTCTTGCCTTCTAGAGGAAATTGGGCGAACGAAAGAAGCAGATGAAAGCTCTAAGAGAATTTTATATTTAAAATCAGATGATGATGATTTTATATCTAACCCAGAAAAAGGTGAAGAAAATAATATATTTAGAAAACCAAGTCAGCTAGAACATCCTCTGTTTTATAGGCCAGGAATGGGTACAGAAAATGTAGGGTCTTTTCTTAGGTCAATGGTAATGATGATACGACCAAAGAGAGTTCTAGAGATTGGCGCAGGTTATACAACCCCTTTTTTACTTGAGGCATTAGTAAATAATGAAAGAGTCTTTGACGATGGCAACTTAAGTGAGTCTTACTTTAAAAATTATATTTATGATCCAAAACTAATTGTCATAGATAATCAGTCTTTAGGTGAATTGACTAAAATTGATGGCATGAAAAATATAATAAGTTCGAAATATACAGAATTTATTGAAGGTAATTTTGAGGGGAAATCAAATGAATTATTTAAAAAATATGGTTATTTTGACTTCGTTTGGTTTGACTGTGGAGGTCCTCATGAATATACAAATTTTATTAAAGAGTACTGGAGATATTGTTCAAATTTCATCTTCTTTCATTTTACTTATTTCAATGGGATACCAAATGCTAACCATCAAATTATTCGAAATCATATAGAGGGAAATCCATTAATGATTGATATAGTTGAACCACATAAGAAGCGGCAGGGTAGCATAACGATGTTAAAGAGAGAATTTAAATTAAATAATTGAGATCATTCTCAAAAATGATTTTATTTCAGAAAACAATATTGTGAATATATAAGTTTGATAATATCTCTTTATTTCATAGCACTGGAATATAAACAATAAGGTACAATTTCAGAAACAAAAGAAGGCATTAGATACCAATCTTGATTCTTATCTATTGATGAAAAGGCGGAAGTCATTGCTTCTGCGACAGTTAAAAAATCAGAGTGAATGACTTTAGTCGTTTGAGATTTTCTAGGCGTTTCTATTTGGCGTGAACTTATAAATTCATCAATCATATAAGCAACCAAAGTAATAACAAAAGTAGCTTAAAAACATCGTTATTTCAAATAAATTACGCCTGTTACTCAGGTTGAATTTTACGATTGTGGGCTGCCCTTGGCGGCTCTTTTATTTGTTATTTAGTAGAAGTTATTAAAGACAAAAAAGTGCTACAATACCAGTAAGAGACTTAAGAGTTTAAATAAATAGCTAATATATCAATTCTGCACCTAAAAATGTCCCACTTAAATATATTTTTCTAGATTTTTTAGTGATAGACAGTGTTTTCAAACGCAAACTAACTGCCTTCTAAGCAGTGGGCCGCAAGTTCGAATCTTGCAGGGAGCGTACTCAAACACAAGTGATCCCAAGAGATTACAGTAATTTCACCAAGAGCTACTGCATAGCTGGCTATAGCTAGATATGGATGATTATTGCTATTCGGCGAACAGTTCTGCGAACGCAAACTCCAGATGGCGACTGATTGGGAAGCAAATCTGCGAACACTTATAAAAAATACTGAAAAAGACGCTGATTTCTTAAGGCGTGGAAGCTCTTGGAAAGTTAGTGGCGTAAGGGGTAAAACTCAAGTCACTATGAG